>NZ_CP116005.1:2415713-3119820 GCF_027941835.1 Sphingosinicella microcystinivorans
GCGGCAACGGCGAGGAGATCGCCGCGTGGGTGCGGCAGTACGAATACACGTCCGTGCGCCTCGTCACCTCGCAGTTCCATGTCGCGCGCGCCACGGCGGAGGCGCGCGCGCGGGTCGGCGCGGGCGTGACGCTCGTGCCCGACGCCGTCCCCGCGCGCATGTCGGCGCGGGTGCTCGCGCTCGAATACAGCAAGTTCCTGTTCCGGCGCCTGCTGCTGCTGATGGGTGAGGCCTGATGGTCGTGTTGCGTTCGCTTGCCTTCGCCTTCGTCTTCTATGTCGTCGGCGCGCTTCTCGTGGTCGCCGCGGCGTTCGAGGCGCTGGTCTCGCGCCGCGCCGCGCACGACGGCGCGCGGCGCTGGTCGGCATTCTTCCTGTGGGCGTCCTCGCGCATCGCGGGCGTGCGCCTCGAGGTCGTCGGCGCGGTGCCCAAGGGCCCGGTGATCGTCGCGATGAAGCATCAGGCGGCCTATGAGACGATGGCCGTGCCGCGCCTGTTCCGCTGGCCTGCCGTGGTGATGAAGGCGGAACTGATGCGGATTCCCGTGTGGGGCTGGATCGCGCGCCGTCACGGCTCGATCCCCGTCGACCGGGATGCGTCCTCGGCGGCGATGCGCACGATGCTGCGCGTCGCCGAGCAGGCCGTGGCGGAGGGCCGCGAGATCGTGATTTTCCCGGAGGGCACGCGCACGCCCGTGGGCGAGGCGCCGCCGCTGAAGCCGGGCGTATCCGGGCTCTACAGGCTGATGAAGCTGCCCGTGGTGCCGGTCGCGCTCGATTCCGGAACGCTTTGGCCGCGCCGCAGTTTCTGGAAGCGGCCCGGCACGATCACGATGCGCTTCGGCGAGGTGATTCCGGCTGGGCTCGACCGCAAGACGTTCGAGGCGCGGCTCCACGCCGCCATCAACGAGGAGCCGTGATGAGCCGCCTGCCGTTCTGGGTGCCGGTGCTGCCGCTGCTGCTCGGCCTCGTCGCCTACTGGCTCTACTGGCAGGGCGAGGCGAAAGCCTTCGGCGAGATCGTGGCCGCACGGATCGGAGTGCCCGTGGAGACAGCCGGTTTTCCGTACCGGATCGAGGCGCGCGCTGCGAACGTCGCGGTACGCCGCCAGACGCGCGAGCTTTCCGTCGCCGCGCACGCGGCGGGCATGGTCGTCAACCGCCAGCCGTGGCGCACCGGGCACGTGGTGATTCAGGCCGAGGCGCCCCGCCTCCAGATCGCGCTCACGCGGCTCACGGGTATGCGCCTCGATGTCGAGGCTCCCGCGATGCTGGCGAGTATGCGCCGGCCGGGCGACACGCTCGAACGCCTGTCGATGCACTTCGAAACCGCGAAGGTCTGGCTGCCGCTCGCGGGCGGCCCCTTCGATGCGACGGACTTCGAGCTGCACCTGCGCGAGACGCCCGGCGGCGAACCGCAGGGCCGCTCCCCGACGCTGCCGGTTCAGGCCGAGGCGCGCATCGCGGGGACGCTGGACCGGGCCGGCGCGCGCCTCGGCATCGACATTCCGCTGTTCGTGACGGCGCGCGCGCGTATCGGCTCGCTCGACGGCTGGCGCGATGGCGGCACCATCGAGGTGAAGGGCGCGCAGCTGCTCGCACAGGGCAAGCCGCTCGCGGACCTCGACGCCACGCTCGCGCCGCTGCCGGACGGCCGCGTCGCCGTTTCCGGCACGATCAGGAGCGAATGTCCGTTCACGGTGAAGGCGCTTCTCGAAGGCGCGGTCCCGGCGACGGAATACCGCGCCCGCCGCCCCCGCACGATGACGCTCACCGGCGACAGCGCGGCGGGCTTCGCGGTCGGCGATCCCGAGGGCGCTAGCGGTGGTCCCGTCCGAAGTCAGGAGCCGCCGTGTCCTGTCCTGCGTCGATGATCGTGCGGCGGATGTCGCGCGTGCGCGTGAACAGGGTGAACAGCGTGTCGCCGTCGCCCCAGCGGATCGCGCGCTGAAGCGCGGTCAGGTCCTCGGTGAAGCGCTGGAGGACTTCGAGCACGGCGTCCTTGTTGGCGAGGAACACGTCGCGCCACATCTGCGGATCGGACGCCGCGATGCGCGTGAAGTCGCGGAAGCCGCCCGCCGAGTACTTGATCACCTCGGAGCGCGTCACGCCCTCGAGGTCGGAGGCGGTGCCGACGATCGAATAGGCGATGAGGTGGGGCAGGTGGCTCGTCACCGCCAGCACCAGGTCGTGGTGCTGCGGGTCCATCGTCTCCACCTTGCTGCCGAGGCGCCGCCAGAATTCGGCGAGCCGTTCCGTTGCCGTCGCATCGGTGCCGGGGGGCGGCGTCAGGATGCACCAGCGGCCGTGGAACAGCTCGGCGAAGCCTGCGTCCGGCCCGGATTTCTCGGTGCCCGCCACGGGGTGCGCCGGGATGAAGTGCGCGCGCGCCGGCACCAGCCCGGCAAGCGCCGCGACGCTTCCCTTCACCGATCCGACGTCGCTGACGACCGCGTCGTCGGCGAGGTCCTCGCGCATCTCCTCGATCACCGCGCCCATCTGCCCCACGGGCACGCACAGCACGACGAGATCGGCGTCGATCACGGCGGTGCCGGGCGTGTCGGCGACATCGTCGACGAGGTCGAGGTCGTGGGCGCGCTCGCGGACCGCGGCGCTGCCGTCATAGCCGACGAGGCGCACCGTCGGCATGTGCAGCCGCACCGCGCGCGCGAGCGACGAGCCGATCAGCCCGAGCCCGATGACGGCGACGCGGGAGAAGGGCAGCATCAGGCGAGGAAGGCGCGCAGCGCCGCGATCACGGCCTGCGTCTCTTCGTCCGTACCGATGGAGATGCGAAGCGCGTGGCCGAGGCCCTGGTTCGGCAGCCAGCGCGTCAGGAAGCCGCGCTCGGTGAGGTACGCGTTCGCCGCTTCCGCCGTGTGCGGGCCGGCCTCGGGGAACGTCACCAGCACGAAGTTCGCCGCCGAAGGCACCGCGCGCAGCCCCTTGTTGCCGAGCGCCTCGACGGCCTCGACCAGCGCCGCGCGGTTGCGGGCGTTGTCGGCGCGGCACCTCGCCACCCAGTCCTGATCGGCGAGGGCCTCCACCGCGCCTGCAAGCCCGGCGCTCGTCACGTTGAACGGCCCGCGGATGCGGTTCACCATGTCGATGACGTCCGGCGCGCCGTAGGCCCAGCCGACCCGCTCCGCCGCGAGGCCGTAGATCTTCGAGAAGGTCCGCGTCATCACGACGTTGGGGTGCACGCGGGCGAGCGCGATGCCGTCGTCGTAGCCGGGTTCCTCGACATATTCGGCGTAGGCCGAGTCGATCACCAGCAGCACGTGCGGCGGCAGCCCGGCGTGCAGCCGCTCCACCTCGCTCTGCGCGATCAGCGTGCCGGTGGGGTTGTTGGGGTTGGCGAGGTAGACGATCTTCGTCCGCTCGGTGACGGCGGCGAGCAGCGCGTCGACATCGGCGGTGTAGTCGGTGTCGGGCGCCGCCACGGGCGTCGCGCCCGCGCGCTCGGCGGCGATCGGGTAGACCATGAAGCCGTGGCGCACGTACAGCACCTCGTCGCCCGGCCCCGCGTAGGCGAGCGCGATGCACTGCAATATCTCGTCGGAGCCGGTGCCGCAGACGATGCGCTCCGCCTCGATGCCGTGCCGCGCGGCGATCGCCGCGCGCAGGTCGTGGCTGCTGCCGTCCGGGTAGCGGTTCGCCTTGCCGACCGCGGCGCGCATCGCCTCGATCGCCTTCGGGCTCGCGCCCAGCGGGTTCTCGTTCGAGGAGAGCTTCACGAGGGTGACGCCCGGCGCGGCCTTGGCGCGGCCCGGTACATAAGCTTCGATGGCGCTGATCCAGGGCTTCGCGGTGGGGGCCTCAGTCATCGTTTCTCGGGCTTCCTGCTCATGGGTCCAGACGGCACGCGCATTGGACGAAGCGGCGCGCGGTTGCAAGAGAAGCTGCTGCGAAAATCATATCAGGCCTGAAACAACACATGAAACCAAACGCGCGACCCGCGCGTTGGCGGCGCATTGGGAACAACAGGGAGACATGCCGTGGATAAAGGCAGTCGCACCATTGTGGTCGTTGTCGCCGTGATCGTCCTGCTGGCCGTCGTGGGTTACGCGCTCGGTCTGTTCAACGTGGATGCGAGCGGCACCCTGAAGACGCCGGAAGTCAGCGTCACGGGCGGCGAGATACCCGAACTTCAGGTCGAAACCGGCGAGATAGACATCGGTACGGAAAAGGCATCGGTGCCGGTCCCCGAGGTCGACGTGAAGACGGACAATGTCGAGATCGACGTTCCGACGGTGGATATCAAGCCGGCCGGAGACGACGGTAGCGCCAGGCAGTAAGCCGGCTGCTGCCGTCGAGCGCCCCGGCCGGAATCCCCCTCCGCCGGGGCGCTCAATCTTTCAGCCCCCCCGATTCAGCGCTGCGCGGAAAGGTGATCCGCGAGCTTGAACGACAGCGCGAGGATGGTGAGCGTCGGGTTCGCCCACCCGCCCGTCGGGAACAGCGAGCTTCCCGCCATGTAGAGATTGTCGATGCCGTGGACGCGCGCGTCGCCGTCGCAAACGCCCTCGGCGGGCGGCGCCATGCGCGTCGTGCCCATGTGGTGATAGCCGCCGATCGGGTTCTTCGAGATCAGCGGGTCGAAGGCCCACGGGTTCGCCGGATCGTCGAGCCACGCCATCGGCTCCACGCGCCCGATGCCGAGCCGCCGGAACTCGCGGTCAAGCGCCTGCATCGTCGCCTTGACGCTGCGCTTGTCGATCTCCTTCAGCGCCCAGTGCAACTCCGCGCGCGGCATACCGAGCGCGTCGGTCTCGGTCCTGTTCAGCATCACGCGGCTGTCGCGGTTCGGCGCCTGCTCGCTGCGCACGACGGCATAGATGCGCCTATCGCTGGTCTTGGTCAGCAGCCACGGGCGATACGGGTCGATCCATTCCTGGAAGCGCGTGCCGGTGTGCTTCAGCGCGTACCAGCTCTTGCGCCAGAACTTGTTCGGCACCGCCATCGAATGGCGCATGAAGTTGAAGCCCTGCATGAACGCGCCCATCGGCCGTCCCGGCGGTTTCCGCACGTTGATCGTGAAGCTGGCGTTGAGCACGCCTTCGCCGCGCTGCACGGCCTCGCCCGGCCGCAGCGCGGCGGCGAAGCGGCTGCCGTGGAAGCGGAACGACTTGCCGAAGGCGAGCGCGGCGATTGGCTTCTCCGCGACGATCTCGCCGCCCCGGCAGTGGACGTGCTCCATGAAGCTGCGGCCCACCCAGTCGGTGTCGTTGCCGACGCCCGCCGGGCGCACCGAGCGCGAGGCGAGCAGCAGGCGCGCGTTCTCGATGCCGCCGCAGGCGATCACGTACTGCCTCGCCTTCACCTGCCCGCGCTTGCCGGAAAGGTCGGCGATGTCGAGCCGGTCGACGGTCTTGCCGTCGCCGTGCAGGACGATCTCGGTGACGGTGGCTCCGGTCATCACGGTGATGCGCGGATGCTTCAGCACGTCGTCGCGGTACGCCGCCGTGAAGCGGTCGATGTGATGGTCGAACTGCCAGTAGGAGGCGTCGATCTCGCTGCGGTCGAGCTTGGGGATGCCGCGCATCCGGTCGAGCACGTGCGCCGTGCGGTATTCGCTGATGAGCCCGAGCCGCGCTTCCGCCATGTCGTAGAACGGCGCGAGCGCTTCCGGCCCGAACGGCCAGCCGGAATGTTCGACCCACGGACGCGTCTCGAAGTCGATGGGGTCGAGCCGGCAGGTGCGGCCGCCCCAGATCGCGGTGGTGCCGCCGAAGAAGCGTAGCCGCGCGCGGTAGAGGTCGTAATAGGGCAGGCCGGTGTTCGCGGCGCGGTTGAGCTGCTGCACGGCCTCGTCGAAATCGAGGCCCCCCGATTCGAGCAGCAGGACATCGCGGCCCTTGTCGGCGAGCGCCTTCGCCACCGTCTGCCCCGCGGCGCCCGCGCCGACCACGCAGACATCCGCCGGAATCGCACTGCCGCCTGCCACGTCGCCGAAGGACGAGAGCATGTTTCCCCCTGACGCTCCCCCCCGAAAGGGAGCCGAGCGGCCCGATGACCGCTGCACTGCAATGGTCTATGCAGCATCGGCATGGGCATCAAGCACGAACCGAATCCCGGGCACAGCGGCCCGATGACCGTGGCGCTCGGCGCGGCGCGGGCGGCGGCGGCGCGCGGCGAGGTGCCGGTGGGCGCGGTGATCGTCGATGCCGACGGGACCGTGCTCGCGGCCGAGGGCAACCGGACGCGCGCGCTTTCGGACCCCACCGCGCACGCCGAGATGCTGGCGATCCGCGCGGCCGCCGCGCGCCTCGGCAGCGAACGGCTCGCCGCGTGCGATCTCTACGTCACGCTGGAGCCGTGCCCGATGTGCGCGGCGGCGATCAGCGCGGCGCGCATCCGGCGGCTCTATTACGGTGCGTCCGATCCCAAGAGCGGCGGCGTCGAGCATGGCCCGCGCATCTTCGCAAGCCCCTCCTGCCATCACCGGCCGGAGGTGTATCCGGATATTTCCGCGTCTCCGGCGGCGGCGCTGCTGCGCGAGTTCTTTGCGGCGCGGCGTTAACACTCGCCTCAACATTTGAGTCTAAGTGCCGATGCCGGATAGCGTTTTATCCGAATTAAGGGTCATGGGAAGTGCAAGGGGTCGTCGCCGCAAGGGGACGAGTGATGTTGTTCAAAAAAGTGCAGGCGTTCGTGAACAAGGCCAAGAAAGCCGACGACCTGCCCGCCCTGACCGATCTTACGCAGGCCATCACCGAGGAGCTCGGTTTCGACTGTTTCGCACTGCTGCATTCGCCGCGGCAGAACGGCGTGCCCGCCGAGACCGTGCAACTCACCACCTATCCCGCCCCGTGGGTGGAGATGGTGCGCGACCGCGCCTACTGGGTCGACGACCCGGTCTTCGCGGCGTGCGAGATTGCGGTGGCGGGCTTCCCTTGGAAACACATTCCCGAGATGGTCGTGCTCAGCGAGCGGCAGAGGGGCGTGATGCGCCTTGCGCGGGACGAAGGATTGCTCGACGGGTTCACCGTGCCGATGCCCAAGGGCGGCACGACGGTCGGGCTCTGCTCGTTCGCGACGCGCCGCGAATGCCGGAACGATCACTACGGCGCGGCGGCCGCGCAGTCGGTCGGCTGGTTCGCGTTCGAGGCCGCCCGCCGCATCAGCGCGCACGCGCCGATCGCGCTGCCGCCGGCTGCGGCGCTGACGCCGCGCCAGCTCGATTGCATCGTGCTGTACGCGCGCGGCAAGAGCGACGCGATGATGGCGCGGCTGCTCGGGATCAGCCCCAAGACCTGCAACGAGCATATCGAGATCGCCAAGCGCCGCTACGGCGTCGCGACCCGGCAGCAGCTGCTCGCGCGCGTGCTCTGGAACGGCCAGCTCAGCTTCGCGGACATCCTGAGCTGACCGGCGCGCTGCCCAAGCCCGGGAAGTCTGGCGGTCAAGCGCCGGTTGTGTCATGGTGGCGCCGGGCTCATGAAGGGAGAACTGCGTCCAGTCGCCGGCAAACAGGTGACGGACATCGAGGGGGAGGGTTACTGATGGCGCGTCTGGCCGGTGAGACCGAAACGCTCCTTTCCATTCAGGAAAGCGTCCTGTCATGCGCGGATTTCTCCGCGCTCGAACGCGATGTCCTTGCGCCCGCCGCGGATTATCTCGGCGCCGCGACAAGCTGCTTCATACAGTTCTGGGTCAATCCCACGGGCGAAATCCGCTTTGGGCGGACCGCCGCCCACAACGTGCCCGAACGCGCGCATCAGGGTTATCTCACGCATCATTTCCGCGGGGACCCCGCGATCAACGCGGCCAGCCGAAACTTCGGCACCATGCCCTATGTCTTCTGCACCTCGGAGGTCTCCGACTATTCGGAGCTCACCAACAGCCCGTTCTACAACGATTTCTTCCGGCCGAACTGCATCCACCACGTGATGGTGATGACGCAGCGGCCGCAGAGCCGCGACGGCGACATGCTGATCTTCGGCTTCCATCGCCCGCGGTCCGACCGCCCGTTCAGCGATACCGAGAAACACCGCCTGAAGCGGCTGGCGTCAGCGCTCGGCTGCTCGGCGCGGACGCTGTGCCTGCAGGACGACTTCGCCATGAGCGAGCGCGCCATCGCCGAGTATGGCGCGGCGTATCCCGCGCACGGGCTGGTGTTCCTCGACGATCACATGAGGGTGCTCTACGGCAACCGGACCGGGCTCGCGCACCTCGCGCTTCAGGACGTCGGCGGGCGCGTGCGGCTGGAGGCGCTGTCCCGCGCCTGCCAGAGGGCGCTGCGGACCAGCGACACGGCCGACGCCGTTTCGGTCGATATTTCGAGATCGAGCGGCATCGTCGCGTCGGTGCGGGCGCGCTCCGATCACGAGGGGCGCCTCGTCTTCGTCGTGCACACCAACCGGCGCAACGACGAGGCGGTCTTCGAGACCCGCTGCCGCGAATACCAGCTCAGCCCGCGCGAGGTGGACATCACGCGGGCGCTCGCCGCCGGGCTTTCCAACACGGAGATCGCCGGGCGGCTGTTCATCAGCGTCCGCACGGTGGAGAACCACCTGCGCTCGATCTATGCCAAGGCCGGCGTCAACCGCCGCACCCAGCTGCTGAGCCGGCTCAACGACTTCGAATAGTCGGCAGCCAGGCGATGATCCGCGCCAGCGCGTCGCGCCCGGACGAGAGCGCGCCGGCGAAGGACAGGAAGCCGTGGATGGTGCCCGCGTAGTGGTGGCTGATCGAGGCGACGCCCGCCTCTTGCAGCCTGCGGTGATAGGCGAGGCCTTCGTCGCACAGCGGATCGTAGCCCGCCGTCACGACGAGCGCTTGCGGCAGCCCCGCGAGGCTCTCCGCGAGCATCGGCGAGGCGAACGTATTTTCCGTTTCGGCGGCGTCCGTCAGGTACATGCCGCGCAGCCAGCCGATGTCCTGCTGGCCGAGGAAATAGTCGCCGCCGCCATAGGCCGCGCGGGAGGCGTAGGGCGGCGTGTCCGTGAGATCGACGCAGGGGTAGACGAGGACCTGTGCGTCGATGCGCGGGCCCCCGTTGTCCCGCGCGTGCAGCGTCAGCGCCGCGGTCAGATTGGCCCCGGCGCTGTCGCCCATGACGACGAGCGGCTGGCCCGGGCGGCGCTGCGCATCGCACCACGACAGCGCGGCGACGCAGTCGTTGAAGCCGGCCGGGAAGGGATGCTCGGGCGCGAGCCGGTATTCGACCGACACCACCGTCGCATCCGCGCCCGCCGAGACCGCCCGTGCGATCGCGTCGTGCGTTTCGACCCCGCCGAGCGCCCAGCCGCCGCCGTGGATCAGCAGCAGCATCGGGCCCTTCGCGTCCGCGCCGCGGTACACGCGAACGGCGACATCCGTCCCGTCTCCCGGGATCCTCAGGTCCCGGCTGCCGACCTCCGGCGCTTCCGGTGCCATCTGGGCGGTCGCGGCGGAAAGCTGCCGGCGCGCCTCGGCGACGGGCAGGGTCCAGAGCGGCGGCGCGCCCGAAGCCCGCATGGTGTCCAGAAGCGCCGCCACATCGGGATCGAGTCCGGTCATCGTGCGCCCCCTCCCTAGAAGCGCTTCTTCACCGAAAGCCCCCACTCGCGCGGGCGCCCGTAATAGCCTTCGGTGTGGCCGAAGCTGGTTTCCGCGGAGACGCCGCCGCCGAGATAGGCCTTGTTCGTCAGGTTGGTGACGAAGCCCGCGATCTCGAGGCCGAGGTCGTCGTTCGCATAGGTGATCCGCGTGTTGATCAGCGCGAAGCCGTCCTGCACGAGCGTCGCCACGTTGGTGGGATCGAGATAGGTGCGGCTCTTGTACGTCAGGTCGCCGCGGAAGGAGAGATTGCTGTTCGTGCCCACCGGCACCGTGTAGACGATGCTCGCGTTGCCGGTCCATTTCGGGACGAAGGGCTGATGCGTGTCGAGCGTGATGTCGCTCACCCCGGGCGCGAGGCTGGTGTACTTGAAATCCGTGTAGCCGAGCCCGGCCGAAAGCTGGAGGGCGGGGGTCGGCTGCGCCTGCAACTCCAGCTCGAAGCCCTTCACCTCGGCGTCGCCCGCGTTGCCGAGGTCGAGCACGAGCACGCCGGCCTCGTTGGCCTTCACGCGCGAAAGCTGGATGTCGGTGTAGTCGTTCCAGTAGGCGGCGACGTTGAAGCGCAGCATCCGGCCGAGCAGGTCGGACTTGAAGCCGAGCTCGTAGGCCGTGACCTCCTCGGGGTTGAAGGGCACCGGCGGCGTGTTGTCCACGGTCGGGCGGCCGTTGAAGCCGCCGCTCTTGAAGCCGCGCGACACCGACGCATACGCCATGAACTGCGGCGAGAAACGATAGTCGATCGACGCCATCGGCGTGAACGAATCCCAGCTCTTGCCCACGGTCGTCAGCGGGATGATCGGCACGCCCGACGCGACGCGGATGTGCCGCAGCGTGTAGTCCTTGCTCTCGTGCGTGTAGCGCGCACCGACCGTCAGGTTCAGGTCGTCGGCAAGCGCGTAGGTCGCCTGTCCGAACGCGGCGTAGCTCTTGATGCGGATCTGTCCGTCGTCAGAACATTTGGCGCAACTCGCGGCGTAAATTAGCGGAGCGCGGGCCTCGTCTGGGGGCTGATATTAGGCGGCGAGCTTGCGGTGCAGCAAGCGCCGATGTTCGATGGTCTGTCGTTTGATCCTTTCGCGCTGTTTGATGATGGCAGGTGCCCTGCCGAAGTAGGCGTCGGCTGGCGTCACGTTGCCGAGGCTTTCATGGTATCGGCGGTGATTATAGTGGTCGATGAAGGCCTCGATCTGGGCCTCCAGATCGCCGGGCAGGAAGTAATTTTCCAACAGGATGCGGTTCTTGAGGGTCTGGTGCCAGCGTTCGATCTTGCCCTGGGTCTGAGGATGCATCGGGGCACCGCGGACATGGCTCATGCCGTTGGCGCCGATCCATTCGGCCAGCTCTTCAGCGATATAACTGGGACCATTATCGCTGAGCAGCTTCGGTTTTTGCACGACCCTGGCCGAAGAACAACCCGAGGCTTCGAGCGCCAGCTCCAGCGTGTCGGTGACGTCCTCGGCACGCATGGTGGTGCACAGCTTCCAAGCGATGACGTAACGGGAGAAGTCGTCGAGCACGGTCGACAGATACACCCAGCCCCACCCGATGATCTTGAAGTAGGTGAAGTCGGTCTGCCACATCTCGTTCGGCCGTGTCGTCTTCGTGTGGAACGCATCGGCCGCCTTGATCACGATGAAGGCCGGGCTGGTGATCAGGTCATGGGCCTTCAACAGACGGTAGACCGTGGCTTCCGACACGAAGTAGCGCTTCTCGTCGGTGAAGCGCACCGCGAGCTCGCGGGGTGACAGATCGGTTGTATCCAACGCCATGTCGATGATTTGCTGCTGGATATCATCGCCGATGCGGTTCCACACTCGGCTTGGAGCCGATGGCCGATCCTCCAGTGCCTCCGGGCCGCCCTCGAGGTAACGGTCGTACCAGCGGTAGAAGGTTCTGCGCGGGATACCGAGCTGGTCCAGCGTGCGTTTAGCCGGCAGGTGCGATTGCTCGACGATCCTGAGGATCTCCAGCTTCTCGGATGCGGGATACCTCATTCGCCGCCTTCCCCATCCGCGATCATGCTTTTTTGAGCAGACGGTTCTCCAGCGTCAGATCGGCGACGCATTCCTTCAGCGCACGGGCTTCGCGGCGCAGGTCATGCACCTCGCCGGTGGTCGCGGCACGGGCGGTGTCGCCCGCCAAGCGCCGCTTGCCCGCTTCCATGAACTCCTTCGACCAGGTATAGTACAGGCTCTGCGCTATGCCTTCCTTGCGGCACAGCTCGGCGATGCTGTCCTCGCCGCGCAGCCCTTCCAGTACGATCCGGATCTTGTCCTCTGCTGAGAAGTGCCGGCGTGTCGCGCGCCGGATATCCTTCACCACCCGTTCCGCAGGGGCTTGGCCGATTTTTTCAAGGAGGATTTGGGCTTCATCTTCGTTCCTTCGTCACTACGACGAAGCCCAAATCCTCCTTACTTCACAACCTCAAATCTGTGCCATTGGTGCTGACGGCGGACACTTTTTCCGCTTCGATTTCTTGAGGCCACTTTCTGCATTGGCAGATGTTGCGAACGCACGCAGCGCGATTTGCAGGTTGTCGATTTTCTCGCTCATGCCGCACCACCATTCTCGGACGTGGCAGCTCGATTCATTAGGGCGTCCGCGAAGATGTAAAGGCGTTCGACGATTACTTTCAGCATATCAGCGAGGCCGCGAAGGAAACGCCCGATGCTGTCGAGCATCGTGTCAGCATCGGGACTGACGGGTGGATAATCCTTCTGATCGTCGGTGACCTTATCGTGACTGAGGATCAGCGTGCAATAGGCACCCCCTTCGTGGGGTGATCGGCGTGCAAAAAGGACCCCTTCATCCCGGGGATTTAGTCGGCCGACTGGTTTTGATCAGTTGGCGAGAACGGGATGTTGATCGTGGAGACAGTGGTTCGGATTCGGCGTGAGCATGCAGCGGGTAAGGCGATCAAGGCGATCGCTCGTGACCTTCGTTTGTCGCGGAAGGTCGTCCGCAAAGCGATCCGGTCGCCGGAGGCGGCGTTCAACTATCAGCGCAAAGTCCAGCCGCTGCCGCGGATCGGTCCTTATCAGGATCGTCTCGATGCGCTGCTTGAGGAGAACGAAGGTCGCGGCCGCCGCGATCGGCTACGGATGACGCGTATCCATGACCTGCTGGTGCGCGAGGGGTTCGATGGATCCTATGATGCGGTGCGCCGCTATGCGGCGCGCTGGCGTGCTGCGCGGCGGAAGGATGCTGGCGAAGGCGCACCGGCGTTCATCCCGATGACCTTCCAGCCGGGTGAGGCCTACCAGTTCGACTGGAGCCACGAGGATGTGGAGATCGCCGGCAAGCCGATGCGGGTGAAGGTGGCGCATATGCGTCTCTGCGACTCGCGCGCACCCTATGTCCGGGCCTATCCGCGCGAGGGCCAGGAGATGCTGTTCGATGCCCATGCCCGGGCGTTCGCGTTCTTCGGCGGTGTGCCGCGACGCGGTATCTACGATAATATGAAGACGGCGGTGACGGCCGTGTTCACCGGCAAGGAGCGTGTGTTCAACCGCCGCTTCCTGATCATGACCGATCATTACATGGTCGAGCCGACCGCCTGCTCGCCGGCGGCGGGATGGGAGAAGGGCCAGGTCGAGCAGCAGGTCCAGACGATCCGAGGCCGCTTCTTCCAGCCGCGACTCCGGTTCGCCAGCCTGGCCGAGCTCAACGGGTGGCTGGAGGCCGAGTGCCGGCGCTGGGCCGAGCATCATGCCCATCCCGAACGCGGGGATATTACCGTCGCCGAGGCGCTGGATATGGAGCGACCGGCCCTGCAGCCGATCCTGGCACCGTTCGACGGCTTCCATGAGAGCGAGCATGCCGTCACCGGCACCTGCCTCATCAGCTTCGATCGCAACCGCTACTCGGTCATGTCGACGGCCGCACGCCGGACCGTTCAGGTGCGCTCCTATGCCGATCGCATCGTCATACGCTGCGGCGATGCGATCGTCGGGGAGCATGAGCGCCACTTCGGTCGGAACCGCACGATATACGATCCCTGGCATTATCTGCCGGTCCTCGCGCACAAGCCCGGCGCGCTGCGTAACGGCGCACCGTTCCAGGACTGGGATCTGCCGCCCGCCCTGCACCGATTACGGCGAAGGCTCGGCACCGGGGACGAGGCCGATCGCAGGTTCGTGCGGGTCCTCTCGGCGGTGCTCACCGATGGCCTGGAGCCGGTAGAGGCTGCCGTGCGCGAAGCGTTGGCGAACGGAACGGCCAGCGACGAGCTGATCCTCAACATCCTCTCCCGGCGCCGCGAGCCGGCGACACCCCACAGCATCGTCACTTCGGAAGACCGGATGCTGCAGCATCCTCCGCTCGCCGACTGTGCCCGCTATGATCTGCTGCGAGGCTATGATGCAGCGGCATGATATGATCGACACGATGCGCGGCCTCGGACTCAAGGGCATGGCGGCGGCGTTCGACGAGGCGGTCACCACCGGCCTCCAGCGCAAGCGCACCACCATGGAGATACTGACCGACCTGCTCCGTGCTGAGGCGACCCACCGGGATGCAGCCTCCATCCGCTATCGGATGACGGCTGCGAGGCTGCCCGTGGTGAAGGACCTGGAGCGGTTCAGCTTCGAGGGCACACCGATCAATGAGGAGATGATCCGCTCCCTTCACGATGGCTCCTTCCTCCCGCCTCGCCGCAATATCGTGCTGGTCGGCGGCACGGGGACAGGCAAGACCCACCTCGCCATCGCGATCACCGCCAATGTCGTGCGAAGGGGCGCTCGCGCCCGCTACTTCAACACCGTCGATCTGGTGACACGCCTCGAAGAGGAGACCCGGATCGGCAAAGGCGGGACCCTGGCGGCGCAGCTGTCGCGGCTCGACCTGATCGTGCTCGACGAGCTCGGTTATCTGCCGTTCGCCCGCTCGGGAGGGCAGTTGCTGTTCCACCTCATCAGCAAGCTTTATGAGCGGACCAGCGTCATCATCACCACGAACCTCGCCTTCGGCGAATGGCCGACCGTGTTCGGCGATCCCAAGATGACCACGGCGCTGCTCGACCGCGTCACCCACCACTGCGATATCGTCGAGACGGGCAACGACAGCTGGCGCTTCAAAAACCGCAGCTGACAGCCACCTTCGGCGCCTTCAAAAATCTATCTTGCGCTGCGCGCGCCTCCGGTCGGGCTACGCCCGCCCTCCGCCGCACGCAGCGCAAGGCCATCTTCAACAAACCAGCATCATATTATCCGAAAAGGGGGTCCCTCTTCGACGCCGATCGGGGGTCCCTTTTGAACGCCGTTTGACACCTCCGCGCTAGCGCAGCATAAGAATGCCCTTGTTTCTTATTATCTGCAAACGCGCAGCAAGGACTATTTTGGGAATATAGACAATAAGCGTTGGTATTCAAAAATAGAGATGTTTCTCTATCATCAGGTTGGTGTGAAAAATATAAATATATATGAATTTCAAAATACGAAAAATGGCAGGAAATTAATAAGACATATTGAGAACTTTATTCAAAACGAAATTCATAAGGAGAAGAGGCATACTGCTTTATCTGCTGTCGATATCGGCGCGCTTACGCCATTAGAGTACGAGCGCTATTGCGCAGACATATTACGGCGTCTATCCCCTTGGCATACGGCGTTGACCGCGTAACGAAATCGGCATAGCTTCCCTATGGGGGGAGCATGATGGCATCGCTTACAATTCCTCGGGAAGAGGAAATAGTCCTACAGTTTGACTTCGATCCCGGCGCGAATGCCGATGCGATCATCGCTGCTGAGGCGCTGATAGCTTGGGTTGAAGCGGCTCGCACGGCGAATGCCATTATTAACCCGCTCAGCGAGTTGAAGGTTGATCTTGTAAGTGCGGAACAGGCCTGCCTAAAACTTCGCACCGTTTTTCGATTTGTCGAAGATAAGGTTCTCGGACCTCCCGCGGACTTTCTTGACGAGTTTCCTCGTATAAAAAAGCTGGTGGTCGCCACCGTGATTGGCATTCCGGCAGGACTTGCCATTGTTGTTGGCGAGCATGTGATGTTTCCCGATCCACCAGCCGACCTAAGCCCCGCCGCCAAGCAGGTCTTTCAGGAAGAAGCCAAGAAGCTGGAATCTTCTCCAGAAGTCAAAAAGAAGGTCCAGGAATTCTATAAAAAGGTCGAAAAACAGGGAACCATCAGTCAAGTTCAGATCAAGGAGGGAGACGAGCGCGCGCCCCCTCTAATGACAATCCCTCGCACTGAGTTTTCGGTCCGGAGCGGCCTCTGGTCGCCGCCCGAGGAGCAGCCCACTGAGCGGCCACAAGTGAAGGATTGGGATGTGGTGCTAACCCATCCCGTCCTAGTCTCGAAACCGGAGATTTGGCGCTTCAAGAGGGAGGGACTGCCATTCTCTGCGAAGATGGAGGATAATGCCATCCTTCTGGCCATAAAGGACGGGCGGCTACCCTTACACTTCCAAGAGGGGGAAGCAATGAAGGTCCGTGTAGAGTGGCGAGAGCGGCTTGTAGGAAAAGTTTGGGAGCCGGTCGCTCGATCATACAAAATTACTAAAGTGCTTGCGCCAAAGCCGCTAGCTGCCGCCGCCCCGCTTCTCACCGAATAGAAGGACAGCGAGCGAACACAAAAAGATCGGTCCAAGAGTCGAAAAGGCGGCCAACGGAAAGGCGTTTATGGCCAGATAAGTGCCACACGCGATAGCCACGGCAAGTGCCAAAATCGTCGGATCGGAAAAGGCGCTCCTAAACCACCGCCCTAGCATTTCGCGCCTCACTCGTGCTATCGTTCGGAGCCGTCAAGCTAGCACGACACGGATCGAAACCCTAATCGTGAGTCTTTTCAATGGCTTGATTCAAAAGGAGAATCGCCGTGGATGCGCGGAATAGGTTAAAGCTCACGCAAACCCGCGACGAGGCTGGAAACATCATTCCTGAAATGCTCAATCATTTCATTGCCGAACGCGAAGCCGAGGGCCAAGCCCCCGGCGACGCGGCGAAGCTCACTGACCTTACTCGTCGCCTTGCGGAAACTCCGAAATCAGTTCAGCGAACATCGAAGCGGGGCGGGTTCGCCGGTTGAACCGGAACTCGAACTCTTTGACGTAGCGGTCCAAATGCTTGGCGCTCACGGCGGTATGCGTGCCCTGAATGCTGCATTTCAGGTGCCGCCAGAACGCTTCGATGCTGTTCACCGTCGCGCCCTGAAAGCCGACATACTCCCCAGCGCCGTGGTTCACCGTCTTGTGGACGTAGCCCATCGTGTGCAGGCCCATGTAGCTGTTCAGCTCGTCGGTGTGCAGTTCGCCGCCCGGCTTCACGTTCTCGGTGACGAACGGCTGTAGCGTCGCGCGGCGCTGGTTCGGAACGACCTTGGCGATCAGGTCGCCGTTGCGCTCCAAAGCGCCGACAACAACGGTTTTGCCCGCCGCGCCCCGCATGTGCTTGCCGCGCTTCACGCCGCCTACCAGTGTCTCGTCTACCTCAACCGCCGTGCCCTCGCCGCCAATCGGCTCCTCGCCGTCCACAGCAGCCATGTGCTTGCGGATTTCATGGCCGATCCGCCACGCTGTTTTGTACGTCACGCCAAGCTGGCGCTGGAGTTCCTTGGCCGAAACGCCGTGCCGCGTCGTCGTGAACAGGTGCATGGCATAGAACCAAAGCTGAAGCGGCGTGCGGGTCTGCTCGAACGGCGTGCCAACGGTCGGGTGCAGATGGTCGCCGCAGCCGCCGCAGGAATAGGCGCGTTCGGCCTTGATCCGATACCAGCGGCCAACGGTGCCGCACTTGGGGCACTCGTGCGCATCGCCGAAGCGGACGTTGAACAGGTGCTGTAAGCAAGTCTCGTCGTCAGGAAACTGCTTGAAGAACTGGCGGGTGGTGAGCGGCTTCGTGTTCATGAAACCTATATAGCGAAATCATGTTCCGTATGCAAGGGGGATAGACGCCCATATTACATCATTGCGGGTGGTCTGTGCAGATGACACCAGCAACCAGAGACGGAGGCGCAGACTTTGTTGCTGAAAAGGGGCGGCATCGTCTGGTAGCGCAATGCAAGCGTTACGCCCAGCCTGTCGGGAACAAAGCCGTTCAGGAAGTCCATTCAGCAGTTCGCCTGTACCACGGCACCATAGCGTGTGTAATTGCGCCAATGGGTTTCACTTCACAGGCTCGACGCGAAGCTCATGGCTTATCTGTCACGCTTCTACATCATTCAGCGTTAAAGGCATTCGCTGAAAAATTCGATGCACACACATCTGAAAATCGTTCAAT
This sequence comes from Sphingosinicella microcystinivorans, assembly GCF_027941835.1. Lineage (NCBI taxonomy): Bacteria > Pseudomonadati > Pseudomonadota > Alphaproteobacteria > Sphingomonadales > Sphingosinicellaceae > Sphingosinicella > Sphingosinicella microcystinivorans. Next base: position 2,433,487 of record NZ_CP116005.1, read on the forward strand.
CATTAAAATAATTAATTCGTAATAAATATAATTAAAAATACACTACTGCGATTTTAATGAAAAATTCTGATTTTCATTTCATATTATAATTGAATTTATACGTTGAATTGGATCATATTCTATGAAATTGATTGTGATAATGGGTCTTTCGGCTGGACTTTCCTTTTCAGCAATGGCTGCTGACAAGCCCTCGGCCGAAGCGATACAGCCGATAATCGTGGCCCAGCCGGAGCAGAAACTTCCGAGCAATCAGGTTTATCTGCCAGCGAATACGGAGATATTTCTTAGCCTTAACGAGGCACTCAGCACAAAGCAGAGCAAGGAAGGCCAAGCCTTTTCCTTAACCGTCACCCATAACGTCATGCTAAATGGCTATGTCGTTATCCCAAAAGGCTCACGTGCCGTAGGTGAGGTAACGTGGATTACCGGAAAGGGCATGTTCGGCAAGTCCGGCAAGATGGAAATTGAAATCCGGTACGTGGACTTCGCTGGTACGAGGGTGCCTGTAGAGGGCAAGTTCCGTCAGGAAGGCAATGGGAACACAGTTGCAACGGTCGGTGCGGTCGTTGTGGTGCCGGTCGCTGGCTTCTTTGTGACCGGGAGAAGTGGAGAAATACCGAGGGGCCGTGAACTGGGCGTGTTCACCAAAGACCCGATACCGGTGCTTCTCCCAAGCGCCTACCAGCCTACCGCTCTAAGGTAATAGCAACGTTCAATCCGCTCGCGGGCGGGCGAACGAGTCTAGGAAGCGTCTCGTCGCCGACGAGGCGCTTTCTTGTGTTGTACGCCGCATCGGTGTCACCTTTTTGCAACACAATGTGACCTTAACCCGGCGCTTGTGGTCACTCTTCGCTTTATTTTCCCTTATCCCTATACCCCCCGGTAGTTACCGGGATAGTAACCATGGATATTTCTGAGTTAAGACGGAAATACTGCTGGTGCGCTGTACGGCGCGGTGTTTCGTGAGGGGGGCTATGATCAGGTTCGTAACGGCGAAGAACAGGTCGCAACATCGCGCGCTCCTCGATCAGATGCACCGCGACAGGAAGCGCGTGTTCGTGGACTGGCTGAAATGGGACGTGCCCGTGGTCGGCGACATGGAGATCGACCAGTACGACACCGACGACGCCATCTACATCATCGACGTGGATGATGCCGGCGATCACGTCGCCTCCATCCGCCTCCTGCCCTGTTCGGTGCCGACGCTGATGGCGGAGCATTTCTCCGACATGGTGCAGAGCCCGGTTCCGGCGGACGACACCGCGTGGGAGATGACGCGCCTGTGCGCCAATCCGAACGTCAAGGACAAGCTCGCGCAGTGGACGGGCCGCAAGAACATCACCGTCGCCGCCATCGAGTTCGCGCTGATGCGGGGCATCGGGCAGCTCATCTTCGTGACGCATTCGAGCTGGGTGCCCACGATCCTGTCGGTGGGCTGGGACATCGAGCTGCTCGGCCTGCCGCGCAAGGACGGCAATGAATCGATCGCCGCGATGCGGATCAACGTCACGCCTGAAACACTGGCGCTGATCCGCCGCAACTGGGGGGTGAAGGAATCGCTGCTTCCGGCCGAAGAGGCGCTTTCAGCGGTTGCCTGAGGAGGCATCGTCCCGAAAGGGGCGGTGAGTTCGAAACATGCTGGACACGACGGTCGCGGATTCGCGGCGCGATGCCGCGCGCGCCTTTGAGCACCGTGCGGAAAAGTGGGAACCGGTTTTCCGCAAGAACGATGCGGCCACAAGGCGCTGGAGCAGGCTGCGCAATTCCGGAATCACGCAGCCTGCTCCAGAGATGCCGATCGGCGAACCGGATGTGCTGTAAGTGCCGGTCGTGCGCCGCGTTCACGCTGGCCGGGCGGGTCAGCGAGGCGAAGGCGCTGCTCGATGCGATCAATGTCGGCGGGTTGCTCGATCCGGGGCAGGGGGAGGATGCGCGGGTCGCGGGCCGGGCGCTGCTGGAGGTGGTGCTGAAGCGCCTCGCGGACGGCGTCGACGATGCGCGCCGGCTGCCCGCGATCTGCGGGTCCGCTCAGCCCGGGGGACCGAGCGTCTTGAGATAGGCGACGAGGTCGTCGATCTGGTCGGGCGAGAACTCGAACGCGGGCATGTCGCCGTGGCCGACGAAGACGCCCTCCGCGAAGGCCTCGGCGATGTAGTCGGGCGGGTAGTTGGTGAACAGCGTCGCGAACGACGGCGCCGAGGCGTGCGTGCTCTTCTGCCCCGTCTGCGTGGCGTGGCAGCGCGTGCAGTTCGCTTCCGCAAGCGCCTCGCCGCGCGCGACGGCGGCGGTGTCGCGCGCGAGTTCGGACGGCGGCGGGCTGCCCTCCGGCAGCGCCGCCTCCGGCGAGGGCTGCGGCGCCTGCGCGGGCTGCGGCGCGGCGGTCTCCTGCCCTGCGGGCTTGTCCGCGTCCTTCTTCTTCTCGCACCCGGCAAGGACAAGTCCCCCGGCCAGCGCGATCATTGCCAGCCTTGCCGTAACCCCCGGAACTCCGATGCGCATACCTGTCTCCTCGCGCGCACAATGCCGTCTGCGCGCGCCGCGTCAACGGGGTGTTTGGTGTTTGGCGTGCGCTGCGATGAACGGCGCCGGGGCATGGACGGCTCGTCGCATACCGGGGGAACTCCCCGGGTGCCGCCTCGTTGGGTTGGCAGATGGACGAGAGAAGGAGGATCAGCAATGCAGACAGAAAAATCCGATGAGACCCACGATCTCATCTCTTCGGAGAAGGTGGACGGCACCGCGGTTTTCGACCGCGACGGCGGGCGGATCGGTTCGGTGAAGTCGCTGATGATCGAAAAGCGCGGCGGCCGCGTCACCGATGCCGTGGTCTCGGTCGGCGGCTTCCTCGGCATCGGCGAGAAGTACCACAGCCTGCCGTGGTCGACGCTGAAGTACGACACCGATGTCGACGGCTACCGCCTCGACGTGACCGAGGACCAGCTCCGCAGCGGTCCGACGTTCGACGAGGCGCACGCTGATACGGCGCTCGACCGCGCCTATCAGCACCGCGTCTATTCGCATTACGGTGTGAACCCTTACTGGTAATCGCGAAGAGACGCGCTGGCAGCGGCTCGCGGGCTCATGGCCTGCGGGCCGCTGTTTGCATTCGCGGGCCGCGCGGCCTATGCGGCTTTCCCATGCGCGTCCCCATCCTGCTGTCGCTCGCCATCGCCGCCTGCGGCAACGCCGCCCCGCCCGCCATTGAGCCCGTCGCCGTCGAAAGCACCGCGGTTCCCTTCGATGCGCGCGACGCCGCGCGGCAGGGCGAGGGGCGGCTGCGCTATGCGGGCGGCATCGCCCTGCGGTCTGCGGCGTCGTGGTTCGGCGGCCTGTCGGCGCTTCGCTGCCCGGACGGCTGCTACGCGGTCGGCGATACCGGATTCCTGTTCAGCTTCGATCGTCTGGAGCGGGACGGCCGCCTCGTCGGCATCGCGAATGTCCGCGGCGGCGCGCTTCTGGATCAGGACGGCGCGGCCGGGACCAAGGCGACGCGCGACGCGGAATCGCTCGTGCTGAGCCCCGGCGGGGCGGAGGCGCTCATCGGCTTCGAGCGGACGAACGCCCTCTGGGTCGTGCCGCTCGATCAGCCGGAATGGCGCGCGCGGCAGGTCTACGGCCTTCCCGAAATGCGGGACTGGCCGCTGAACGGCGGCGCCGAGACGCTGGTGATGCTGCCGGGCGACGTGCCGCTCGTCATCGCCGAGGACGCCCCGGACGGCGGCGACCGGCCCGCCGTCGCCATCGGCGCGGTGAAGCGGCCGGACGGCACGCGCGCGAACTTGCAGTTCCGCTATCGTCCGCCCGCGAATTTCTCGCCGACGGATGCGGCGCTGCTGGACGACGAACGGCTTATCGTCCTCAACCGCGCCTTCTCCCCGCTCACCGGCGTCGCGATGGCGCTGGTCGAGGTGCCGCTCGCCGAGATTCGGGAGGGCGCCACCGTGCAGGGCCGCGAGATCGCGCGCCTGCGCCCGCCCGCGAGCATCGACAACATGGAGGGGATCGACATCCGCCGCGAGGACGGGCGGGTGTTCGTCTACCTCGTCAGCGACGACAACTTCAACGCCGCGCAGCGCACGCTGCTGCTGAAGTTCGAGCTGTTGCCAGAATAGCAGAAGGGCCGGCGGATCGTCTCCGCCGGCCCTTCCGGATCGGTCAGCGAAACCGCTCAGGCGGCGGCGGTCAGCTTCTTCTTGATGTCGCGCTTCAGGCGGCGCGCGCGCAGGCTCAGCTTCTCGTCGCGGGTCTTCAGCAGCCAGTTGTCGAGGCCGCCGTTGTGCTCCACGGAGCGCAGGCCGTGCGTCGAGACCTTGAGGCGAACCGTGCGGCCGAGCGCGTCGGAAATCAGCGACACGTTCTGGAGGTTCGGCAGGAACACCCGCTTGGTCTTGTTGTTGGCGTGGGACACGTTGTGACCCACTTGGCGGCCCTTGCCGGTCAGTTCGCAAACGCGCGACATGCTCTTCGTCCTCGAATCTCTTGAGTTTCAGCCGTGGCTTGAAAGAGCGCGCCTATAGGGGACGAAGCGCGCTGCGTCAACCGCGCTCATCCGCCGCCGAGCTTCGAGAGCACGAAGGCGAACAGGAAGCCCGTCACCGCGATCAGCCCCGCGAACTCGGGCGTTTCCTCGGTGGCCTCGGGGATCATCGTGTCGACGAGCATGGCGAGGATGCCGCCCGCCGCAACCGCCGTCGTCGCGGCGAGCACGTTTGGGTCCGCGCCCGCGAGCAGCAGGTTGCCGAGCAGCGCGGCGAGTCCGGAGGCGAGCGCGATGCCGCCCCACACACCGAAGATGTAGGCCGGGCCGCGCCCCGCCGCGCGCATCCCGGCGGCGCTCGAAAGCCCCTCCGGCACGTTCGACAGGAACACCGCGGCGACCATCACGAGGCTGACGCCCGTGCCGTCGAGCAGGCTAACGCCGATCGCGATCGATTCCGGGATGCCGTCGAGCAGCGCCCCGACCGCGATGGCGAGCCCGCCGCTCCCGGCGGCCGGCGCCTGGCTCTCGTCGGGGTTGTAGCCCGATCGCTTGCGGTGCCTCGCGCCCCGGCGGGAGATCGCGATGTTGGCGGCGGTGTAGACGAGCGCGCCCGCGAGAAAGCCCGCGGCGGCGGCGTCGAAGCCGCCCTGCGCGTAGGCCTCGTCCATCAGGTCGAAGGCGACGGCGGAGATGAGGACGCCCGATCCGAACGCCATCACCATCGCGATCAGCCGCTGCGACGGGCGGCGGAGCGCGGCGAACGCGGCGCCCAGCAGCAGCGCGCAGCCGCTGCCGAATCCCCACAATCCTGCTTCGAGCCACTGCGGCACCGCACCCTCGCGCACATCGGCGATGTCCCGGCATAGCGCAGCGCGCGCTCAAAGTCCCGCGCTGCCGCGCGGGCGCGAAACCGCTCTTTCCTCATCCGCCCATCCGTTCTAGACGGGGCTCATGGCTCTTTTCGCGATCCACTGCATCGACAAGCCCGCCAGCGGCGACCTGCGCACCGCGACCCGGCCCGCGCACCTCGAACATCTGGATCGCGCGCGCGATCGCATCCTCGTCGCCGGGCCGCTGCTCGACGAGGAGGGGAAGCCGATCGGATCGCTGCTCATCATCGACTGCGAGGACCGCAAGGCCGCGATCCAGTACGCGGCGGACGATCCCTACGCGCTCGCGGGGCTGTTCGCCTCGGTGGCGGTGACGGCATGGCGGCAGGTCCTTCCGAAATAGGCGTCCTCACCGGGCGGCGGGGCCCGGTGCTCGTCGTGACGATCAATCGTCCCGATGCGCGGAACGCCGTTGATGGCCCCACGGCCGCCGCGCTCGTGGACGCTTTCCGCGCGTTCGATGCCGACGAGACGCTGGCGGTTGCCGTGCTGACCGGCGCGGGCGGCAATTTCTGCGCCGGCGCCGACCTGAAAGCGATGGGCACGCCGCGCGGCAACCGCGTCGATGCCGCGGGCGACGGCCCGATGGGGCCGAGCCGCCTCGTGCTCTCGAAGCCGGTGATCGCCGCCGTCGAGGGCTATGCCGTCGCGGGCGGGCTGGAGCTTGCCGCCTGGTGCGACCTGCGCGTCGCCGCGCGCTCGGCGGTGTTCGGCGTGTTCTGCCGCCGCTGGGGCGTGCCGCTCATCGACGGCGGCACGGTGCGGTTGCCGCGCCTCATCGGCGATCGCGTGCGCTCGACATGATCCTCACCGGACGGCCCGTGGCCGCGGACGAGGCGCTGGACTGGGGCCTTGCGAACCGCGTGGTCGAGGACGGCGCGGCGCTGGAGGCGGCGGTCGCGCTCGCCGAGGCGATCTCGGCTTTCCCGCAGGCCTGCCTCAGGAACGACCGCGCCAGCGCGCTCGCCCAGTGGAGCGCAAGCGAGGCGGACGCGATGGCCCGCGAGTTCGCGCTCGGCATGGAGACGCTGGCGTCGGACGAGGGGCGGGCAGGGGCGGCGCGCTTCGCCGGCGGCGCGGGGCGCGGCGGCCGTTTCGAATGATGCGCGCCTGACAGGTCTCCCACCGGGCCGAACCTGTGAATTCGTGACGTCATGACGTTGACGCTCGGGGCGCACTGCGGCACATGCGCCCTTTCAGGTCTGTAAGCGTTTCTGTTTCACCGGCCCCACGACGCGACGGATCTTCATGGACGTTCTTCGGCATTTCGGTTTGAAGCATGTGCTGTTCCGGCAGGAGCCGCACGGCCAGCTCTACCTGCACCACGCCTTCGAAACCGCGCTTTCGGAGATCGTCGACGCCGTGCTGGCGTGCGAGGGCGTGACGCTTTCGGGCGCGGCGGGGATGGGCAAGTCGCAGCTTCTGGCGGCGGCGGCGCGGGAACTTGCCGCGCGCGGCGTCTCGGCGGCGGGCTTTGCCGGTCCCGCGCTCGCCGTGCAGGCCGATTTCGCCAACCTCGACGCCATCCTCATCGACGAGGCGGACGCTGCCGCGCCGCGCGTGCTGGAGGCCGTGCTCGCGAAGGCCGCGCAGCACCGCGCGACCGTCGTGCTCGGCGCGCTCGATCCGTCGCGGCTGCCCGAACAGGCGCGCTTCGTCCGGCTGGCGCCGATGGCGGGGCGCGAGGCCGCGGATTTCCTCGTCGATGCGTCCGCCGCCGCGGGGCGGCCGGACCTGTTCACGGCCGCCGCGCAGGAGGCGATCGTGGAGGCGGTGTCCGGCAATCCCCGCGTGCTGAAGCAGATCGCCGGGGCCGCGCTTCTGGAAGCGATGTTCGATGGCGCTGTCGTCGTCGAGCAGCGCCACGTGCTTGCCGTGATCGCCGCGCGGCCGCCGCTGCCCGCGGCGGAGCCCGACTACGCGCTCGACGCGCCGCAGCGGCTGCAACGCGCCCCGGAACGCCAGTCGCCGCCGCAGCCCGAGCCCATCGTCGTCGCCGCGCCCGAAGCCGAAGAGCCGCAACCGATGAAGCCGTGGGTGCCCGAGGAGCCGCGCCGCCGCTTCGGCGCGCGCGGCGTCGTCGCGGCGACAGGCGCGCTCGGCCTGCTGATCGCGGCGGCGCTCGCCTACGCCGTCAATACGTTCGGGTGGGAGCGGATCGCGGCGTTCCTGCATGTGCCGGACACCGTCCGGCCCGCAAGCGGGGAACTGCGCCCGGCGCCGCAAGGCCCTGCGCCCGGCTTCTCCGAGCCGGAGCTCGCCGTGCTGCCGGATACCGGCGACATCGTCGACGCGCCGGTGCCGGTGCCGGTGCCGGCGCTCGCCGAGACGCTGTCGGACGGCAGCGCCGCGGTGCCGCCCCCGGTTCCCGACTGGGCGACGCCCGGCTATCGCCCGCCGTCGGCGACGCTGCCGACGATCTCGGCGGCGGTCCGGGCGGGCATCGCCAATCCGGCGGTGGGCAGGACGCCGAGCGTCGCCGGCTCGCTGCCGCAGGAAGGCCCGGCGATCGAGGGCCGCGAGGCGCTCGCCGAGCCGCCCGCACCGGACATCACGCTCACGCCGCTCCCCGCGATCGAAGACTAGGCGCGCGCCGGGCGGCCGCGCCTAGCGCCGCCGGATACCCTCGGCGATCATCGCGTTCGCCAGCGCGGCGACGGTTTCCGGGTCTGACGAATCGTCGAGCACGCAGTAGCGCAGGCCGAGGAAGACGTTGATGCCCATGATCGCCCACGCATGGGCTTCGTCGACGTCCTCGCGGATCTCGCCGCGCGCCGCGCCCGCCTTCAGCCTGTCGAAAATGCGCCGCGCCGTCCCCTCGTAGTGCTGGCGGTAGCTCTCGGGGTCGGCGAACTCGGCCTCGTCGATGATCCGGTACACCTCCTTGTGCTCGCGCGCGAACTCCAGGAACGCCTTCAGCGCCGCGCGCTCCCCGGAAAGCGTATCCGTGGTGCGCGCGATCGCCTCGCCCGCGCGCTGCCCCACGCGCGCCGACATGTCGCGCACCAGCGCCCGGAAGATCTCATCCTTCGATTCGAAGTAGGTGTAGAAGCTGCCGAGCGCCACGCCTGCGCGGCGCGTGATCCCGCTGATCGAGCCCTCGTGGAAGCCCTTCTCGCCGAATTCGACGGCCGCCGCGTCGAGCAGGGCGCGCTGCGTGCGCCGCCCGCGCGCGGTGCGCGGCGTGCGCTCGCCCTGTTGCGGATTTGCATCGGTTGCCATCGTCCTCCCCTTCATTCTTTCCCGACCCCATAAATCAATTTGAAAGGTGGTTCAACTTTCAGTATTGGAGCAGTCAACACAGGTCGTCGAGCCTGGAACCTATCGCCGTTGGGGAGGAAAAATGCGCAGCATTTCGATTCATTCCGTTCTTGTCGCCACGACCGCGCTTGCGGCTTTCGCGCCGCTTCCCGCGTTCGCGCAGGACACCGCCGTCAGCGAGACCTTCGATGACGCGATCGTCGTCACCGCCCGCCGCCGCGAGGAAAGCCTTCAGGACGTGCCGATCGCCGTCACGGCGATCAGCGGCGCTGCGCTTGAGCGGCAGGGCGCGCTCGACATCACCGAGATCAGCGAAAGCGCGCCGAACGTGACGCTCGAAGTGTCGCGCGGCACCAACACCACGCTCACCGCCTTCATCCGCGGCGTCGGCCAGCAGGACCCGGTCGCGGGCTTCGAGGCGGGCGTCGGCCTCTATCTCGACGACGTGTATTTGAACCGCCCGCAGGCCGCCGTGCTCGACATCTACGACGTCGAGCGCATCGAGGTGCTGCGCGGCCCGCAGGGCACGCTCTACGGCCGCAACACCATCGGCGGCGCGGTCAAGTACGTGACGAAGAAGCTCGATGCCGACCCGATGCTGCGCCTGCGCGGCGCGCTCGGCACGGACGAGCAGGCCGATCTCGTCGTCACCGGCAGCATCCCCGTGGGCGACGGCACGCTCCGCCTCGGCGGGTCGGTCGCGCGGCTCAGCCGCGGCGGCTTCGGCAAGAACCTCACCACGGGCGACGACAACTACAACAAGGACATCTGGGCGGGCCGCGCCACCGCCGAGGTCCACGGCGAAGGCGTCTTCGTCCGTCTCTCGGGCGACTACACCAAGGACAAGAGCAACCCGCGCGGCGGCCACCGCCTGATCGCGGGCATCGCCAGCGGCACGCCGGTGCTGGGCGACGTCTACGACAGCCGCGGCGGGCTCGACGATCCGAAGCAGGAGGTGAAGGCGTGGGGCACCGCGCTGTTCGTCGAGGCGAATCCCTCCGACTATGTCACGCTGCGCAGCATTACTTCCTACCGCAAGGACGACAGCGGCACGCCGATCGACTTCGACGCGCTGCCCGCGGTCGATGTCGACGTGCCCGCGACGTACAACAACAAGCAGCTCTCGCAGGAAATCCAGTTCCTCTACCAGAACGGCGCGTTCAGCGGCCTCATCGGCGGCTATTTCCTCGATGCGAACGCGCGCACGGCGTTCGACGTGCGCCTGCCCGCCACCGTCACCGCGCTCACCTTCGGCGACGTGGATACGGAGACGTTCGCGATCTTCGGCGATTTCACCTACGATTTCAGCGAACAGCTCAGCCTGTCCGTCGGCGGCCGCTACACGTGGGACGAGCGCACATCCACGATCCTGCGGCAGGTTTTCATCGGCGGCGGGTCGCCGTACTTCGGCGGCGGCGGCACGCTGTTCGCCTTGCAGTCCGACTTCAAGGGCACGGCGAACTTCAAGGAGTTCACGCCGCGCGCCTCGATCAGCTTCAAGCCGAATCCCGATCACAACCTCTATGCGAGCTATTCGAAGGGCTTCAAGGGCGGCGGCTTCGATCCGCGCGGCGTCAGCACCGCGGCGCCGGACACGAACGGCGACGGCGTGCGCAGCTACGACGAGATCTTCGATTTCATCTCGTTCGAGCCTGAGACGGTGGACAGCTACGAGATCGGCTGGAAGGCGTCGCTGTTCGACCGCCGCGTCCGCTTCAGCCTCGCGGCGTTCCACGCCGATTACAAGGACGTGCAGATTCCCGGCTCGGTCGGCACCGTCATCGGCGGCCAGCAGACCTTCATCGGCGTGACGACGAACGCCGGCAAGGCGCGCATCCAGGGCATCGAGTTCGAGGGGAGTGCGGTGCTCGCGGAGAGCTTCGGCGCGACTGACGATGCGCTCAGCTTCAACTGGGCGCTCGGCTACATCAACGCCGACTACAAGCGCTTCATCGACAGCCGCGGCATCGACGTCGCCGACCGCCGCAACTTCCAGAACACGCCGAAGTGGACGGCCTCGGGCACGCTCGCCTACGAAGTGCCGGTCTCGTCGGGCACGCTGCACGCCGGCACCACGCTTTCCTACCGCAGCAAGACCTACCAGTTCGAGCTGCCCGCGCCGGGCCTCGACCAGAAGGGCTATGCGCTCTGGGACGCGAGCCTCGTCTGGTCGTCGGAGAGCGACCGCTTCAGCCTCGGCGTCCACGGCAAGAACATCCTCAACAAGAAGTACATCACGTCGGGCTACGTGTTCCTCAGCCAGAATCTGGATACGGGCGCGTACAACCGCACGCCGGAGGGCGCGCTCATCCCGACGCTCGGCGCGGACGGCGTGCTCACGGCATATTATGGTAATCCGCGGCAGGTGTTCGTCACGGCCGGGTACAAGTTCTGAACGGTTCCCCCACCGACCTCGGCCCCGGTATGCGAACGCGCGTACTGGGGCTTCTTCTGCTCGTCTACACGTTCAACTTCATCGACCGGCAGATCATCGGCATCCTCGCCGGGCCGATCAAGGCGGACCTCGGCCTCAGCGACACCGAGCTCGGCCTGATGGGCGGGCTCGCCTTCGCGCTTTTCTATTCGGGCCTCGGCATCCCCATCGCCATCGCCGCCGACCGGATGAGCCGCAGCACGATCATCGCCGTCTCGCTCGGCCTCTGGAGCCTGTTCACGGCGGCGTGCGGCCTTGCCACGAACTTCTGGCAGCTGTTCCTCGCGCGGCTCGGCGTCGGGGTCGGGGAGGCGGGCGGCGTCGCGCCCTCCTATTCGCTGATCGCCGACTATTTCCCGCCCGATCAGCGCGCCCGCGCGCTCGCCGTGTTCTCGTTCGGCATCCCGGTCGGCTCGGCGCTCGGCGTCGTGCTCGGCGGCTGGGTGGCGAGCACGGTCGACTGGCGCTTCGCCTTCATCGCGGTCGGCCTTGCCGGGCTCCTCATCGTGCCCGTGTTCAGGCTCGGCGTGCCGGAGCCGGAGCGCGGCCGCTACGACCCCCCGGCGGCGGAGCGCCTGCCGGTCAGGCGCGTGCTCGCCACCGTGGTCGGCAAGCCGACCTTCTGGTTCATTTCGCTCGGCGCGTCGTGCAGCTCGATGTGCGGCTACGGTCTCATGTTCTGGCTGCCGTCCTACTTCGGGCGCAGCCTCGGCCTCGGCCTCGCCCAGATCGGCTGGTACATGGGCGCCATCCTGTTCTTCGGCGGCATCGCGGGCGTGTGGGCGGGCGGCTGGCTCGGCGACCGGCTGGGTAAGGCGAGCAAGCGCGCCTATGTGCTCGTGCCCGCCGCCGCGTTCGTGGTGGCGGTGCCCTTCTATGCCGCGGGCATCCTGCAATCGTCGCTGGCGTTCGCGTTCGTGCTGTTCCTCGTGCCGCAGGCGCTCGCGCTGATGTGGCTCGGCCCCGTCGTCAACGCCGTGCAGGGCCTCGTGCCGCCGACGATGCGCGCCACCGCCTCGGCCTGTTTCCTCTTCGTCAACAACCTCCTCGGCATCGGCGCGGGCACGCTCTTCTTCGGCGCCGTCTCCGACCTCTACGGCAGCCGCTTCGGCGACGAATCGCTCCGCTATGCCATCCTCACCGGCCTCGGCTTCTACCTCCTCGCCGCCGCCTTCCTCTGGCTCGCCTCCCGCCGCATCGCGCAGGATTGGCACCAATAAGCCTCTCCCTTGATGGGAGAGGATACGAAGACTTGCCGGCAGGGCCGGCCAGTCGCAGTCGGTGAGGGTGGCCTGCGGCAAAAAGTTAACAAATCGTGAATTTCCACCTTGGCCGCTCCGGCTCGGATGCTATCAATACGCCATGCGTATGCTGCGTCGCATCGGACGGCTCTTCAGGATCACCAACGGCTTCGAGGCTGGCGTGATCGTCTACGCCCTCGGCCTCGGCGCGGCGATGCGCGGCAACGCCTATCTCGAAGCCTACCCCGGCGCATTCGGCTGGGCGCTTTACGCGGCCTGCCTGCTCGCCGTGCTCATGGCCGGGGCGGCGCTCGTCGATGGGGTTCACGCGGCAAGTCCGGAGCTGGCTGCCGAGCGGCGGCTTTTGCGGGTGACGCGCGCCGCACGCGGCCCACGGGGCTGACGGCAAGACCGTCCGTCTTCCTTGCAAGCACGAAGTGGATGCCGCCGAGCGCGGGCAGCAGCCGCGTCAGCGGCCGGTCCAGCCATTTGAGGCCGCGCACCGGCGGCGCCACGAGCGCCGTCTTCCACGCGACCGGCTCGAACATCGCCTCGCGCAGCAGCGCGCCGAGGCCGTTGCGGCCATAAGGCTGCCCCTGTCCGAACGGCGTCGATTCGAAGTGCGTCCACACGCCCGCGCGGTTCGGCGCGATCAGGATGAGTTCCCCCGCCGGCGCGAGCACGCGCCACAGCTCGCGCAGCAGCTTCGGCGGATCGGCGAATTCGAGCGCATGGACCAGCAGCGCCTGATCGAACAGCGCCTCCACGAACGGCAGCTCGGTCTCGCGCGCGCTCACCGCGCACGACGGTCCCCGCCGCGGCCACGCCCGCGCGCCCTGATCGGCGGGCATCACCATGCACAGCCGCTCGACGCGCGCGGGGTCGAGGCCTTGCAGCAGCGGCGCCGGATAGCCGAGCGCGAGCAGCCGCGCCGAGGCGTCGGTGCGGACCGCGGGGGCGACGATCTGCGCGAGCAGCCGCGCCGTCCTGCGCCCGTCCGCGCCCGCGTAATAGGCCCTCAGCGCGTCGAGGCCCGGTCTCATTGTTGCGTCGGCCCTACCGCTCCACGCACATGGCGATGCCCATGCCGCCGCCGATGCACAGCGTCGCGAGGCCCTTCTTCGCGTCGCGGCGCTGCATCTCGTGCAGCAGCGTCGTCAGGATGCGCGCGCCCGACGCGCCGATCGGGTGGCCGATGGCGATGGCGCCGCCGTTGACGTTGAGCTTCTCGGGATCGAAGCCGAGTTCCTGCCCCACGCAGAGCGCCTGCGCTGCGAACGCCTCGTTGGCCTCGATGAGGTCGAGGTCGCCGACGCTCCACCCGGCCTTCTCCAGCGCCTTGCGCGATGCCGGAACCGGCCCGATGCCCATGTAGGCGGGGTCGACGCCCGCGCTCGCCCACGATGCGACGCGCGCCAGCACCTTGGCGCCGCGCCTTGCCGCCTCGTCTGCGGACATCAGCACCAGCGCCGCCGCGCCGTCGTTGAGGCCGCTGGCGTTCGCCGCCGTCACCGTGCCGTCCTTCTTGAAGGCGGGCTTCAGGCCCTGCATCACCTCGATGGTGGCGCCCGCGCGGATATATTCGTCCTGATCGACGACGGTGTCGCCCTTGCGGCCCTTGATCGTCACGGGGACGATCTCGTCCCTGAAGCGTCCGGCGGCGCGCGCGGCCTCGGCCTTGTTCTGGGAGGCGACGGCGAAGGCATCCTGCGACGCGCGGTCCACCTGGTACTTCTCGGCGAGGTTCTCCGCCGTGATGCCCATGTGATAGCCGTTGAAGGCGTCCCACAGGCCGTCCTTGATCATCGTGTCGACGAACGCGATGTCGCCCATCTTCTGCCCGGCGCGCAGATGCTGCGCGTGCGGGGCGAGGCTCATCGATTCCTGTCCGCCCGCGATCATGACGCTGGCGTCGCCGTTCTGGATCGCCTGCGCCGCGAGCGCGACGGCGCGCAGGCCCGATCCGCACACCTGGTTGACGCTCCACGCGGGCGTCTCCTTGGCGATGCCCGCCGCGATCGCCGCCTGCCGCGCCGGGTTCTGGCCCTGCGCCGCCGTCAGCACCTGCCCGAGGATGACCTCCGACACGTCCTGCGCGCCCACGCCCGCCTCGGCGAGCGCTGCGGAGATGGCGATGCGCCCCAGCTCGTGCGCGGGGGTGCTTGCGAAGCTGCCGAGAAAGCTGCCGACCGGCGTGCGCTTGGCGGCGACAATGACTGCGTCCATGCGGGAATCCTTTTTTCGAATTTCCCGGCCTATGTAGTGCGCTTCAGGCCATCAGCCAATCGGCGAGCGGTTGCCAGAGCTGCGCGCGCGCGTTCGCGCCGACCATCATCCCCACATGCCCGGCGTCGATCAGCCGCGTCTCGCCGAACGGTTCGACCGCGATCGCGGGCACCAGCCGGTCGCTGCGCGAGACGATGTTGAGCGTCGGTTTCACGGGCGGGCCGACGACCTTGCCGTCGACGCGCCAGCCGCCCTCGATGGGCACGTTCGCGCCGAAGAAGTCCTCGAAGCACTCGCGCGCGGCGGGGATGGTGAGGGCGGGGCCGGTGTTCGCCCAGTCCTCGACCGCGACGAACAGCCGCGCCTCCTTCGAGGCCGGGTCGAGGCCTGCGAAGCGTTCGTACTTCGCGACCGCGCCCGCCGGGTCGAGCGACCAGAAGGCCGGCTGGACGAGGTCCATCGGCATCCCGCCGAGCGCGGGAAGCGATGGCGCGAGGCGCCGCCAGTACCGGACGAGGTCCTGCCGCCGCGTCTCCGGATAGCCCGCGAAGTCCCACGGCGCCGCGATCGTCGCGACGCGGCGCACAAGAGGGTGCGACGCGGCGGCGAGCGCCATCGTGCCGCCGAGGCAATAGCCGACGAGGTCGAGCGGTTCGCCCACGCTGTCCAGCAGCGGCCGCAGCCGCTCGGTGACGTACCCGCCCACGGAGAGTCCGGCCTCCGCCGCGCCGGGCGACTGCCAGTCGACGAGCAGCGGCCGCACGCCGCGCGCCGCGAGGTAGCGCAGCAGCGAGCGCTCCGCCGTCAGGTCGAGCACGTCGGCGCGGTTGACGAGCGACGGCACGAACACCGCCGGGCGCCCGCCGCGGCCGTAGTCGCGCAGCACGGCGCTGCCCGCCGACGCGGCCACGGGCATCTCCGCGAGATCGCGCCGCCAGCCGAAGCGCTGATAGGCGGCGAGGCCGGCGAGGAACCGGTCCATGCGCGCCCGGTCGTCGCCGATCGCCTGCCGCGCATGGTCGAGGAACAGCGGCAGCGGATGCGGGCCGCGCGGCGCGGCCGCGGCATCCGACGCCGTCTGTTGCTGCGCAGCATTGCCGCGTGCTATGGTTTTCGCACCCGCAGCATCGAGGTCGTTCATGTCCGACGAAGAAACCAAATCCGACCCGATCATCATCAAGAAATACGCCAACCGCCGTCTCTATAACACCGGATCATCTAGCTACATCACGCTCGACCATCTCGGCGAGATGACGCGTGCGGGCGTGGACTTCAAGGTCATCGACGCGAAGTCGGGCGAGGACATCACCCGCTCGGTGCTCACGCAGATCATCATGGAGGAGGAGAATCGCGGCCAGACCATGCTGCCGACGCCGTTCCTCCGCCAGCTGATCGCGATGTACGGCGATTCGATGCAGTCGATGGTGCCGCCCTATCTCGAGGCGTCGATGACGGCGCTCCGCCGCAATCAGGAGCAGTTCCGCAAGTCGATGGCGGGGGCGTTCAACCCGTTCGAGGCGATCGCCAAGCAGAACATGGCGATGTTCCAGGCCGCCGCCGACATGATGGCCGGCAAGACGCCGCCCGTCCCGCAGGACGAGCCGGCGGACGAGGCGAGCGAACTCGCCGATCTCAAGCGCGAGATGGCGGAGCTTCAGGCGAAGCTCGACAAGCTCGGCAAGAAGTAGCGCCTTCCTCTCCTCCCCCTGACAAGGGGAGGCCGGGTGGGGGTCGATGGCACGGCGCCCGCCGCCTGACCCTCCCTGACAGGGAGGGGCGAGGTGCTACCGCCCCATCGCGAGGAACTTCGTCCGCCGGTCGTCGCGCACGGCGTCGGCGCCCATGCCGTCCATCGTCGCGAGCTGCGCCTCCACCGCGTCGCCGAGCAGCTTGATCGCCGCCTGCGGGCTCCTGTGCGCGCCGCCCACCGGTTCCGGCACGATCGCGTCGATGAGGTTCAGCGCCTTCAGGTCCTGCGCGGTCTGCTTCATCGCCGCCGCCGCGTCCGCCGCCTTGTCCGCCGTGCGCCACAGGATGGAGGCGCAGCCTTCGGGCGAGATCACCGCGTAGACGGCGTGCTCGAACATGATGATGCGGTTCGCGGTCGCCAGCGCCACCGCGCCGCCCGATCCGCCCTCGCCGACGATCGCGGCGACCATCGGCGTGCCGAGCCTCAGGCACGCCTCGGTCGAGCGCGCGATGGCTTCCGCCTGTCCGCGCTCCTCGGCGTGGATGCCGGGAAACGCGCCCGAGGTGTCGACGAAGCTGACGACGGGCAGCCCGAAGCGGTCGGCCATCTCCATCAGGCGCACGGCCTTGCGGTAGCCTTCCGGCTTCGCCATGCCGAAATTGTGCTTGAGGCGGCTCGCCGTGTCGGAGCCCTTCTCGTGGCCCATCACCATCACCGGGCGGCCCCGGAAGCGCCCCGGTCCGCCGATGATCGCGCAGTCCTCGCCGAACTTGCGGTCGCCCGCGAGCGGCGTGAAGTCGGTGATGAGCGCGGCGGTGATGTCCTTCAGGTGCGGCCGCGCCGGGTGGCGGGCGACCTGCGTCTTCTGCCACGGCGTCAGCTTCGCGTAGATCGCCTTCAGCTGCGCCTCGACCTTGGCTTCCAGCCTCTTCACCTCGGCGTCGATGTTGACCGCGCCTTCGCCGGCCGACGCCTTCAGTTCCTTGATGCGCGTCTCCAGCTCGGCGACGGGCTTCTCGAATTCGAGATACGTGATCATCGCCCCCGCCTAGTCGTCTTGGCGCCGATCGGCAAGCGGATGCGCGCGGTTGACGAGATCGACGAGGTGCGCGGACTGCACGTGCGTATAGATTTGCGTCGTCGCGATGTCGGCGTGGCCGAGCATGGATTGAAGCGCGCGGAGGTCCGCGCCGCCCTCCAGCAGGTGCGTCGCGAAGGCGTGGCGCAGCACGTGCGGGCTGACCCGCGCGGGTGCGATCCCGGCGGCGGCGGCAAGGTGCTTCACGATCTGGAACAGCCGCACGCGCGACATGTGCGTGCCGCCGGACGGGAACAGGTATTTCTCGCCGGGGCCGAGCGTCGCCGCCCACGCCGCCACGGCCTCCCCGGCGCGCGTCGAGACCGGCACCATC
Source organism: Sphingosinicella microcystinivorans (assembly GCF_027941835.1). NCBI lineage: Bacteria > Pseudomonadati > Pseudomonadota > Alphaproteobacteria > Sphingomonadales > Sphingosinicellaceae > Sphingosinicella > Sphingosinicella microcystinivorans. The sequence goes on from NZ_CP116005.1 coordinate 2,451,121, forward strand.
CGCTCCTTGTCGCCCTTGCCCTTCAGCACCGCATAGGGCGTGCCCGGCTTGATCGCCGCGCGGGGCAGGGAGACGAGTTCGGTCGCGCGCAGCCCCGATCCGTAGAGCAGCTCGATCAGCGCTTTCAGCCGCAGCCCCGCAGGGGTGCCCGACGCCGCCTCTTCCTCGACGACGGCGAACATCCGGTCCACCTCCTCGCGCGACAGCGTCTTGGGCAGCGGCCGGCCCTTTGCGGGAGAGCCGAGGTCGCCCGCCGGGTTGTCGGCGCGCAGCCCCTCGGACACGAGGAACGCGAAGAAGCGCCGCACCGCGGAGAGCTTGCGGGCGAGGCTCGTCGCCGCGAGGTCGCGCCATTCGTGGACCAGCCGTTCGAGCCCGCGTGCATCCGCAGCGCCCAGCCGGCCGGAGAGCGCCTCGCTCGCCTGCGCAAGATCGCGGCCGTAGGCGGCGATGGTGTTGGCGGCGGCGCCCCGCTCGGCGGCCATCATGTCGAGGAACAGCGCGATCGCGCGGCGATCATCCAGCGCGGTCAACTCCGCGTCACCGCCTCGACCGCCATCATCCGCGCCTCGCGCGTGAAGCCCGCGCGGTTCAGCGCGCCGACGACGACCGAAAGCTGTGCGGGCGAAACCCCCGCCCAGCTCGATTGCAGGCCGACCGCCGCCAGGATCGCCACCTCGCCGCGCCGCTTCGCGATGGCGGCCTCCGCGATGCGCCGCGTGTAGCGGTTCTCGATCGGCTGGACGCCGAAGTCGCTCGCGAGGCTGCTCCAGCCGCCGCCGGGGTCGAGCGCCTGCATCGCCGCGGCGAACATCGCGGCCTTCCGGTCCGCGCTGCGCCCCGAAAGCCCCCTGTGCCATGCCCGCGCCGCGCCGAGGTCGCCGCTCGCGACCTTGCCGGTGCGGTCGGCGAGCGCGAGGTACGGCCACGCCGCCCGCCGCGCGTCCTCCGGCCCGTCCGCCAGCACCGGCCACCACGCCAGCGCCTCGCGCACATAGCCCGCCGAGAGCATGGATTCGATGAGGCCGGGCGCGTCGTCCGCCTGCGCGGCGGCGGGCGGGATGCGCGCGGCGGCGGCCGCCGTCCGCACGAGCGCGCCGTAGCGTTCCTGCGGCGTCTTGGCGCCCCGCCAGATGCGCTGCATCGCGGCGATGCGTTCCTCGGCGTTGCGGCCCGCGTAGGCGGCGCGGATGTCGGCGATGGCGTCCTCGCCCGCCGCGCCCGGTTCGATCGCCGCGATGCGCGCGGCGGCGAGCGCGGCGAGTTCGCGTGCCGAGGCGATGCCGTAGGCGGCGGCGATCGGTGCTGCGGCGGAGCGCTGCGCGATCGAAAGCCCCGGCGCGCGCATCATCCACCCGGCGAGCGCGACCGGCGGGCGGGCGAGAAGCGTTTCCGGGATCTCGATGCCCGCGGCGGCGGCGAGGCCGAAGCGGTAGGCGCTGAGCTGCTTCGTCTCGCTCCAGTCGACGTTGGCGCCGCGGCCTTCGCCCGTCACCACGGTCGCGGCGCGCTCGGCGAGCACGATGTCGATCACCGGCATGGCGCGGCGCGCGCGCAGCCGGTCGAACTGCGCGGCGGCGGTGATGTCGTCGCCTTCCAGCCCCGCGCAGATCGCGTTCGCGGCTTCCCAGAACGGCAGCTTCGAAAACGCCTTGGCGGTCGGCGCGAGCGGGCACAGCGCGGGGATGTCGGCGGCGGCGAGGTGCACCTGGCTCGCCACCGCGTAGAGGCGCGGCGTGTAGCGGTCGAGCGGCAGCGCGTCGACGAGCAGCTTGGCGCCGTCCACCTCGCCCATGCGCAGCAGCAGCAGCGCGCGCTCGGCGAGCCAGTCGGCGGGGCGCACGCCGCTCGGCGTCGGCACCCGCGAAAGCAGCGCGCGGCGCAGCACGATATGGCCCCAGCGCGAGGCGATCGGCGGCCTGGTGCGCTGGAGCAGGCCGTTCAGGAACCGCCCGTCGCTGTCCTGGAACGCGCCCATGCCGTAGCCGCCGAGCCGCGCGGTGAGCGGCCCCGCGACGTCGAAGCTGCCCGCACGGGCCGGGCCGCGGGCGAAGGGGTCGGGGGCGGCGGGCGTCTGCGCGGCGGGCACGCCCGGCAGCCCCGGGACCGGCAGGCCTGCGGACGGGCTGGCCGCCGGCGTCTCGGCTGCCGCGGGCGTATCCGGCTCGCGTTCCACGGGTCGCGGCGCGGGCGGCGGGGTTTCCGGCGGCGGCGCGCCGAACACGTCGGGCAGCAGCGACTTCGGCGCATCCTGCCCGGATGCTGCCGTCGCGATGAACAGTGCTGCGAGGGCGGTGCTAGAGACCCAGCGTTTCATTCGAAACCGGCTCTTCGACGCGTTGTGTCGTGTGCGGAATATCGACGAACATCAGCACAGCGCCGCCGATGACGACGATGGCGAGGATGATGACAAGCAGCCAGAAAATCAGGCGGGACAATCGCATCTCCGGGGCAATCGCGTTGGTTTCGTTCCGCTCCAAGCGTGAGCGCGGCGGAGCGCGCTTGGCCTTCGGCGAGGCGCCTGTGTATAGCGAGTGCGATGAACGCTTGCGAACCAAAAAACACCTCCCCGCCGCCTGTTCGCCGCAGGCGCGGTCTCAGCCGTTCCGTCGTGCTGGTGGGGCTGATGGGCGCAGGGAAAACCACGATCGGGCGGCGGCTCGCCAGGCGTCTCGGCCTCGAGTTCGTGGACGCCGACGAGGCCATCGAGGCGGCGGCCGGGCTCACGGTTTCGGAGATTTTCGCGCGCTACGGCGAGGCGTATTTCCGCGAAGGCGAGCGCCGCGTGATCGCGCGCCTCATCTCCGGCCCGCCCAAGGTGATCGCGACCGGCGGCGGCGCGTTCGTCGATCCCGAAACCCGCGCGCGCGTGCTCGAAAGCGCCATCGCGGTCTGGCTCGATGCCGACATCGACACGCTCGTCGAGCGCGTCTCCAAGCGCGACCACCGGCCGCTCCTCAAGGACAAGGATGCCGGGCAGGTGCTCCGCGATCTCGCCGCCGTGCGCAATCCCGTCTATGCCGAGGCGCAGACTCGCGTGCCGAGCCAGCCCGCGCCGCATCACATCGCCGTCGATGCCATCGTGGCGGAACTCCGCCGTCTGGGGGAAACCGCGTGAGGGAAACCGTTCGGGTCGAGCTTGGCGCGCGCGCCTACGACATCGTCATCGCGCCGGGCGTGCTCGCCGAGGCGGGGCGCGAGATCGCGCTGCCGAAAAGCGGCCGTCCGCAGCTCGTCGTCACCGACGAGACCGTCGCCGCCGCGCACTTCGACAGGCTCGTGGCCGCGCTCGGCCGTCCGGTCGACCCCGTGATCTTCCCGGCGGGCGAGGCGACGAAGAACTGGCGCTCGCTCGAAACGCTCGTCGAGCGTATCCTCGCGGCGGGCGTCGAGCGCGGAGACGCCGTCATCGCCTTCGGCGGCGGCGTTATCGGCGATCTCACCGGCTTTGCCGCCGCCGTCGCGCGGCGCGGCTGCGAATTCGTGCAGATCCCGACGACATTGCTCGCGCAGGTCGATTCGTCGGTCGGCGGCAAGACGGCGATCAACGCCGCCGCGGGCAAGAACCTCGTCGGCGCCTTCCATCAGCCCGCGCGCGTGCTGATCGACCCGGAGCTTCTCGACACACTCGGCCCCCGCGAGATGCGTGCAGGGTACGCGGAGGTCGTGAAGTACGGCCTCCTCGGCGACGCGGACTTCTTCGCGTGGTGCGAGGCGAACGGCGCCGCGCTCCTCGCCGGGGACCGCGCCGCGCAGGTCCATGCCATCGCGCACAGCTGCCGCATGAAGGCGGCGATCGTCGCGGAGGACGAGCGCGAGACGAGCGGCCGCCGCGCCCTCCTCAACCTCGGCCACACCTTCGGCCACGCCTTCGAGGCGGAAACCGGCTTCTCCGACCGCCTGCTGCACGGCGAAGCCGTCGCGATGGGCATGGTGATGGCCTTCGCCTTCTCGGCGCGTCGGGGCCTGTGCAGCGCGGAGGACGCCGCGCGCGCCGGGGCGCACCTCGCCGCCTCGGGCCTGCCCGTCAGCCCCAAGGGCTTCGGCTTCGATGTCGAGGCGCTCCTCCACCACATGCAGCAGGACAAGAAAGCCGCAGGCGGCGCCACCCCCTTCGTCCTCGCCCGCGGCATCGGCGACGCCTATCTCGACAGGACCGTGGTGCTGACCGAAGTTGCCGCCTTCCTCGCGCTAGGACTCTGACCCTCTTCATCCTTTTTATCGTCATCCCGGCGAAGCGGAGGCGCTCGAGGATCAATGCCGGGATGGCGAGCCTCGCGCGCAGCCTGAACGCGACGCGCAGATGGAGTCGCTGCCGCGCCCACGTGCGCGCCGGCCAGGGCTCGAATGGAAACCGGAGCGCGGGCTGTCCCGGAAGCTCTCAGGTCGGTTCGGACTCGGACGGGGAAGGGGGCTCAGTCGCTCACTCTCTTAAACGATCTGAATCTGCATCTTTCCGGGTATGTCGCCAGGATCACGTCACAACCCCATTGGAAAGCCGCCGGCAACCGGAACGGCCAGCCCAGTCAGGAAACGGGCTCCGGGCCCTGCGAGGAAGGCGACGACATCGGCGACTTCCTCGGGGGTTCCGCAACGGCGCAGTGCGGCCGGCGCCGACATCATCTGCTCGGCCTCCGCTACGCTGACACCGTGTTCGCGCGCCATCATCTCAGCCTCGGTCACGCCCATCTGGGTCTGGATCATGCCGGGGCAAATGGCGTTGCAACAGATGCCGCCGCTGCCGAATTCCGCAGCGATGGTCTTGGTGAGGCCGATGACGGCATGTTTCGTCGTCGTGTACGCACTATAGCCCGCGACCGCCGTGATCCCCAGCAACGACGAGTTGTTGACGATCGCGCCGCCACCGCGCGCCAGCATGACGGGGATGGCGGCCCGGCACGTGTTGATCATGCCCTGCACGTTGACGGCGAAGCTGAGGCCCCAGTCCGCGTCGCTCACCTCCAGAAACGGCCCGGCACCGGCAACCGTGCCGGCATTATTGAAAAGAATGTCGAGGCTGCCGAAGCGCCGGGCACAGCTTGCCAGCGCCTCTTCCACCTGTGCGCGATCGGTTACGTCAACGGCCATCGCGTGCGCCTCGCCACCAGCCTGCCGTATCTCCGCCGCAAGGCGTTCCAGCTCCTCCTGGCTGTCGCCGATCGTGAGCGCACCCCAATGCAACTCTGGCCGGGCACGGCACAGATCCGACAGAACCACGGTGGCGCCTCTCGCAGCCAACGTCGCGGCGGTTACAGCGCCCATGCCGCGCGCCTTTCCCGCCCCGGTCACGAAGGCGACCTTGCCGGCAAGGTCCTTTTCCAGACGCGCTCTTCCTTTGCCTGTGTCCCCGTTCATTGGTGAATGACCTGAACGGTTGTGAACTCGGCGAGTCCGAGGGTTCCGAACTCGACGCCGATGCCGGACTGCTTGACGCCGCCGAAGGGGGCGTCGGGGCGGATGGCGCCGTGGGCGTTGACCCACGCGCTGCCGCATTCGAGACGGCCCGCGAGCGCCGCGGCCCTGGCGACGTCGCGCGACCACACCGAGCCGCCGAGGCCGCTCGGGTTGTCGTTGGCGCGGGCCAGCGCATCCTCGACGTCGCTGTAGCGGATCACCGGCAGCGCCGGGCCGAACTGCTCCTCGTCGACGATGGCCATGCCGTCCTTCGCGTCGGCAAGGATCGTCACCGGATAGAACAGCCCCGCGCCTTCCATCGGCGCGCCGCCGCACAGGGTCGGGCGCCGTCCGCGATCGCCGCGTCGACGAGCGTGCGCACGCGGTCGAACTGCATCCGGTTCTGCACCGTGCCGAGCGCGCTGTCGGCCTCGCGGCCGTCGCCCACCTTCACGTTCGCGGCATAGTCGACGAGCCGCCTGCACACGGCGTCGTAGATCGAATCGTGCACGTAGAGCCGCTTGATCGCTGCGCAGGTCTGGCCGTTGTTGATGAACGCGCCCCAGAACAGCTTCTCGGTGACGGCATCGAGATCGGCGTCGGGCAGCACGATCGCCGCGTCGTTGCCGCCGAGCTCCAGCGTCAGCCGCTTCAGCGTCTCCGCCGCGCTCGCCATCACGCGCCGCCCCGTGCGCGTCGAGCCCGTGAACACGATCTTGTCGATGCCCGGATGCACCGACATGGCGCGGCCGATCTCGTCCTCGCCCGCCACCGCGTTCAGCACGCCGGGCGGCAGCGCCGCCTGCAGCAGCTCGGCGAGGCGAAGCGTCGCGATCGGCGTGTAGGGTGAGGGCTTCAGCACCACGGTGTTGCCCGCGCGGATCGCCGGCATGATGTGCCAGATCGCGATCATCACCGGGAAGTTCCACGGCGTGATCGAGCCGACGACGCCGATCGGCTTCCTGTGCAGCGTCACACGGCCGCCCGCGTCGTCCTGGATCGTCTCCACGGGCAGGTCGAGGCTCGCGGTGTGGCGCGTCCACGCCACCGCGCCGCCGATCTCCCACTGCGAGCCGAGCCCGCCCAGGGGCTTGCCCTGTTCCAGCGTCACCAGCCCGGCAAGCTCGGCGGCGTTCGCCTCTATGATGTCCGCCATCGCGTTCACCGCCGCCTTGCGCTCGGCGTCCGGCGTCCCCGCCCACGCCGGGAACGCACGCCGCGCCGCCGCGACCGCCGCGTCCAGATCCGACGCGCGCGCCGACGGGCACCGCGCGAACACGGTCCCGTCCGCAGGGTTCAGCACGTCGAAATACGCGCTCGCCTCAACAGACGCGCCGTCAATGATCAGACTGTAGGTTTGCGGCATCTGATGATTCTTCCTGAAGGGGCCTTGACGCGGGAATGCGATCAGATTGTCTGTTGTGCCCCTGCGGTCGCCAGCGTCTCGATGAGCGCGGGAGAAAAGCCGGCAGTAACGCCGCCATCTATGAGAACAGCCTGCCCCGAGACGAAAGCACAGTCGTCGGCGACCAGAAAATGGATCAGCGCGGCCACCTCGTTCGGCTTGCAGATCCGGCCGAGCGGAGTCGCCGTGGCCATCATCGCGCCCTCCGCCGCCGCCGCGGGATCATCCATCATCGGCGTATCGACGGTGGACGGACAGATGCAGTTCACACGGATGCCGAGCGGCCCCAGCTCGGTTGCCGCCACACGCGTGAAAGACACGACGGCTCCCTTGGACGCCGAGTATGCGCCGTAGGTGGGAAAGCCAAAGGTTCCGGCCAGCGAGGCGGTGTTCACGATGGCGCCGCCACGGCCCTGACTGGCCATGATCGCCGCCGCGTGCCGCGTGCCGATCACGACGCCGAGCGTATTCACGCGGAACATGCGCTCGTAGAGCAGCGTTCCATGCCCTTCGAGCAGCGGCTCGCCATCACCGATCCCGGCATTGTTGACCATGATGTCGAGGCCGCCCATGGCCGCGGCGGCACGCGCGATTGCATCCGCCATTGCCCGTTCATCGGATACATCGACCTCGATACCGATACCGCCCGCCCTGGCCGCGAGCGCCCCGGTGGGCGTGAGATCGAGCGTGGACACGCGGGCGCCCGCCGCCGCCAGGCGGTCGGCGGTCGCCGCGCCGATGCCGGATGCGGCTCCGGTGACGACCGCGCATTTTCCATCAAGCCTGAACATACTGTGCCTCCATCAAAGAGCGCTGCCCGGGTACGGAAACGGGCGCGGATCGAGAAAGCGCCGGAGAACATTTCCCGTCACGCGCGCCACGGAATTGGCATAGCAGTTGTGTGCAAGGCTGCCGCCCCACGAGATCGAACCGGTGGAAAACACCGCGCCGCCGGACGGCGTTTCGAAGAACGTCATGTCTGCGCGTACATCGGGGTCGGCGATCCCGGCCGGCACGGTCATCAGCAGTTCCTCCTTGGCGCGGAGCATCGCGTCATTGAAGCCGCTCGCCGAGGCGACCACGAGCGCGTGCGACGGGGTGCCGAGCACGATGTCTGCCCGGTCGATCTCCTCGCCGGCCGCAGCACCGCCATGGCTGCCGAAATCGCCGATAATGTCTCCGTCGATCCCATCGAAGATGAAGGCGACGCGGGGATCATGGCTTGCGCCCGTGCGCTGATACGGGCGTCCGCCGCCGAAGCCCTGTGCGGCAAAGCCAACGCCGACCAGCCGCTGCGGCGGCAAGCCCTGATGGCGCCAGAGGCCGCCCAGGCCGCCGTCGAAGCTGTTGTAATATTCGCCGGGCTCCGCCCGCCATCCGCGCGTGCTGTCGTCCGCGCGGCGAATCTCCATGACGCCCGGAAGCGTGGGATGAAACGCGACACGCCAGTAGAAACCGTTGCCGCCCATGTAGATGAGCCGTCCGCCGCGATCGAGGAAACCACGCACGGCGTTCATCATCGGCAGCGACCAGTATTCCGGATGCGTGCCCGTGATCACCACCCGGTAAGGCGTGAGGAGCGCGGCACCTTCGCGATCGAGCACGTCGTCGGTGAGCATGTCGACCGGCTGACCGATAGCCTTGAGCCAGGCGATGATGTCCCCGTCCGCGGTAAAACCCCAGTTGACCGTGCACGGCGCCACGTTGACGATGGGCCGATGCCAGGTGCTGACGGCCTTGCCGGCGCCATCGGGATGCGTCTCGTAAAGCGAAAAGCCGAACTCGGGATGCGAAAGCAGGAACCGGTCGGTCGGGCCGTCCAGATTCATTTGCGCGACGTGCTCGGGCATCACGGTCGGCACGATGACGTTGGCATAAGCGAGATAGCTGGCCGTCGGCGCGAGAAAGGCGATGTCCGACGTTGCCGTGCCCTTCTGCGGCAACACGTAGAACGGCATCCATGCCCGGTCCGCCGCCGCGCCGACCCGAACCGCATAGAGGCCTGAAGGCGTGTTTTCCGGGATATTCAACCGCAAGCTGGCAGGCCATCCGGCATCAGCCATGTCGTCGACATGAAACCGGATCGCGCCGTAATGCTCCGGCGCGTGTTTCCAGTCGAATGCACTGCCGTTCCACAGGCGGCCCGTGACGCCGCGAAGCGGCTGCTGCACGGTCTCCCCGCTCCGCCCGGCGATCCGCTCCGACACGACCTCCGATCCGATATCGCGGCTGAAATCCCATGCCGCGACGGTTGAGGGCAGGACCGGTGCACAGCTTGCGTCCACGATCAGCCTGTCCAGATCGCTTTCCGTCACGCCGCCGTGAAGCGCCGGTGCTTCGAGCTTGCCGGTGAAGCCGCGCCGCGCGTTGCCGTTCGCGGCCGCGCCGAAGTGAAGGTCCTCGATCGCCGCAAGCGACGATGCCGCCGGCAGCACGCCGGACTGCGTCAGCCACGGGCCCCCGGGTTCGTCGCTGCCCGTTCCGGCGAGCGTTTTCGATTTCAGCTCGACGGTGCCGTTCGCTCTCTCGATCGTGCAGGCAAGAAACGTCCAGCGCTGCAGCCGGATCGGCGCGGATGCCGCGACGCGCGCACCGCCGCATTCCACGAAGAGATGCCCGTCGGCACCGATACCGATGAGGACGGCGTCCGCGTTGACGCTGGCGACGATCGCATCGTGCGGCAGAAAGGTGCTGACATGTAGGAACAGCGTGAGCGTGACCCGCTCGGGAACGGCAAGCGGCTGGCGGCTGCAATCGACCCTTACGCAGGAACCGGCGACTGTAGGATGCCGGGCAACGTCAAGCACCTCGGGACAATCGAAACCGGCCGGCTCTTCGGCATAGGTCGGCGGATCGCAGCGACTGTCGCAGCCGAACAGCCGCACGATACCAACGGGATAGACGCCGGGTGCATCGGAGCTGACGAAGACCTGAAGCGCCTCTCCCGGCCGCACCGACCACCGGTCGAGATATCCTGCAACGCTGCGTTCCATGGCACCTTTCCGCAATCGCCGTCTGCAAGGGACTAGAAGGTCACGCCCAGCTCGATGCCGACAGCGCGGGGCTCTCCCGGAATGACTTGTACGAAGCCGAAGTCGGCCAGCGGGTTCCGGTTCACCGCATAATAGGTGTCGAACAGGTTCCGGCCCCAAAGCGCGACCGAATAGCGTTCGTCGAACGTCACCCCGATGCGGCCGTTCACCAGCGTGTAGGCCGGCTCGCGGCCCAGTGCCGTGTTTTCCGTATTGTAGTAGACAAAGCTGCGGTGGCTCACATCGATATTCGCCTGCAGCCGTGCGGCCTGCGAGATATCGTTCTCGTAGCGGATGCCGCCGCTCAGCGTCACGCTCGGCGCACGGGCGAGGCGATTGCCGGAGAAGTCTCCAAAGTCGCTCGGGAAGTCCTTGAACTCGGAATGGAGCAGCCCGACGGCCGTGTTGAACGAAAAGCCGCCGCCCAGCCGCGCGGAGAGTTCCATCTCCGCACCGTAAAGTTCGGCTTTCGGTGCATTCACCAGCAGCGTAACCGGGAACCCGTTCGAATCGAACTGCGAGAACACCTGGATGTCGCGGTAATCGTAGTAGAAGCCCGCCATGTTCAGCGTCACGCGATCATCAAACAAGCGTCCCTTCGCGCCGACTTCATAGGAGGTGAGCTCCTCGGTTTCGAACGGTACGTTCTGCGCCGGATCGAAGATGAAACCGCCGTTGAAGCCGCCGCCCTTGTAGCCCCGCGAAACGCTGCCGTAGAGCAGCCAATCCGCGCTCGGCTCGTAGTTCAGCCCCAGCTTCCACGACCAGTTGCTGTCCTTGAAGGAAAGCGGCGTATCGAACAGCGGAATGACGAGACCGGGTTCCTCGAATTGCAGCCGGGTCCGGAAGTCCTTCTCGTCGTGCGTGTATCGCAGGCCCGCAACCAGCGTGAGCGGGTCCGCGATCTTCGCCTCGACCTGTCCGAACGCCGCATAGGTCTCGCCGCTCTGACGGTTGAGGTGGCGGGAGAAGAACGCATCAGGCGAAGGCCGCGCGTCGCGCAGCATGTCGGCGGTCTGGTCCTGCGTGATGCGTTCCCACGAATAGAAGGCGCCGACGATCCAGTTCATGAAGCCGGCTTCGCCGCTGGCGCGCAGCTCCTGCGAGAAGGTTTTCGATTTCGCCCCGAGCGCCACCTCGATGAACCTGTTCGGGCTGACATCGGTATCTTCGGGGAAAAAGTTCTCGGCTTCGTTGTAGCCGGTGACGGAGATGATCTGGGCGGCATCCAGATCGAGCGCCATGCGCAGCGACGTGCCATAGGCTTCGTTCTTCAGCCTTGCGTTGCCGCTAAAGCGACCCCGGTATTTGGGATCCTGATCGCTGTAGCCGAACGCGTCGACACACTGGCCCGCCAGGATCTGCGCGTCCGCGCAGAACGCGGGGGCCCCCGCGATCACCGAGGCCGGATCGAACATGCCGAGTTGATCGTACCACGTGAAACGGTTGGTGCTCCGGTCGAACCGGCCGCGCAGGATCATGTCGAGCCTGTCGTTCGGCCGGAAGCGCAGCGTGCCCCGAAGCGCCCACGCATCGGCGCCGTTCGAGCGCTGGCCGGTCAGCACGTTCTTGAAATAGCCCTCGGCATAGTTGCGCAGCGCGGCGACGCGCACGCCGACCGTATCGCTCAGCGGACCGCTGGCGACGAACTCGCCGCGAACGGCATTGTACGATCCGTAGCTGGCGATGGCATGGCCTTCGAAGCTGTCGCCGGGAAGGTTGGAAACGAAATTGACCGCGCCGCCCGTGGTGTTGCGTCCGTAGAGCGTGCCCTGCGGTCCGCGAAGAACCTCGACCCGGTTGAGGTCGAGCATCGCGAAATTCTGCGCGCCGAACGCGCTGAGATTGACCTCGTCCGTGTAGAGCGCCACCGGCCCCGAATTGTTGAGGCTGAAATCGTTGAGACCGATGCCGCGCAGGAAGATCGCCGGCTGCGAACCGGGGCCCGCGATCTCGTTGATCTGGAGGTTCGGCGTGAAATCCCCGAGATCGACACTGTCCTGCAACCCGAGTTCGTTCAGCCGCTCACCGGAGAACGCCGTCACCGCGATGGGCACCTTTTGCAGCGACTCCTCGCGTCGCTGCGCGGTGATGATGATCTCGTCGGTCGCATCTCCCGCACTTTCGCTCTGGGCGAACGCCTGTGTGCCCCACACGAACGAAGCAGATCCCGCAAGCAGCACGACGCAGGTCGCGCTTTTCAGTCGACTTCCCATTTTCCCCTCCTGAAATTGTGTTGTTTTCCTGATTATTCCGCAGCAGCAAGCGCCGGCGCGCAGGCCGGGTCGTAAAAACCGGGTCTGACTTCAGGCCATCCCATCAACGCACGCACGCGCTCCACTTCGCGCACGAAAACCTCGACGTTGACGTAGTTGGCGGTGCGGTTCGTCGCGATGTAGTGCATCCCCTCCTTGAGATCGATGACATCGCTCTGAACCAGCTGCTCCCACGTCCTCGCGGCGTCCGGCGCTTCCTTTCGCGCCTTCAGATAGTGGGCCGCCATCACGCTCAGCTGATCGCCCTGCAGATAGGGCGCGCCTGCGGCCTCGATCAGCCCGAAGGTAAACAGGGTCGGATACCGCGCACTGAATGACCCGAGGTAGAGCTGCGGGCGCCCGTCCTGCCAATCGATCAGCTCCGGATCGATGAACGGGATCAGGTGATCATAGCCGGTGGCGCAGATGATAAGATCGACGTTCTCGCGCGTGCCGTCCTTGAACACCACGCCGCTACCGTCCAGCCGCTCGATCGCGCCCTTGGCGACGACATCGCCGTGCCCCAGGTGGTGGATGAGCTGCGTGTTCAGCAGCGGATGGCTTTCGAGGAGCCCATGATCGGGCTTGGGCAGCCCGAGGCGCGTGGGATCGCCGACGATGATGTAGAACAGGTCCTCGAGCGGAAGCTCTGCGATATGCTTCGGAATCCCCTCCCGGCTGCCGCGCAGGAATTCCAGAAGCGGCATACCGCACACATATTTCGGCACGAAATGATAGCCGCGGCGCACACTGATAAACGTGGCGGCGGCTGAGCGCGCGGAATCGCAGGCGATGTCCGCGCCGCTGTTGCCGAGCCCGATGACGAGCACGCGCTTGCCTTCAAGCTGGTCGCTGTCGGTGTAGGCGGCGGAATGGATGATCTCGCCCGAGAACGCGCCTTCCAGCGCCGGCATCCGGGGGTGCCAGTTGCTGCCCGGGCAGCAGACCAGCGCCCGGTAACGGCGGCGCTGCACCGCTCCGCCCGGCAGATGCTTCAGCGTGACGATCCAGTCCCCGGACTCCAGCGGCTCGGCGTGCTGGACCTCCGTATTGAACTCGGCGAGCCGAATCAGATCGAACTTGCTGGCGAAGCCCTGAATATAAGCTAGAATGTGAGTATTACTCGGGTAATCGGCATAATCATCCGGCATCGGGTAGTCCGGATAGGCCGATGTGTTCCGCGACGAAATATAGTGGCAGCTGCGGTACATGGGCGTGCCGGGGTTGGCGATGTCCCAGAGACCGCCAACACCGCTGTGGCGCTCGACAATCTCGACTTTCAGGCCGGATTTCCGCATGGCCCGCGCTGCGATCAGGCCGTGCGGCCCCGCACCTACGATGCAGACCGTGTCGCTGCGGTCCTCCACGTCCTCCGCAACCGGCACACCACGCCCACCCGCAACATCGCCCTCTGTCATTGCCCACTCCCGCTTCCAATATGTGAGCAGCTATCATCTTTTTGAAACGTGAGCAATACTCGTTTATGGAGAGCGAATGCGTATCGAGAAAGACAGCGCCGCTCCAAGGCGCACCCCCATCCAGCGACGCGCCCGCGACCGGGTGAATCGCATCCTGACCGCCGCCGAAGCGCTATTGGTGGAGCGCGGCGTCGGCGACCTGAAGATGAACGAGGTCGCCGAGCGCGCGGAAGTGCCGATCGGTTCCGTCTATCAGTATTTCGCAAGTCGCGAAGACCTGCTGGGGCAGCTCGTTACACGCTATCATCAGGCGATCGAGGACTATAACCGGTCGCTTTTCAAGGAAACGGACAGCATCTCCGGCTTCCTCGCGGCCCTTCGCAGCATCCTCGATTTCGCCTGGACATATCTGCACGAAAATACCGGCTATCGGGAAATCTGGTTCGGCGCGCAAACCTTTGAACCCCTGCGTCAGCTCGATTGGGAAGACACGTTCTGCAACGCGTCAATCCTCTCCGACACTCTGAAAACGCTTCTTCCGAACATCCCCCGGGAGGAGCTGGAAGCGTTCTGCATCATCATTTGCGATTCGTCCGGCAGCACGGCACGCATGGCCGTGCAATTCCCCGAGCGCGCGGCGCAGCTGCAGGAGCAGAGCTGGCGAATGATTACCTGCCGCCTGATGGAATTCGTGTCGCGGGACGCGTTTGCAAACTGCGCCTGAGAGTGGTTTCCCCTCATCAAAACCAAAGCTCAAATAGCCTCCTGAAGGCCGGGACCCATAACCACGGTAGCGGCCTCCGGGTGTAAGGGGCCATGCGGCATGACCGGGCTCAAGCCGAAGAGGCTTCCGAAATAGGATCGGCCATGCAAGGCAGGGCCGCTGCTCTTTGAAGCGCGCCCGTTCCCCGCGCGCACATGAATATCCTCAACCACCGAACACCGGCGCGCACGAGCGCCGCACGCTCACGCGCGAGCATGTCTCAGCTTCATCAACTTCGCGGGAAATCCGGGCTTCGCGGAGCACGCCGGAGCGCGCTCTCCAGCCGCTCCCGTCCTATTTTGCAAGCGGCCGTCAGGCCTCGATCCGGTTCGTGCCCGGCCGCACCCGCGCGCTGTGCGTCGCCGCCAGCGCCGTCGACCGCGCCCGGATCGTTTCGAGGAAGTGCCAGTCGCACTGCGCCGCGTCGGGCGTCAGCGACAGCGTCATGTAGCCCCGGCGGCTCGTCTCGCACCACTTGAGTTCCGGGTTCGCACCGATCAGCGCCGCCGCCACCTGCTTCGGGTTCGCGCCGCGCATGTAGCTCTCCATGCCCGGCGAGGTGACGCCCTGCACGCCGAACTCCACGCCCGCGGCCGCACCGTTGTTCGCAAGGTCGCAGGCCCATGCGTTGTGGCTGTCTCCGGCGAGGTTCAGCAGGTTCGCGCCCGCCGCCTGCGCCGCGCCGAGGTAGCACGTCCGCGCCGCCGGATAGCCGCCCCAAGAATCGAAGTTGAACGGCAGCCCGACCTTTCCGGCGAGCACGCCCGCCTGAAAACGCTGCTTCACGTAGTCGGGCGGCGTGCCGCCGAGCCACGAGGCGTCGGCGTCCGCGGGCACTTTCGTCTCGCCCGCGAGAATCTGCTGCGCCACCACCTGCCAGCGCGTGCCCGCCTTCACGGATCGAGCGAGCGCATCCGCGAGGAACGCCTCCTGCGCGGTGCCGAGCATCTGGCGCGCGGGATCGGCCCACACGGTGTCGCGGAACGCCGCCAGCGCCTTCGCCGGATCGTCCGCCAGCTTGAACGCATCGGCGAGTTCCGGTTGCCGGTCGCGACCCTCCAGCCGCGTGTCGAGCCGGATCAGCGTCGCGAGGTCGCCGATCTCATACGCCTTGTAGGGCGCGTCGGACATCGGCAGCCAGTGCCGGTACGCAGCCTTCGCCGCCGCCTTGCGCGCCGCCCACGGACCTTCCGTTTCCGGCTGGTGATTCTCGGCGCCGTCCTTCCACGTGTCGTTCGCGAACTCGTGGTCGTCCCAGATCGAGATCATCGGGAAGCGCTGGTGCAGCGTCTGCAAGTCCCGGTCGCGGCGATAGGCGGCGTAGCGGGGGTGGTAGTCGGCGGGCGTCACGATCTCGTGCGCCGGTTCGAGGATGCGCCCCGGCATCGCCTCGGCGGCGCTCGGGTAGGTGCCGCGCCCGTACTCGTAGATGTAGTCGCCGAGGTGGACGAGAAGGTCGATGTCCTGCCGCTCCGCCGCGTGGGCGTAGGCGTTGAACAGGCCGAACGGCAGGTTGGAGCAGGAGAAGACCGCGATGTTGAAGCGCCCGGTGCGCCCCGCCGGCAGCGTCCGCGTCCGGCCCGTGGGCGAGGTTTCGCCGGAGGCCGCACGGAAGCGGTAGTAGTACCAGCGCCCCGGCTCCAGCCCCTCGGCGCGGGCGCGGGCGCAGTGGTCGGCCGATGCCTCCGCCGCCGTTTCGCTGCGCGCGACGACACGCGTGAAGCCCGCGTCCTCGGCGACCTCGGCGGTGAGCGCCGCGGCATCCCCGGCAGGCACGTAGCGCGTCCACAGCAGCACGCCGGTCTGCGACGGCTCGCCGCTCGCGACATTGTGCGTGAAGCCCCGCCCGAGCGCCGCCGCCCAGGCGCGGCCCGGCAGCGCGGCGCCGAGACCTGCAAGGCCCGCGAAAAGGTCGCGGCGGCGGAGACGGATGCTCATGGTGGCCCTTCCCGATGGCGTTCGGCAAGCCTGTTAGGCCGGGAATGTGACAGTGAGATCACGCGCCCCGTACCCCGAAACCTGCCAGCTTTGCATCGCGCCGCCGCTGCGGCACACTGGGCGAGAGGCTGAACGATGCCGGGGAGAGAATCATGGCCACCGCGATCCAGATGCCGTCGGTGCAGAGCAAGGTCTCGGATGAGGAATGGAACGTCCGCGTCGATCTCGCGGCGGCGTACCGCCTCGTCGCGCTCTACGGGTGGGACGACCTCATCTTCACGCACCTCTCGGTGCGCGTTCCCGGCCCGGAGCATCATTTCCTGATCAACCCGTACAACCTGATGTTCGAGGAGATCACCGCGTCGAGCCTCGTGAAGATCGACGTGCACGGCAATGCCGTCGGCGAGACGCCCTACCTCACCAATCCGGCGGGTTTCACGATCCATTCCGCGATCCACATGGCGCGCGAGGACGCGAAGGCGGTGATCCACCTGCACACGCCCTACGGGCAGGCGGTCTCGGCGATGGATTTCGGCCTGCTGCCGCACACGCAGACCGCGATGATCGCGCAGCACGACGTCGCCTATCACGACTATGAAGGCATCGCGACCGACCTCGACGAGCGCGAGCGGCTGGTCGCGGACATGGGCACGAAGAACGCCATGATCCTGCGCAACCACGGCACGCTTACCGTGGGCGAGACCGTGGCGGACGCCTTCCTGCGCATCTATTTCCTCGAGCGCGCCTGCGAGGCGCAGGTGCACATGCTCGCCGCCGGGCGCGAGAACCTGAACACGCCGCCGCAGGGCACGCCCGAGAAGGTGAAGGACCAGTCGAGCGGGCAGGGCATGTCGCTCGTCAGCCGGATGCTGGCGTGGCCCGCCTTGCTCAGGAAGCTGGACCGGATCGACCCGTCGTTCCGGAACTGATGCGGTGTCGGCATTCCGCCCGGTCGAGGACCTCGGCACGCACGAGGTCCTGAACCAGCCGCCGCCCTTCGAGGACTACGACGCCTTCGCCTCCGACCGCGCGCTGACGGATGCCGTGGCGCGGGCGGGCGGCGCAGCGCATCGGGAGCGGCTGTCGCGTTTCGGACGTGAGGTCGGCTCGGCGGCGATGATCGAGGCGGGCGTGCTCGCCAACCGCCACGCGCCGGTGCTGGAGACGCACGACCGCTTCGGGCGGCGCATCGACGAGGTGCAGTTCCACCCGGCCTATCACCGGCTCATGGCGCTCGGCCTCGACAACGGCGTGGCGGGCGCGGCGTGGGACGGGACGGCGGCGGGCCATGTGCTGCACGCCGCGCTGGCGTTCACGCTCGGGCAGGTCGACGCCGGAACCGGTTGCCCGATGACGATGACCTACGCGGCCGTTCCGGCGCTGATGGCGGAGCCGGAGATCGCGGCGGCGTGGGTGCCGCGCATCACCGCGTCGCGTTACGACGCCTCCGTCCGTCCGGCGGCGGAGAAGGTGGGCGTCACCATCGGCATGGCGATGACCGAGAAGCAGGGCGGCTCGGACGTCCGCGCCAACACGACGCGCGCCGAGGCCGTGGACGCCGCACGCGACTGGTTCCGCCTCACCGGGCACAAGTGGTTCTGCTCGGCGCCGATGTGCGATGCGTTCCTGACGCTCGCCTACACCGAGCGGGGCCTCACCTGCTTCCTGCTGCCGCGCTGGCTGCCGGACGGGACGCGCAATGCGGGTTTCCGCGTGATGCGCCTCAAGGACAAGCTCGGCGACCGCTCCAACGCCTCCTCGGAGGTGGAATACGACGGCGCGCTCGCCGAGCGGCTGGGGCCGGAAGGACGCGGCGTCGCGACGATCATCCGCATGGTGCAGCACACGCGGCTCGACTGCGTGGTGGGGTCGGCGGCGAACATGCGCGCGGCGCTCGCGCAGGCGCTTTGGCACGCGGCGCACCGCTCGGCCTTCCAGAAGCGCCTCGTCGATCAGCCCGCGATGGCCACGGTGCTCGCCGACCTCGCCGTGGAGAGCGAGGCCGCGACCGCGCTCGCCTTCCGTCTCGCGCAGGCCTTCGACGCCGACGACCCGCTCACCCGCCTGCTGACGCCCATCGCGAAATACTGGGTCTGCAAGCGCGCGCCGGGCTTCGTCTACGAGGCGATGGAGGCGCACGGCGGCGCGGGATACGTGGAAACCGGCCCGATGCCGCGCCTGTTCCGCCAGTCGCCGCTGAACGCCATCTGGGAAGGCTCCGGCAACGTCATCGCGCTCGACGTGCTGCGCGCCATGAGCCGCGAGCCGGAAGGCGTGAACGCGCTGCGCGCCTTCCTCGAGGACGCGCGCGGCCGCCATGCCGCCTATGACGCCGCGCTCGACGGCATCGACTTCACCGCGCAGCCCGAGCACCGCGCCCGGCATTTCGTGGAGCGCGCCGCGATGCTGGCCGAGGCCGCGACGCTCATCGCGGGCGAGGCGCCCGCCGCCGAGGCCTTCGTTCGCCTGCGCTTCGAGGAGCCCGCGCAGGCCTACGGCGCGAGCAGCGCCGCCATCGACACGGCGGCGATCATTGAAAGGGCGATGCCGGCCCAATAAGGTGCGGCGAACATGGACAATCTCACGCACTCGCTCGCCGCATGGGCGCTCGGCGAAGCGGGCCTCAAGCGCAGGACGGGCCTTGCCGTGGCGACGCTCGTCATCGCCGCGAACCTGCCGGATGTCGATGCGATCGGCCTCGCGTTCGGGGAGAACCTCGCGTTCCGGCGCGGCATCACGCACGGGCCGCTGGCATGGGTCATCTTCATCCCCGGCCTCGCCATCGCCATGCGGGCGTTCGACCGCTGGCAGGCACGGCACGGAACGCGACCGGAAAGCCGCCCGCCCGTCCGTTTCGGCTGGCTGCTCGCGCTCTCCGCCATCGGTGTGCTGTCGCACCCGGCGCTCGATTTCCTGAACGTCTACGGCATCCGCTTCCTGATGCCGTTCACGGAGCGATGGTTCTACGGCGACACGCTGTTCATCATCGACGTGTGGGTGTGGATCGCGCTCGGCCTCGGCGTGTTCCTCTCGCGGCGCCGGAAACGCGAGGCTCCGGCACGGGCGGCGGTGGCCGCCGTCGCGCTCTACATCGGCCTGATGGGATACGGCAGCCATGTCGCTGAAGAGCGCGCGGCGGTGGCGGTGCGTGAGGCCGGGTACGGCCCGGCCCGGCAGGTGGTGGCAAGCCCGCCGCCGATCAATCCGTTCCGCCGGGAAATCATCTACGATGTCGGCGGACGCTACGGCTACGGCGATGCGAACCTGCTGCTGCCCAGACTTTCGATAGAGGCCCCCTTCGAGACGAACATGGACGATCCGGCGGTTGCCGCGGCGGCGCGCACCAGCAAGCAGGCCGCCGATTTCCTCTACTGGTCGCGCCTGCCGTTCGCCGAAGTGACGCGCGCGAACGGCGCGGCGCATGTCGCGCTCGGCGACGCGCGCTTCGTCGATCGTCCGGGAACGAACATGTTCCGTATCGCGGTGGACGTGCCGGAGGACGCGCGATGACCGAACTGCCGCCCGTCGTGCTCGGTCCGGTCGTGCTGTGGGCCGATCTTGCCGGCATCTTCGTCTCGGCGCTCGGCGGCGCGCTGCTCGCCGTGCGCCACAGGCTCGACGTGTTCGGCGTGTTCGTGCTCGCCATCGTCACGGGGCTCGCGGGCGGCATGGCGCGCGACGTGCTGATCGGCGCGACCCCGGTCGCGGCCCTTGCCAATCCCTTCTATCTGCCGTCGGCGCTGGCGGCGGCGGCGGTGGTTTTCTTCGGGCACCGCTTCTTCGAGCGGGCGAGCCGCCCGGTGATGCTGCTCGATGCGATGGCGCTCGCGTTCTTCGCCGTGGCGGGCGCGCGCAAGGCGCTGGCCTATGACATCGACCCGCTTCCCGCCGTGCTGCTCGGCGTGCTGACGGCGGTCGGCGGCGGCGCGATCCGCGACGTGCTGCTCGCGGAGGTGCCCCGCGTTCTCAAGGTCGGTGAGCTTTATGCGCTCGCGGCGATGCTCGGCGCGGTGATCGTCGTCGCGGGCGATGCGCTCGGCCTGCCGTCGGCGCTCGTCGGCATCGCGGGCGCGCTGGCAACGTTCGGGCTGCGCATGGTGAGCGTGCGCTTCGGGCTCAAGGCGCCTGTCGCGCCGGGGAGCAAATGACGATAGGGTCTGCGCTGTGGAGCGGATGCGGAGGCGCCTGTGCGCAACATTGATTTCAGCTCGTGGGAAAGCCTGCTCATCACCCTGTTTGGTCTCGCGCTGGTCACGCTGATCGGCGTCGGCATCCGGCTGCTGATGATGGTCACGATCCAGCAGCGCCGCGAGCGCATGAACCGCCAGATCAATGAGCGCCTGCGCACGCTGATCGCCGCCTACAAGGTCCTCGGCGGATCGTTCACCGGTACCCTGACCGTCAATCCCGCGCACCTGCGCGACCTCCGCCGCGAGGGCGCCGAAGCGGAAGCCGAGGCTTCGAAATCCTCTGCCGACGATGCTGCCGGGTCCGATCGCGCGCGGCGCATCCGCGATGCCGTGGAGGCGGCGCTGTCGGACATCATCCTGCTCGGCACCGAAGAGCAGGTCCGCCTTGCACGGCACGCCGCGGGCGAACTGCTCGCGGGCCGCACCGTCCACACGCACGACCTCGTCGTCTCGCTTCGGGACTTCATCCGCGAGGCGCTCGACCTCGATCCGGTTCCGGCGGACCTCGCGGTCCTGAGGCAGGGCCCTGCGCGGCCTTCGGGGTCCGGCGGGCGCGGTGGCAGGGAAGGCGGCGGGCAGGGCGGCGGACGCGGCGGTGGCGGCGGAGGGATGGGAATGGGCGGCGGCGGAGCCGGTCTCGGCGTCGGCGGATACGCCGACGACACGCCCGCATCGGGCGGTCACTCCCACATCTGAGCCGATGGAGCTAGGCCCGCGCGACGAACCCGTAGCGGCGGTTGGAGGGTGTCGCGCCCCTGCCGAGATAGTCCCGTTTGATCGCCGCGAACCGGTCGGCGTCGAGCGCGGCTTCGGTTGCCGCCTGGTTGATGCCGTAGAGCCGCGCGTTGTTGCCGCCGAAGATCGCGCTTTTCACCGGGCCGTCTGCCGCGCCCAGCGGCGCGAAGCCGTGCGCCTTCCGCATGTCTTCGGGGATTTCGAGACGGCGCAGCCCTTCGATCTGCCATTGCGGCGATCCGGTCCACACCGCATCCGTGCCCCAGCAGACGTGATCGGCGCCGAGCCCTTTCACGAGCTGCCCCATGATCGCCGCGCACAGGCGGGGCGCAGCGATCAGCGTCTGCGCGAAGATCTGGCCGAGGTCGGCATAGACGTTGGTGACGCCGTGCTTCTCCGGAATGTCCGCGAGGTCCGTCACCCAGTCGATGCGGCCCGTCTTCTCGAACGCGGCGAGCGCCCATTCCGGATCGTCGAGCCGGTAGGCGGCGTGGTAGATGACGAAGTTGAGCTGCGGCCAGTCCTTCGCCGCCTTCGCGACGTCGCGCACGTCCGCATGGGGCGCAAGGCGCGGGAAACGCGCATCGAGCTGCCGCCCCCATAGCCCCTTGTGCACGCAGATGTTGCGGATGCCCGCGGCGGAGGCCTTCTCGTAGCCGCGATAGGTTTCGTCGCTGTCCATGCGCCACGGATGGCGGGCGGTTTCCTTGTGCGTGTTGTCGCCGACCGTGTAGCCCTTCACCGAGTCCGGCTTCAGCGCGAGCGCGGCGTCGAGATCGTCGAGCCAGCCGGGCGCGCCGGGCGTGATGATCGCGTGCGTCATCATGCGCTTGCCGCCCGCCTTGCCGTTCACGCGCTCGCGCGCCTCGGCCATCTGCCGGTTGGTGAGGAACCAGTCCTCCGGAATGTCGGAGGGGGCGGAGGAGATGAGCGCGATCTTGGTGTCGCTGTCGAGGTAGACCTCCTTGAAGTAATTCTCGAATTTCAGGTCCTCGATGGTCTGCTCGCCCGCCTCGGAAAGCTGCGGGTTCCAGCCCTGCGCCGCGACCGACTGGCGCATCCGCACGAAGTTCGTGAGCCGCGTGTCGTCGCGCAGGAAATGCGTGTGCATGTCCATGATGAACTGGCCCGAAAGCGCGCGGGCGCGTTCCTCGGCAAGCTCCGGCGTCGCGGCCTCGGCGGCGCCGACCTCGAACAGGCGGCCGAAGGTGCCGTTCAGCGCCGCGAACGCCGCTGCCATGCCGGCCGAGGTCTGGAAGAAGCGGCGGCGGCTGAGGCCGAGCCGGGGCGCGATGCTGTCGGCCGCGGCATAGAGGCGGGCTTCCGCTTCGCGCTGCTTCCCGGTCTGCGGGACGGGCAGATACTCTTCGCTGGCGACCATGCGGACAGGCAGCGGCGTGCGCGGCTCGCACCGCTCCGCAGGGGTGAGAGCCCTCAGGTCATCGTCGGACAGCCAGCGCATCGCTCCCTCCACGGATCGGCGGGTGCCCCCTTGGAGGAGAATGGCCGTGCTCGCGGGCGGGCGCAACCCCTGCGGCGTCAGTCCGCGACCTTCACCACGGCCTTGCCGAAGTTCCTGCCCTCCAGAAGGCCGATGAACGCCTTGGGCGCGTTCTCCAGCCCTTCGGTCACGTCCTCGCGGTAGACGAAGGGCGCTTCGCCCTGCCAGCGCGCCATGTCGGCGGCGAACTTCGGCATGGTCTCGGCCCAGTAGTCGCTGACGATGAAGCCTTCGAGGTGGAGGCGCTTCACGAGCACGGCGCGCATCAGCTCGGCCATCAGGATGCTGCCGGAAAGCTCGTCGCGGCTCGCGGCGTTGTAGCCGGCGATGAGGCCGCAGACGGGGACGCGCGCGAAGTCGTTGAGGCGGGGCAGCACGGCTTCCCAGACCTTGCCGCCGACGTTCTCGAAATAGATGTCGATGCCCTTGGGGGCGGCCTCCTTGAGCGCGGTGCCGAGGCCGGCGTCATGGTGATCGAGGCAGGCGTCGAAGCCGAGTTCGTTCACGACGAAATCGCACTTCGCCTTGCCGCCCGCGATGCCGACGACGCGGCAGCCGACGCGCTTCGCGATCTGGCCGACCACCGCGCCCACCGCGCCCGAGGCGGCGGCGACGCACACCGTCTCGCCCGCTTTCGGCTGGCCGATACGCATCAGGCCCGTGTAGGCGGTGAGCCCCGGCATACCGAGGATGCCGAGATGGTAGGAGAGCGGGAACGGGCCTTTCGGCAGCGGGCGCAGCTCGGCGGCGGAGAGCACCCAGTGCGATTGCCAGCCCGAGCGGCCCGCGACGATGTCGCCGGGCTTGAAACGGCTGTCACGAGAGTCGATGACCTCGCCGACCGTCTCGCCCTCCATCACGCCGCCGACCGGCACGGGCGCGGCGTAGGACGCACCCTCCGACATGCGGCCGCGCATGTAGGGGTCCAGCGACATCCACAGCGTGCGGGCGAGTACCTGACCGTCGGCGGGCGCGGGAAGCTCCGTCTCCACCCACTTGAAGTTGTCCGCCGTGGGCGCGCCCTGCGGGCGGCTGGCAAGAGTCCACTGCTGCGAGATGGTCATGGCGCGTCTCCCCTCGATTCGAACGGAATGGAGGCTAGCGTGTTTCGGTGCGCGCTGCCGCTAGCGATTTTGACGCCTCAGGCGCGCAGCGCGTGCCAGATGAGGAGCGCCCAGCCGACGATCATCAGCACGCCGCCCATCGGCGTCACTGCACCCAGCCAGCGCGGCAGGCCGAGCGCCATCAGGTAGAGCGTGCCCGAAAAGACAAGCGCGCCGAGCGTCAGGCTCCACGCGGCGGCCGGCGCGCGCGTCATCACGGCGAGCGCCGCCGCGGCATGGGCGAGGCCGTAGAGCGAGCCCGTGGCGACCCACGCCTTCGCCTGCGGGTCCGTTATCGCGTGCGCGCCGAACGCGCCGACCGCAACGGCGAGGAGGCCGTTGAGGGCAGCGAGCGCGGCGAGCGGCGCCATCAGTTGGCGGCCCGCATCAGCTCGCGTGCGATGACGACGCGCATGATCTCGTTCGTGCCTTCGAGGATCTGGTGAACGCGGAGGTCACGATACAGCTTCTCGACCGGATAGTCCTGCAAATAGCCGTAGCCGCCGAACATCTGGAGCGCGCGGTCGACGACCGACATGCCGGTGTCGGTCGCAAGGCGCTTCGCCATCGCCGAGAACTTGGTCTTGTCGGGCGACTGCGCCGTCACCTTCGCGGCGGCGGCGTAGAGCAGGATGCGCGCGGCCTGAAGCTCCGTCTCCATGTCGGCGAGGCGGAACTGGGTGTTCTGGAAGTCGATGATCGCCTTGCCGAACTGGCTGCGCTGGCGCGTGTAGGCGAGCGCCTCGTCGATGGCGCGCTGCGCGCCGCCGAGGCTGCACGCGCCGATGTTGAGGCGGCCGCCGTCGAGCCCCGCCATCGCGATCTTGAAGCCGTCGCCCTCGGCGCCGACGAGGTTTTCCACCGGAACGCGCACGCCGTCGAAATTGACCTGCGCGGTCGGCTGCGCGCGCCAGCCCATCTTGCGCTCGTTGGCGCCGAAGCTGACGCCCGGCATGTCCTTCTCGATGACGAGGCAGGAGATGCCCTTCGGCCCCTCGCCGCCGGTACGGACCATGGTGACGTAGACCTCGTTCTCGCCGCCGCCGGAGATGAACGCCTTGGAGCCCGTGACGACATAGTGGTCGCCGTCAAGCACGGCCTTGGTCTTGAGCGCCGCGGCGTCCGATCCCGAGCCCGGCTCGGTGAGGCAGTAGCTCGCGATCCGGTCCATGGTGACGAGGCTCGGCAGGTACTTCGTCTTCACCGTCTCGGAGCCGAAGCTGTCGATCATCCACGAGGCCATGTTGTGGATCGAGATGAACGCGGAGACGGCAGGGCAGCCGTAGGCCATCGCCTCCATGATCAGCGCCGATTCGAGCCGCCCGAGCCCGATGCCGCCCGAGGCCTCCGACACGTAGATCGCCGCGAAGCCGAGCTCGGCGGCGGACTTGATCGTGTCGCGCGGGAAGACGTGCTTCTCGTCCCACTCCGCCGCGAAGGGCGTGATGGCGTCGGCGGTGAAGCGCTGCGCCATTTCCTGGATCGCGCGCTGGTCGTCGGTGAGGTCGAACTGGGTCATGGGTTGGTCCCTATAATGGCCTCGGCCTCGATTTCCACCTTCCATTCCGGGCGCAGCAGCGCGGCGATGACGACCATCGTGGCGGCGGGGCGGACATCGCGGAAGACGGCGCCGTGGGCGCGGCCGACAGCCCCGGCGTCGGCCGGGTCGGTGATGAACATGCGCGTGCGCACCACGTCCGCCGCGCTGCCGCCGAGCTGTTCGATGGCGGCGAGGATGATCGCGAAGCAGCGCCGGGCCTGCGTCTCGGCATCGCCCGGCGTCGAGCTTCCGTCTGGCTCGACCGGCGCGGTGCCGGAAACGATGATGCGGTCTCCCACGCGCATCGCGCGGGAGAAGCCGATTTCGGCCTCGTAGGGAGAGGCGGACCCGGTGCGCTGCCGCGTCACCGGCTTATCCCATCGTGGGGATGACGAAGGCGTTGCCGCCGTCGGCGGAGCCGTCCGGCCAGCGCTGGGTGATGGTCTTCACCTTGGTCCAGAACTTCACGCCCTCCATGCCGTGCTGGTTGGTGTCGCCGAACGCCGAGCGCTTCCAGCCGCCGAACGTGTGGTAGGCGACCGGCACCGGGATCGGCACGTTGATGCCGACCATGCCGACGTTGACGCGCGCGGCGAACTCGCGGGCGGCGTGGCCGTTGCGCGTGAAGATGGCGACGCCGTTGCCGTACTGGTGCTGCGTCGGAAGCTGGAGCGCCTCCTCGAAGCTGTCGGCGCGGACCATCTGGAGCACGGGGCCGAAGATCTCTTCCTGATAGGTGCGCATGTTCGTCTTCACGCGGTCGAACAGGCTCGGGCCGACGAAGAAGCCGTCCTCGTGGCCCTGCAGCGTGAAGCCGCGGCCGTCGACGACAAGCTCGGCGCCCTCGTCCACGCCCATCTGGATGTAGTTCTCGATCTTCGCCTTGTGCGCGGCGGTGACGACCGGGCCGTAATGCGCCTCGGCATCGGTGGAGACGCCGACGCGCAGCGCCGCGATCGCGGGCAGCAGCTTTTCGCGCAGGTTCGCGGCGGTCTTGTCGCCGACCGGCACCACCACGGGAAGCGCCATGCAGCGCTCGCCCGCCGAGCCGAAGGCCGCGCCCGCGAGGTCGTTCACGACCTGGTCGAGATCGGCGTCGGGCATGACGATGCCGTGGTTCTTGGCGCCGCCCATCGCCTGCACGCGCTTACCGGCCGCCGCGCCGCGCTGGTAGACGTAGTGCGCGATGTCGGACGAGCCGACGAAGCTCACGGCATGGATGTCGGGATGATCGAGGATCGCGTCCACCGCGCTCTTGTCGCCGTGGACGACGTTGAGCACGCCCGCCGGAAGGCCCGCCTCCATCATCAGCTTCGCAAGTTCGACCGGCACCGAAGGATCGCGCTCCGACGGCTTCAGGATGAAGGCATTGCCCACCGCGATGGCGACGCCGAACATCCACATCGGGATCATGGCCGGAAAGTTGAATGGCGTGATGCCCGCGACGACGCCGAGCGGCTGGCGCATCGAGTAGACGTCGATGCCGGGGCCCGCCCCTTGCGTGTACTCGCCCTTCTGCGCGTGCGGTATGCCGCAGGCGAACTCGACGACCTCGAGCCCGCGCTGGATGTCGCCCTTGGCGTCGGCGATCACCTTGCCGTGCTCGGACGAGAGCAGCTCGGCGAGCTTGTTCATGTCGCGTTCGATCAGGCGCTTGTATTCGAACATCACGCGCGCACGGCGCTGCGGGTTCGTGGCGGCCCAGCCGATCTGCGCGGCCTTCGCCACCTCGACCGCGCGGGCGATCTCGGCATCCGTCGCGAACTGGACGCGCGCCTGCACCTTGCCGGTGTTGGGGTTGAACACGTCGCCGAAGCGGCCGCTGGTGCCCTTGACGGTCTCGCCGCCGATGAAAAGGTCGATTTCGCGCAAGGTGCCGGTCATGCTCATTCCCCAAGGATAGGCCAAAGTGGCGTTGGCGCGCTTATCGGCCTTCGCACGTGCACGGGCAATTCCTCAGATTCGCATTACGCTGCTGCGATTTTGCAGTATGGAAGTACAGTGAACTGGGATGACCTGCGCATTTTCCTGTGCGTCGCGCGCACGCAGCGGCTGAACGCGGCGGCACGCGAACTCGGCGTCGATGCGACCACGATCGGCCGGCGATTGGCGCGGCTGGAGCGCGACGTCGATGCGACGCTCTTCGAGCAGGGGCCCGCGGGCTACGTGCTGACCGAGCGCGGGCGCGCGCTTGTCGAGCACGCCGAATCCGCCGAGCAGGCGGCGCTGCGCTTCGGCGGCGAGGTCTCCGGCGAGGCGGGGCCGGGCGGCACGGTGCGGGTCAGCGTCGTCGAGGGCTTCGGCACGTGGATCGTCGCGCGCGCGCTTCCCGATTTCCACCGCCGCCACCCGCGCATCGTCATCGACCTCGTCGCGGGCAGCGGCGTGCTCAGCCCGTCGCGGCGCGAGGCGGACATCGCCATCATGCTCGCGCGTCCGCAGCACGGCCCGCTCGTCGCGCGCAGGCTCACCGACTACCGCCTCGGCCTCTATGCGAGCCCGGCCTATCTGGAGAGCGCGGGGGAGCCGAAGGCGCGCGCCGATCTGCTGGACCACAGCATCGTCGGCTACGTGCCCGATCACATCTTCACGCCGGAACTCGACTATCTCGGCGAGGTGCTGCCCGGCCTCGAACCGGCGATCCGCAGCACCAGCATCAACGCGCAGTGGGAGATGGTCGCGGGCGGCGGCGGCATCGGCGTCCTGCCGCGCTTCATGGCGGCGCAAGATGCGCGCGTCGTGCCGGTGCTCGCGGGCGACGTCTCGCTCAGGCGCAGTTTCTGGCTGGTGATGCACCGCGACATGCGCCGCTTCGCGCGCATCGCCGCCTTCTCGCAATGGATCGACGAGGTGGTGGCCCGGCGTCGGGACGTGCTGCTGTAGCGCGGTCGGCGCAAGCTACGGATCGAGCCGCGTTACGAACTCCGCTCCGGCACGACCTCATCTTCGTCGACGGCCTGCGGAATTTCGGCGAGGCCTTCGTTCGCGGGCAGGGGATAGGTGCCGTAGGCGAGGTCGAGGCCCGCGCGCAGGTCGCCGCTCGCGATTTGGAGGGCGAGGCGCTCGCTGTCGCGTTCGCGATATTCGGCCTCGATCGCGTCGACGGTCGCCTCGTCGACGCCCGCCGCCTTCAGCGCGGCGCAGCCCATCGCCACCGCGCTCTCGTGCACCTCGCGCACCACCGCGTCGCAGTCTGCGTTGGCGAGCTGGATGACGTGGCGGCGGTCGAAGGCGCGGATCAGCACCTTGAGGCTCGGAAAGGCGCGGCGCACGGCGCCCAGCATCTCGTTCGTCACCTGCTGGCCGTCGTTGCAGTAGATGAGAAGCTGCGCCTCCTCCGCGCCCGCCATGCGCAGCACGTCGAGCCGGGTGCCGTCGCCGTAATAGACCTTCTGGCCGAACCGCCCCGAAAGCTCGATCTGGCCCGGCTTGCGGTCGATGAGCGTGACCGGGATGCCGCGCGCGGCGAGAAGCTGGTTCACGGTCTGGCCGAAGCGGCCGTAGCCGACGAGGATCGCGGGCGCGTTCTCGGCTTCTTCCGGCCCTTCGACATCGTGGTCCTCGCCCCCGTGCTCCACCAGCCGGTCGATCCCGGCGATGAGGAGCGGGGTGAGCGCCATCGAGACGGTGACGGCGGCGGCGAACAGGCTGGAGGCTTGGGAGGCGAGCAGGAGCCCGCTTTCGGCCGCCGTCAACACGACGAACGCGAACTCGCCGCCCTGCGCGAGGTGCACGCCGGTGAGCGCCGAATCGCGCCAGTTCGAGCCGAACAGGCGGGCGAGCACCGCGATGGTCACGAACTTCACGCCCAGCAGGATGGTGACGTAGAGCAGGATACGCGCCGGCTGTTGAAGAATGATCGAGAGGTCGAGCAACATGCCGACCGCCATGAAGAACAGGCCGAGCAGCAGCCCCCGGAACGGGTCGATGTCCGCCTCCACCTCGTGCCGGTAGGGGCTGTCCGCGAGCATCACGCCCGCGATGAACGCGCCGAGCGCCATCGAAAGCCCGAAGCTCGCCATCAGGAAGGCGGAGCCGACGACCATCAGCAGCGCGCCGATCACGAACACCTCGCGCGTGCCCGTCTGCGCGATCAGGCGGAACAGCGGGTTCACGAGGAAGCGCCCGGCAAGCACCAGCGCGCCGATCGCGACGAGGGACTTCCACACGAGCTCCCAGCCTTCGGGTGCCAGCGCGTCCGTCGTGCGCGACAGCGCCGTCGTCACGATCAGCAGCGGGACGATGGCGAGGTCCTGCATCAGGTGGATCGAGATGATGCGCTGGCCGAGCGGCGTGTTGATCTTGCCCTGATCGCGCAGGATCTGCACGTCGAGCGCGGTGGAGGAGAGCGCCAGCGCAAGCCCGATGACGAGCGCCGCCTGCCACGTGAAGCTCGTGGTGAGAAGCAGCGCGCCGGTGATGGCGAGGCCGCAGAGCACCACCTGCGCGCTGCCCAGCCCGAAGATGTCGTAGCGCAGGTCCCACAATCGCCGGGGGCGGAGTTCGAGGCCGATCACGAACAGCAGCAGCACGACGCCGAACTCGGCGAACGCCAGCGTCGCTTCGGGATCGGTGACGAGGCCGAGCAGATGCGGCCCGATGATCATGCCCGCGACGAGGTAGCCGAGCACTGCGCCGAGCTTCAGGCGGTGGAACAGCGGCACGATCGCGACCGCTGCCGCAAGATAGACGACTCCGTCGCGAAGCAGGGTCGAATCGCCGCCGACCGCCATCAGCCGCGTGTCTCCGTCCGCCGGTTTGCGGTGCGCGGATCGGGCTTGTAGAAACGGCGGGGAAACAGCGGAGGCATGGCTACCGGCAATGAAGATCGACGAGGACAGCCCACAGGTACGCTTCCCGCCTCCGTTCGTCTACGCTGGGATGCTGCTGCTGGGGCTCGGCATCGGGCGGCTTCTCGACGATCCGCCGATCGGCCTCGACATCAGGGCGGCGAGCATCGCGGGCATGGTCCTGGCCGTCGGGGGCCTCGGCCTCATCTTCGCAGCGCTGCTCCGTTTCCGGCAGGCGGGTACGAATCCCGAGCCGTGGCGGCAGACGACGGCGTTCGTCGCGAGCGGCGTCTACCGCTGGACGCGCAACCCCATGTACCTCGGCATGGCGCTGATCTTCGCGGGGCTCGCCCTCATCTTCGACAGCCTCGCGACGCTCCTGCTGCTGCCTTTCGTGGTGATCCTGATTGACCGGCAGGTGATCGCACGCGAGGAGCGCTATCTCGAAGCGAAGTTCGGGGACGACTACCGCGCCTACAAGGACAGGGTCAGGCGCTGGCTATGACGGCGGCGTCCTCGGCCGCGCTCGCCGCCGCGTCGAAGGCGAGCAGGATGGAAGGGTGGCGCGCCTTGTAGGCCTGCGCCGGGCGGAAGATTTCGAGGTCCGGCCAGCCGTCCGGCACGTCGCCGTCGCCCTTCAGGAACGCCGTAAGCGCGGCGTGCGCGGCGCGCAGTTCGGCGGCCGATCTGCCGATGACGCCGCCGCCGAGGATCGAGGCCGAGGCCTGCCCGAGTGCGCAGGCGCGCACCTCCTGCCCGAACAGCGCGACGCGGCCTTCACCGTCGAGACCGACGTCGGCGGTGACGCGGCTGCCGCAGATCGGCGAGACCTTGCGGCTCGTCGCCTGCGGCGCGGCAAGGCGCGTCTGGTGCGGGATCGCCGCGGCGAGGCGCAGGATCGCGGTGTTGTAGAGCGGTTCGGACATCGCGGCCGATATAGGGCGGCGGCGGGCGTCTAGCCAGCCTCGCCGTCGTCGGCGCGGCCGTGGACGAAGCGGTCGACGTAGTCGTTGCCGCTGTTCTCGAGGTCGGCGACCTTGCCTTCCCAGTGGATGCGCCCGTCCTTCAGCATGGCGACGCGGTCCGCGATGCGGCGCACGCTCGCCATGTCGTGCGTGATGGTGACGGCGGTGACGCCGAGGTCGGTGACGAGGCCGCGGATCAGCCGGTTGATCTGGTCGGCGCGGATCGGGTCGAGGCCCGTGGTGGGCTCGTCGAAGAAGATGATCTCGGGCTCCGCCGCGATGGCGCGGGCGAGCGCGACGCGCTTCTGCATCCCGCCCGAAAGCTCGGAGGGCTTCAGGTCCGCCACGGTTGCGTCGAGGCCGACCTTCGCAAGCAGTTCCACCGCCTTCGCGTGCATCGCCTTCGCGTTCGTGGCGCGGCCCCGCGTCAGCCCGAACGTGATGTTGCGCCACACGGGCAGCGAATCGAACAGCGCACCGCCCTGGAACAACATGCCGATGCGGTTCCGGAGTCCGGTGCGCTCGGTGCGCGAGGTGGCGGCGAGGTCGACGCCGTCGAGGCGGATCGTGCCGCCGTCGATGGGCATGATACCGAGCACGCACTTCAGCATCACGGATTTTCCGGTGCCCGATCCGCCGATCACGACCAGCGATTCGCCCGGCGCGACGCTGAGGTCGATGTGGTCGAGCACGACCTTCGGCCCGAACGTCTTGCGGACACCGACAAGCTCGATGCTGCCCCCGCGCGCGCCTGCCGTCATGTGCCGAACACCAGCACGGTGATGATGAGGTTGGCGAGCAGGATCAGCACGAAGGCGCTGACCACTGCGTTCGTCGTCGAGCGGCCGACGCCCGCCGCGCCGCCCATGCTGCGGAAGCCGTGGTAGCAGCCCATCATGGCGATGATGAAGCCGAACACCGCCGCCTTCACGAGGCTCGACGACACGTCGTCCCATTCGAGGTACTGCCGCGTCGTGGCGAGGTAGGAGGTGACGTTGAAGCCGAGCCGCTGCGTGCCGATCAGGAAGCCGCCCATCACGCCGAGCGCGTTCGAAACGAGCACGAGTAGCGGCAGCACGATCACCGCGGCGACGAGGCGCGGCGCGATCAGGTACTGGAAGGGATCGGTCCGGAGCGTCGTGAGCGCGTCGATCTGCTCGGTGACGCGCATCGTGCCGAGTTCGGCGGCCATCGCGGAGGAGACGCGGCCCGCCACCATCAGCCCGCCGAGCACGGGGCCGAGCTCGCGCACGATGGCGATGACGGTGACGGCGGGCACGGTGCTCTCGGCATTGAAGCGGCTGCCGCCCACGAAGATCTGCTGCGCGAGCGCCGCGCCGGTGAACACGGCGGTGAGGCCCACGACCGGCAGCGAGAACCAGCCGATGATCAGCATCTGCTCGACGAGGCGGCCGAAATAGTAAGGCGGGCGCACGGCGGCGGCGAGCGCGCGCAGCGTGAACAGCGCGACCCGGCCGATGCTGGCGAGCGCGGCGAGCGTGGCGCGGCCCGGGTGGGCGAAGAAGGCGACGAGTGCGTCTGTCATACGTAGACCCGCTCATAGCGGGCGCCGAGCCCGGTCAGCAACTCATACTCGGAAAGCCCGGACTGGGCCGCAGCTTCGGCAAGGTCGTAGGCGAGGTCCACCCGGTCGCCGGGCACGGGAACCGGCGTGTCGGTGACGTCGATGATGATCATGTCCATCGAAACGCGCCCGACGACGGGCGCGCGCCTGCCGTCCACCAGCGCCGCTCCCCGATTGGAGAAGGCGCGAAGGTATCCGTCCGCGTAGCCGACGTTGAGCACGGCGAGGCGGCTGTCGCGCCGCGCCGTCCATGTCGCGCCGTAGCCCGCGCAGTCGCCGGCGGGCACGTCGCGGCACTGGATGACGCGCGCCTGCGGGAACACCACCTGCCGCATTCCCATGCCGCCGTAGAGGCCGATGCCGGGACGGACGTGGCCGAACGCATAGTCGCACCCGAGCAGGATGCCCGCCGTGTTCGCGAGCGCACCGCGCGCGCCCAGTGCGGACGCTATGCCCGCGAACCGGTCGCGCTGCACGGCGTTCAGCGGATGCTCCGGCGTATCGGCGCAGGCGAGGTGGGAGTGAACGGTGTCCACATCGAGCCCCGCGAACATCTCGGTGCAGAAGCCGCGCCATTCGAAGCCGAGACGGTTCATGCCCGTGTCCACCATGACGTCGCAGCGCCGCCCGGCGCCGTGCGCGCGCCACAGCGCGACCTGCTCGGGGCTGACCAGCACGGGGTCCGCGTCGATGGAAAGCGCGGCGGGGAGGTCCGCGGCATCCACGCCGTGCAGCACCTTCACGCGGAGGTCCGGCGCGTGCCCGGCAAGCGCGGCGGCCTCCTGCCAGTTCGACACGTAGACCGTGCGGCAGCCTTCCGCGTGGAGCCGGTCCACGACGGCCTTCGCGCCGAGGCCGTAGCCGTTCGCCTTCACTGCCGCGCCCGCGTCCACGCCTGCCAGCGCGCGGAGCTGCCGCCAGTTCGCGGCAAGCGCGCCCATGTCGATGCGGAGGCGGAGAGGCGAGGGCGGGATCATGTGGAGGGACGGATAGCGGGGGAGGCCGCGATGCGCAAATCACGCTTTGCAAGGTCGCACCGCGCTCGCTATGTTCACACTCTGTTCTGGATCGTGGGTGGCGAATGGCGCGGCTGAAAACCCAGTATGTCTGTCAGGCGTGCGGCGCGGTGAGCCCGCGCTGGGCCGGGCAGTGCGGCGAATGCAAGGAGTGGAACAGCATCGTCGAGGACGCCGGCGCGGTCGTCACGCCCTTCTCGGCGAAGCAGTCGCTCTCGCGCGGCGGCACGGCGATCCGCCTGCAATCGCTGGACGAGGAAACGCCGCTCCCGGCGCGGCTTCCCACCGGCGTCGCCGAGCTTGACCGCACGCTCGGCGGCGGCGTGGTGCCGGGCAGTGCCATCCTGATCGGCGGCGATCCGGGCATCGGCAAGTCGACACTGCTGCTTCAGGTGGCGGGCAAGATGGCGATGGCGGGGAGGCGCATCGTCTACCTTTCGGGCGAGGAGGCGGCGGATCAGGTGCGCCTTCGCGCGCAGCGGCTCGGGCTCGGCAAGGCGGACGTGGCGCTCGCCAGCGTCACCTCCGTGCGCGACATATTGACGACGCTCGCCGAACGCACCGCGCCCGACCTCCTCGTCATCGATTCGATCCAGACCATGCACTCGGACATGCTTGAGGGCGCCCCCGGCACGGTGAGCCAGGTGCGCGCCGCCGCGCAGGAGCTCATCCGCTATGCGAAGTCCGAAGGCGCGGCGGTGGTGCTCGTCGGCCACGTCACCAAGGACGGGCAGATCGCCGGGCCGCGCGTGCTCGAGCACATGGTCGACACCGTGCTCTATTTCGAAGGCGAGCGCTCGCACCAGTACCGTATCCTGCGCGCCGTCAAGAACCGCTTCGGCGGCACCGACGAGATCGGCGTGTTCGCGATGGGCACGCTCGGCCTCGAGGAGGTCTCCAACCCCTCGTCGCTGTTCCTCACGCAGCGCGAGGCGCCGGTGCCGGGGTCGGTGGTGTTCCCCGCGATCGAGGGCACGCGCCCGGTGATGGTGGAGGTGCAGGCGCTCGTCGTGCGCCTGCCGTCCGGCGCGACGCCGCGCCGCGCGGTCGTCGGCTGGGATTCGGGGCGGCTCGCCATGATCCTCGCGGTGCTGGAGGCGCGCTGCGGGCTCAATTTCTCGACCTGCGAGGTCTACCTCAACATCGCGGGCGGCCTGCGCGTCTCGGACCCGGCGGCGGACCTCGCCGTCGCCGCCGCGCTCGCCTCGGCGATGGCGGAGCGGCCGATCCGGCTCGACACGGTGGTGCTCGGCGAGATCGCGCTTTCGGGCGAGATCCGCGCCGCGCCGCACCTCGGGCTCAGGCTCAAGGAAGCGCAGAAGCTGGGCTTCGAGCGCGCCTTCCTGCCGGGCGGCGCGACCGCGAAGGGAGACGGCGTGCCCAATGGCATGAAAGCCACAGGCTTCAAACATTTGTCGGGCCTTGTTGACCACCTCTGCGGCGCCGATTAGGGGCCGCAAAATATGGACATGACCGGGTTCGACATCGTCGTTCTGCTCATCGTTGGCGCGCTGGCCGTGCTCGGCGCCGTCCGCGGCTTCGTGACCGAGATCCTGACGCTGCTCGCGTGGGTCGCGGCAGTCGTCGCGCTGAAGCTGTTCTACCCGGCGGGCAAGCTGATCGCGGCCGGCATGGTCGGCAGCGAGGTGGCGGCGGCGGCCATCGCCTTCATCGTCATCTTCTTCGGCACCTTCTTCCTGTTCCGCCTCGTCGGGCGGCTGCTCGGCGATCGCACCAAGCGCTCGGTGATCGGGCCCGTCGACCGCGTGCTCGGGCTCGGCTTCGGCGCGGTGAAGGGCCTCATCGTCGTCAGCCTCGTCTTCCTCGTCGTCACGCGCGGCCATGCGCTCATCTGGGGCGGCAACGAGAAGCTGCCGGAGTGGCTGCTCGCCGCGAAGACCGAGCCGCTGCTCGACATCACCAGCCGCGCGATCATCGACTACGCTGAGGAGCGGCAGGGAGGCCTCGGCCTCGGCGACGACCGGCCGCGCGCGTCTCCCGAAGACCGGCACTACAGCGATACGAGCGGCGGCGAAGGCTACACGGACGAAGAGCGCGACGCGCTCGACGATCTGCTGGACGACGCCGGCTCCACCGAAATCTAGGACAGGTCCGGTTTCCTTCGCCGCGGATTCGCGGTAGGGGCGCGGCCATGACCGAAATCCGCCTCTACAACACGCTGACGCGCAAAAAAGACGTCTTCACGCCCGCCGATCCGGACCGGGTGACGATGTACGTGTGCGGCCCCACGGTCTACAACCGCGCGCACATCGGCAACGCCCGGCCCGCCGTGGTGTTCGACGTGCTGTTCCGCCTGCTGCGCCACACCTACGGCGAGAAGGCCGTCCACTATGCGCGGAACTTCACGGACATCGACGACAAGATCATGGCCGCTGCCGAAGCGGAAGGCGTGCCGATCGAGACGATCACGAAGCGCTACGAGGACTTCTACCGCGCCGACATGGGCGCGCTCGGCGTGCAGCGGCCCACGTATGAGCCGCGCGCGACAGAGCACGTCGCGCAGATGATCGCGATGATCGAGGCGCTCATCGAGAAGGGCGCGGCCTACGCCGCCGAGGGCCATGCGCTGTTCGACATTACGAAGGACGCCGACTACGGCACGCTCTCGCGCCGCGGACAAGATGAGATGATCACGGGCGCGCGCGTCGAGGTGGCTCCCTACAAGAAGAACCCCGGCGATTTCGTGCTCTGGAAGCCGAGCGCGGCGGACCAGCCGGGCTGGGACTCCCCGTGGGGCCGCGGCCGCCCCGGCTGGCACATCGAATGCTCGGCGATGATCGAGGCCCACCTCGGCACCACCATCGACATCCACGGCGGCGGCCTCGACCTCCAGTTCCCGCACCACGAGAACGAATGCGCGCAAAGCCGCTGCGCCCACGGCGGCGCGCCGCTCGCGCAGGTGTGGATGCACAACGGCTTCCTCTCGATGGACAAGGAGAAGATGTCGAAGTCGCTCGGCAACGTGGTGACGGTCGGCGAGCTTCTGGAGCAAGGCCACAAGGGCGAGACGCTGCGCCTCGCCCTGCTGATGGCGCACTACCGGCAACCGCTGGATTGGAACGATCGGTTGATCGGGCAGGCGAAGGCGATGCTCGACGGCTTCGCGAACGCGATCCGGTCGTCCGATGCGCCCTATGTGGAGGCGGAGGTTCCGGCGGCGGTGCTCGCTGCGCTGGCGGACGATCTCAACACGCCCGCCGTGCTCGCCGAGATGCAGAAGGTTCGCAAGGACCTGACCACGGCGGGCTCGGAGGCGGAGGCTTCGAAGGCGAAATCGGAGTTGCACGCGATTGGAAGGCTTCTCGGGTTGTCCTCGCTGCAAACTGTAGTTTTTGTGGAACCTGCTACTTTGCATCTTCCGGGCCAAAACATTGAGGTTGTGGTTTCGGATGAACGTATCACCCAGCATGTTGCCACTCGCGCTGCCGCCAAAGCTGCAAAGAACTGGGCCGAGGCCGACCGCATCCGTGATCAGCTGAAGGCGGAGGGCATCATCCTCGAGGACAAGCCCGATGGGACGACGGTCTGGCGGCGGGCGTAGTATGGTTCCCGGCCTGCGCCGGGGTGACGGGATAGCGCGCGCTTGAGGATGGCGCTCAGTAGAGCGCCGCGACCTCGCGGACGATCATGATGCCGAGCGCGACCCACGACAGGCCGAACAGCGCGAAGCGGACCATGACGCGGTTGAACGTCGCCTGCACCAGCGAATGCAGCGCGCGCAGGATCACGTAGGCCCATGCCGCGAGCACGTGCCACTGGTCGGCGTGGCCGAGCAGCACGATGGCGATGACCATCGCGTAGAAGATCGTCGGCGCCTCGAAGAGGTGGTTGTAGTTGTCGGCGACGCGGCGCGCCTCGCTCGGCAGCGTGTCGAGTGCGCCCGGATGCTGCGCCGACTGCGGGTCGATCTTGGCCTGGTTCATCGCGGGTATCCGCGTCGCGTACATCCACACGAACATCACCAGATTGAGCAGCCCCATCGCGACGATGGTCTGCAGCATCGAGATCACGTTGCTGTTCAAGGTCATGGGCGATCCTCCCCTGTTGTCTCCCGGCGCGGATGCTGCGCCTTCGCGCCGCCGGGCGCAACCCTCACGGTCGACAGGGCAAATCGAGGCCGATATGCTCCGCCCATGCGTGAGAAGGAGCTTCGGCTGGCGCTCGTCTGCTACGGCGGC
Organism: Sphingosinicella microcystinivorans; assembly: GCF_027941835.1. NCBI lineage: Bacteria > Pseudomonadati > Pseudomonadota > Alphaproteobacteria > Sphingomonadales > Sphingosinicellaceae > Sphingosinicella > Sphingosinicella microcystinivorans. The sequence continues at coordinate 2,488,950 of NZ_CP116005.1, forward strand.
ATCAGCCTTGCCGTTTACATGCACGGCATCACGCAGGAGATCTGGAAGCTGCTGCGCGCGAGCCGCAGCTGGCACGACGCCGATCCGGACCCGCCCGGCGGCGATACCGAGCCCGTCTATCACGAGCTGCTCGACGCGATCGGCAAGCACGTCCGGCTGCGCGTGCTCGTCGATATCGTCGCGGGCGCGTCGGCGGGCGGCATCAACGGCATCTTCCTCGCGCAGGCGATCTCGTCCGGCCAGAGCCTCGCCCCGCTCGCCGACCTCTGGCTCGACAAGGCGGATGCCGACGAGCTCCTCGACCCCGCGGCGGTGCCGAAATCGCGCTGGAGCAAGTTCTACGCGCGGCCGCTGCTCTGGATGGCGCGCGGGCAGACCGATCCCCTGGACGAGATCGTCGAGAAGGGCGCGCGCGAGGAGCTGCGCATCAAGGTCTCGCGCTTCATCCGCTCGCGCTGGTTCGAGCCGCCGTTCTCGGGCGAGCATTTCACCGAGCTGCTGCTCGGCGCGTTCGAAGCGATGGCGGAGACGAAGGCGGCCTCGCCGCTGCTGCCGCCCGGCCAGCCGCTCGACCTGTTCGTCACCGTCACCGACTATCACGGCTACCCGGAGCGCCTGCGCCTGCACAGCCCCGAGGAGGTGATGGAGGTCGAGCACCGCAAGCTCATCACCTTCCGCGATTCGAGCGAGCGCGGCGCGGAGCGGAAGCTCGCCGACATCCCCTCCCTCACCTTCGCGGCGCGTGCCACCGCGTCCTTTCCGGGCGCCTTCCCGCCGTTCCAGCCGAGCGAGCTCGACCGCGTGCTGGCGAAGGGCGGCAAGCCGTGGCCGGAGCGGGCGTCGTTCCTGTCGCGCGTGTTCCCGCACCGCGCAACGGCGGGGCTCGATCCGGCGAACGCGGCGCTGCTCGACGGCAGCATCCTCAACAACGCGCCGTTCTCGCCCGCCATCGCCGCGCTCCGCCAGCGCCCGGCGCACCGCGAGATCGACCGCCGCTTCGTCTACATCGACCCCAAGCCCGGCATCCGCGCCATCGGCGCGCGCATCGACACCACGAAGCCGCCGGGCTTCTTCTCGACGATCCTGCGCTCGCTGTCCGACATCCCGCGCGAGCAGCCGATCCGCGACGATCTCGACCACCTCGCCGGGCTTTCGGCCCGCGTGCGGCGCCTCAGCCATGTCGTCGAGGGCGTGCGCGCCACGGTGGACGAGGCGATCGAGGACGCGATCGGCCGCCGCCAGCTTCGCGCGAAGGTGCTGCCCGCGAAGCTCCAGCAGTGGCGCGCGCAGGCGAACGCCGAGGCCGTGCTGCGCGCGGGCTTCACCTACCCGTCCTACGCGCACCTGAAGCTGAGCCAGATCGTCGAGGAGATGGCGCGGCTGTTCGCCGACCTCGGCGAGCATGAGCGCGACGCCGCGGAGCGCGTCCGCAAGGAGGTCTGGCGGCATATCCGCAAGAACGGCATCGACCGCGTGACCAAGACCACCCGCCCGAGAGACGCCGACACCGACGTCTTCGTGCAGTTCCTGCGCCGCTACGACCTCGGCTTCCGCATCCGGCGGCTGCGCTTCATCGTCCGGCGCGTCAACGAATGGGGCGATGCGGGCGGACCGGAGGAGCTTCAGAAGACCGAGGCGTTGAAGACCGCGCTCTACGACCTGCTCGCGCCCTATCTCGATCGCCGCCGGCTCGCCTTCTACGGCCCGTGGGTCCGCAATCCCGCCGAAACCGCGAACGCGGACCCCGTGCCGGTGATCGAGGCCTATGGCGAGGCGCTCGGGCTCACCGACTTCGACGCGCTCGGCGACGCGCGGCTCGCCGCCATCATCACGGACTGCACCACGCCGGACCTCCGCGCCCAGCTCCTGAAGGCCTATCTCGGCTTCCCCTTCTACGACATCGCCACCTTCCCGCTGTTGCAGGGCGAGGGTCTCGACGAGTTCGACGAGATCAAGGTCGACCGCATCTCGCCGGACGACGCGCGCGCGATCCGCGAGGGCGGCGCGCTCGCGACGCTGAAAGGCATAAAGTTCAACAGCTTCGGCGCGTTCTTCAGCCGCGCCTACCGCGAGAACGACTATCTCTGGGGCCGCCTCCACGGCGTCGACCGGGTGATCGACATCGTCGTCTCGGCGCTGCCCGAGGGCAAGCATCTGGAGCCGGGCTTCGTGGCCGCGATCAAGAAGCGCGCCTTCCATGCCATCCTCGACGCCGAGGCGCCGCGGCTCACGGCGGTGCCGGACCTCATCGAGGAGCTTCGCAAGGAGATCGGGTAAAAACGCTTATCCCCAGCATTTCCACAGAGCACGCCGTGGAAGACGATGTATAGTGCGCCCATGCTGACACCGCTTCGTGCCGTACCGGCGCCTGCCGACGACTCGCCGACTCTTCCGCACAACCTCGATGCGGAGGCGGCGCTGCTCGGCGCCATGATGATCGACAACCGGCTCGCCGAGGACGTGCAGCTGAAGCTGCGGCCCGAGCATTTCTTCGAACCCGTGCACGGCGAGATCTATGCCGCCATCCTGAAGCTCGTCGACCGCGCCATGCTGGCGACCCCGGTGACGCTGAGGCCGATGTTCGCCGAGCATCCGGCCCTCGCCGAGCTTGGCGGCCCCGCCTATCTCGCGCAGCTCACCGAGCAGTCCGCCGCGCTCATCGCCGCCAAGGACTTCGCCGCGCAGATCTACGACCTCGCCCTCCTGCGCGAGCTCGTGCGCGTCGGGCGCGAAATGGTGGTGAGCGCCTCGGACACGTCCGTGGACGTGAACCCGCACGAGCAGATCCAGCAGGCCGAGCTCGCGCTCTACAAGGTCGCCGAGGAAGGCGAGGTCTCGAACGCGGTGAAGAGCTTCGCCCAGTCCGCGACGCTCGCCGTGCAGATGGCGGAGCGCGCCAAGCAGTCGGGCGGGCACCTCTCGGGCATCACCACCGGCCTCAACGCGCTCAACACCAAGATCGGCGGGCTCCATCGCTCCGACCTCGTCATCCTCGCCGGGCGCCCGGCGATGGGCAAGACGGCGCTCGCCACCAACATCGCCTTCTCGGCCGCCGAACGCCTGATGAAGGACCGCGCCGACCAGATCGACAAGACGAGCGGCGCGGGCGTCGCCTTCTTCAGCCTCGAAATGTCGGCGGACCAGCTCGCGACGCGTATCCTTGCCGAGCAGGCGCGGATCAGCTCCGAGGACCTGCGCATGGGCAAGATCAACCAGGCGCAGTTCCGCGAGCTGGTGCGCGCGTCCGCCGCGCTTCAGGACCTGCCGCTCTACATCGACGATACGCCCGGCCTCACCATCGCCGCGCTGCGCTCGCGCGCGCGGCGCCTCAAGCGCCAGAAGGGCGTCGGCCTCATCGTCGTCGACTACCTCCAGCTTCTGCAAGGCAGCAGCCGGCAGGCGAACGACAACCGCGTCAACGAGATCTCGGAGATCACGCGCGGCCTGAAGACGCTCGCCAAGGAGCTGAACGTGCCGGTGATCGCGCTGTCGCAGCTCTCGCGCGCCGTCGAGCAGCGCGAGGACAAGCGGCCCCAGCTCGCCGACCTTCGCGAATCCGGCACCATCGAGCAGGACGCCGACATCGTGCTGTTCGTATACCGCGACGAATATTACCACGCCCAGAAGAAGCCCGAGGACGGCACCGAGAAGTTCGAGAAGTGGATCGAGCGCGGCAACGCGATCCGCGGCCGCGCCGAGGTGATCGTGGCGAAGCAGCGCCATGGCTCCACCGGCATCGTCGACCTGCATTTCGAAGCCGTGCACACGCGCTTCAGCGACCTCGCCGACGACGCGCACCTGCCCGAGCGGGCCTACGAATAGACGCTACTTCGCCTTCAGATACTGGGGCTTCACGAGCGCGCGGAGTGCGTCCGTCATCGGCACCTCGATCTCGAAATCGCCCTCCGCGTAGGGCCCCGCGACATAGGGCGCGAGCAGCACGCGGAAGCCGGAAATGTCCTGCCCCGGCCATGATGCCACCGCTACGGGCTGGTCGCTGAGCGGCGGGCAATCGTCGAACAGGCCGCTTTCGATCTTGCCGCGCCGCGACACGCGCTCGGCATCGAGCGCCGTGCAATAGGCTGGCGTCAGCAGTTTTTCGGCGGCGGCCCAGTCGGCGAACAGGTCGCTGAAGCCGATCTCCCGCCGCTCGGCCTTGTCCCAGTACTTGACCGCGAAGCCGTGGTTGGGGTGCGCGCCGCCCGTGTACATCGAGATGTCGGCGCGGACGTTGAACAGCGCGGGCGTATCGGCGGCGACCGTCCAGTCCTGCACGAAAAAGTGCGCCAGTTTCGGCGCGTCCGCGGGCCGCAGCTTCATGTCCTCCTCGGCCCCGGCCTGCATTTCCTCCGCGCTCGCCAGCGCCTGCACGCGGAGCGTCGAAAGCAGCGTCGGCGCCTCGGCGAGTTCCGGCGGCGCGCGCCACAGGAAATCGAGCTCGGGCGTCTCGCGCTTCACGAGCAGGTCGCTGGCCGGGATCGAGACATCGGTGCCGTCCGCCGTCTGCACCACCGTGCTTTCGCGGGCGGGCACAGCGTCGGTCCCGGTTTGCCCGGCCTCGCAGGCGGAGAGTGCGAACGCCGCCACCCCGATTGCAAGACAGTGCTTCATGTCAGCCTCTCCAGCGATGTCGCCGACAGCTTATCGGCTGCGGCCCCGGCCGACAATCGCGCCCCCGAGTGTCGCCGTTTTTTACAGGCGTATATCCGCGCAAGGTGAAAATGGCGAGGAACCGCCATTGGCACAGGCATTGCTTGCTTGTGGTCGACGAACATTCAAACGCACGGTTGGGGATCGCATGAAATCAGTTTCCGTTTTCGCCACGGCCTTCGTTCTGGCCGCGGGGAGCGCTGCGCAGGCCGCGCCCATTCTCGTAACGGCCGTCGGCCAGCTGGTGCAGGCGTCGCCGATTCCGGGCACGACGCTCCCGGATTTTGCCGCGCCCATCGCCGATTTTTCCGATTTCGCGGCGTATTGGGTCATTGATCCGGATGCCGGAACCAGGATAACGACGCCGCTGCCGGCGCCGTCGATCGGCGAGACCGTCTACTTCCGCGGTTCGGTCATCGAGTTCGGCGCGGTGATCTCCGGTTTCGGTTTCGATCCGCTGTTCCTCACCAACAGCCCGGCGAGCCTGCGGCAGGCCTTCCTGCTCGACAATGCCATCAGCGGCACCCGGATCACCGATCAGTTCAGCATCGCGGGCGGCGCGTTCCTGGACGGGTCGGGCCTCGTGCGCGAGATCGCTTTCGATCGCGACCTTGGCGAGGACGTCTTTATTTCACTGTTCCAGGTCAACCTGTCTGAAGGCACCTTCCTGCCGGAGGACCCGCCGAGCCTGCTCGACGGCGATTCCTTTCCCGATCTCGACCGCGTGATCGAGACCGCGCAGTTCCGGTCGCTCATTCTTCGCTTCAGCCACGGCACGCCGACCACGGCCGCCGAGATGCGGGCGTTGCCGCAGATGACCTTCAACGGCATCAACATGTTCATCGGCTACACCTATCTCGACGACGTGGAGACGCCGGAACCGGCCGCCATCGGCCTCTTCGGTTTCGGCCTCGCCGCACTTGCGCTGCGCCGCCGCCGCCGCGCGGGCTGATCACTCGGGCTGATCACTCGGCGGCTCTGGCCTCGTCCGGGGCCGCGTCGGCCTCCGCCTGCTGGCGGGCCCACATCTCGGCGTAGAGGCCGTCCTTCGCGAGCAGGTCGTCGTGGCGTCCGCGCTCGGCGATGCGGCCCTTGTCCATGACGAGGATTTCGTCGGCATCGACGATGGTGGAGAGACGGTGCGCGATGACGAGTGTCGTGCGCCGCGCCGAGACGTCGGAGAGCGCGTCCTGGATCGCCGCTTCGGTGCGGCTGTCGAGCGCGCTCGTCGCCTCGTCGAGGATCAGGATCGGCGGGTCCTTCAGGATCGTGCGCGCGATGGCGACGCGCTGCTTCTCGCCGCCGGAGAGCTTGAGGCCGCGCTCGCCGACCACCGTGTCGTAGCCCTGCGGCAGCGAGACGATGAAGTCGTGAATCTGCGCCTGCCGCGCGGCGGCCTCGATCTCCGCCTGCGCGGCGCCCGCGCGCCCGTAGCCGATGTTGTAGCCGATCGTGTCGTTGAACAGCACCGTGTCCTGCGGAACGATGCCGATGGCGGCGCGCACGCTCGCCTGCGTCACGGCGCGGATGTCCTGCCCATCGATGGTCACGCGGCCCGCCTGTATGTCGTAGAAGCGGTAGAGGATGCGGCTCAGCGTCGATTTGCCCGCGCCCGATCTGCCGACGACCGCGACGGTGTTCCCCGCCGGGATCGTGAAGCTGACGCCGTGCAGGATTTGGCGCTCGGGATCGTAGCCGAAATCGACATTCTCGAAGCGCACCGTGCCGGCGCTGACGGCGAGCGGCGGCGCGCCCGGGGCGTCGGCGATCTCGGGGACGGTGTCGAGCAGGCCGAACATCGCCTCCATGTCGATGAGGCCCTGCTTGATCTCGCGGTACACCCAGCCGAGCATGTCGAGCGGGCGGAACAGCTGCGCGAGCAGCGTGTTGACCAGCACCACGTCGCCGACCGTGAACCGGCCTTCGCTCCAGCCCCAGACCGTGTAGGCCATGGCGCCGCCCATCATGATGTTGGTGATGAACGACTGGCCGATGTTGAGCGCGGCGAGCGAGTTCTCGTTCCTGATCGCGGCGCCCGCGTAGGAGAGCAGCGACTGGCGGTAGCGGTCCCGCTCCAGCGTTTCCGCGCTGTAGTATTTCACCGTCTCGTAGTTGAGCAGCGAATCGACGGCGCGCTGCGTGGTGCGGTTGTCGGTGTCCACCATGCGGCGGCGAAGCTCGCTGCGCCATTCGGTGACGCGGCGCGTGAAGGCGATGTAGAGCGTCACCATGACGAGCGTCGCGGCGACGATCTCGAAGCCCATCTTGATCTGGAAGATCACGCAGACGGCGATCAGTTCGAGGATCGTCGGCGCGATGTTGAAGGCGAGGAAGTAGAGCATCGTGTCGACGCTCTTGGTGCCGCGCTCGATGATGCGGGTGAGCGCGCCGGTGCGGCGTTCGAGGTGGAAGCGCAGGCTGAGGTCGTGGATGCGCGCGAACACCTCGGTGGCGAGGTCGGCGGCGGCCGTCTGCCCGACGCGCTCGAAGATCACGTTGCGGACGTTGTCGAACAGCACGCCGCCGAAACGCGCCGCCGCATAGGCGAAGACGAGGCCGACGCCGAGCAGGACGCCCTCGCTCGCGGGCGTCGTCATCGAATCGATGGCGGCCTTGTACGCGAAAGGCATGATGAGCGTCGTCGCCTTGGCGACGAGCACGAGGACGAGCGCAGCCGCGACGCGCAGTTTCAGGCCCGGCTTGTCGGCGGGCCACAGATAGGGGAGGAAACGGCGCAGCGGATGCTGCTGCGGGACGGCGGTCATGCCCCCTAGATAGGCGCTCAGGCCGGCGCCTTCCAGCAGCCTTGCACGTGATCGTTCACGAGGCCGACGGCCTGCATGTAGGCATAGACGATCGTCGAGCCGACGAAGTTCATACCTGCCTTTTTCAGCGCCTTCGAAATGGCGTCGCTGAGCGGCGTCGCGGCGGGGACGTCGCCGAAGCCCTTCGGGCGGTTCACGATCGGCTGCCCGTCCACGAACGCCCAGAGCCATGCGTCGAAGCTGCCGTGCTGGCGCTGGAGTTCGAGGAAGACGGCGGCGTTTCGCCGCGCCGACCAGACCTTCAGACGGTTGCGGACGATGTTGCCGGTCGCCAGCACCTGCTCGAGTTCCGCGTCCGTCATCGCCGCGACGCGGGCGGGGTCGAAGCCATGGAACGCGGTGCGGTAGCCTTCGCGCTTTCTCAGCACGGTTTCCCAGCTGAGCCCCGCCTGCGCGCCTTCGAGGACCAGCATCTCGAACAGGTGGCGGTCGTCGTGGACGGGGATGCCCCACTCTTCGTCGTGGTACGCGGCGTAGAATTCTTTACCGGGACCGTTGCCGAAACAGCGGGTCTTGCCGTCCATCGGCCTAGTCGAACAGGCTGGAGACGGACGATCTGTCCGCGATGCGGCGGATCGCCTCGCCGAGCAGCGGCGCGATGGTGAGCTGGCGCAGCTTCTCGGCATCCGCGATCTCGGGGCGCGAGATGGAATCGGTGATGACAAGTTCCATCAGCTCCGAGCCCTCGACGCGCGCCACGGCGCCGCCCGAGAGCACGCCGTGCGTGCAGTAGGCGACCACGGCCTTGGCGCCCGCGGCCCGCAGCGCGGCGGCGGCGTTGCACAGCGTTCCGGCCGAATCGACGATGTCGTCGACGAGGATGCAGAACCGACTCTCGACGTCGCCGATAATATTCATAACTTCGGACTCGCCGGCGCGCTCGCGGCGCTTGTCGACGATGGCGAGCGGGGCGTTGTCGAGCCGCTTGGCGAGCGCACGGGCGCGCACCACGCCGCCGACGTCGGGTGAGACGACCATCATGTTCTCGGAGCCGTAGCGGGCAAGGATGTCCTCGCTCATCACCGGGGCGGCGTAGAGGTTGTCGGTGGGGATGTCGAAGAAGCCCTGGATCTGCCCGGCGTGGAGATCGACCGAGAGCACGCGGTTGGCGCCCGCGACGGTGATGAGGTTGGCGACGAGCTTCGCCGAAATCGGCGTGCGCGGCCCCGGCTTCCTGTCCTGCCGGGCGTAGCCGAAATAGGGCACGACAGCAGTGATGCGCTTGGCGCTCGCACGCTTCAGCGCGTCGATGCAGATCAGCAGCTCCATCAGGTTGTCGTTCGCCGGGAAGGCGGTCGACTGGATTACGAACACGTCCTCGCCGCGCACGTTCTCGTGAATCTCGACGAAGACCTCCTCGTCGGCGAAGCGGCGGACGCTTGCTTTCGTCAGCGGCATGTCGAGGTAACGGGCGATGTCGCCCGCGAGCTGAAGGTTGCTGTTGCCCGCAAGCAGCTTCATGGCGCGCGAATCCCTGTTTTGTGGCGGTGACGAGTCGGTCGGTTCACTAGCCGCCGGAGCCCTTGCGGGCAACGACTATGACACCCGTGTTGCAGCGCGGTTCAGGCCGTAAGGCCGATCAGCGCGATCTGCCGCCCGTAGTCGGCCTCACCGCGGTGCGTCGCGCGGCGGAAGCTGAAGTACGCCTCCGCGTTTGCGTAGGTGTCTTCCCCCAGAAGCTCGACGCGTCCGATGCCCGCCGCCGCAAGCCGCGCACCGACATAGGCTTCGAGGTCGAACTGGTGATGGCCGGCGCGGCCGTCGAGGAAGAAACGCTCGTTTTCGGGGTCCGCCTCGCAGAAACGGCGGAAGAAGGCTTCGTCCACCTCGTAGGAGACGCGGGCGATGCAGGGGCCGACGGCGGCGGCAATGCGGTCGCGCTGCGCGCCGAGCCTTTCCATCGCGGCGATGACGGAATCGGTGACGCCGCCGAGCGCACCCTTCCACCCGGCGTGCGTCGCGCCGACGACGCCCGCCTCGCGGTCGGCGAGCAGCACGGGCGCGCAGTCCGCCGTCAGGATGCCGAGCAGCAGGCCGGGCGTTGCCGTTGCGAGCGCATCGGCGTGCGGGCGCGCGTCGTCCGGGTAAGGTGCGGTCACGGCGATCGCATCCGGGCTGTGCACCTGATGCAGCGTGACGAGGCCCGCGCCGGGCAGCACGGCCTGCACGGCGCGGCGGCGGTTCTCGGCGATGGCGGCGCGGTCGTCCTGCGAGCCGAGGCCGACGTTGAGCCCAGCGACGATGCCTTCGGAAACGCCGCCCCGCCGCCCGAGGAAGCCGTGGGGGAGGCCGTCCAGCGCGGCCGTTTGGAGCACGGGGACGGTCATGGACGCAGCGCCTTGCGGTAGAGAAATTCGTGATCGGCATGATCGCCCACCATGAAATCGAACTCGCCGACCTTTTCGAAGCCGTACTTCGCATATACCGTCTGCGCCCGGTGGTTCTCCGACCAGACGCTGAGATACATGTCCTGCCAGCCGCCCGCGTGTGCCCATGCGAGCGCCCAGTCCATCATCGGCTGCGCGATGCCGCGCCCATGCCATGCCTTCAGGATGTAGAGCTGTCGAAGCTCGCATTTGCTGCGCCCGTCTTCCGGTGCGGGAAGGTAGGGCGGGCCGACCTTGCAGTAGGCGACCATCCGGCCGTCTGCCTCGGCGATGCGGAAGGCGTAGGCGGGATCGGCGAACTCCACCGGCAGTCCATCGGGGCCGAACACGGTTTCGAGGAAATGGTTGAGGTCCGCGGCGCTGTAGAGATGGCCGAAGGTTTCGATGAACGTGTCGCGGCCAAGCTGACAGAGCGCCGGAAGATCGGTGTCCCCCGGCGTGCGGAAAATGATATTGCTCATGCGCCGAACCCCGCGGGTTCGGGCCAATCCTTGTGCGTGAATACAAGCACCTTGAACAGGCTCCCCATCGCCTGCGGCAGGGTGAGCCGCCGCATGGCGCCCGCTATAGCATGGCGGGCTTCCGGGTCGAGGCCGTGCGACAGGCGTTCGGCACGCGCCGCGATGCCGAGCGCGAGCAGGAACGGGCCTTGCAGCGCGAGCGGTGAAACGCGCGTGCCCGCGCCCCGCGCGGCCTCGGCGAGCGCCGCGAAATCGACGTGCGCGGTGAGGTCGTGCTCTCCGGGCGCAGCGAGCGGGGCGGCAGCGGCATGAGCGGCGAGCGCCTGCAATGAGTCACCCTCGGCGGGGCCTTCGTAGCCGTAGTCGACGACCAGCGCCGCGCCGCCGTCCGCCGCGATCCGGGCGGCGAGGGTTGCGGCGTAATCCGCGCGCGCGGGCGAGGTTTCGCGGATGGCATCGCCTGCGGGCATAAAGGTGAGTGTGTCTCCCACGAGGCCGACTTGCCGCTCGCGCCATTCGCCGTCCACGCGGACCTCCTGCCGGACGGGGAGGGCATCGAAGAACTCGTTGGCGACGACGAACAGCGGTACTCCCCGTGGCACGGCTCCGAGATCGTCGTGCCAAGTGGCTCCGGGCACGCGTTCGGCCTGTGCCGCGCGCAGGGTAGGGCTCGTCTCCACGAAGTGGACGCGGATCGCCTCTGCGAAGGCGGGAAGCGCGCGTGCGGCGCGCAGCAGGTCCGCCATCAGCGTACCGCGACCCGGCCCAAGCTCGACGAGGTTGACGCGCTGCGGCCGGCCGGCACGGTCCCACAGGTCGGCTGTCCACAGGCCGATGATCTCACCGAACATCTGGCTGATTTCCGGCGCAGTGGTGAAGTCGCCGTCGCGCCCGAAGGGATCGCGCCCGGCGTAATAAGCCGCGACGCATTCCGCCATGTAGCGGTCCACGCTGATCGGGCCGTGTTCTGAAATCTCCGCGGCGAGCCTGCGCCCGAGCGGTGTCATTTCGCGATCGCGCGCCGCCCCGCCGTGGCGACGAAGTACGCCCCCGCAACGATCATCGCGCTCGACAGCGTCTGGCCCATCGTCAGGCCCCACGACAGCGTGCCGAGCTGCGCGTCGGGCTCGCGGAAATATTCGACGACGAAGCGGAACACGCCGTAGCCGAGCGTGAACGCGCCGACGAGGAGGCCGGGCTTGTAGCGCGCGTCCGTCTTCCAGAAGAGATACCAGAGGATGGCGAACAGCACGATGCCTTCAAGGCCGGCCTCGTAGAGCTGGCTCGGGTGGCGGAGTACATCGCCGCCGGTGGGGAACTTCATCGCCCACGGCACGTCGGTCTCGCGGCCCCACAGCTCGCCGTTGATGAAGTTGGCGATGCGGCCGAAGAACAGGCCGAAGGGGATCGTGCAGGCGATATAGTCGTGCACGCGCAGCCAGCTCAGCTTCTGCTTCCACGTGTAAAGGAACAGCGCGATCGAGACGCCCGCCGCGCCCCCGTGGAACGACATGCCGCCTTCCCAGAGCTTGAACACGTCGGAAATATGCCCTTCGGGGCCGAAGAATCGCTCGAAATCGTAGAACAGTACGTAGCCGATGCGCCCGCCGAGAATGATGCCGAGCGTCACCCACGTGACGAGGTCGTCGGCGTGGCGGCGCGCCATCGGCGCGCCGGGCTTCGCCAGCATTTTGAGCAGATACCACCACGCGACGACGATGCCGCTGATGTAGGCGAGGCTGTACCAGCGGATCGGCAGCTCGGCGTCCGTGAACGGCAAGGGAATCGAGAACCAGACCGGGTCGATATTCGGATAGGTGAGCGCGGCCTCGATTGCGAACATGCGACTGTCTGCCCTCAAAAACGACGGGATTGCCCCTGTGGACGCCGCGCACCATAGTGCCGAAGGAGCATAACGCAATCGGATGCGGGGAGGGTCTTGGCCGATGGCCGAGCCGTTGGAGGAGTTTCGCGACGAGACGCGCGCGTGGCTGGAGGCGAACTGCCCGGCGGAGATGCGCGAGCGGGTTCTGGAGGAGGCGGACGTCTGCTGGGGCGGGCGCAATGTCCGCTTCAAGAACGCGGCGCAGAAGCTGTGGCTGGAGCGTATGGCCGCGCGCGGCTGGACGGTGCCGACATGGCCGAAAGCGTATGGCGGCGGCGGACTCTCGGCCGATGAGGCGAAGGTGCTGGCGGAGGAGATGCGCCGCATCCACGCGCGGCCGCCGCTCAGCTCGTTCGGCATCTGGATGCTCGGGCCCGCACTGTTGAAATACGGCAATGAGGCGCAGAAGGCCGAGCATCTGCCGAAAATCGCGCGCGGCGAGATTCGCTGGTGCCAGGGCTATTCGGAGCCGGGCGCGGGCTCGGACCTCGCCTCGCTGAAGACGAAGGCGGAGGACAAGGGCGACCACTGGCTTGTGAACGGCTCGAAGATCTGGACGAGCTACGCCGATCAGGCCGACTGGATCTTCTGCCTCGTCCGCACCGAGCCCGACGCCTCGAAGCATGAAGGCATCAGCTTCCTGCTGTTCGACATGGCGTCCGAGGGTGTTTCGACCTCGCCGATCAAGCTCATCAGCGGCTATTCGCCGTTCTGCCAGACCTTCTTCGACAACGTGAAGGTGCCGAAGGAAAACCTTGTCGGCGAACGCGGCAAGGGCTGGACGATCGCCAAATACCTGCTGACGCACGAGCGCAGCTCGATCGGCGCCGACTTCGGCACCGGCGGGCGCGACACGGCGGCGCAGATCGCGAAAAAGCGCGTCGGCACGCGGGCGGACGGCGCGCTCGCGGACGAGGGGCTGCGCGTCGATCTCGCCCGGCACGACATCGACACGCTGTGCTTCGCGCTCACCATGGAGCGTGTGAAGGACGAGGCGAAGGCCGGGCAGGACATCGGCCACCTCTCCTCGATGCTGAAGCATGTCGGCTCGGAACTGAACAAGTCGCGGCAGGAACTGCTGATGAGCGTGTTCGGCAGCGACGGGCTGCTGTGGGAAGGCGATGGCGCGCACGACGGCGACATGGCGCGGGCATGGCTGCGCTCGCGCGCGAATTCCATCGAGGGCGGCACGGCGGAGGTGCAACTCGGCATCATCGCCAAGCGCGTGCTGGCGCTGCCCGATGCGTAGGGAGTGACGATGGCGCTGGTTCTTACCGACGAACAGGCGATGATCCGCGAGGCGGCGGACGGCTTCTTCGCGTCCGAAGCGCCGGTTTCGGAACTTCGCCGCCTGCGCGATGCGAAGGATGCGACCGGCTTTTCACGCGATCTCTGGAAGAAGATGGCGGAGATGGGCTTCGCGGGCGTGCTGGTGCCGGAAACGCATGGCGGCAGCGGGCTCGGGCTCGTCGCGGCGAACCTCATTCAGGAGGCGGCGGGGCGGAACCTGTCGCTGTCGCCGTTCCTCTCGACCGCCGTACTCGGGGCGACGGTGCTGGCGGGTGCGAACGACGAGCAGCAGGCGGCGCTGCTGCCGAAGCTCGCGGCGGGCGACCTGCTGCTCGCGCTCGCGAGCGACGAGGTTTCGCGCCACGCGCCGCACCTGATCCGCACCCGCGCCGAGGCGGCGGGCAACGGCTTTCGCATCACCGGCGCCAAGACCTTCGTGCTCGACGGGCACGTCGCCGACCGGCTGATCGTCGCGGCGCGGACCTCGGGTGAGGATGGCGACCGTGACGGCATCACCCTGTTCCTTGTCGATCCGAAGGCGGCGGGCGTGGACATCAAGCGCACGAGCATAGTCGACAGCCGCAATGCTGCCGACATCCGCTTCGACGGCGTGCAGGTGGACGGCGCGGACGTGATCGGCGCGGTGGGCGAGGGCGCTGCGATCCTCGACCGCGTGCTCGATGCCGGACGCACCTGCCTTGCCGCCGAGATGGTGGGCGTGTCGGCGCAGAGCTTCTCGATGACGGTGAGCTACCTCAAGGAACGCGAGCAGTTCGGCCGCAAGATCGGCAGTTTCCAGGCGCTCCAGCACCGGGCCGCGCAGCTTTTCTGCGAGATCGAGCTTGCGAAATCGGCGACGCTGAAGGCCGCGCAGGCGCTCGACGCGGGCGACACGGACGCGCCGCTCTACGCCAGCCTCGCCAAGGCAAAGGCGGGTGCGGTGGCGCGGCTCGTCACCAACGAGGGCGTGCAGATGCACGGCGGCATCGGCATGACCGACGAGTTCGACATCGGCTTCTACATGAAACGCGCCCGCGCGGCGGAAACTAGCTTCGGCGACCTGTCGTTTCATGGCGATCGCCTCGCGCGTATGCTAGGGTATTGAAATGCTGACCGAACTGGACAAGGCGCAGGACGCGGCCGTCGCGGCGATCACGGCGCCGGGCGGCCAGCTGGAGGTGGCCGAGGCGAAGATTCGCGGCGTCACGCTCAAGGTCTTCAAGGGCGCGCCGCCGACGATGCGCGAGTTCTTCCAGTATTTCTTCGCGCACAATGCCGCGCGCGAGTTCCTCGTTTACGGTGAGGAGCGCCTGACCTTCGCCGAGGTCTATGCGAAGGCGCTGCGCATCGCCGCGGCGATGCAGCACCGCTACGGTATCGCCAAGGGCGACCGCGTCGCCATCGCCATGCGCAACTACCCCGAATGGATCATGGCCTATGTCGGCCTCGTCCACCTCGGCGCGGTGGTCGTGCCGATGAATGCGTGGTGGCAGCCCGAGGAGCTTGCCTACGGCCTCTCCGACAGCGGCACGCGGCTGGTGATCGCGGACGAGGAGCGGCTGCGCAGGCTGGGAGCGATCGAAGAACTGTCTGTGCCGATCGTTGCCGTTCGCACCAGCCACGGCGTCGCGGCCGAGCACGGCGCGGACCTTCTCGACGATCTGCTCGAAAGCGGCCCGACGGATACGTGGTATCTGCCGCCGCTCGCTCCGGACGACGATATCAGCATTCTCTATACGTCGGGCTCGACCGGTTTTCCCAAGGGCGCGGTCTCGACACATCGCGGCGTCGTGCACGGCACGTTCTCGTATCTGGTGCAGGGGCTCGCGCTGCTCAAGCTCTCCGAGGCCGCGGGCGCGCATGTGCCGCCGCAGCAGATCATGCTGCTCACCGTGCCGTTGTTCCACGTCACCGGCCTTGTGCCGCTGATGCTGGTTTCGGTCGCTATCGGCCGCAAGTTCATCATGATGCACCGCTGGGACGCGGGCGAGGCGCTGCGGCTGATCGACAAGGAGAAGTGCACCTATTTCGTCGGCGTGCCGACGATGACGCACGAGATCATGTCGCACCCGGATCGCGACAAATACGACCTCTCCACCGTCACCGACTGGGCGGCGGGCGGCGCGCCGCGTCCGCCGGAGCATGTCGAGCGGCTGGCGAAAGCGATCCCGACGGGTAAGCCCGCCATCGGCTACGGCCTTACCGAGACGAACGGCGTCGGCGCCGGCATCCTCCGCGAATCCTACCTCGCGCGGCCGACCTCGACGGGCCGCGCTTCGAAACCCGTCGTCGAGATCGCGATCCTGGACGACGACGGCAACGAACTGCCGCCGACCGCGGTGGGCGAGATCTGCATCCGTTCGGCCGCCAACGTGCGCGGCTACTGGCGGCGGCCCAAGGAGACGGCGGAAGCCTTCGACAAGGCGGGGTGGTTCCACACCGGCGACGTCGGCTATCTCGACGAGGACGGGTTCCTGTTCATCGTCGATCGTAAGAAGGATATCATCATCCGCGGCGGCGAGAACGTCAGCTGCCACGAGGTGGAGGCCGCGATCTACGCGCATCCCGCCGTGATGGCCGCGAGCGTTTTCGGGCTTCCCGATGACAGGCTCGGCGAGATCGTGGGCGCGGTCGTCTATCTGAAGCCGGGCGAGAAGGCGGAGCCGGAAGCGATCATCGACTTCACGCGTCAGCATCTCGCAGGCTTCAAGGTTCCGGCACGACTGTGGATTTCGGCGGAGCCGCTGCCGCGGCTCGGTTCCGAGAAGATCGACAAGGTCGCGCTGCGCAAGACCTACCACGACATCCACCGCGCGGAGGCGGCGTAGACGGGCGGGAGAGGAGAATGGTCATGGCGACGAACCTTGAAACGCACGGGCAGGCCCGGTTCCGGCGGATGCAGGACGGCACGCTCGACGACTGGATGATCATCGCGCGCGAGCACATGGCGCACCAGAAGGCCGCCGCGCCGATGCAGATCATGGATACGCTCCGCAGGCTCGGCGACATGGTGCTGGGCTTCGCCGCCGACCAGCTCACCCATGCGCTGATGACCGGTACGCTCGCCCGCCGCGCGGGCGCGAACAACGAGGAGGTCGTCGCGGCGCTGTGTCATGATATCGGCAAGGTGATGTCGGTACCGAACCACGGCCCGATCGCAGCCGAGGTACTGAAGCCTTACGTGTCCGAAAGCGTCTATCACGCCGTCTACTGGCACCAGCATTTCCAGGGGCAATATTATTACAACCATCTCGGCAAGCCGACCGATCTTCGGATGCAGTTCAAGGACGCGCCGTGGTACGGCTTTGCCTGCCGTCTGGTCGACGAATGGGATGCGCCGGCGTTCGATCCGGATTTCGATGCCGACAGCCTCGAAAGCTTCGAGCCCGAGGTCGTGAAGGTCTTCGCGAACCCGCACACGGTGATCTGAGACGCCGCATCGACAGGCCATCCGGACCGCGATAAACCGCTCGGATGGACGACAAGACGCCGCCAGCCGCACAGCCGCTACCGACCCGCCGGAAACGGGAGCTTCCGAAGCTGCCGCAGATTTCGCGGCGGAAGCTGCTGATCGGCATCGGCGCGGGCGCGGGGCTTGCCATCGGCTATGCGGTGTGGCCGCGGCGCGTGCCGTTGAACCTCGCCGTGCGCGAGGACGAGACGCTGATCAACGCGTGGCTCAAGATCGGCACGGACGGGCGGGTCGTCGTCGCCGTGCCGCAGGCGGAGATGGGGCAGGGTGTCTATACGTCGCTGCCGCAGCTTCTGGCGCACGAACTCGGCGCCGACTGGACGATGGTGTCGGTGGAGCCTGCCCCGCTCCATCCCGTCTATGCCAATCGCGCGATCGCCGAAGGCATGGCGGCGGAGGCACCCGGTTTCCTGCAAGGGTTCGTGCGCTGGGCGGCGACCACGGTCATCGAGCGCTATTCGCTGCAGTTGACCGGTGGCTCGACCTCGGTCGCGGCGTACTGGGAGCCGCTGCGGACAGCGGGTGCCGCCGCCCGTGCGTTGCTGTGCGCGGCGGGCGCGAAGCGGCTCGGCGTCGATGCCGACGCCTGCGACACGGCAAACGGCTTCGTCGTCGCGCCGGGGGGCAAGAAAATCGCGTTCAAGGACCTGCTCGCCGACATCGACCCCGATGATGCTCCCGACGGGCCCGAATGGCGCGCCGACGGCAAGGGGCCTTTCCTCGGCCGGCCGATGCCGCGTCTCGATACGCCCGCGAAGGTGGACGGCAGCGCGCAGTTCGGCGCCGACATCCGTCTGCCCGGTATGATCTACGCAGCGGTGCGGGGCGCGCCCCACGGTGCGGCGGAACTGACCTCGGCGCAGCTTCCCAAGGATGCGCGAACGGGCGGCGTGATCGGGGTCGTCACGGGACCGCGCTGGTACGCGGTGACGGCGGACACGTGGTGGGCGGCGCGGCAGGCACTCGATCTCGTCGATGCCGATTTCGAACCGGGCGAGACGATGGCGGACAGCCTCGCCATCGAGGAGGCGCTCGATGCGGCGCTCCACGGCGACGACGGCACGATCTTCGCGTCGAAGGGCGACATCGACGACGGGCTCGGCACCGGCAAGCGGATCGAGGCGGACTATTCGGTGCCGTTTCTCGCCCACGCCTGCATGGAGCCGATGACGGCGACGGCGCGCTTCGAAGACGGCAAGGCCGAGCTGTGGGTGCCCACGCAGTCGGCGACGCTCGTCGTGTGGCGCGTCGCCGATGCGCTCGGCATCGCCGAACGCGACGTCACCGTGTTCCCGACGCTGCTCGGCGGCGGCTTCGGCCGCAAGGCGGAGGTGGATTCGGCCGTGCAGGCGGCGCTCATCGCGCGTGACGCTGGGCGCCCCGTGCAGCTCATCTGGCACCGCGAGGAGGACATGGCGCGCGACATGTACCGCCCGCCCGCCAAGGCGCGGCTGCGCGGCACGGTGAACGCCGACAAGAAGATCGGCGCGTTCGACATCAAGATCGCTGCGCCGAACCTCGGCGAGAGTTTCATGTCGCGCAACATCCCCGCGCTCGCGAGCGGCGGCGACAGCGCGGCGATGCTGGAGGGGGCGACGAAGCTGCCCTACGCCGTTCCCGCGTTCCGGGCCGCGCATGTCGATGTGCCGACGCCGGTTCCGCTCGGCTACTGGCGCTCGGTGGGGCACAGCTACACGGCGTTCTTCTGTGAGAGCTTCGTCGATGAGCTGGCGCATGCCGCCGGCATCGACCCCTTCGAGTTCCGCCTGCGCATGATGCAGGACGGGTCGCGCGAGGCCGAGGTGCTGAAGACCGCCGCGTCGCGTGCCGGCTTCTCGGCGGTGAGCGAGGATCACGTTGGGCGCGGCATTGCCGTCCACAAGAGCTTCGGTTCGATCGTCGCCGAGGTCGTCGAGGTCGAGGCGCCGAGCATCGAGCAGGTGACGGTGAAGCGCGTGACCTGCGTGATCGACTGCGGGCGCATCGTGAACCCGGACATCATCAAGGCGCAGATGGAAAGCGCGATCATCTTCGGCCTCACCGCCGCGCTGCACGGGCAGGTCCGTTTCGCCGACGGCGAGGCGGAGCAGCTCAACTTCGATTCCTACCCGCTGCTGCGGCTCGACGAGGCGCCGGAGATCGACGTGCATATCATGGCATCGGACGCGGCGCCCGGCGGCGTCGGCGAACCCGGCGTGCCGCCGCTCGCCCCCGCGCTCGTGAACGCGATCTTCGCGGCGACCGGCGAGCGCCTGCGCGACCTTCCGCTCTATCGCTACTGATGCAGCCGGAGGGGCATCCGCTGATCGTCGACGCGAAGGTCGGCGTGCTCATCGTCAACCTCGGGTCGCCGGATGCGCCGGAACCGGCGGCCGTGAAGCGCTACCTGAAGGAGTTCCTGTCGGACCCGCGCGTCGTCGAGATCCCGGCGCTCGTCTGGCAGCCGATCCTGCGCGGTATCATCCTCAACACGCGCCCGGCGAAGAGCGCCGCGCTCTACGCCTCGATCTGGGACCGCGCGCGGGGGGATTCGCCACTTCGCGTCATCACCGCCGATCAGGCGGCAGGGCTTCAGGCGGTGCTCCGTGACGTGACGGTCGATTTCGCGATGCGCTACGGCAATCCGTCAATCCCGGTCCGGCTCGACGCGCTCAGAGCCGCAGGCTGCACGCGCATCCTTGTGATGCCGCTCTATCCGCAATATTCGGCGGCGACGACCGCGACGGTCGTCGACAAGGTCGGCGCGAGCCTGAAGGCGATGCGTTGGCAGCCCGCCGTGCGTTTCCTGCCGCCCTACCACGACGATCCGCTCTACATTTCCGCGCTTGCCGAAGACGCGCGCACGGCGCTCGCCGCGCTCGATTTCGAGCCGGACGTGCTCGTCGCGTCGTTCCACGGTATGCCCGAGCGGACGCTCCGGCTCGGCGATCCCTATCATTGTCAGGCGCAGAAGACGGCGCGGCTGCTGCGCGAGGCGCTGGGGCGCGACGAGGCAGGATTCCGCACGGCGTTCCAGTCGCGTTTCGGCAAGGCGGAATGGCTGAAGCCCTATCTCGACAGGACCCTCGAAGCGCTGCCGGGCGAGGGCGTCCGCAAGGTGGCGGTGATCGCGCCGGGCTTCAGCGCCGACTGCATCGAAACGCTGGAAGAGATTGCGATCCGGGCGCGCGAGACGTTCCTTCACGCGGGTGGCACGCATTTCGCCTGTTTGCGCTGCCTCAATGCCGGGCCGGAGGGAATGCGGATGCTGACGGGACTTGCCCAGCGCGAACTTGCCGGTTGGCGCGAATCGGGTCATTGATTGCAACAGAGTTGAAAAAAGCGAGCAGTACCGGCCAATTGCACTTGGGAGGAGAGTCATCATGGATCGCGTAGCTATCGTCACCGGCGGTTCGCGGGGCATCGGCGAGGCGATCAGCCTCGAACTCCAGAAAATGGGCATGAAGGTCGCCGCAAACTACGCCGGCAACGACGAGAAGGCGCGTGAATTCACGGAGCGCACGGGCATCCCCACCTACAAGTGGGACGTCGGGGATTTCGACGCCTGTCAGGAGGGCGTGCGCAAGGTCGAGGCCGATCTCGGCCCGGTCGACGTTCTCGTCAACAACGCGGGCATCACGCGCGACGGCACGCTCACGAAGATGGACCGGAAGAGCTGGGACGAGGTGATCGACGTCAACCTCGGCGGCTGCTTCAACATGGCGAAGGCCGTGTTCGACGGCATGAAGTCGCGCGGCTACGGGCGCATCGTCAACATCGGCTCGATCAACGGGCAGGGCGGCCAGTACGGGCAGGTCAACTACGCCGCCGCCAAGTCCGGCATCCACGGTTTCACCAAGGCGCTGGCGCAGGAGGGCGCGCGCTTCGGCATCACCGTGAACGCGCTCGCGCCGGGCTATATCGACACGGACATGGTCGCGGCGGTGCCGGAGCCGGTGCTCGAGAAGATCGTCGCCAAGATCCCTGTCGGCCGGCTCGGCAAGGCGAGCGAGATCGCACGGGGCGTCGGCTTCCTCTGCGCCGAGGATGCGGGTTTCGTCACCGGCTCGACGCTGTCGATCAACGGCGGCCAGCACATGTATTGAGACAGCGTGTCGGGGCTCATCAAGCGCTCGGTGACGATCGCCGGGCATCGCACCTCGGTGAGCCTCGAACCCGTGTTCTGGGATGCGCTCGTCGCGGCGGCTGAGGCGGAGGGACGTTCGGTGAACGCGCTCGTCGCCGAGATCGACGAGGCGCGGACCACCAATCTTTCAAGCGCGATCCGCGTGTGGCTGTTCGAAAGGCTCAGTCCTCAAGCCAGGTGACGTGGCCCATCTTGCGGCCGGGCTTCACCTCGCTCTTGCCGTAGAGGTGCAGATGCGCGTGCGGGTCGGCGAGGATCGCGGCCCAGTCGTCCGCCTGCGCGCCGATCAGGTTCTGCATCCGCACCGCCGGCGCGCAGAGCCCGGTTTCGCCGAGGGGGAGCCCGCAGATGGCGCGGATGTGGTTCTCGAACTGGCTGGTGCGCGCGCCCTCGATCGTCCAGTGCCCGCTGTTGTGGACGCGCGGCGCCATCTCGTTGAACACCGGCCCGTCCGCGCAGGCGAAGAACTCGAGCGTCAGCAGGCCGACATAATCGAGGGCGTCCGCGACCTTGCGCGCCATCGCGGCGGCGTCCTCGATATGCCCGGCGAGCGCGACGGGGGCGGGGACTTCGGAGAGGGCGAGGATGCCGCTTTCGTGGGTGTTGCGCGGTGCGGGGTAGACGACGCTGCTGCCGTCTTCGGCGCGGGCGAGGAGGATGGAGAACTCGGCGTCGAAGTTGACGAAATATTCGTAGACGGACGGATTCTCGCCGATGTCGGCCCAGGCTTCGGCGAGGGACGTGCCGGCATCTATGCGAACTTGACCCTTGCCGTCGTAGCCGAAGCGGCGCGTCTTGAGGATGCCGGGGGTGCCGACCTCGTGCACCGCCGCTTCCAGATCGGCAAGCGAGGACACGGCGCGGTACGGCGCGGCGCGGCCGCCGAGGCCGGTGAAGAAATCCTTCTCGGCGAGCCGGTCCTGCGCGATCCGCAGCGCCCGCGCGCCGGGGCGCGTCGGCACGCGGGATTCGAGGAACTCGAGGCTCGCGGCGTCGACGTTCTCGAACTCGACGGTCGCGACATCGACCGCGGCGGCGAAGGCCGCGAGCGCGGCATGATCGGTGTAGGCGGCGCGGGTGACGGCGGCGGAGACGTCGCCGGCCGGAAGCTCGGCCTCGGGCGCGAAGATGTGGACGCGGTAGCCCATGCTCGCCGCCGCCATCGCGAGCATACGGCCGAGCTGGCCGCCGCCGAGGATGCCTATGGTGGAACCGGGCGGAATCATTCGGGTTTTTCGGCGACCGCCTCGGTCTGCTTCGCGCGCCACCGGACCAGCCGCTCGTGGACTTCGGCATCGTGCGTGCCGAGGATGGCGGCGGCGAGCAGCGCGGCGTTGATGGCGCCGGGCTTGCCGATGGCGAGCGTGCCGACCGGAATGCCGCCCGGCATCTGGACGATGGAGAGCAGGCTGTCCATGCCCTTGAGGGCCTTCGATTCGACGGGAACGCCGAGCACGGGCAGCGCGGTCATGGCGGCGGCCATACCCGGCAGGTGCGCCGCGCCGCCGGCACCCGCGATGATCACCCTGAGGCCGCGCGCCGCCGCGCCGTGCGCGTAGCCGTACAGCCGGTCCGGCGTCCTGTGCGCTGAAACGATGCGGGTTTCATGTGGGATTTCAAGCGCTTCCAGCGTCTCTGCGGCATGGCGCATGGTTTCCCAGTCGGACTGGCTGCCCATGATGATGCCGACCAGCGGCTGTGTCTCCGACATGCTTTCCCGCGCGTCCTTCCCCGAAAGCGGCGCAACCTACTTTCGGCTCGCCTCGCTGTCTATGTTCACCTTACGCACATTCTTTTATGGGCAGAATGCCGATTGGAACCGGAAACGAGCCGGGAGAACAGGATGACGCGGATCGATGAAGGCGGACGCGCCGCGCGTGCCTATGGGCGCGTGCAGACACGTGCCGCGCTTGCATCGGTGCCTGCGGCGGACGGGCCGACCGGACTTCCCGAAGCCGAACCCGCCGCCGCCATCGCGCAGGTCGCGGCCGCCGCGCTCCCCGAGCACCTGCGGGACGCTTTCATGGCGCTCCTCGCCGAAACGGAGGAGCTGCGCCGGACGCTCGCGGTCGCGCGCCGCCGCATCGAGGAGCTGGAAAGGCTGGTCGAATCCGACGAGCTGATGCCGGTCGCCAACCGGCGCGGGCTGATCCGCGACCTCGCCCGCACGCTGGCGGAGGTCGGGCGGCACGGCGTCCGCGCGGCGCTGATCTTCGTCGACGTCGACAGGCTGAAGACGATCAACGACGTCCACGGCCACCTCGCGGGCGACGCGGCGCTCGTCCACATCGGCGAGACGCTGCGCGCGAAGCTGCGCGAATCCGACACGGTGGCGCGTCTCGGCGGCGACGAGTTCGCCATCGTGCTCCGGCATGTCGACGGCGAGCAGGCGCAGGCGAAGATGGAGCAGATCGTCGCGGCCGTGGCGGCGGCGCCGGTGCGGCTGCGCGGCGAGAGCTTCACCGTCACGATCTCGGCGGGCCTCCACGTGCTGTCGCCCGGAGAAGCCGTGGAAGGCGCGCTGCGGTTCGCCGACAGCGCGATGTACGCGCACAAGGCGGACAAGCGCTGAGGACCGTTCGCCGTTCGGCCCAGGCCGGGCTGCAAACGGCGGCTTTCTGCGCTTGCCCGGACGTTCGATCAGACTGATCGGAAGTTTCCACTTTCATTATTGAGAATCAATTGCAATATAGAGCTCGTGAAAAGGAGCCTCGTGATGTCCCGCGATCTTGCCAAGACCGGCACCTATCTGGCGCTGCACCTGACGATCGGGTTTACGGTCGCCTACCTGCTGACCGGCTCGATCGCCATCGCCGGGGGCATCGCGCTCATCGAGCCGATGGTGAACGCCGTCGCCTTCTTTTTCCACGAGAAGGCGTGGGCCGCGGCACCCGCACGCGGCGGGCGATTCCGCGCCGCGATGACGGCCTGACGAACCCGCTGATGAAAAAGCGTCCGCATCGCCACGCGGACGGCGCCTTACGATGGAAATGTAACCCCCGCGCGCTATAAGCGGCGGCATGTCCGACGAGGTCGACGATAAGGATCATGGCCCGGCGCCCCGCGAGGCGCTGGAAGACAACCGGCTGACGGGCGCATTCGTCGACGAGGTGACGGAGGCGCTCGCGGCGGGCGATTCCGCGCGCGTGCAGGAACTCGCCGAGCCGCTGCACCCCGCCGACATCGCCGACCTCATCGAGCAGGTGGAGCCGGGCGAGCGCCAGCCGCTCGCCGCGGCGCTCGGCGACGTGCTCGACGCCGACGTGATCTCGGAAATGAACGACGTCGTGCGCGAGCAGCTCATCGACGTGCTCGATCCGGGGCAGGTCGCCGACGTCGTCACGCAGATGGAGACCGACGACGCGGTCGCCATCATCGAGGACATGGACGAGGAGGACCAGGCCGAGGTCCTCCGGTCGCTGCCCGCGAACGAGCGCGCCGCCATCGAGGAGGCGCTGGGCTATCCGGAGGAGTCCGCCGGACGCCTGATGCAGCGCGACCTGATCGCGGTGCCGGAATACTGGACGGTCGGGCAGGTCATCGACTTCCTGCGGCAGGCCGGCGACGACGTGACCAGCGACTTCTGGGAGATCTTCGTCGTCGATCCGTCGCACAAGCCCGTCGGCACGATGCGGCTGTCGCTGGTGCTGCGCTCGCCGCGCAACCTGCTCGTCAGCGACGTGATGCAGCGCGAGCAGACGCTGATCCCGGTCGACATGGACCAGGAAGAGGTGGCGCTGCGCTTCCAGAAATACGCGCTGATCTCGGCGGCGGTCGTCGATGCCTCCGGGCGCCTCGTCGGCGTCATCACCGTCGACGACGTCGTC
This sequence comes from Sphingosinicella microcystinivorans, assembly GCF_027941835.1. Lineage (NCBI taxonomy): Bacteria > Pseudomonadati > Pseudomonadota > Alphaproteobacteria > Sphingomonadales > Sphingosinicellaceae > Sphingosinicella > Sphingosinicella microcystinivorans. The sequence goes on from NZ_CP116005.1 coordinate 2,513,873, forward strand.
CACATCATCCAGGAAGAGGCGGACGAGGACATCCTCCGCCTGTCGGGCGCCGGCGACGGCGACATCAACGACAGCGTGCGCGAGATCGTGTCCACGCGGCTGCGCTGGCTCGTCGTCAACCTCGGCACCGCGATCATCGCCTCCGTCGTCATCGGCTTCTTCGCGGGCACCATCGAGAAGATGGTCGCGCTCGCCATCCTGATGCCGATCGTCTCGGCGCTCGGCGGCAACGCCGCGACGCAGACGATGGCGGTGACGGTGCGCGCGCTCGCCACCGACCAGCTCACCGAGGCGAACACGCGGCGCACGATCCTGAAGGAGATTCGCGTCGCGCTGATCAACGGCGCGGCGATCGCGTTCCTCGTCGGGGTGGCGGCAGGGCTCTATTTCACCAACGTCCACCTCGGCCTCGTGATCGCCGCGGCGATGATCGGGAATATCCTCGTCGCGGGCCTTGCCGGCGTCATGGTGCCGCTGACGCTCGACCGGATGGAGGTCGATCCGGCGGTCTCCTCGCCCGTGTTCGTCACCATGACCACGGACGTGATGGGCTTCCTGTTCTTCCTCGGCCTCGCCGCGGCGACCGGCCTTACGGGCTAGGCCGGTGACGGCGGAGGTCATCCTCGTCGACGACGAACGGCTTGTCGCCAAACTCTACGGACGCGCGGTGGAAGCGTCGGGCTATCGAGCGACGCTGTTCGGCGACGCCGAATCCGCGTTCAAGCGCGTCGCCCAGCAGGAGCCGTCGCTGCTCGTCACCGATCTCAACATGCCCGGCCTTTCGGGCTACGCGCTCGCCGAGCGCATCATGGAGCGGGGCCTCAAGAGCTTTCCCATCATCCTGATGAGCGCCGACGACACCGCCGAACTGATCAAGGCGGGGGTCGCCTCGGGCGTGGACGATTTCCTCGTGAAGGGCGTGGGCTTCGACCGCTTCCGCGCGCGGCTCGATCACTGGATGAAGGGGCCGTTCGCCGGACTGCCGCCGCACGTGCGGGTCGCGGCGCGCGAAAGCCTTGCCCGGAGCGGCGCGCCGGAAACCCCGATCGCTTTCCTGCACGGCTCGCTCGACCGCATCACCGCGCGCGCGGCGGTGACGGTGGAGGACCTGCTCGACGCGGTGGGCGGCGAATACGGCCGCTCGGCGGCGGAGGCGCTGCGGCTGCTCGGCGTCATCGACGGGGTGCTCGCGCTCCTCGCCCGCTCGAACGGGTTGGCGCAGCTGCGGCGGCTGGAAGCGATGGTCGGCGTCGTCGACCGGCTCGGCGACCCGTGGCAGGCGCGCCTGCGCCCGCATATCGACCGCTTCGAAACCGTGGCGCGCGACGCCACGTTCCGGCACGCCGCGCAGTCGCTGAGGCTTCGTTAGGCCGCGATCGGTCCTGAGCCGTTCAGGCCCCGCAGCTGACCTTGCCGCTGCCGAGCGTCTTCACCTCGCACTGCGGCTTGCCGAGGATCCTGATGTCGCCGGAACCGGCGATGCTGAGCTTCGCGTTCTTGACGACCTCGGCGGTGATGTCGCCCGATCCGGCGATCTTGCCGGTCAGCGACTGGCACTTGAGGCCGGGCGCGTCGATGTCTCCCGATCCCGCGATGGAGATGGTCGCCGCGCCGCACGTGCCGGTCATCGCCATGTCGCCCGAGCCCGCGAGCGAGACGTCGAGGTTGTCCGCCGTCACCACCCCGACATTGAGATCGCCGGAACCCGCGAGCGAGAGCTTGACCTCCTGACCCTTCATGCGGTCGACGGCGACGTCGCCCGATCCGGCGAGGCGCGCGCTGCTGAGCGTATGCGTGGTGACGTAGATGGTCAGCATCTCGCCGTCCTTCCACGAGAACCACGTGTCCGTCTTCTTCTGGCGGATGCGCAGCGTGCCGCCCGCAACCTCGACCTCGAGGCGGTCGATCGACCTCTGGTCGCCGACGGCGCGCACGCCGGGCGGCTTGCCGGTGGCGACGATCACCTTGTGCGGGACGGCGACGGAGAGGCCTTCGAAGCCCGTGACCGTGAACTTCTGCTCGGCGGCAAGGGCGGGCGCGGCGAGCGCAAGCAGGGGAGCGGCGACGAGAAGGGCGCGTTTCATCGGGTACGATCTCCAAACTGTATTGTCTCAGCAATACAGCAGGTCCATGCGCGTGTCGACCCTCAATAGAGGAACATCGGCATCCCCTCGACGCTCTTCAGCTGCGCGCGGTACTGGTCGCGGTCGTAGAGCCGGCCCACGTCGACGTGCTTCGCGGCTTCGAGCACGCTGTTCGCCGGAACGTGGCAGTAGTTGCCGCTGGTGAGCGTCACCATGCGGCCGGTCTGCCGTCGCTCGATGAGCTGCACGGCGAGCGCGCCGAAGGCGAGGCCGACCATGCGGTCGAGCGCGTCCGGCTCGCCCGCGCGCATCAGGTAGGCAAGCTCCTGGAGCACGGTGCCGCCGCCGCCCGCCGCCTCGATGGCGCGGGCGATGCGGTGCCCGATGCCGATATCGTCGCGCGCCGTCGCCGAGCCGGACAGGTCGGCGGCGGCCCCGCCGACGAGAGTCGCACCTTCCGAGACCACGAGGACCGCGTAGTTCGCCGGGTTGGTCGCCTTGTCGCGCGCGAGCAGCGGCAGCAGCGCATCGAGATCGGCGGGAACCTCGGCGATCACCGTGCGGTCGACCTGCGCGAGGAAGCCGGAGAGGAGGGCGGTCTCGCCGGAGCGGCGGCCGAACAGCTCCACGACGGCGATGCGCTCATGGCTCTCGGTCGTGGTGCGCAGCGCGTTGATGGCGGCGACGGAGCGGGTTACGGCGGTCGAGAAGCCGATGCAGTAGTCGGTGCCGTTCACGTCGTTGTCCATCGTCTTGGGGATGGAGACGACCGGAACGCCGAGGCTGTCGAGGTGCGCGGAGAAGCGCAGCGTGCCGTCGCCGCCGAGCGTGATCATCACGTCGATGCCGAGGCGCTCCAGCACGCGCATCACGTGCGGCGTGCGGTCGCCGCCCTTCGCGGTGCGCGGATCGCAGCGGGAGGTGTGGAGGATGGTGCCGCCGAGCCGGTCGAGCCCGCGCACGCGCTCGCGGCCGAGCGCGATCGTGTTCGCGGCGACGGAGGCGGGGTCGTCGGGGTCGATGTCGAGCAGCCCCTGCCACCCCCGCCGGAAGCCGAGGACGTCCCAGCCGCGGTCGTCCGCGGAGAGCGCGACGGCGCGGATGCAGGGGTTGAGGCCGGGCACGTCGCCGCCGCCCGTCAGAATGCCGAGGCGCATGGTCGTCTCCTGTTGAGGTTCGTTCCTTAGAGAGAGAGAGGCCGTGCGTCACCCCCGGGGTGTCGGAATTTCTTACGTTTTCATGACGACATCGAAACCATTAACTTTTTACAAGATTGAAAATACATGACTTTCGGATTCTGGCATGGTTTCTGCCTTACAGGTCGGCAACGGTTTCATTGCGACAACCGGAATGTTGTGTAAGGGAGTGTAAGGGTATGAAAAAGCTTCTTGGAATAACGGCTGCGGTTGTCGCTTCTGTTGCGGCCACCAGCGCAGCGCAGGCTGCGGTCGTCACGATCGACGACTTCCTCGAGGGGACCCAGGAGGTCAGCGAGAGCGTTGGATACAACAGCTCGTATGACGATCTGGCCGACAGCGTGGACAACTACAAGTGGACGTACCGCAAGCTGGCGCTTGTGGATCTGACAGGGGAAGATGACGAGGACGCCAATCGTCCGCGTGCGCGGGTGAAGATCTCCGCGCCGAATTTCTTCGCTATCGACAACGATTCGTCGAACAACTCCGAGATCACGCTCAAGTACGAGGATCTCGGCATCGACTTCGTGACCTCGATCAGCCTCGCGTTCCGTCTGAACGACAACGGCGATGCGGCGGCGACCAGCGTTACGGCGATCATCAGCGACGGCGTCGATATCTTCGACCTCGGGACCATCAGCCTGAGCAATTCGCCTCTGGACGCGGACTACACGGAGACCTTCGGAGTCAATGCGGCCGCACGCGCGGCGTTGGCGGGCGGAGCGACGTTGTCCTTCGTTTTCAAGGGCTCGACCGGCTACGATCTCCAGCTGACGGGGATCACCGCGAACATTCCGGAGCCGGCGGCTCTGGCGCTGTTCGGCCTCGGCCTCGTCGGCCTCGGCATGGCGCGTCGTCGCCGCGTCGCCTGAACGACGGCAAGGTGAAAGACAGGCGCCGGCGGGCAACCGCCGGCGCTTTTCTTTTCTCATGCGCCAAGCGCCGGCAGGGGCGCGACCGTTGGTAAATTTTACACTTCTTCGATGAGCGGTTTCGGCAAGATTGGAAATGGTTAACGAAAGTAAATGGTTTTCAACCTCTTGATGGAAGAGCGGAGAATCTGGCACGTTGCTTGCATAGAGTTCGGCCGAAGGGTTCTTATCAGGAGGTCAATACAATGAAACCAGCGTTTCTCAGCAAAGCCCTGCCGGCTGCCGCGCTCGCCGCCGCCACGGTTTTCTCGACCTCGGCCCATGCCGCTGTCGTCAACGAATGGGGCTACGATGTCGCGGCCGAGTTCACCGCGGCGACACCGGATAGCGGAACCCCCGGCGGTTTCATCTCGGGTCCGCTCCAGATATCGTGGGGCCGCCCGTCCGGCACGGTCTCGGCCGGCGGCGGCCGCAGCGCGCTGACGATCGGCGACACGCCGGCGCTCGGCAACGTGTTCACGAACGGCGCCGATGCCGCCGCGAACAGCCTGACGCACTCGAACAACGTCATCAACAATCTGGCGGGTGAGAACTGGCAGCGTCTCGACACGGCTTCGCTGAAGATCGACATCGCGCTCACGTCGGTCGATCCGGCGCTCGGCGCCGCCGATCCGTTCGTGCTGTCGTTCGTCATCGACTTCCTCGAGACGCCGAACGCTCCTGTCGGCGGGATCTGCGCCGATGGCGTGGCCGCGGGCTCGCAGGGCACCGGCTGCCGCGACATCTTCGTCATCTCGGCGGGCAGCCTGACGCAGTACTTCACGTTCGAGGGCGAAACCTACAAGTTCTCGTTCTTCGACCTCGGCGGCGCGATCGGCACGCTCTCCGACAACGCTTGTGCGGCTGTCGATCAGGGCTCGGGCTGCGTCGGCTTCCTGACCTTCGAGGAGCAGCAGAACGTCGTGAACTTCGCGTTCAACATCACCCACGTGCCGGAGCCGGCTGCGCTCGCGCTCTTCGGCCTCGGCCTTGCCGGTCTCGGTCTGGCGCGTCGCCGCCGCACCGCCTGAACGGCGAAACCGAACAGGAAGGCGCTGATGGGAAACCATCGGCGCCTTTTCCTTTTGGGGAAAACGTGCCCCCGTCAGATCAGCGCGGCGATGTTCGGTTCCCCGGCCGACACGCGCAGCCGGTGCCCGATCACAGGCGTTTCCATCAGCGGCTCCAGCCCGGCGTGCATCCGGGCGAGGAAGCGCTCTCCGCTGTCGAGGCGTCCGATGACGATCGCGAACGCCGGGGTCCCCTTGTGATGCACGACCGTGAACGTCTCCAGCCGTCCTTCCCCGGCGGGGGTTTCCGTGAAGGGCGGTGAGGGCATGGCGTCGATCGCCGCCTGATACGATGCGGGATCGCTGCGCGCACCGTAGCCCGGCCGCGCCGAATAGACGCCGAAGCTGTGCTTCGTGAGGAAGCCGCCGTTGGCGAACACGAAGCCCCACGCGCCCGCGTCGTCGCGGCAATGCTCCACGACCTCCGCGACGGCGTGCACCGAATAGGCGTTGCCGGGTCCGCCGAAGTAGGGAAGGCCGCCGGTGCGCGTCAGCCGGGCCGGGTCCTCGGTCGGCAGGCCGATCATGGCGGCGGCGATCTCCACCGCCACCGGGAAGCAGCTGTAAAGGTCGATGCAGCCGAGGTCGTCGGGGACGATGCCCGCCTGCGCCAGCGCGTGCGCCGCACCGATGCGGATGGCGGGCGACGTGGCGTAGTCGATGCGCTCGCTCACCAGAATCTTCTCGTGCGTGTCCGCCGAGCCGTGCAGGTAGACGCGGCGGTCGACGGGAACGCCGAGCCGGTCGGCGGCCTCGGTCGACATCATCAGCACCGCCGCCGCCTGATCGACGAACATGTTCGCGCACAGGTGCTTGGTGTACGGATAGGCGATGATGCGGTTGTCGTCCGTGGGCTGCACCAGCGCCTCGGCCGTGTACGCCGTGCGAACCTGCGCGAACGGATTGTCGGCGGCGACCGCGCTGAACGGCGCCATCAGGTGCCCGATCTCGGCGCGGTGCTGGAGCGGCGACCAGCCCATCGCCGCGCCGAACGCATTTTCGAACAGCGGGTAAACGCTCGTCGGCAAGGCGATGCCGTGACCGATCTCGTGCGCGCTCGCATAGCGGGTTTCCTCGCCGCAGCACGCGGGGTCGGACGGCGCGTCCTCGCTCCAGTCGAGCTTCAAACCCGCCTTTTCCGCGCGCGCCTGCGTCCGCAGCGCCTCGCCGCCGACGATGAGCGCGACATCGCTTTCGCCGTTCGCGATGCGCTCGGCGAGCACGTTCACGAACATCTGCGGCGTGTTGCCGCCGACCGGCCCGTAGATGAGGTCGCGGGGATGCGCGCCAATCCGCCGGGCAACGGCATAAGGCAGGTTGCGATACGTGCCGAAGGGGGAGGGGAAGGCGCCCCCGGAATCGGCGAACAGCCGGATGGCGACGAGCGTGTCGATCGCCCCCGCCGCATCCGCGCCGCTGTCCGCAATCGCCCCGCGCGCCGCCTCGGCGAGCAGGTCCGCCGGCGACAGCCCCCGGGCCGGATCATCCTCCCGGCCCACATGCTGGGCGACGCCGACGAGGACGGGCGTGCGCGGACCCGCGGGCATCACCGCATACCCGGCACTTCGGTGCTCGGCGCCTCGCGGCCGGCGCTGTTGCCCGCGTACTTCTTGTATTCGAGCAGGGCGATGGTGCGGTTGTGCACCTCGTCGGGGCCGTCGGCGAGACGCAGCGTGCGGATGCCCGCGTAGGCGCTGGCGAGGCCGAAGTCCTGGCTGACGCCGCCGCCGCCGTGCGCCTGGATGGCGTCGTCGATGATCCTGAGGGCCATGCGCGGCGCCGCGACCTTGATCATGGCGATCTCGAGCCGCGCCGCCTTGTTGCCGACGCGGTCCATCATGTCCGCGGCCTTGAGGCAGAGCAGCCGGGTCATCTCGATGTCGGTCCGCGCCTCGGCGACGCGCTGCTCCCAGACGCTGTGCTCCGAGATGCGCTTGCCGAACGCCTCGCGCGTCAGCAGGCGCCGCGCCATGCGCTCCAGCGCGCGCTCGGCGGCGCCGATCGTGCGCATACAATGATGGATACGGCCCGGCCCGAGGCGGCCCTGCGCGATCTCGAAGCCCCGGCCTTCGCCGAGCAGGATGCTGTCCGCGGGCACGCGCACGTCGTCGAGCACGACCTCGGCATGGCCGTGCGGGGCATCGTCGTAGCCGAACACGTTCAGCATCCGCTCGACCTTGATGCCGGGCGCATTCATCGGCACGAGGATCTGCGACTGCTGGAGGTGCTTGGGCGCGGAGGTGTCGGTCTTGCCCATCACGATCGCGACCTTGCAGCGCGGATCGCCGACGCCCGAGGACCACCATTTGCGGCCGCTGACGACATAATGGTCGCCGTCGCGGCGGATGCGCGTCTCGATGTTGGTCGCGTCCGACGAGGCGACGGCCGGTTCGGTCATCAGGAAGGCGGAGCGGATTTCGCCGTTCATCAGCGGCCGCAGCCATTTTTCCTGCTGCGCGTGCGTGCCGTAGCGCATCAGCACTTCCATGTTGCCGGTATCGGGCGCGGAGCAGTTGAACACTTCCGACGACCAGCTCACGCGGCCCATCTCCTCGGCGAGCGGCGCGTATTCGAGGTTGGTGAGCGTCGTGCCCTCGAAAGCGAATTCGCTGACCGGCTTGCCGCCGTGGCTCGGCGGCATGAACATGTTCCAGAGGCCCGCGGCGCGCGCCTTTGGCTTCAGCTCCTCGATCACGGGAAGCACCTTCCAGCGCTCGCCGGATGCCAGCTCGTCGGCGTAGCGCGCTTCGTTCGGATAGACGTGCTCGTCCATGAATGCCCGGACGCGGCCGATCATCTCGCGGGTTTTCGCGGAATATTCGAAGTTCATCACCCTGTTCCTTCGCCTGTCGTTTTCGCCTGTCGTTTTCCGGTCTATCCATAAGCCCGGGGCGTCCGCTGTCACTTCCGAAGGATGATAGGCGGACCGTGCGTAAATGGGGATCACTCGACATGCACGGCTGCCTGCACTACCTATAGCGGCGTGGTCGCGCGTGGAGGGGTCGCCCGACGAACTGAAGACAAGGATACAATGAATCGAGTGCGCCTGGGCCTCACCGGCCTTGCTCTGGTGTTTTTGCTGGTCATGGCGGCCGCGATCCTGCTGCGCCCGCCCGCCGAGCCGGAGCCGAAAGCGAGGGAAGACACGCTCGCCACGCTGGGCGTGGCGCCGGGCGCGGACAAGAGCGCCGGGCCGGAGCCGGGACGGCCCCCGTCCGTGCTGGACACGCCGCCGCTCGACACGCCGGAAGCGCTCACCGACCCGCTCGTCATCGACGAAAGCAGGGATCTGACCGAGATCTGACGGCACCCTCCGCCGACCGACTCGCCGCCGAATTTCACACACCGACTTATCCACAGGCCTGTGCGCACGCGCGCATGGGCTTGCCGCGCATTGTTTCACCTGCGTAAACCCACGCGATTCAGCGAAAATCCACGTGGAAAATATCAAATCCCATAAATTCCCATTGAAACCCATGAAATACCCATGATACTCCGTTTTCCACAGGGGAGCGGGGATTCAGCCCTCGGTACTGGCCTAGCGCGTTAGCCTTCCCGGCTTTCGCGGCCGGGGATTGCATTGCCCGCCGATTGAGAGCCGCGCGTGAAACGGGAACTGTTCAAGGGGTTTGCGATCAACGCAGTCGACGCCAAGGGTCGGCTGTCGATCCCTGCCGGCTACCGTTCCACCATCGAAGCGCGCTCCGCCGTGAAGGAAGTGACCCTGTCCCTGCGGTTCGAGCCGAACCACATCCGCGCCTACGACGAGTTCTACAACGACTTCGTCTACCAGCAGATCGAGCGCCGGTTCGCGCCGGAGCAGGAGGCGGAACGCGCTGCCGCGCTGCAACGCGAGTTCAGCTTCGTCGAGCCGCTTCCCTACGACGCCAACGGGCGGATCATGCTCCCCGCCGCCACCCGCGAGGCCGCCGGAATCGACCGGCTCGCCTGCTTCATCGCGTTCGCCGACTATTTCGAGATCTGGGACCCGAAGGCGCTGCTCGCCTCCGACCGCGCCGACCCCGCCACGGTCTTCCATGTCCGCAATCTCCTGAAAGAGCGCGGGGAGGCCGCATGACGGCCGCGCCCCACATCCCCGTGCTTCTGGACGCCGTGCTTGCCGGGATTTCCCCGATCCCCGGCGCGCGCGTCGTCGACGGCACGTTCGGCGCCGGCGGCTACACGAAGGCGGTGCTCGCGGCGGGCGCGGCGCATGTCTATGCGTTCGACCGCGATCCGGCCGCTGTCGCGGGCGGCGCGGCGCTCGCGGTCGCCAATGCGGACCGGCTGACGCTGATCGGCGAACGCTTCTCGCTGATGGACCGCGCGCTCGCGGCGCGCGGCGTTTCGACCGTGGACGCCATCATGCTCGACATCGGCGTCTCGTCGATGCAGATCGACCAGGCGGCGCGGGGCTTCTCGTTCCAGGCCGACGGCCCGCTCGACATGCGCATGTCGGGCGAGGGGCCGAGTGCCGCGGACCTCGTGAACACGATGGACGAGGCGGCGCTTGCCGACATCCTCTACCGCTACGGCGAGGAGCCGCGCTCCCGCCGCGTCGCGGGCCACATCGTGGCGGCGCGGCCGATCGCGCGGACGGGCGAACTCGCCGCCGTCGTCCGCAAGGCGCTCGGGCACCGGCCGGGCGCGCCCAAGGACCCGGCGACGCGCACGTTCCAGGCGCTGCGCATCGCGGTGAACGACGAACTCGGCGAGCTCGACGCGGGCCTGCGCGCCGCCGAACGCCTGCTGCGGCCGGGCGGACGGCTCGCCGTAGTGAGTTTCCACAGTCTCGAGGACAGGGCGGTGAAGCGCTTCCTGCGCACGCGCAGCGGGGGAGACCCGCAGGGCTCGCGCCACCTGCCCGAGGCGCGGATCGGGGGGTCCGCGCCGACTTTCCGGGCGGCGAAGGCCGTCCGTCCCGACGCGGCGGAGATCGCCGCGAACCCGCGCGCCCGCTCGGCGACACTTCGCATCGGCACGCGCACCGATGCCCCCGCATGGAAGGATGACGCATGATCCGCTCGCTTGGCTCCGCCGGTCTCGCACTCGTGACGCTGGGCGCGGGCCTCGGCCTCTATCTCGTCAGCTACAGCGTGGGCGCCGAGCGCAGCGGCATCGCGAAGCTTGAACGGCGGATCGCCACCGACCGCCGCGACATCCGCGCGCTGGAGGCGGAGCTTCGCGTCCGCTCCAACCTGCCGCAGCTCGAGCGCTGGAACGCCTCGGCGCTGGCGCTCGGCGCGCCGAAGGCGGGGCAGATTCTCGAAAGCGAGGTGCAGCTCGCCAGCCTCGTGCGGCCGCACCAGCCGGACGCGATGCCGAAGGCGGACGTGCGGCTCGCCAGGGTCGAGCTGCCGGCGCCGGTGCCCGCCGCGGAGCGCGTGCAGGTCGCATCGGCGGACTCCGCGCCCCGGCCGAAGCTGCCGGTGCTGCGCGAGCGCGCGGAGCCGGGCCTGTTCTCGGCGGGCTTCGTGGCCGAGATCGACGCCGCAGCGGACGAAGAGCGCGCGTCGCTGACCCGCGTGGCGCTGCGGTGAGCCCAGCCGCGCAGCGCCAGCTTCGAATCCAGCTTGCCGGAAAGCGGCAGGCTCAGCTTGCGCGGTCGCGGCAACGGCTGATGATCGGCATCATGCTGTTCACCGCGCTGGTGGGCATCATCGGGCTCCGGCTCGCCGACCTTTCGCTCACGGGTTCGGGAAGCGCGGTCGCGGCGACGCGGCCGGTCGCGTTCGCGCCGCCGCGCGCCGACATCGTGGACCGCAACGGGGCCGACCTCGCCACCACCTTCGACGCCTTCGCGCTCGCGGTGCGGCCGCACGCGGTGGTGGGCGATCCCGAGGTGCTGGCGCGCCGGATCGCGAAGATTCTCGGCCGCCCGAGCGCGCTGCCGATCTACAAGGAAGTCACCCACCACGGCAAATACCGCTACATCCAGCGGCGCATCCTTCCCGCCGAGGCGAAGGCGATCAACGCCATCGGCGAGCCGGGGCTGGTGCTGGAGCGCGAGCAGGAGCGCATCTACCCCAACCAGTTCCTCGCCGCGCACGTCATCGGCTACACCAACGTCGACGGGATCGGGCAGGCGGGCATGGAGCGCGCCTATCAGGACCGGCTGACCGACCCCGGGATGCGCGACAAGCCGCTCGAACTCGCCATCGACGCGCGCGTGCAGCACGCGGTGGAAAGCGAGCTTCAGGCCGCGATGGCGAGGCACAGCGCCATCGGCGCGTCGGGCGTGGTGATGGACGTGCACACGGGCGAGGTGCTGGCGCTCGCCTCGCTTCCCGAGCTCAATCCGAACAAGGCGGGCGCCGTCACCCCCGAGGCGCTCTTCAACCGCGCGACGATGGGCGTCTACGAACTCGGATCGACGTTCAAGGCGATCACGATGGGCATGGCGCTCGATACCGGCGTCGTCACCTCGATGGCGCAGAAGTACGACGCGACGCACCCCTTGCAGATGGGGCGCTTCCGCATCCGCGACGACCATCCCAAGGCGCGCTGGATGACGATTCCCGAGATCTTCATGTACTCCTCGAACATCGGCACCGCGCAGATCGCGCAGCAGATCGGCTCCGCGCGGCAGCAGGAATTCCTGAAGGAACTGGGGTTCCTGGAACCCGCCGAGATCGAACTCAAGGAGCGTGGACGCACGCTCTATCCGGTACACTGGGGCGAACTTGCGACGATGACCGTCAGCTACGGCCACGGCATCGCGGTCACGCCCCTCCATCTTGCCAGTGCCTATGCGGCACTCGTCAACGGCGGCGTCTGGAGGCCCGCCACGCTTCTGAAGGTTCAAGGCGGAGGGGTCGGGAAGGGCCGCCGTGTCTTCAGCGAGGAAGCGTCGCGGACAATGCGGGCAATGCTGCGTCTCGTGGTGACGCATGGCACTGGCAAGCAGGCCGAAGCACCCGGTTATCGGGTGGGCGGCAAGACCGGCACGGCGGAGAAGCCGGACGGCGGCCGCTACAACCGCAACGCGATGGTGACGACCTTCGCCGGGGTGTTCCCGATGGACGACCCGAAGTATGTCGTCGTCGCCATGCTCGACGAGCCGAAGGGCACCAAGGAGACCTACGGTTTCCGCGGCGCGGGCTGGAACGCCGCGCCGGTCGTCTCGAAGGTCGTCAGCCGCATCGCGCCCGTGCTCGGCGTCGCGCCGAGCGACGTGCGCGACGTCGATCTCAACCCCCTCCTGGCGCATGTCCAGGGCAAGCAGCCGACCGGATAGGGAATGCGCCTCAAGGATTTCGCGGACAGCGGCAGCGATGCGATCGTCACGGGCTTCGCGATCGACCACAGGAAGGTCGCGCCCGGCACGATCTTCGGCGCGTTCCGCGGCACGCGCTTCAACGGCGAGGATTTCATCGCTGAGGCGGTGAAGTTCGGCGCGGTGGCGGTGGTCGCCCGGCCGGACGCGAAGGTCGAGGGCGCGCTCCACATCGCGGACGCCGAGCCGCGCCGCCGCTTCGCGGCGCTGGCGGCGAAGTTCTTCGCGCCGTTCCCGGCGACGACGGTCGCGGTGACGGGCACCAACGGCAAGACCTCGACGGCGGAGCTGACGCGCCAGCTCTGGCGCATGGCGGGGCATGTGTCGGCGTCGATCGGCACGCTCGGCGTCACCACGGCCGACGACCAGGTCTCCACCGGCCTCACCACGCCCGACGTGGTGACGTTCCTGTCGAACATGGCGGGGCTGGCGCGCGAGGGGGTGACGCACGCGAGCTTCGAGGCGTCGAGCCACGGCCTCGCGCAGTACCGCACGGAGGGCCTGCCGGTCCGCGCCGGGGCGTTCACGAACCTCAGCCGCGATCATCTCGACTACCACGAGACGATGGAGGCCTATCTCGAGGCGAAACTGCGGCTGTTCACCGAGGTCACGGACGGCGACGGGACTGCGGTGATCTGGGCCGACGACCCGGTTTCGGAGCGCGTGATCGGCGTGGCCCGGTCGCGCGGGCTCAAGGTGCTGACGGTCGGCACGAAGGGCGAGACGCTGCGCCTCGTCTCGCGCACGCCGAACCAGCTCGGCCAGACGCTGATGATCGAAGTGGACGGTACGACGCGGAAGGTCGAGCTGCCGCTGATCGGCGCCTATCAGGCGGCGAACGCGCTGGTCGCGGCGGGGCTGGTGATCGCGACCGGCGGCGACGCGGCAACGACGCTCGGGCATCTGTCGCGGCTGGTGCCCGTGAGAGGCCGGCTGGAGCGCGCGGCGCTGACGCGCGCGGGCGCGCCGATCTACGTCGACTACGCGCACACGCCGGACGCGATCCGCGCCGCGATCGAGGCGCTGCGCCCGCACGCGAAGGAGCGCCTGCATATCGTGTTCGGCGCGGGCGGCGACCGCGACAAGGGCAAGCGGCCGGAGATGGGCAGGGTCGCTACCGACCTCGCCGACGCCGTTTACGTGACCGACGACAATCCGCGCTCCGAGGACCCGGCGACGATCCGCGCCGAGATCATGGCGGCGGCGCCGGGCGCGACCGAGATCGGGGACAGGCGCAGCGCCATCGCGGCGGCGATCGCGGCGGCGGGCGCGGGCGACATCGTGCTCATCGCGGGCAAGGGGCATGAGCAGGGACAGATCGTCGGAGACCGCATCCTGCCGTTCGACGATGTCGCGGTCGCGCGCGAGTGCGCGGCATGAGCTTGTGGACGGCGGCCGAGATCGCGGACGCCACCGGCGGCACCACGCACGGCGACTTCTCCACCGAGGGGGTGACGTTCGATTCGCGCGAGGTCATCGGCGGCGAGCTGTTCGTCGCGATGAAGGGCGAGACGACGGACGGCCACCGCTTCGTTGAAAGCGCGCACGAGAAGGGCGCGGCCGGATTCCTCGTCAGCGAGGATTGCGCGTATCCGCATGTGCGCGTGGCCGACGGGTTCGCGGCGTTGCAGGCGCTCGGACGCGCGGGGCGCGAACGGGTGGGCGCCATGATCGTGGGCGTCACCGGCAGCGTCGGCAAGACGAGCGTGAAGGAAGCGCTGCGCCATGCGTTCCAGGAGATCGAGCCCGAGCACACGCACTGGTCGGTGAAGAGCTACAACAACCACACCGGCGTCCCGCTCAGCCTCGCGCGGATGCCGGGGGACACGCGGCTCGCCGTGTTCGAGATGGGCATGAACCACGCGGGCGAACTCGCGGCGCTCACGCGGCTGGTGCGGCCGCACGTCGCCGTGGTGACGTGGGTCACGTCCGCGCACCTCGCTTTCTTCGACAGCGAGGAGGCCATCGCCGACGCCAAGGGCGAGATCTTCGAAGGGCTGGAGCCGGGCGGGGTCGCCGTGCTGCCGTTCGACAGCGCCCACTACGCCCGTTTGCGCGCGAAGGCGGAGCGGCACGCGGCGCGCATCCTCAGCTTCGGCAGCGGCGCGGGCGCCGACGTGCGTGCGCTCCAGTCGGCGAGCGATGCGGATGGTTCGACGGTGATCGCCGATGTCGCGGGAAACCGGGTCGCGTACCGGGTGCCGCTTCCCGGCGCGCACTGGATCGCGAACAGCCTCGCCGTGCTCGCGGCGGCGCACGCGGCGGGCGTCGATCTCGCCGCCGCGGCGCTCGGCCTGTCGCAGATGCAGGGTTTGGAAGGGCGCGGCGCGCAGTACCGGATCGCCGCGAAGGGCGGCGAGGCGCTGCTGATCGACGAGAGCTACAACGCCAACCCGGCCTCGATGGCGGCCTCGCTCGCCGTGCTCGGCGCCGCGAAGGCTTCGCGCCGCATCGTCGTGCTCGGGCCGATGCGCGAACTCGGCGATGCGAGCGAACGGCTGCACGCGGGCCTCGCGCCGCACGTCAGCGCGGCGAAAGTCGACGTGGCGGTGCTGGTGGGCGACGAAACGATTCCTCTCGCCGATGCGCTCCCTCGCGAAATCGCGGTGGTTCGCGTAAGCGACGCCGCCGGTGCCCGCGCGGCGCTTTCGGACATCATCGCCGCCGGCGACGCCATCCTGCTCAAGGCTTCGAACAGCGTCGGGCTCGGGCGGGTCGCCGGTGCGCTGCGGGGGATCAACTGACATGCTCTATATTCTTGCAGAAGCGCTCGACTTCCCCGGCATCCTGAACCTGTTCCGCTACATCACGTTCCGGTCGGGCGCGGCGGTGATCACCGCGCTCGCGATCGGCCTCGTCATCGGGCCGCGCATGATCGACTGGCTGCGCGTGAAGCAGGGCAAGGGCCAGCCGATCCGCGAGGACGGGCCTGCGAGCCATCTCCTGACCAAGCGCGGCACGCCGACGATGGGCGGGCTGATGATCCTCATCTCGCTCACCGTCTCGACATTGCTGTGGATGAACCTCGAGAACCCGTTCGTGTGGGCCTGCCTGTTCGTGACGCTGGGTTTCGGCGTGATCGGGTTTTCGGACGATTATTCCAAGGTCTCCAAGGGCAGCCACAAGGGCGTTTCCGGGCGCACGCGGCTGCTGCTCGAATTCATCATCACGGGCATCGCCTGCTGGGCGATCACCGACGTGACGGACACGCGGCTGTTCTTCCCGTTCACGAACTTCGGCCTCAACCTCGGGCCGTTCTACATCCTGTTCGCGGCCTTCATCGTCACCGGCTTCGGCAACGCCGTGAACCTGACGGACGGCCTCGACGGCCTCGCGACCATGCCGGTCATCATCGCCGCGCTCACCTTCGCGCTCATCGCCTATCTCGTCGGCAACATCCGGTTTTCCGATTATCTCGGCATCGTTTTCGTGAACGGCGCGGGCGATCTCACCGTGTTCCTCGGCGCGCTGATCGGCGCCTGCCTCGCCTTCCTCTGGTACAACGCGCCGCCCGCCGCCGTGTTCATGGGCGACACCGGCAGCCTCGCGCTCGGCGGGGCGCTCGGGTCGGTCGCGGTCGTCACCAACCATGAAATCGTGCTGATCCTCGTCGGCGGGCTTTTCGTGCTGGAAACCGTCTCGGTGATCGTGCAGGTGGCGAGCTTCAAGCTCACCGGCAAACGCGTCTTCAAGATGGCTCCCATCCACCACCATTTCGAACAGCTCGGCTGGCCCGAATCGACCGTGGTCATCCGCTTCTGGATCGTCTCCATCGTGCTGGCGCTCGCCGGCCTTGCCACGCTGAAGCTCAGATGATCAGCGCGCGCGCCTTCGCCGACAAGCATTATGCCGTCTTCGGCCTCGCCCGCACCGGGCTCAGCGTCGTCGCGGCCTTGCGGGCGGCGGGCGCGGCGGTGACGGTGTGGGACGACGACGCGAGAAAGCGCGCCGCCATCGAGGACACGCAGGTGCACGTCGCCGATCTCAATACGGCGGACCTTTCCGCCTTCGACGGCATCGTCGTGTCGCCGGGCGTGCCGCTCAACACGCATCCGCTCGCCGCGCGCGCAGCGGCGGCGGGCGTGGCGGTGCTGGGCGACATCGAGCTGTTCGCGCACGCGCGCGCCGAGCTTCCGCCGCACAAGGTTGTCGGCATCACCGGCACCAACGGCAAGTCGACGACGACGGCGCTCATCCACCACATCCTTGCGCACGCGGGCGTGCCGACGACGATGGGCGGCAACATCGGCCTGCCGATCCTGTCGCAGGAGCCATTGCCGGAGGGCGGAGTCTACGTGCTGGAACTGTCCTCGTTCCAGATCGACCTGACGCAGAGCCTCGCCTGCGACGTGGCGATCCTCACCAACATCACGCCGGATCATCTCGACCGCTACGACGGCATGGCGGGCTATGCCGCGTCGAAGGAACGCCTGTTCGACATGCAGGCCGAGGGCGCGGCGGCGATCTTCCTCTCCGGCGACGACTACACGGCGGCGATCGCGAAGGGGCGCGGCGGCATTCCGGTGTCCTTCGATACGGTTCCGGCCGAGGGCGTCTCGCTGGTGGACGGTGCCGCGTACATCGACGGCAAGGCGCTCGGCAGCCAGGCGGACTGGCCCGCGCTCGCCGGG
The DNA here is from genome assembly GCF_027941835.1 of Sphingosinicella microcystinivorans. Lineage (NCBI taxonomy): Bacteria > Pseudomonadati > Pseudomonadota > Alphaproteobacteria > Sphingomonadales > Sphingosinicellaceae > Sphingosinicella > Sphingosinicella microcystinivorans. The sequence continues at coordinate 2,531,041 of NZ_CP116005.1, forward strand.
CCGCACAACGCTGAGAACGCGGTCGCGGCCATCGCGGCGGCACGTGTGCTCGGCCTCGATGCCGATGCGATCCGGGCGGGCCTCGAAACCTATCCGGGCCTGCCGCACCGCATGGAGCGCGTCGCGGAGATGGGCGGCGTGCTCTACGTGAACGACAGCAAGGCGACGAACCCGACCTCGACCGCGCCCGCGCTCGCCGCCTATCCCGCGATCCACTGGATCGTCGGCGGGCGGCGCAAGACCGACGAGCTCGACGCCTGCATGCCGTATCTCGGCCACGTGCGCGCCGCCTACGTGATCGGCGAGGCGGAGACGGTCTACGCGCACCTGCTCGGCGCGCACATTCCCGTGGTGCGGGCGGGCACGGTCGCGCGCGCGACGCAGCTTGCCGCGGGCGCCGCGAAGCCGGGCGAGGTGGTGCTGCTGTCTCCCGCCTGCGCGTCCTACGACCAGTTCCGGGATTTCGAACAGCGCGGCGACGCCTTCAAGGGCGCAGTGCAGGAGCTCGGCAAGGCATGAGCACGCCCCTCGGACGCGCGGACAAGACGCTTCTCGGTCGCTGGTTCTGGACCATCGACCGTCCGCTGCTCGCGCTCGTGCTCGTGCTGATCGGCATCGGGCTGATCGCCGTGGCGGCCGCGTCGCCCGCGGCGGCGCACCGCTATTCGGGCGGCAGCGTCCGGCTCGACGACATGTTCTATTTCAAGCGGCAGCTCTTCTGGGTGCTGCTCGGCGTGCCGGTGATGCTCGGCGTCTCGATGCTGACGGTGCCGTGGGCGAAACGCCTGTCGCTGATCGGCACGCTGGCATTCATCGCCGCGCTCGCCGCCGTGCCGTTCTTCGGCGTGGAGGCGAACGGCGCGGTGCGCTGGCTCAATCTCGGCGGCTTCCAGTTGCAGCCGTCCGAATTCCTGAAGCCGCTGTTCGCCGTGACGACGGCGTGGGTGCTCGCCTCGCGCTTCGACGACGGCGACGTGCCCGCGCTCAGCGTCTCGTGCGGGCTGCTCGTGCTCGTCGTCGCCTTCCTCGTCATGCAGCCCGACATCGGCCAGTCGGCGCTGTTCATCGGCGTCTGGCTGGTGCAGGCCGTGCTGGCGGGCATGAGCTTCGCGATCCTCGGCATCGTGATCGTGGCGGGCGTCGCGGCGCTCGTCGTCGCGTACCTGTTCGTGCCGCACGTCACCAGCCGCATCGACCGCTTCCTCACCGGCGACGGCGACACCTACCAGATCGACAAGGCGCTCGACGGCTTCCGCGCGGGCGGGCTGTTCGGCGCCGGGCCGGGCGAGGGACAGAACAAGTTCTCGCTGCCCGAGCCGCACACCGACTACATCTTCTCCGTGATCGGCGAGGAGTTCGGCGCCATCGCCTGCGCCGCCATCGCCGTGCTGTTCCTCGCCATGATCGTGCGCGTGCTGCTCCAGCTTCTGGAGGAGGACGACCCGTTCGTGTTCCTCGGCGCGGCGGGGCTCATCACGCAGATCGGCGGGCAGGCGATGATCAACATCGGCGTGAACCTGAACCTGCTGCCGTCCAAGGGCATGACGCTGCCGTTCATCAGCCACGGCGGCTCGTCGTTCCTCGCGCTGTCGATGGGCATGGGGCTGCTGCTGGCGCTCACGCGGCGCAACCGCTTCCTCAAGTCCTCGCCCTACGTGCCGCGGGGCCGCACGGCATGAGCGGGCGGCACTTCTACGTCGCGGCGGGCGGCACCGGCGGGCACATGATGCCCGCGCACGCGCTTGCCGAGGAACTGATCGCGCGCGGCCACACGGTGTCGCTGATCACCGACGCGCGCGGCGCGCGGTTGGAGGGGATTCTCACGAAGGGGCCGCGGCACGTCATCGAGGCGTCGACGCTGGGCAAGAATCCGCTGAAATGGCCGGGTGCGTGGATGAAGATCCGCGCCGGGCGGCGGGCGGTGGCGCGGCTCATCGAGGAGGATTCTCCCGCCGTGGTGATCGGCTTCGGCGGCTATCCCGTGCTCCCCGCGATGCTGGCCGCGCAGAAGGCGGGCGTGCCGACGATCATCCACGAGCAGAACGCCGTGCTCGGGCGCGTGAACCGGCTCGTCGCGGGCAAGGCGGACGTGATCGCGACCTCGTTCCCGGATACCGGGCGGGTGAAGCCGGACCATGCCGAGAAGGTCGCGCTCGTCGGCAACCCGGTGCGCGAGGCGATCGCGGAGATCGGCAGGCAGGCGTATCCCGCGCTGGAGACGGACGGCATCTTCCACGTGCTGGTGACGGGCGGCAGCCTCGGCGCGAGCGTCTTCGGCGAGGTGGTGCCCTCGGCGCTCGGCCAGCTCGACGCGAGCCTCCGCCACCGCCTGCAGGTGATGCAGCAGTGCCGCGCCGAGGACATCGAGCAGGTGCGCGCCGAATACCGCCGGCTCGAAATCCCCGCCGACCTTTCGACCTTCATCGACGACATGCCGTCCGCGATGGCGTGGGCGCATCTCGTCATCGCGCGCGCCGGGGCCTCGACGGTGAGCGAGCTTTGCGCGGCGGGGCGCCCGGCGATCCTCGTGCCGCTGCCCATCGCGACCGACGACCACCAGGCCGCGAACACGCGCGAGGTGGTCGCGGCGGGCGGCGCGCGCATGATGCGGCAAAGCGGCTTCAAGCCGGCGGAACTCGCCCGGCAGATCGAGGCGATGGCGCTGCAACCGGGCGCGCTCGCCAACGCGGCGCGGCGCGCCCTCTCCGTGGGCCGGCCGAACGCATCGCGGGCGCTCGCCGACCTTGCCCTGCGGCTCGCCGGTGTGCCATTGGCCCTCGAAACCCCTGAGACCGGAGCCAGCGCATGACGGGCATCGCCCGCGACATCGGAACGATTCACTTCGTCGGCATCGGCGGCATCGGCATGTCCGGCATCGCCGAGCTGATGCACAACCTCGGCTACAAGGTGCAGGGCAGCGACATCGCCGAATCCTATGTCGTGGAGGGGCTGCGGAAGAAGGGTATCGAGGTCCACATCGGGCACACGGCGGAGAACCTCGGCGATTCCGCCGTGGTGGTGACGTCGACGGCGATCCGGCGCGGCAACCCGGAGGTCGACCTCGCGCTCGAGAAGCGGATTCCGGTGGTGCGCCGCGCGGAGATGCTCGCGGAACTGATGCGGCTCAAGTCCACGGTCGCGGTCGCGGGCACGCACGGCAAGACGACGACGACCTCGATGGTCGCGGCGCTGCTCGACGCGGGCGGGCTCGACCCCACGGTGGTGAACGGCGGCATCATCAACAGTTACGGCTCCAACGCGCGCCTCGGCACCAGCGACTGGATGGTGGTGGAGGCCGACGAGAGCGACGGCAGCTTCCTGCGCCTGCCGCCGACGTTCGCGATCGTCACCAACATCGACCCCGAGCACCTCGACCACTACGGCAGCTTCGACCAGATCAAGCAGGCGTTCGTCGATTTCGTCGAGCACGTGCCGTTCTACGGCGCGGCGATCCTGTGCATCGACCACCCCGAGGTGCAGGCGATCCTGCCGCGCGTGCGCGACCGGCGCGTCGTCTCCTACGGCTTCTCGGCGCAGGCCGACGTGCGCGGCGAGAACGTGACGCCGGTGCCGGGCGGCAACCGCTTCGACGTGCTCATCACCGACCGCGACGGCAACCAGCGCCGCATCGAGGGGCTCGAACTGCCGATGCCGGGGCGGCACAACGTGCAGAACGCGCTCTCCGCCGTGGCGGTCGCGCTGGAACTGCGCATCGGCGACGCCGAGATCAAGGCGGGCTTCGCGGCGTTCGGCGGCGTCAAGCGGCGCTTCACCAAGGTCGGCGAGGTGGACGGCGCGGCCGTCATCGACGACTACGGGCACCATCCCGTGGAGATCAAGGCGGTGCTCGCCGCCGCGCGCGAGGGCGTGAAGGGACGGGTGATCGCGGTCGTGCAGCCGCACCGCTTCACGCGCCTGCGCGACCTGATGGCGGAATTCCAGACCGCGTTCAACGATGCCGACACGGTGTATGTCGCGCCCGTCTACGCGGCGGGCGAGGCGCCGATCGAGGGCGTGGACGCGGCGCACCTGCTCGCCGGATTGAAGCGCTCCGGCCACCGCGATGCCTACACCGTGGATGGCGCCGACGACCTTGCGGCGAAGCTGGCGGCGACGGTTCGCGACGGCGACATGGTCGTCTGCCTCGGCGCGGGCGACATCACCAAGTGGGCGGCGGGCCTCGCGGACGCGATCCGCCGCGAACGGGGAGCGGCGTGACGGCCGCTGCGGCCGCGCGCACGATCCCTGCCGCCGCGGGGCGGCTGACTCCGGACGCGCCGCTGGCGCCGCTCGTGTGGTTCAAGTCCGGCGGCAATGCCGAATGGCTGTTCGAACCGAAGGACGCGGACGACCTTTCGAACTTCCTTGCGACGCTTGAGCCGGAGGTGCCGGTGATGGCGCTCGGGCTCGGCTCCAACCTCATCGTGCGCGACGGCGGCGTGCCCGGCGTCGTCGTGCGTCTCGGCAAGGCGTTTGCGGTGGTGGAGCGCCTCGACGAGGTGACGCTGCGCTGCGGCGGCGGTGCGTCGGGCATCCTCGTGTCTTCGACGGCGCGCGATGCGGGAATCGGCGGGCTGGAATTCCTGCGGTCGATTCCCGGCACGGTCGGCGGATTCGTGCGCATGAACGGCGGCGCCTATGGCCGCGAGACGGCGGACATCCTCGTGGAGTGCGAAGTGGTGCTGCGTTCGGGCCAGCGCAAGATCCTGAGCCGCGACGATCTCGGCTACACCTATCGCCACAGCGCGCTCCCCGAAGGCGCGGTGGTGATCGCCGCCACGTTTCGCGGCACCCTGAGCGACCCTGCCGCCATCAGCGCCGAGATGGACCGCATCGCCGCCGCGCGCGAGGCCTCGCAGCCGCTGCGCACGCGGACCGGCGGCTCGACCTTCAAGAACCCGCCCGGCGACAAGGCGTGGCGGCTCGTCGACGCGGCGGGGTGCCGGGGCCTGACGCGCGGCGGCGCGCAGGTGAGCGAGAAGCACTGCAATTTCCTGATCAACACCGGCAGCGCCACCAGCGGCGACATCGAAGCGCTCGGCGAGGACGTGCGCCGCCGCGTGCGCGAGACGCAAGGTGTCGAGCTCGAGTGGGAAATCCAGCGCGTAGGAGTAGCGAAATGAAGGTTGCGGTGCTGATGGGCGGCTGGTCGAACGAGCGCGAGGTCTCGCTCACCAGCGGCAAGGGAATCGCCGACGCGCTGAAGCGTTTGGGTCACGATGTTTACGCTGTTGACATGGGGCGCGACGTTGCCGCAAAGCTGAGCGAAATCAAGCCTGACGTCGTGTTCAATGCCCTGCATGGAACGCCCGGGGAAGACGGCACGGTTCAAGGAATGCTCGACGTGTTGGGGGTGAAATATACGCATTCGGGTCTGGCGACGTCGGTCATCGCGATCGACAAGGAACTGACCAAGCGTATCCTCGTGCCCGCCGGAATCCGGATGCCCGAAGGCGTCATCGTCGAATCCGCGAGCGTCCACGAACGTGACCCGCTGCCGCGCCCCTACGTGCTGAAGCCGGTGAACGAGGGCTCTTCGGTCGGCGTCGCGATCGTCACCGACGAGAGCAACTACGGCACGCCCATCGCCGCCGACGCGCCCGGCCCGTGGACGCAGTTCGAGCGCCTGCTCGCCGAGCCGTTCATCCCTGGCCGCGAGCTTACCGTCGCCGTGCTCGACGACGAGCCGCTCGCCGTCACCGAACTGATCCCGACGCGCGGTTTCTACGATTACGACGCCAAGTACACGGACGGCCTCACCGTGCACCAGTGCCCGGCGGACATTCCCGAGGACGTCGCCGCCGAGGCGATGGCGCTGGCGTTGAAGGCGCACCGCGTGCTCGGCTGCAAGGGCGTCAGCCGCTCCGACTTCCGCTACGACGAGAGCCGCGGCCTTGCCGGTCTCTATCTTCTGGAGGTCAACACCCAGCCCGGCATGACGCCGCTCAGCCTCGTTCCCGAGCAGGCGAAGTATCGCGGCATCGACTACGACACGCTCGTCGCGCGCATCCTGAAGGACGCGGCATGAGGGCGCGCGGGGGCATCGTGGCGCGTCCCTCGACTTCGCTCGGGATGAAGCGCGCTTTTACTCCGTCCGTCATCCCGAGCGAAGTCGAGGGACGCACAAGGTCGTCCTGCGATGAGTGAGCGCATCACCCTGAAGCGCGGCAAGCGCCCGCCGCCGCAGAGGGTGAAACCGCCCGCGCCGCGCGCGCGGGCGAAGGGTCCGAAATCGGGTCGGCTGATGGCGCCGGCGGTGTCCCTGGGCGCTGCCGGCATCGCGCTGTTTGCGGCCTGGCTCTACCAGCTTCCCGACAAGCTGTGGATGGCCGCTGCCGTGGGCGTCGCCGACGCGGGCTTCGAGGTGCGCAACGTCGAGGTGACGGGCCTCAAGACGATGAACCGCCTGCCGGTCTACACCGCGGCGCTCGACGGGGCCTCGGATTCGATGCTGCTCGTCGATCTCGACGACGTGCGCGCGCGGCTGCTGATGCTGCCGTGGGTGAAGGACGCGAGCGTCGGCCGCAGGCTTCCCGACACGCTCGCGATCGAGATCGCCGAGCGGAGGCCCTACGCGATCTGGCAATATCGCGGCGAGCACCGGCTCGTCGATGCGGAAGGCGCGGTGCTGCCCACCGACGACATCGCCCGCTATGCGAAGCTGCCGATCGTGGTGGGCAAGGGCGCGAACACCGAGGCGGCGAACCTGATCGCGCTGCTCCATGACTACCCGGCGGCGGCGAAGCATGTCGCGGGCGCGGTCTGGATCGGCGAGCGGCGCTGGGACCTGAAGCTGAAGTCGGGCGAGACGCTGGCGCTGCCCGACGACTACGCCGAAGCGCGCAATGCGCTTGGGAATTTCGTGCGGATCGACCGCGATTCGGGGCTTGTCGACAAGGGGTTCACCCGTTTCGACATGCGCCTCGCCGACCGGCTGACCGTGCGCATCTCGCAAAACGACAAGAAACCCCCGGTCGCACGGAAAAACACCCAACCAGCTACAGGCGGGACGGAAATATGAGAGTGGGGCCGCTATGAGAGTCCGGGGCACCGGCAGCCGGGGCGAACGCACCATCGCGGCGCTCGACATCGGCTCGTCGAAGGTGGCGGCGCTGATCGCGGTGAGCGACGGCGAAGGCGCGCCGCGCGTGATCGGCACGGGGCAGCGCGCCTGCACGGGGCTGCGGCAGGGCCTTGTCGCCGACCTGGAGCGCACCGAAAGCGCGATCCGCGCCGCGATGGAGCAGGCCGAGCGCAACGCGGGCGTCACGGTGGAGAACGTCGTCGTCAGCGTCTCGGCGGGCGGGCTCGACAGCGAGATCGTTTCGGTCGAGGTCGACATCGGCGGCCAGCGCATCGAGCGCGGCGACATCGACCACGTGCTCTCCGAAGGCCGCGCGCAGCTCGACGCGGGCGGGCGCACGATCCTGCACGCGCAGCCGGCGCTCTACACGCTCGACGAGACGACGCGGGTGATGAACCCGCTCGGCCTCCACGCCGACCGGCTCGGCGTCGACATCCACATCATCACCGCCGACACGCCGCCGGTCAGGAACCTCGACCAGTGCGTGCGCACCGCCGACCTCGGCGTGCAGACGATCGTCGCCTCGCCGATCGCGGCGGGCCTCGCCTGCCTCGCGCCCGAGGAGCGCGACCTCGGCGCCGCGCTCGTCGAGATCGGCGCGGGCGTCACCAACGTCGCGGTGCACGTGCGCGGGATGCTGGTCGGTCTGTCGGTGATCCCGATGGGCTCGGAGGACATCACCGCCGACATCGCCTCCACCTTCTCGACCCGGCGCATCCACGCCGAGCGGCTGAAGACGCTGTACGGCTCGGCGACGACGAGCCCGCGCGACAACCACGACATGATCGAGATCCTCCCCATCTCGGAGGACGACGACATCGAGCCGACGCGCGTGCCGCGCGCGCAGATCGTCGGCGTGATTCGCGAGCGGCTCGACATGCTGTTCTCCGACGTGGGGGAACGGCTGAACGAAATGGGCTTCAAGGGGCCGCGCGGACGTCAGATGGTGCTGACGGGCGGCGGCGCGGAGCTCAAGTGCATCGCCGACTTCGCGCAGGGGCTGCTCGGGCGGCACTGCCGCGTCGGCCGCCCGCGCGGCCTCACGGGGCTTCCCGAGGCGCAGACGGGCAGCGCCTTCTCGACGCTCGCGGGCCTTGCGCTCTACGGCGCGGAGGAGCGCGAGGACCTGTGGGCGGGCAGCGTCCGCGACGGCGGGCAGATGCGCATGTCGCGCTCGCCGTGGGGGCGGATGATCGAAGTGCTGAGGTCCAGCCTGTGACGACCTACCAGATGTTGATTTTTTTTCGTCCGAGGGATTCACGCGGAATCCATCCTGTCGTAAAGTTTAACCAATGCGCTCTTGTGGGGGGCGCCGGCGCCGAAGGAGAGCACCATGAGTCTTGAGCTGCAACGTCCCGAACTCACCGAACTGAAGCCGCGGATCACCGTGATCGGCGTCGGCGGCGCGGGCGGCAACGCGGTCGCGAACATGATCTCGTCGGGCCTCGAAGGCGTCGATTTCGTGGTGGCGAACACCGACGCGCAGGCGCTTTCGGCGGCGACGGCGGAAACCCGGCTCCAGCTCGGTCTCAAGATCACGCAGGGTCTCGGCGCGGGGTCGCGTCCCGAGATCGGTCGCGCCGCCGCCGAGGAAACGCTCTCCGAGATCGAAGGCGCGCTCGACGGCTCCCACATGTGCTTCATCACCGCCGGCATGGGCGGCGGCACCGGCACCGGCGCGGCGCCCGTCGTCGCCAAGGCGGCGCGAGAGCGCGGCATCCTCACGGTCGGCGTCGTCACCAAGCCGTTCGCCTTCGAAGGCGCGCGCCGGATGCGCTCGGCGGAGGAAGGCATCGCCGAACTCCAGAAGCACGTCGACACGCTGATCATCATCCCGAACCAGAACCTGTTCCTGATCGCCAACGCCAACACGACGTTCAAGGACGCGTTCGCGATGGCCGACCAGGTGCTGCACCAGGGCGTGCGCGGCATCACCGACCTGATGATCATGCCCGGCCTCATCAACCTCGACTTCGCCGACATCCGCACCGTGATGAGCGAGATGGGCAAGGCGATGATGGGCACCGGCGAGGCCGAGGGCGAGAACCGCGCCATCGAGGCGGCGGAGAAGGCGATCGCCAATCCGCTGCTCGACGAGGTCTCGATGCGCGGCGCCAAGGGCGTCATCATCAACATCACCGGCGGCGAGGACCTGCGCCTGATGGAAGTGGACGAGGCCGCGAACCACATCCGCGAGATGGTCGACCCGGACGCCAACATCATCGTCGGCTCGGCGTTCAACTCGAACCTCGACGGCAAGATGCGCGTGTCGGTCGTCGCGACCGGCATCGACGCCAGCGCCAAGCCCGCCGAGCAGCCCGTGCGGTCTTCGGCGACCCTGAGCGGCTTCGGTTCGGTCGCGGGCAGCTTCGCCCCGGCGGCGCCGGTCGTCCGCCCGGTCGCGGCCGCCGCGCCAGCGTCGCAGCCCGCCGAGGAGAGGCAGATCGTGCTCGAACCGCCGGTCATGGCCGAGGAAGCGGCCCCCGCCGCCGAGACGGCGGCGACCGCCGAGGACGCGCAGCCGGGCTTTTCGGACAACGTGATGCCGCTGCGGATGCCGGAGCCGCTGCGCGAGGCCGCGCCGGAGCCGGTCGCCGAGGCCGCGCCCGCGCCGATCAACGAACCGGTGGAGCGTCCCTACGCGGCGCCGCGCGGCGCCCGCGAGGAACCGCGGCCGGGGCCGACGCTGTTCGAGCGCATGATGAATCTCAGCCGCGGCGCCGACAAGGCGCGGGCCGAGGAGCCCGAGCCGGCCGCCGAGGAGCCCGCGAGCCAGGACCCGCTGGAAATCCCGCGGTTCTTCCGCCGCCAGGTCAACGACTGATCCCGGGATCAGGCAGGGAAGGAGGGCCGGGCGGCAGACCCGGCCCTCACTGTTTCGTGACCTTGCGGACGCGAGCCGCTTGACCGCATCGACGGTGCGTCGCAAATCGACGGGAAGAAAGGGAGAGGCATGGCGGGACCGCTTTCGGGCGTTCGTATCATCGAAATGGCGGGACTCGGGCCGGGGCCGTTCGCGGGCATGATGCTCGCCGACCACGGTGCGGAGGTGATCCGCGTCGACAGGCCGGGCGGGGCGCCGGAGACGGTGCTCGGCCGCTCGCGCCGCTCGATCGTCGTCGACCTGAAATCGCCGGAGGGAAACGCGGTCATCCGCAAGCTGGCGAAGACCGCCGACGGCCTCATCGAAGGGCTGCGGCCGGGCGTGATGGAACGGCTGGGGCTCGGCCCGGACGTGCTGCTCGGCGACAATCCGCGCCTCGTCTACGGCCGCATGACGGGATGGGGGCAGACCGGCCCGCTCGCCCACGCCGCCGGACACGACATCAACTACATCGCGCTGGCAGGCGCGCTCCACGCCTACGGCCGCGCGGGCGATAAGCCGACGCCGCCGATCAACATGGTCGGCGACTTCGGCGGCGGCGGCATGATGCTCGCCTTCGGCATGGCCGCGGCGCTGCTCTCGGCGCAGAAGACCGGCAAGGGACAGGTGATCGACGCCGCCATGACCGACGGCGCGGCGGTGCTGATGAGCATGATCTGGGGCTTCTACGGCGAAGGCGCGTGGAAGGACGAGCGCGGCGTCAACATGCTCGATACCGGCACCCATTTCTACGACACCTACGCGTGCATGGGCGGCGGCTACATCTCGATCGGTTCGATCGAGCCGCAGTTCTACGCCGAGTTGCGCCGCCGCGCGGGGCTGGAGCACGACCCGGATTTCGACGCGCAGATGGACCCGTCGCGCTGGGGGCGCCTGAAGGACAAGCTGACCGTGCTGTTCCGCACGAAGACGCGCGAGGAATGGTGCGCGCTGATGGAAGGGACGGACGTGTGCTTCGCGCCGGTGCTGTCGCTCGCCGAGGCGCCGTCGCACCCGCACAACGCGGCGCGCGGCACGTTCATCGAGCTCGGCGGCATGACGCAGCCCGCGCCCGCGCCGCGCTATTCGGAAACCCGCAACGACACGCCGACCCCCACGCCGCGCGCCGGGGCGGACACGGCGGCGATCCTCGGCGAACTCGGCTATTCGGATGCGGAGATCGCCGCGCTTGCGGATGCAAGGGCCGTCGCCACATGATGCGCGCCGCCGCGGCCCTTCTGCTGCTTGCCGCGACGGCGGACCCGTCGCTCGCGCAGGCGCGCAAGGAGAAGGACGACGCGGCGGTCGCGGCGCTGAACAATCCGGCGCGGCTCGTCACCATCGGCGACCACGCCCGTGCCTCCAGCGACTTCATGCTGGCGCTGAGCTTCTACGAACGCGCGCTCGGGATCGATCCCGGCTTCGTGCCCGCGCTCAGGGCATCGACCGAAGTGGCGCTGGCGATGCGGATACCGCAGGCGCTGTCCTACGCCGAGCGCTGGGTGCGGACGACGCCGAAGGACGGGCTCGCCCACCTCGCGGTCGGGGCGGCGCTCGTGCAGCAGAACCGGCCCACGGAGGCGCAGAAGTCGTTCGCCCTCTCCGAAGCCGCCGGGGGGCCGCCCGCGGCGATCGCCATGCAGCGCGGGCTCGCCTTCGATCTGCTCGGGCAGAGCCGCAACGCGCAGATCGCCTATGCGGACGCGATGCAGCGCGTGCCGGGCGACCGTTCGGTCGTCGAGCACCTGGCGCTCAGCCTCGCGATCGGCGGCGACAACGAGGCGGCGATGCAGCTTTTGCAGCCCGAGGCCGATAAAGCCTCGGGCCAGCCGAGCTTCGAGCGGACGCTGGTGCTGGTCCATGCGCTCGGCGGGCGGCTCGATCTCGCGCGGCGCATCGCGAGCGCCAACCTCAGCCCGCAGGCGTCGGCGGCGGCGGGCGATGTGCTGGAACGGATCACCAGCCTGCCGACCCCGGCCGCGAAGGCCGCCGCCGTCCACCTCGGCATCCTGCCGGACGTGGGGCGGCCCGCCGCGCAGGCCCCGGCGACGGTGCAGGCGCCTGCTCCTGCGCCTGCGCCGCAGCAAACGGCCCCGCCGCCGCCTGAACCCGAGCCCGAACCCGAGACGGTGGCGCAGGCGCCCGTGATCGAAACCCCGCTGCCGCGCGCGCCTGAACCTGTACCCGCGAAGCCTGCGGCCGAGAAACCCGCTACCGGACCTGTTGCCGCGAGGCCGGCACCAAAGCCGGAACCGCTGCCCGCCGGTCTGCCGAAGCTCTCGGCGGCGCAGCTCAAGGCGGCGCATGTCTGGCTGCAACTGTCGAGCAGCCCGGACCGCGCGCTCGTCGCAAGCGACCTCGCGCGCTTCAAGCGCAAGGCGAGCGCGATCGGCAACTACAACGCCTATGTGCAGGACGCGGGTGGTACGCACCGCCTGCTGATCGGCCCGTTCCGCTCCGCCGACGACGCGCAGACGGTATCCCGGCGGCTGAAGGCGGCGGGCGTCGACTCCTACATCAACCGCGCTCCGGCCGGGTCCGCCATCGCGCCGCTGTGATGCTGGCGCCCTACGCCTCGAACCCCGCGGCTTCGCGGGGGCGGCTTCATCCCGAAAGCCCGAGCGCGCACCGTGACGCCTTTCAGCGCGACCGCGACCGCATCATCCATTCCACGGCCTTCCGCCGCCTCAAGCACAAGACGCAGGTGTTCGTGTCGCCCGACGGCGACCATTTCCGCACGCGCCTGACGCACAGCCTCGAAGTGGCGCAGATCGGCCGTGCCGTCGCGCGCACGCTGACGCTGAACGAGGACCTGACCGAAGCGCTCTGCCTCGCGCACGATCTCGGGCACCCGCCGTTCGGCCATGTCGGCGAGGACGTGCTCGCCGAGCGCATGGCGCCATGGGGCGGGTTCGACCACAACGGCCACACGATCCGGATGCTGACGACGATCGAGGCCCGCTACGCCGACTTCGACGGCCTCAACCTCTCGTGGGAGACGCTGGAGGGCCTCGCCAAGCACAACGGGCCGGTGACATCGCCGGGCTGGGCGCTCGCGGGCTATAACGCCGTCCACGATCTCGACCTCGCGACGCACGCGGGGCCCGAGGCGCAGCTCGCCGCGCTTGCCGACGACATCGCCTACGACAACCACGATCTCGACGACGGGCTGCGCGCGGGGCTGTTCTCGCTCGGCGAGGTCGCCGCGGCGGTGCCGCTCGTTGCCGAGTGTCTGGACGCCGTGCAGGCGCAGCATCCGGGCGCGCCCGACGACAGGCTCGCCGCCGAACTCGTGCGGTTCCAGATCGGCCGCATGGCCGACGACCTGATCGAGGAGACCTCCCGACGACTGGCCGCGCTCGCGCCGGGGGACGTGGACGCCGTCCGCGGCGCCGGTGCGCCCGTCGTGGGCTTTTCCGAAGCGATGCAGGCGGCGGAGCGCGATCTGAAGCGCTTCCTTTATGCGAACATGTATTTCCACGCGCGCAACCTCGCGATGCGGGACCCCGCCGCGGCGGTCACGGGCGCGCTGTTCGACATGCTGCACGGCGATCCGGCGCTGCTGCCCCCGGATTGGCGCGCGCGTCTTCCGGGAACCGAGCCGCAGCGCGCGCGTCACATCGCGGATTTCATCGCGGGCATGACGGACCGCTACGCGCTGAAGACCTTCGAGGCGCTGGGCGGGAGGATCGACTTCCCGCCCGGCGCGATCATCTGAGACGGTGCCGCCGCCTGCCCGCCTATCGGCAAGGCGGCGACGTCAGTCCCTTGGCGCGCGCGGGGAAAGCGGTGTAAGGCCCCGGGCAAACCTCAATCCTTGCAGATAGCGGGCCTGTTCGTGAGCACTGTCTTTGAAACCTATACGGCGGCGGTCCATGCCGCGCTCGATGCGCTGGAGGCGGCGGGAACGATCCCGGCCGGGCTCGACCGCAAGGCCGTGGCGCTGGAGCCGCCGCGCGACCCGTCGCACGGCGACCTCGCCACCAACGCCGCGATGGTGCTGGCGAAGCCCGCGGGCAAGGCGCCGCGCGCGATCGCCGGGCCGCTTGCCGCAGAGCTTGCCAAGGCGGCGGGCGTGGCGTCGGTGGACGTCGCGGGGCCGGGCTTCATCAACATCCGCCTCGACCCCGCCGTGTGGACCGGCGAGCTGAACGCCATCCTCGCCGCGGGCGGCGACTACGGCCGCACGGGCATGGGGAAGGGTGTGCACGTCAACGTCGAGTACGTCTCGGCGAATCCCACGGGGCCGATGCACATGGGCCATTGCCGGGGCGCCGTGGTCGGCGACGCGCTTGCCGCGCTGCTCGAATTCGCGGGCCACAAGGTGACGCGCGAATATTACGTGAACGACGCGGGCGGGCAGGTGGACGTGCTCGCGCGCTCGGCGCACCTGCGCTACCGCGAGGCGCTGGGCGAGGCGATCGGCGAGATCCCGGAAGGGCTCTACCCGGGCGACTATCTGAAGCCGGTGGGCGTGGCGCTCGCGGCGGAATTCGGCGATACCTACGTGGACAAGCCGGAGAGCGACTGGCTGGCGCTGTTCCGCACGCGCGCGGTGGACGCGATGCTCGCGCTCATCAAGGCGGACCTCGCGCTGCTCGGCATCCACCACGACCTGTTCTCGTCCGAAGCCGCCGTGCAGGCGGCGGGCGAGGCGGACCGCGCCGAGGCGGAGCTGCGCGCCAAGGGCTATGTCTACGAGGGCGTGCTCGAACCGCCGAAGGGCGAGCTTCCCGACGACTGGGAGCCTGTCGAGCTGACGCTGTTCCGCTCCACCGCGTTCGGGGACGACGTGGACCGGCCGCTCAAGAAATCCGACGGCTCGTGGACCTATTTCGGCGCGGACATGGCCTATCACCGGCTGAAGGCGGAGCGCAGCGACCAGCTGATCGACATCTGGGGCGCGGACCACGCGGGCACGGTGAAGCGCATACAGGCGGCGGTCGCGGCGCTCACCGGCGGCAAGCCGTTCGACGTGAAGCTGGTGCAGATGGTGCGTCTGTTCCGTGCGGGCGAGCCGGTGAAGATGTCGAAGCGCTCGGGCTCGTTCGTGACGCTGGCGGACGTGGTGCGCGAGGTCGGCAAGGACGTCGTGCGCTTCATGATGCTGACGCGCCGCGCCGACGCGCCGCTCGATTTCGACTTCGCGAAGGTCGTCGAGCAGTCGAAGGACAACCCGGTCTTCTACGTGCAGTACGCGCACGCCCGCATCCATTCGCTGGCGCGGCGCGCGGCGGAGGCGGGCATTGCCGTCGGCACGCCGACCGCGGACGATCTCGCCCGGCTCGATAGCACCGAACTCGATCTGGTCCGGCTCGCCGCGCAGTGGCCGCGGATCGTCGAGGCGGCGGCGAACGCGCACGAGCCGCACCGCATCGCCTTCTATCTCGGCGATCTCGCCGCCGCGTTCCACGCCAACTGGAACCGGGGCAACGACGACCCGTCGAAGCGCTACCTGATCGAGGGCGATGCCGGCATCACCAACGCGAGGCTGGCGCTGGCGCGCGGGCTGGGGCAGGTTATCGCCAACGGCCTCCATGTGATGGGCGTGATCCCGGTCGAGGAGATGCACTGAGATGGCGCGCGGCTATCGGGACGACGAGGACGACGAGGCGCTGCCGTGGCTGGAGCCCGCGGAGCCCGAGGACGAAGAGGAAGCGTCGTCGTTTCCCTATCGCGGCCTCATCATCGCGGGCGCCGCCATCGTCGCGATCGTCGCCGTGCTCTGGTTCGTCGCCGAATGGATCGGCGGCGGGCGCGGCCCCGATACCGTCGCCGCCATCGACGAGGTGCCGCTCATCCAGGCGCCGGAGGGTCCCTACAAGGTCCGCCCCGAGAATCCCGGCGGGCTCGACGTGGACGCCGACAGCCTGACGCACTCGGTTGCCGAGGGGCGGGACCCCGGCGGCGAACTGGCGCTCGACGTGATCCCCGAGGAACCGGTGCCGGTGATCACCACGCCGCCGGTGCGCAGCGCGCCGGTGCCGGAACCCGGCACGGCGGTGACGGCGCAGAAGGCGCCCGCCGAAAAGGCGCAGCCGAAACCGGCCGAGACGCCTCCCGCGAAGGAAACGCCGAAACCGGAGGCGCAGAAGCCTGTACCCAAGCCGGAACCGAAACAGGAAACGCCGAAGCCCGAGCCCGCGAAGCCGGCCCCTGCGCAGGCCGCGGGCAATGTCACCGTCCAGCTCGGCGCGTTCAACAGCGCGGCGAGCGCCGATCAGGTGTGGTCGAAGCTGTCGGGGCGTGTCGGCGCGCTCGGCGGCCTTCGGAGGTCGGTGCAGCCGGTCGAGACCGGCGGCAGGACGCTCTACCGGCTGCGCGCGGGCGGCATCGCCTCCGAAGCGCAGGCGGCGAGCGTCTGCGCGGCCGTGCAGGCGGCGGGCGAGCAGTGCGTGATCGTGCGCTGAGCCGCGCGTGACGCCGCTGCTGCTCGGCCTTTCGGGCCTGACGCTCACCGAAGACGAACGCGCGCTGTTCAAGGCGGCGGACCCGGCGGGCTATATCCTTTTCGGGCGCAACATCGGCGCGCCGGAGCAGGTGCGGGCGCTCACCGCCGAGCTGCGCGCGCTGGCGGGGCGGGACGACCTGCCGATCCTCATCGACCAGGAAGGCGGGCGCGTCGCGCGGCTCGGGCCGCCGCACTGGCCGCTGTTCCCGCCCGCGCGGCGTTTCGGCGAGGTGTTCGCCGTCGCGCCCGTCACCGCCATCGAGGCGGCGCGGATCAACGCCAGGGCGATCGCCGTCGTGCTCGCCGATCTCGGCATCAGCGTCGATTGCCTGCCGGTGCTCGACGTGCCGGTGCCGGGGGCGCACGACATCATCGGCGACCGCGCCTATGCGCTGGAGCCCGGCGTTGTCGCCTCGCTCGGCGACGCGACGCTGCGGGGGCTGCGCGAGGGCGGTGTCGTCGGCGTCGTCAAGCACATCCCGGGGCATGGGCGCGCGGCAACGGACAGTCACCTCGAACTGCCGGTGGTCACGGCGGACCGCGCTGTGCTCGAAGCCGATTTCGCACCGTTCCGCGCGCTTGCCGCCGCGCCGATGGCGATGACGGCGCACGTGCTCTACGAAGCGCTCGATCCTGATGCCTGCGCCTCGCAGTCGAGGGTGGTCGTCGAGCAGACGATTCGGGGCACGATCGGCTTCGACGGGCTGCTGATGGCCGACGACCTCGGCATGAGCGCGCTGGGCGGCACGCTCCCCGAGCGGCTGGCGGGCGTGCTCGCGGCGGACTGCGACCTTGCGCTCCATTGCAGCGGCGATTTCGCGGAGAACGCCGCGCTCTGCGAGGCCGCGCCGCCGATGACGGCGCAGGCGCTCGCGCGGCTGGCGCGCGCGATGGCGTGGGCGGTGGACGGGGCGAGCGCCGACGGCGAAACGGACGTCGCGGCGCTTGTCGCGAGGCGTGACGCGCTGTTAGTCTCCGCCGCATGACCGGGATCGTCTCGCTCGACTTCAACGGCAGCGAAAGCGAACGCCTGAACCTTGACATCGAGGGCTGGGAAGGGCCGCTCGACGTGCTCTTGCACCTCGCGCGGGCGCAGAAGGTCGATCTGGCGCGAATCTCGATCCTCGAACTCGTCGAGCAGTACCTCGCCTTCATCGCCGACGCGAAGACGCTGCGGCTGGAACTGGCCGCCGACTATCTGGTGATGGCGGCGTGGCTCGCCTACCTCAAGTCCTGCCTCCTGCTGCCGAAGGAGGAGCAGGAGGAGCCGAGCGCCGAGGAGCTGGCGCTGCGCCTGCAACTCCGCCTCCAGCGGCTCGACGCGATGCGCGAGGCGGGCGCGCGGCTGATGGCGCGCGACCAGATCGGGCGCGACGCCTTCATGCGCGGCGCGCCGGAGGGCGTGCGCGTGGTGAAGAACGCCGCGTGGGATTGCGAACTCTACGACCTTCTGAAGGCCTACGGCGCGATCAAAAGCCGGCAGGGACCGCGCGAGTACGCGGTGCGGCGGCGGCCGGTGTTCTCGCTCGAAGAGGCGCTGGAGCGGCTCGAATCGATGCTCGGCACCGCGCTCGACTGGACCGTGCTGTCGAGCTTCCTGCCCTCCGGCATCACCGACGACGACTTCCGCCGGTCGAGCGTCGCGAGCAGCTTCGTCGCCGCGCTCGAACTCACGCGGCTCGGCAAGACCGAGCTGTCGCAGGCGGACAGCTTCGCCCCCCTCTATCTCAGAAAGCGCCAATGAGCGACACGATTGACGACGATCTCCGGTTCCAGCGCATCATCGAGGCGACGCTGTTCGCCGCCGACAAGCCGCTGACGCGCGAGCAGATCGCCGAGTTCCTGCCCGAAGGCACGCCGGTGCAGCCGCTGCTCGACGCGCTCGCCGAAAGCTACGCGCCGCGCGGCGTCAACCTCGTGCAGCGCGGCGGCAAGTGGCATTTCCAGACGGCGGCGGACCTCGGCGACATATTGCGCCGCGAGGAGGAGCAGTCTCGCAAGCTCTCGCGCGCGGCGCTGGAGACGCTGGCGATCATCGCCTACCACGAGCCGGTGACACGCGCGCAGATCGAGGAAATCCGCGGCGTTTCCATCTCCAAGGGCACGCTCGACGTGCTGATGGAGGCGGGGTGGGTGCGCCCCGCGGGCCGCCGCGAGGTGCCGGGGCGGCCGCTGCTCTATGCGACGACGCAGGGCTTCCTCGTCCACTTCGGGCTGACCAGCCGCCGCGACCTGCCGGGCCTCGCCGAGCTGAAGGCGGCGGGGCTGCTCGAACCGATCGACGCGGCGCTCAACCAGCTCCAGTTCGAAAAGCCGCCCGAAAGCCCGGAAGCCGACGAGTCCGATGCCGAGGAGGAAATGGACGACGAGGCCCTCTAGGATTCGCATTTTTGCTTGCGGGGGACTAGACAGGGGCTGAGACGCTGCCGATATCGCGGGCGGCGGAAACGGAGTACGGACCATGGGTGGTTTCAGCATCTGGCATTGGCTGATCGTCGGCATCGTCGTCATCCTGCTGTTCGGCAAGGGCCGGATTTCGGACGTGATGGGCGACCTCGCCAAGGGCATCAAGAGCTTCAAGAAGGGCCTCGCCGAGGAGGAAACGCCCACCCCGCCCCGCCAGATCGGCCAGACCTCCGATCAGACGATCCGCAGCGAAACGCCGCAGGAAACGCCGCGTAGCTGATAGTCCTCCAGCCGGACGGTTAGATGTTCGACGTCGGCGCGCCCGAACTCCTGCTGATCGCGATCGTCGCGCTTCTCGTCGTGGGGCCGAAGGATTTGCCGCGCCTGCTGCGCACGGTCGGCAACTGGATGGGCAAGGCGCGTGCGACCGCGCGGCACTTCCGCACCGGTGTCGACGCCATGATCCGCGAGGCGGAGATGGAGGACATGCAGAAGCAGTGGGAAGCACAGAACGCCGCGATCATGAAGGCGCACCCCGCGGAGCCGGACACGCCTGTGTCGGCCGACGATAGCTCCGAGGCCGCCACGCCGCCCGCCGAAACGCCGCCCGATACCGGCAAGACGCAGCCATGAAAGACATCGACGACAGCAAGGCCCCGCTGCTCGATCACCTGATCGAGCTGCGCCAGCGCCTGCTCTACTGCGTCATTGCGCTCGTGGTCGCCTTCGCCGCCTGCTTCACCTTCGCCGACGAGATTTTCGCCTTCCTCGTCCAGCCGCTCGTGAAGGCGCAGGCCTCGCAGCTCATCTACACCAAGCTCTACGAAGCCTTTTTCGTGGAGATCAAGGTGGCGCTGTTCGCGGCCTTCCTGATCGCCTTCCCGATCATCGCGAACCAGCTCTGGCTGTTCATCGCGCCGGGACTGTATCGCTCGGAGAAGCGGGCATTCCTGCCGTTCCTGATCGCGACGCCGGTCCTGTTCGCGCTCGGCGCGGCGCTTGCCTACTACGTGGTGATGCCGACCGTCTTCAAGTTCCTGCTCAGCTTCCAGACGACGGAGGCCGGCATACCGCAGCAGGCGCTGCCCGCGATGGACGATTACCTGTCGTTCGTGATGGGGCTGATCTTCGCGTTCGGCTTCTGCTTCCTGCTGCCGGTGCTGCTGATGCTGCTGGCGCGTGCCGGGATCGTCAATGTCGCGCAACTCCGCGCGTTCCGCCGCTACGCGATCGTCGGGGCGTTCGTCGTGGCGGCGGTGCTGACGCCGCCGGACGTGATCTCCCAGCTGTTGCTGGCGATCCCGCTGATGTTTCTCTACGAGGCGGGCATCATCGGCATCGTGCTGACCGATCGGCGCGCCGCGAAGCTTTCGACCGCGGAGGAAGCCGGGGACGCAGCCGAGTAGCCGCGCCCCGTTTTTCCAAGTCCTTACGCTTACTTCGCTGCGTCCTCGACCGTTTCACCGGCCGACTGCACGTCCTTGCCGACGCCTTCGACCGTGTTGCAGGCCGCCGCGGCCAGCAAGGCCACGATCACGGCGAGTTTCGCACCCGTTTTCTTGCGCATGTTCTTTCTCCCAACAAATCGCTCATCGAAAACGGTCGGCACCTCAATAGGTTTCATTGGCCGTTCCGCCTGCGACACAAAAAAGAAAAGAGCCCGATGCCGGCGGGGGAGCAGGCAAACGGGCTCTGTTAGGACAGCGAGAGCGGGGGGCAGATTTCGCTGTCCGTCACGCATCAACGGCGAATCGCCGGCAGGGTTCCATCGCCTGAAAGAAATTTATCCCGCCCCGATCCGAACATTGATCAGGCTCTCGGCTTCAAGGGGAATTCGACGATGTAGCAGGGCACCCCGGCATCGAAGGTCATGCGGCCGCGAAGCTGGCGGACCATGCCGCTGACGATGCGCGCGGCGGCGCGGGTTTCCGTCGGTGCCAGCGGATCGTCCTTTCCGAACGCGTCGGAACAGATGCGAAGCTCGCCGCCGTTTTCCGTGCGGGTGACGTGGATGTCGATCACCAGCCTGTCCCGGCCCCCGGCGGCCGCGAGGCGGGAGGCGAAGGCGATGACCTCGGTGATGAGGAAGGCGAGCGGCACCGCGGCGTCCTGGCTGATGTGCAGGCGCTCGAGGTGCGTGTTGATGCGCGGCTCGACGAGCTTGGCGGTGGGGATGATCTGCTGGAGGCTGGCGCAGAGATCGTGGGCCAGCGCCGTGAAATCGACCCCGTGCGCGTCGCTTTCCTCGTAGAGCCAGCGATGCACGATCGAGAGCGCGCCGACGCGCATCTGGATGCTCGCGTAGGCGCGCGCGACATCGGCGCCGTCCGCCTCGCGGGCCTGGATGCTGATCAGGCTGGCGATGATCTGCAGGTTGTTCTTGACGCGGTGGTGGACCTCGCGCGTCAGGCGGCGCTGTTCGGTGAGCGCGGTGTCCACCTCCTGCCGCGCCTCGGCCATGTCCTTCGCCATCGCGTCGAACGTCTCGGCGAAGGCCTGCATCTCGTCGGTCTGCCCGGCGCGCCCGGACAGGCGCACGCGGTCGTCTCCGGCGCCGTAGGCGCGCACGCCGGTCGCCATGTGCTGCAACGGGTGCACGACGAACCGCCGCACGACCATCCAGCCGATGAGCAGCGCGGCGATCCACATCAGCGACGGGGCCGCGATCGCGAGAATGTCGGCGAGCGCAAGACGCGCGGCGGGGACGACGGTGGTGAGCGCGAACGGCGCGATCGACAGCGGCCCTGCCGCGACCACCTGGTCGCGCCCGCCGGCTTCGCGGACACGCCGCACCGTGAGCAGGCCGCCCGGCGCCGTGATGCCGCGCGGCGGATTGCCGACGATCGGCGTGTCGCCCAGCCAGACCGTGGCGGCGCCCTCCATCGCCGCGATCTCGCCGAGGCGGGCCTTCAGGCGCGAAACGGACGCGGTTGCAACGACGAGGCCGGGTTCTCCTGCCGTCGATTCTTCGCGGACCGCGAAGAACACGTGGTCGCCGCCCGGCCAGATCAGGTTCTCGCGCCCGCCTTCCGCCGCCAGCCGCGTGAGTTCCGCGGTGGAGGGCTTGGCATTGCCCCGGCTTTCGCAGATCGGGCGGCCGAGCGCGTCGGCCCAGATGATCGCGTCGAACGTCTCGGCGTCGTCGAGCGCATTTGCCGCCTCCGTGTTGCACGTCCGCCCGTCGTGAAGGCCGCTTTCGTTGCGGAGCAGGGCGCGCAGGACCAGGAAATCGACGCTGAGCAGGTCGTCGACGACGCGCGCCGTTGCGCGGAACTGGTTCTCGGCGCGCACCAGCTCGGCCTCGCGCGTGCTGCGGATGCCGTCGGCGGCGAGCACGGCGGCGAGAATGCCGATCGGCAGCAGGGCCAGCGTCAGCGCGACCGCGAGCTGAAACGACAGTGAACGTCTCGGCCCCGAACCTCGGGTTTCTGGTTTTTCCGGCATCGTCCCAAACGAACTTAAGTATGGGGCGAAACAAAAGAAAGCCTCGACCGTTCCACTGCTGGACGTCACTTTCGAGGGGCCGGGCACCGTTCGGGCGTGACCCGGGTTTTAGGAGGCAGAAGACAACATGACATTGGCTGCGAAGCTCGCGCCGCATCTCCCGCTGCTCCGCCGCTACGCGCGGGCGCTCACGGGAACGCAGCGCGACGGGGACACCTACGTGCGCGCGGCGCTGGAAGCGATCGTCGGGGCGCCGCAGGATTTCCCGCGCGACGTGGACGAGCGGCTGGCGCTCTACCGCACCTTCCACGTCATCTGGTCGTCGTCGAACATCGACGTGGACTCCGAGGAGCCGGCGGCGTCCGATTTCGAACGCGTCGCCCACGAGCGCCTCGCAGCGATCACGCCGCTGTCGCGGCAGGCGCTGCTGCTGACGGCGATGGAAGGCTTCTCGCACGAGGACGTCGGCTATCTGATCGACCTCGACCCGGACAGCGTCTCGGGCCTCGTCAAGGAAGCGATGGACGAGATCGGCCGCCAGACGCGGACGCGCGTGCTCATCATCGAGGACGAGCCGATCATCGGCATGGACCTCGACAGCATCGTCCGCGATCTCGGCCACGACGTCACCGGCATTGCCGTGACGCGCGACGAGGCGCTGGCGCTGGCGATCGAAACCGAGCCGGGGCTCGTGCTCGCCGACATCCAGCTCGCCGACGACAGCTCGGGCATCGACGCGGTGAAGGACATCCTCGGCCGCTTCTCGGTGCCCGTGATCTTCATCACCGCCTTTCCGGAACGCCTGCTCACCGGCGAGCGCCCGGAGCCGACCTTCCTCATCACCAAGCCGTTCCAGCGTTCCACCGTATCGGCGGCCATCGCGCAGGCGCTTTTCTTCAACAGCACGGCGGCGATGCGATGACGGTTCGCTCCCGCCGCCTTGTGAACGGGCGGCCGGGGGCATAGCGTTCACGACACAGGAGCCAATGGCCATGGAACAGGACCACGAAACACTGAGGACGAACCAGGCGAGGGCGGGGGAAACCCCGCATGTCGTCCGCTACGTCCTGATGTTCTCGGTCGCGATGGTGGTCGCGATCTTCGCGGCGATGCTGTTCTTCTGGTCGCGATGACGATGAGAGCGAGGGGGAGGGAATGATCGAGCAGAAGGTGGGCCGCCAGGGCGGCGCCAGTCCCGTGAGCGCCGACGTGATCGGCGGGTTTCTGCGTTCCGCCTACGCGGAAGCGGCGACGCAGCCGCTGCCGCAGGTGTTTCTGGACCTGCTCGCGCGGCTCGAGACGAGCCGCGAGGAAACAGGCAAGGATCGGCTTTCCGACAAGGCGTTCAAGGACGAGCTCTCCTCGGTCATCCCGCAGCTCCGCGCCTTCGGGCGGTCGCTTTCGGGGAACCGCGACATGGCGGACGATCTCGTGCAGGAAACGCTGCTGAAGGCGTGGGCCGCGCGCGACCGCTTCCAGGCCGGGACGAACATCCGCGCGTGGACCTTCATCATCCTCAGGAACCTGTTCCTCAGCCAGATGCGCCGCGCGCGCTTCAAGGGCGAGTGGGACGAGCTGGTCGCCGACCGTCTGCTCTCCGCGCCCGCCGGGCAGGACAAGCAGATCGAGCTTGCCGACCTGCAGCGCGGCCTCCTCGAACTGCCGCAGGCGCAGCGCGAGGCGCTGATCCTCGTCGGCGCGGGCGGCTTCGCCTACGAGGAGGCGGCGACGATCTGCAACTGCGCGGTCGGAACCATCAAGAGTCGCGTCGCCCGCGGCCGCGCGGCGCTCGAGTCGCTGATCGCGGAAGGCAGGCTGCCGTCGCGGCGCGGTTCCGACGCCTCCGGCACGACGGCGCTTGACGACATCATGGGACAGGTGGATCAGCTGGCGCGCGACTAACGAAAGGGTTCTCCTTGGCGGAGAAGACGCCAGCGCTGCCGGCCGAACTTGCACGTATCCTCGACGCGGGCATTGCCGCCGCGCCCGGGGATGTGGACGCCTGCGCGCGCGCATGGGCGCATTCGCCGTACCTGCGGGCGCTGATGCGCCGCGAGGAGGAGGTTCTTCTGCGCTACCTCGCGGAAGGCCCCGAACCGCTGATGGACACGGCGCTGGCGCTGCTCGATGCGCCGGACGCGGACGGCGGCACGATGCGCGAGGCGAAGCGGATCGCCGCCATCGCCATCGCGCTTGCCGACATTTCCGGCCGCTGGCCGCTCGAAACGGTGACGGCGGCACTGTCCGACCTCGCCGACCGCGCCATCGACCGCGCCATCCGCATCGCCGCCAGCGAACGCACGCCCGGCGCCGGGCCGGACGGCTTCACCGCCATCGCGCTCGGCAAGCTCGGCAGCCGCGAACTCAACTACTCGAGCGATGTCGACCTGATCCTGCTCTACGACCGCGACCGGCTCGCCGTGCGCGAGGGCGACGACCCGGACAACACCGCCGTCCGCCTCGCCCGCCGCATGGTCGAGTTGATGCAGACCCGCGATTCGGGCGGCTACGTGTTCCGCGTCGACCTTCGGCTGCGCCCGGCGTCCGAGGTGACGCCGATCGCCATGCCGATCCGGGGCGCGGAAACCTACTACCAGTCCGAGGCGCTGGCGTGGGAGCGGGCGGCGTTCATCCGCGCCCGCGCCGTGGGCGGGGACGTGAAGATGGGCGAGGACTTCCTCGCCGCGATCGAGCCGTTCGTCTGGCGCCGCTCGCTCGACTACACGGCGGTGCGCGACATCCAGGACATGTCGCTGATGATCCGCGACCACTACGACGAGCGGCAGGCGGTCGGTCCCGGCTACGACCTGAAGCGCGGGCGCGGCGGTATCCGCGAGGTCGAGTTCTTCGCGCAGATCCACCAGCTGATCTTCGGCGGGCGCGACTGGACGCTGCGCCAGCCCGCGACGCTCGATGCGCTCGCGGCGCTGGTCGCGGCGGAGCGCATCAAGCCGGCGGAAGCGGAAACGCTCGCCGCGGCCTACCGCGTGCTGCGCACCGCCGAGCACCGGCTCCAGATGCTGGAGGACGCGCAGACGCACCAGATCCCGACGCGCGCGCCGGAACGCAAGGACCTCGCCCTGCTCGCTGGCTATCGCGACTGGGCGGCGATGGAGCGGGAGATCAAGCGCCATGCGGCCGCCGTCGGCCGCATCTACGACGCGCTGATCGCCGAGGCGGAGGTGGACCGGTTGCCGCGCCAGCCCGCCCAGCTCAAGGCGGCGCTGAAGAAAGCCGGGATCGGCCCGCACGCCGATCTCGCCGACCTCATCGGCCGCTGGCGCGACCGCAGCTACCGCGCGCTTCGCAGCGACGCGGCGCAGCGCCAGCTCGAAACCGCGCTGCCCGGTCTGGTGAAGGCGTTCTCGGAAGCAGGGACGGGCCGGGAGGCGCTGCTGCGCTTCGACGATTTCCTCGGCGCGCTGCCGTCCTCGATCCAGTTCTTCGCGCTCATCGAGGCGAATCCGCGCGTCGCGCTGCTGCTCGCGCGCGTGCTGGAACTGGCGCCGGTGCTGGCAGGAAAGCTCGCGCGGCGGCCGGAGATCGTCGACATCATGCTGTCGAACGAGGCGTTCGCGCCGCTGCCGTGCGCCGAAGACCTCACCGACATGCTGCGCGCGCGCCTGCGCCGCCACGGCGCGCTCGAACTGAAACTCGACGAGGTGCGGCGCTTCGTTGCGGAGCGGCGCTTCCAGCTCGGCGTGCAGATCATCGAGGGCGGCGCGGACCCGATCCGCGTGGGGCGCGATCATGCCAAGCTCGCCGACGCCGCCATCACCGTGCTGGCGGACGCGGTGCAGGCCGAGTTCGCCGAAACGCACGGGCGCGTGCCCGGCGGGCGGCTGCTCGTGCTCGGCTTCGGGCGCTACGGCGGGTCGGTCCTCACGGAAAAATCCGATCTCGACCTCGTCTTCCTGTTCAGCGGCCATCACGAGGCCATGTCGGACGGCGCGAAGCCGCTCCCTGCGACGACATGGTTCAACCGGCTCGGCCAGCGGCTCACGGGCGCGCTCACGGTCAGCACGGCGGCGGGGCCGCTGTTCGAGGTGGACACGCGCCTGCGCCCTTCCGGCCAGCAGGGGCTGCTCGCGGTCAATATCGACACGTTCGCGCGCTACCAGCTTGAGGAGGCGTGGAGCTGGGAGCACATGGCGCTCACCCGCGCCCGCGTCGTCTACGGCGCGGACGAGGACCGTGCGGCGGTTTCGGCGGGCATCGCCGCGGCGCTCATGAAGCCGCGCGACACCGAGCGCTTCAAGGCCGAGGTGCTGGAGATGCGGGGCGACATGGTGAAGGCGCATCGCGACGGCGGCCTCTGGGACGTGAAGCACGCGGCGGGCGGGCTCATCGACCTCGAGTTCATCGTGCATTTCCTCCAGCTTTCCCGCCACGAGGGCTTCGATCCCGATCTCGGTGCGGCGACGGCGCACTTCGCGGCGGCGGGCGCGCTGCCGGAGGACGTGCCGGGCGCCCACGACCTGATGACGCGCCTGCTCGTCGTGCTGCGGCTGATCGAGGGCGACGAGCCGCCGAAGCAGCCCGCGGCAGCGAAGGCGATGATGGCCGCCGCGACCGGTTTTGCCGATTTCGACGCATTGAAAGCGGCGCTCGATGACGCCAAAAGGGCCGTGCTTGCCGCTTGGGAGGCGGTGTTCGAGGTCAAACGAAAGGCACGATGATGGCAAAGCCCGGTTCGAAAGCACCCGCCTTCACGCTCGACAGCGAGGACGGACCGCTGTCCCTGAAGGACTTCGCGGGGAAGAAGCTCGTCCTCTATTTCTATCCAAAGGACGACACCTCCGGCTGCACGCGCGAGGCGATCGACTTCACCGGCCTGCTCCCGGAATTCGAGAAGGCCGATACCGCCGTGCTCGGCGTTTCCAAGGACACGGTCGCGAAACACGGGAAGTTCCGCGCGAAGCACGGCCTCGGCGTGAAGCTCGGCTCCGATCCCGATGCGAAGACGATCGAGGCCTACGGCGTGTGGGTCGAAAAGACGCTGTACGGCCGCAAGTACATGGGCATCGAGCGCGCCACCTTCCTGATCGGCCGCGACGGCAAGATCGCCGAGGTGTGGCACAACGTGAAGGTGCCGGGCCATGCGGAAGCGGTTCTGAAGGCGGCGCAGGCGCTTGGCTGACACGATCGGCGCGGCGGCTGCCGCCGTCCTGCTGACGGCTGATTCGGCGGAGAAGGCCCGGCTTTCGCGGCACCACGCGGCGCGTTGGCGCGCAGGCGAGCTCGCCGCCGTCTACGACGTGCCGATGCCCGACCGCCCGTCCCGTCCGGCGCGGCCCGAACTGCTGCCGCCGTCGCGGATGCCGAAGCGCGGCCGGGCGGGGTCCGAGCGCAGCCGCATCGCGCTGCTGCACGCGCTCGCGCACATCGAGTTCAACGCCATCGACCTCGCGTGGGACGCGGCGGGCCGGTTCGGCGGGGCCATGCCGCGCGCCTTCACCGACGACTGGGTGGCGGTGGCGGACGACGAGGCGCGGCACTTCATGCTGCTCGCCGACCGGCTTGCGGACCTCGGCGCAGCCTACGGCGATCTCCCCGTGCACGACGGCCTGTGGGAGGCTGCGATGGCCACCGCCGACGACCTGCTCGCACGGCTCGCCGTGGTGCCGCAGGTGCTCGAAGCGCGCGGGCTCGACGTGACCCCCGCGACCGAATCCCGCCTGCGCGCGGCGGGCGACGACCTCAGTGCCGACATTCTGAACACGATATACCACGATGAAATCGTTCATGTTTCGGTAGGGAATCGCTGGTTCCGGCACCTCTGCGCAGAGCGGCGAATCGAACCCGTCCAAACGTTCCAGCACCTCGTCGGTTCCCGATTCAGGGGAACGTTGAAACGCCCCTTCAACGACTCGGCGCGAATCGAGGCCGGTCTGACGCCGGCGTTTTATGATTCACTTGCAAGCGGTTAGGCGGCTTGTCACCACACACTCCGGGCTCGGAGGGCATGGGGTCCAAACACGAGTTAGACGAGTCAATTGCGCGGAAAATCGCTTTCGCGCAGTGCGGGGGTCTTAATTTGGTGCTGGATATAAGCAAGGTCGCATCCGGGCTCCGGGACAAGGTCGCAAAGCGGCTGCCCGAGCGCGAATTCCTTCACTACAAGCGCGATGTCGGGATGCAGGTGTACCGCCTGACGACGCGCGCGCAGGTCCTGGGCCTCACCGGCCTTGCCGCGCTGCTCACCTACACGGCGGTGGCGACGAGCGCGATGATCGGCAGCAGCACGATCGAGGCAACGGCGGAGAACGAGGTTTCCGCCATGCGCGCCGAGCTTGCCGCGCTGCGCCAGGGCGTCGCGACGACGACGGCGCGCGTCGAGCAGCGCCAGCAGTTCCTCGCCCAGCTCGTTTCCGGCAAGGCGAACCCGTCGCAGCTCGCCGCACTGATGCCCGCGCTTGCGGCCCCTGCCGCCCTCGGCGGTTCGACGGTCCTGAAGCCGCTCGCCGAGCTCGACCGCGCCCAGCTTGCGCTTGCCGATCATGCCCGCACGGCTGCCGAGGCCCGCTTCGAGAAATCGAGCGCGCTCATTCGCCGTCTCGGTCTTCAGCCGGCGCGTTTCCTCAGGCAGTCGACCTTCGGCATGGGCGGGCCCGAGGAGAAGGCGGAGTCGCCGCTCGCGGGCGCCGAGCCGCAGTTCAAGGCGCTGTTCGTGAGCTGGCAGAAGCTCGACCTGCTCGAAAAGGGCATGAGCGCGATCCCTTCGCTGAAGCCGGTGAAGGCCTACACCTACACCTCGGGCTACGGCGTCCGCTATGATCCGTTCACGGGCGACACGGCGATGCACAAGGGCGTCGACCTCGCCGGGCCGGTCGGCGAGCCGATCCATGCGGCGGCGGACGGCGTTGTCGTCGACGCGCGCTATCATCCGGGCGGCTACGGCAAGTACGTCGAGATCGACCACGGCGCCGGAATCGTCACGCGCTACGGCCACATGTCGCGTATCGCCGTGAAGAAGGGCGACCGCATCGCCCGCGGCGAACAGATCGGCGGCATGGGCTCGACGGGCCGTTCCACGGGCAGCCACCTGCACTACGAGGTGCTGATCGACGGCCGTCAGGTGAACCCGATGCCGTTCCTCGAGGCCGGCGACAGGGTGCTCGCGGCGCAGCAGAGCGCCGGTGCCATCGCGGTCGGCGGACCGGTGGAGCCGGCAGGTCAGTAGTTGAACACCGCCCGCGCGCGCCCTATCTCTGGCGCATGAGCGGACTCCATCTCACTGAAGCTGCAGCGGCGCGTGTCGCTGCCATCGCCACCCGGCAGGGGGGCGTGCCTGCAATCCTGCGGCTTTCCGTCGAGGGCGGCGGCTGCGCGGGCTTCCAGTACCGCTTCGGCCTTGAAACCGAGATCGCGTCCGACGACCTCACGACCGAAACGGCAGGCGTGAAGCTCGTCGTCGATCCCGTGAGCCTCGATCTGCTCGAGGGCTCCGAGGTGGATTTCGTGGAAAGCCTTGGCGGCGCGTCGTTTCAGGTGCGCAATCCGAACGCCGCCTCCGGCTGCGGTTGCGGCACGTCCTTCTCGGTTTGACCGGGCGTGCGCGGGGCGCTAGCCCTGCGCCATGCGTATCGCCACCTTCAACGTCAACGGAATCGCCGCGCGCCTGCCGCGCCTTCTCGAATGGCTGGAAAGCCGGAAGCCCGATGTCGTCTGCCTGCAGGAGGTGAAGTGCATCGACGAGCGCTTCCCGGCGTCGGACATCGAGGCGCTCGGCTATCACGTGCTCGTCCACGGCCAGAAGAGCTTCAACGGCGTCGCCATCCTCAGCCGTGAGCCCGCGACCGAGGTGCAGCGCGGGCTTCCCGGCGATGATGCCGACGAGCAGGCACGCTATCTCGAAGCCGATGTGAACGGCGTTCGCATCGCCTCCATCTACCTGCCGAACGGCAATCCGCAGCCGGGCCCGAAGTTCGACTACAAGCTCGCGTGGATGAAACGGCTGGAGGCGCGCGCGGCAGTGCTGCTCGCCTCCGAAACGCCGACGGTGCTTGCAGGCGACTACAACGTGGCGCCCGAGGACCGCGACGTGTTCAGCATGCAGGCGATGGCGGACGACGCGCTCGTGCAGCCCGAATCCCGCGCCGCGCTGCGCCGGATCATCCACCAGGGCTGGACGGAGGCGCTGCGCGCCGTGCATCCGGCGGACGATCACCTCTATACGTTCTGGGACTATCAGGCGGGCTGCTGGCCCCGGAACGCGGGCCTCAGGATCGACCATTTCCTGCTCTGCCCGCGCGTCGCCGACCGGCTGACGAATGCCACCGTGGACCGCGAGGCGCGCGGGGCCGAGAAGGCCTCCGACCACGCGCCGGTGTGGATCGACATCGTCTAGAGGGCTTTTTCGTAGACGCGGTAGGTCTTGGTGATCTTCGATTCGATCACGTCGGCGATTGACTTCATCGGGCCGTTGTCGTCGAGGATCCAGCCGATCTCGCCCTGCGTCGCGCCGTAGCGCGCCACCGCCGCGCGGCGGATGTGCTCGATCATCAGGAACGCCATGAAACTCGCGAGGCGGCTGCCTTGCAGCGTCTTCCTCACGCCCATCAGCGGCACGCGCATCCGGCGCACCTTCGGCTTGCGGAGGCGCCAGAGCAGCTTCGCCCAGCCGAAGGGCAGAAGCTTGCCGTCGAGGTCGGCGGTCAGCTCGTTGACGTCGGGCAGGGTGATCATGAAGGCGACCGGCTCGCCGTCCACCTCGCAGATGCGGATCAGGTCCTCGAACACGATCGGCTTCAGCTTCTTGCCGACGTAGGCGACCTCGCTCGGCGTCAGCGGAACGAAACCCCAGTTGTCGGACCATGCGTCGTTGAGGATGTCGAGGATCAGCGCGGCTTCCGCGTCGAAGCGCGACTTGTTGACGTTCCGCATCCGGATGCGGCTCGATTTCTCGGCGGCCGCGACGATGCGGCCGACGGCGGGCGGGAAACCCGCCTCGATGGGAAGCTCGTAGGTGTGGAGGTCCTTCACGCCCGCATAGCCGCGCGCCTCGATCAGCGGCGCGCAGTAAGGGAGGTGGTGCCCCATCATCACGGTCGGCGGCAGGTCGAAGCCGTCGACGAGAAGCCCCGGCTCGTCCCAGATCGACAGGCTCAGCGGCCCGAGCGACCGGGTCATGCCCTTCGCCTTCAGCCAGGTTTCGGCCGTGTCGAGCAGCGCCTTCGCGACATCGGCGTCGTCGATGCACTCGAACATGCCGAACTGGCCGGTGCCCGCGCCCATGTGCTTCAGCACGAGCTGGTCGACCTGCGCGGAGATGCGCCCCACGGGCTTTCCATCCCTGCAGGCGAGCCAGAAGGCCGCCTCGGCGTGCTCGAACCACGGATTGCTCTTCACACCGCCGATGAGGCCGTGCACCTCGGATTTCAGAGGCGGCACCCAGTTCGGGTCATGCGCGTAGAGCGTCCACGGCAGGTCGACGAAGACCTTGCGGTCGGCGGGCGTCGCGACCGGCCGGATTTCGATGCTGCCCCCCATATGCGGGTTCAGGCGGCCTTTTTCATGCGCTGGCGCGGGTGCCCTTCGGCGACGCCGCCGGACAGCTTCGCCACCCACGGCCACTGCTCGGCGGCCTCGGGCGTGTAGCCGAGGTTGAACACCGTCTCGCTCTTCTCCGGCCGCTCGCCGCGCTGGTAGTAGGTGCCGAACAGCTTGTCCCACATGAAGTTGGTGATGCCGAAGTTGCCGTCCTCGTCGTGGAAATGATGCTCCATGTGGCGCGCCTTCATTTCCACCAGCCACGGCGACTTCGGCTTGTAGGCGAGGTGCTGGATGCAGTGGCAGAACTCGTAGAAGCAGGTGGTGAGCAGGCCCGCCGCGAAGCCCCACGCCGCGCCGCCGATGCCGCCGATGAGGTAGCCGACGGGAATCGTGACGATCGCGATCGTCGGCAGCGTCGTGTAGAGCGCGCCGAACAGCACCTCGAGGTGGTTCGGGTCCTGGTGGTGATCGTAGTGGATGCGCTTCCACGTCCGCGCCGTCAGCGGCGACTTGAACATCCAGCGGCTGTGCAGCACGTAGCGGTGCAGCAGGAACCACGCGAGCGGATAGGCGGCAACGGCGATGGCAACGGCCGCAGCGCCGCGCAGCAGCGTCGTCGGGTAGGCCCACGCCACGTAGAGAGAGACGGCCGTCAGCAGCAGATACGTCTGAATCGCATAGTACTGGAAATAGGCGACGACGAGCTCGCGGAATGTCATCTTCGACAGGTTGTGGCTCTTGCTCCACATGCCGAGCCGATAGCCCTTGAGCAGCTGCATGGTACGGGACCTTCTGAAAATCAGGCGGCATGGCCGCAAACTACGGGATGCTTAATCCCGCCCCAATGCGGCAACTTTACGACGACCGCGTGGCGGGAGCCAGACCGATGTGCGCGCCGAGGCTGCCGAGGGCGCTGCGATCCGAGCGGGCGAGCCCGAAACGCAGGCCGAGCCAGATCACGCCCAGCATCAGCGCGAACATCGCGGGCAGCTCGATATAGAAGCGGGCGTGCGCCAGCCCGAGGTCGGCGACCACGAGACTCGCCGCGCCCACGAGCCCGAGGCCGACGCAGAGCGCGAAGCGCCAGCCGAACGGCCGGAAGCCGTGCGCGATGGTCAGCTCGGCAAGCGGCAGGAGCGCGTTGGCGACGCTCGCCGCGGCCACCGCCCACGCCATGCCGACGGCGCCGTCCGCCGGCACCCGCCACCACGTGACCGCGGCCCAGACGCCGACGGTGAGCACGCCGTTGACCGTGGGCAGCAGGCGGTGGCCGATCATCTCGATCACCGGCCGGGCCGGGCCGATCGCGGTTTCGATGCCGCGGCCGATGACGAGCACGACGAGCACGGGCAGCGCCGCCACGGCATCCGGCGTGAACAGCCACAGGATGCGGTCGCCGATCAGGCACAGGAACGCGGCCATCGGCAGCACGACCACGGTCGAAAGCCGCGTCGCGAACGCATAGAGCGGCTCGATGGCGAGGCGGTTGACGGCGGCCTGCGCGGCGGTGAGCGGGGCCAGAACGTACTGGAACACCTGCTGTAAAAGCTGCGGGATGGTCGCCACCTTGCGGGCGATGCCGTAAAGGCCCGAGGCGACGGCGCCCGCGTTGCCGGGAATAAGCGCGTTGATGACGAGCGGCGGCAGGTCGATCAGCACGCGGTACACCACGTTGATCGGCAGCAGGCTGATGCCGGTGACGAAGACATGCCACGAAATGCGCCCGTCGAACGGCGTGTGCCACATAGCGCGGACGTCGTAGTAGCGGGCGAGCAGGCGGACGGCGAGGATCGCGGTGACGAACAGCGAGGCCGTGTGCGCCGTGACGAGCGCGAGCGTGTCCCACCCCGCGAGGAACAGCCCGAAGGCGAGCACGAGGCGCACGCACTGCTCCCAGAACAGCCGCAGTCGCACTTCGGGGCCGAACGCGCGGCGCGCGCGGGCCGCCGCCGTCACCAGTTCGATGAACGACCACAGCGGCAGGCCGGGCGCGAAGATGATGATGGCGAGCCGCATGTCCGCGGCCTCGCGCGGGCCCGCGTTGACGAGACCGGCAAGATCGCCCGCGAACATGATGGCGAGCGCGGCGACGGCGATGCTGGGCACCACGCCGAGGAGCAGCGCCGCCTTCAGCGCGGCGAGTACCTCGCGCTCGCTCCGCGACTGCGGGATCACCCGCTGGAGCGCGCGCGTGATCGCGAGGTCGGCGACGTTGGAAACGGTGTTCACCGCCGCCCACAGCACCGTGTAGACGCCGTAGACGGCGATGCCGAACATCCACACGTAGGCGGGCTGCGACACCACCTCGACGAGCGCGCCGAGGCGAGACAGCGCAACGACACCCGCGCCCTTGGCGACGTCCGACTTGGCAACGGGTGTGTTCATTCCTCGGTCCGGAACAGCACCGCTTCACCGACGAGGAAGAACAGCAGGAACGGCGCCCAGCCCGCCGCCCACGGCGGCACGGTGCCGAACTCACCCATCGCGACCATGAAATTGTCGGCGACGAAATAGGCGAAGCCGAGCACCATGCCGACGACGGCGCGCGCGAAGAGCCTGCCCGACCGTGCGAGGCCGAAGGCGGTCACGGCGCCGAGCAGCGGCATCAGTACGGCCGAAAGCGGCAGCGAGACCTTGTGGTAGAGCGCGACGCGCAAGGAATCCGTGCCGCGCCCCACCGCTTCGAGAAGGCGCGTCTGCCGCCAGAGGTCCACGATGTTGGTCCGATCGGGGTCGGGCACGCGCATGGTGAAGCGGTCGGACTCGACGCCCGTGCCGAGCCGGACCTGCGGCGCGTGCGAGAGGGCGCCGGTGCGCACGGTGAAGATGCGGACGTTCTCCAGCAGCCAAGCGTCGCCGTCCGGACGCCCGCTTTCGGCGTTGATAATCTGGCGCAGGCGGCTGCCGTCGCGGCGATCGACGCGCACGCCGTGAAGCCGCGTTTCCGCGCCATTTCCGGTCACGCTGTCGGCATGGATGATCTCGCGCCCCTCGCGCACCCACACGTCGGTGAGCGGGTTCGTGTCGATCTCCGTATCGCGCCGGTATTCGGCCTTCTCCCACGCGATAAGCTCGGCGTTCGTCCGCACCAGCACCAGCTCGTTGAACGCGAAGTGGACCAGCGAGACGCCGAGCGCCGCCGCCATCATCGGGTAGAGGATCTGGTGCGCGGAAAGCCCGGCGGCGCGGAAGATCGTCACCTCGCTGTTCTGGCTCAGCGTCGCCATCGTCACGAGCGCGCCGAGCAGCACGGAGAAGGGCAGGAACTGCGAGACGAGCTGCGGAATGCGAAGCTGCACGTAGCGCAGCAGCTCGGCGTTGCCGTTGCCGTCGATGGCAAGGATCTTGTTCGACTCGTTCAGCAGGTCGAGCGTCTGCAGGATCGCGACGAGGCCGATCGCGAAGGCGAGCGTCCGGATCATGAACATCCGCGCCGTGTAGGTCGCGATGGTCGGCGAGGGCCAAAGCGAAAGCGCGCTGCTCATGCCGCCTGCGTCCTCGCGAAGCGGCGGCGGATCAGGCGCCACAGGCTGACGACCCACTTGGTGGCAATGCCCGCGCCGCGCTCGATCATCGCGATCGGCTGGCCGCCCGGGACATTCGCGAGCACGTGGAAGAACCATGCGCAGAGCAGGCTGAACGCGACGAAGCTGCCCCACTGGCTGAGCGCGATGTCGGCCTTGCCCGCCGCGCCCGATCGCTCGGCGGCCTCCGAAATCTCGTTGTAGACGATGAGGATGGTGAGCGCCGCGAACACGCCGACCGCCGAGGTCGATCGCTTGGGCGGCACCGCGAGCGCCACGGCGAGCAGCGGGATCACCAGCACGGCGAACACCTGCACGAGCCGCCGGTGCAGGTTCGCGCGCACGGCTTCCCGATTCTTCTCGGTCGCGGTGCCCTGGCCGAGATAGCCGACGCGGTAGAGCTCAGGCAGCGTCAGCTCGTTGTCGTCGGCTTCGGCGCCGCGGATGCGGAACAGCTCGATCTGTGGCAGGTCGATCGGCAGGTCGTGCATCCGGAAGGTCAGCACGCGCGGCTGCCTGTAGCCCGGCGCGTCGTGGACGAGCGTGCCGTCGGTGAGCCTCAGCAGGATCACGTCGGGGTCGTCGGTGGCGAGGAAGGTGCCGCGCGCCGCCGTGACGGAGACGGTCTTGCCGTCGGCGCTCTGGCCGCTGACGAAGATGCCGCGCAGGTCGCGGCCGTGGTCGCGGCTCTCCTCGACGCGGAGCGTGGTGTTGCGCGCCACCTGCACGAACTCGCCGACGTCGATGGTCGCGCCGAGCGCGCCCGAGCGCAGCTCGAACTCAAGGCCTTCATAGGCATAGCGGCTGATCGGCTGGATGAAGCCGACGATGAGCAGCGTGAGGAGCCCGAGCAGCAGCGCGTACATGTAGGGCACGCGCAGCATCCGCATGTAGCTGATGCCGACCGCGCGCATGGCGTCGAGTTCGCTCGACAGCGCAAGATTGCGGAAGGCGAGCAGCACGCCGAGCAGCAGTCCCACGGGGATGCCGAGGCCGAGATATTGCGGGATGAGGTTGCCGAGCATCCTCCAGACGACCGACGCCGGCCCGCCTTCGTTGACCACGAAGTCGAACAGTTTCAGCATCTTCTCCAGCAATAGCAGCATGGCCGCGATCATCAGCGTCGCGAACAGCGGCACTGCGATCAGCCGCGCCATGTACCTGTCGAACCGGGCCAGCATCTCTTGGTTTTGTCGATCCTTGGTCAAATTTTGGCCGCAAGCGGACCCGATACCACGGTGAGACAGGGATGCATCAACAAATTGGTGATCTGAAAAGGGGGAAGATCGAGGAGGCTCATGGTGCTGAAGCGTTCAAATGCGTCTTTCCGGGGGCTGGTCCGTCCGCTCGTCGCGGCAACGGCGGTTCTCGGCGCATTCCCGGCGCCCGCGGCCGCCCAGGAGATCATCGGTCCCGAAGCCGCCGCCTGCGCGCCCGGCGCGCGCGGCCCGGCCGCACTGGTGCGCGTCTACGGCTTCAAGGACCGCGCCGGCAACCTCCGCGTCCAGCTCTACAGCGACAATCCCGACGAGTTCCTCGCCTCCGGCAAGAAGCTGAAGCGCATCGAGCTGCCGACGACGGCCTCCGGCGACATGAACGTGTGCATGGCGCTGCCGCGTTTCGGCGAGTTCTCGATGGCGGTGCTCCACGACCGCGACATGAACGGCAAGCTTTCCGTCTCGAAGGACGGCGTCGGCTTTTCGGGCAACCCGAAGCTCGGTCTGTCGAAGCCCGACTATGAGGACGCGATGTTCGTTGCGCGCGGCGGCGTGACGGTCGTGGACGTGATCCTCAACTACCGGCAGGGGCTGCTGTCCGTGAAGCCCCTTGTGGCACGGCGCGACTGACATGGCCTGCGTCGCGCTCCTTTCCAATCCGCGCTCGACCGGCAACAAGGCCGTTCTGCCGCGCATCCGGGAGTTCGTGGCGCAGCATCCGAACATCTTCCACTACGAGGTGGGAGACATTTCCGAAGTGCCCGACGCGCTCGCCATGATCGCGCGCGTGAAGCCCGCCGTGCTCGTCATCAACGGCGGCGACGGCACCGTGCAGGCGGCGCTGACCGAGATTTACAACGGCCATCATTTCAAGGATGCGGTGCCGCCGCTCGCGGTGCTGCCGAACGGCAAGACCAACCTCATCGCGCTCGATCTCGGCGCGGGCGCCAATCCGGTCGAGGCGCTGTCGAACATCCTCAAGATCGTCGAGACGGGCGTCGACCCGCACGTGGTCGCGCGCCAGCTCATCGCGCTCAGCGACGGCATCGCGGCGCGCCCCGTGTTCGGCATGTTCCTCGGCGGCGCGGGGCTCGCCGAGGCGATCCTGTTCTGCCGCAACAAGATCTATCCGCTCGGCCTGCCGAACTGGGTGAGCCACCTGATCGCCACCTTCGTGGTCATCGCGAGCGTGCTCGTCGGCGCGGGCGCGCGCTGGAACCCGGTGCGGCCGAGCCCGATGCGGGTGTCGCTGCAACGCGACGGCGTGCCGGTCGAAGGCAGCTTCCTCGTGCTGATGGTGACGACGCTCGAACGGCTGCTGCTCAATTTCGCCACGCCGTTCAGCGACCGCAGCGGCCCCCTGAAGCTGATGGCCATCGAGCAGCGGCGTACCACAGTGCTGAAGGCGCTGGTGTCCGCGCTCGCCGGCCGGCTCGGCAGCGCGCGCTTCAGCGGGCTGCACCTGCGCCGCGGCGACGAGATCCGCATCGAGGGCAAGCGCGCCAGCGTCATCCTCGACGGCGAGCTTTACGAGGCGGGCGAGGGCCATTCGATCGTCCTGACGCCGACCGCGCCGGTTTCCTTCCTCAGCCTCGCGGCATGACGGCGCTCGTGCCGCTCGTTGCGGCCGAGCTGGAAACGCCCGTCGCCGCCGAAGTCGCCGATTTCGCGAAGGCGATCGCCGAGCGCTGCGGCGGCGCGGCGCAGGCGGTACTGTTCTACGGATCGTGCCTCAGGAGCGAAGACCTCTCGGACTCGCTCCTCGATTTCTACCTGCTCGTCGATTCCTACGACCGCGCCTACACGCGCCGGTGGATGGCGACGGCAAACCGGCTGATTCCGCCCAACGTCTTTTACGCCGAACACGAAGGGCTGCGCGCCAAGTTCGCGGTGATGACGGTCGAAGACTTCGCGCACGCCTGCTCGCCGGGTTGCGACAACGTCTCGGTGTGGGCGCGGTTCGCGCAGCCCTCGCGGCTGGTGTGGGTGCGGGGGGATGCGGCGCGGGCGCGGGTGATCCGCGCGGTGGCCGCGGCGGCGCCGACGCTGCTCGGGACGGCGCGGCCGATGCTCGACGACGAGCTGAGTGTCGAGGCGCTCTGGACCGGCGCCTTCGCGCTCACCTACGCCGCCGAACTCCGGTCGGAGCGGACAGGGCGCGGCCAGTCGATCTTCGAGACCGATCCGGCGCGCTATGCGGCCTTCACCGCGCCCGCCATCGCCGACAGTGATCTCGCGGCGGAGGTGCGCGGCGGCATCGTCCACTTCCGCGCCGATGCCGATCGCGCGGCGGGCGAACGGGTGTGGGCGAAGCTCCGCCGCCGGGGCAAATGGCTCTCCGTGCTGCGGCTCGCGAAGGCCAGCTTCACGTTCAAGGGCGGCGTCGACTACATCGCGTGGAAGGTGAACCGACACTCCGGCGCGGGCATCGTCGTGAAGCCGTGGCACCGACGCTTTCCCATACTCGCGGGGCTCGTCCTGCTGCCCCGGCTCATCCGCAAGGGCGCGGTGCGCTAGATCAGGCTTCGAGCGGAATCCCGGCGATCTCCGCCGCCTTCACGAAGCGGTCGATGATGATGTCCACCTGCTCCGCACGGTGCTCGGCGCAGAGCGAGCAGCGCAGCAGGAACATGCCGGCGGGCGTCGCGGGCGGGCGCGCCATGTTGACGTAGACGCCGAGCTCGATGAGCGCGCTCCACATGCGCGCGCAGGCTTCCTGACCCGGCATCAGCACCGCGATGATGGCGCTTTCCGCCGTCTCGGTGGCGATCTTGAAACCCTTCGCCTTGAGGCCGGAATGCAGCTTGCGGCTGTTTTCCCACAGGTGCTGGCGCTTGTTGTGGGCGTGCTTCAGCTTGCGGATCGAGGTCGCCGCCGTGGCGACCACGCTCGGCGGCAGCGAGGCGGTGAACACGTAGGGGCGGCAGACGAGGCGCAGCACCTCGAACTTCGGGTGGTTGGAGACGACGAAGCCGCCGACCGTGCCGACCGATTTCGAGAAGGTGCCGACGACGAAATCCACGTCCGCCTCGACGCCCGCCGCCTCGTAGACGCCGCGCCCGTTCGGGCCGAAGAAGCCCATGCCGTGCGCTTCGTCGACGACGATCATGGCGCCGTGCTTCCTCGCGACCGCGACCATCTCCTTCAAGGGCGCGATGTCGCCGAGCATCGAATAGACGCCTTCGAGGACGACGAGCTTGCCCGCCTCCGCCGGAAGCCGCCCGAGGCGCTTGTCGAGGTCCTCGACGCTGTTGTGGCGGAAGCGCACGATGTCGGCGTTGCCCATCGCGCAGCCGTCGTAGATCGAGGCGTGGCTGTCCGCGTCGAGGATGATGTACTCGCCGCGTGCCGCCATCGTCGCCATCAGGCCGAGGTTCGCCTGATAGCCGGTGGAGAACACCATCGCATGGCTGGTGCCGTAGAAGTCCTTCAGCGCCTCCTCGACCTCGCGGTGGCCCTGATAGGTGCCGTTCAGCACGCGGCTGCCGGTCGTGCCCGCGCCGTACTCGTCGAGCGCCTGCTTGCCCGCCGCGATCACGTCCGGGTCGAAGGTCATGCCCATGTAGTTGTATGTGCCGACGAGGATGGTCTCGCGCCCGTTCACCGTGGCTTCGGTGGGGGAGTGGACCTTCTCCATGACGAGGTTGAACGGGTCGTTGACCCCCGTCGCCAGCAGCGCCGCCTTTTCGGCGATGATGGGATCGAACTTGTCGAAGAGGTCGCCCATCGTCCGCCTCAGCCGTTCACGATCTTGACGACGGCGTCGGCGAGCTGGCCGATCGTTTCCAGCTCGGGGAGCAGGTTCATCGGCAGGATGATGTCGTACTCGTCCTCGATGTTGGCGACGAGGTCCATCACGGTGAGCGAATCCAGCTCGAGGTCGCTTGCGAAGCTGGTGTTCTCGGCAAGCGCGATCCCCTTGCGGTTCACGGGCTCGATCAGCTCCATCAGCTTCGGAAGAACGGTGTCGCGTGTGTGCGCCATGCGTGTGTCCTGAAATGTCGTTGCGGCTCGATGCCAACAGATTGTGGCAGGGGATAGGCGGGGAAGCGGCCTAAATCCAGCCCGCATTCCTGTACCATTCCGCCGTGCGCGCGATGCCCTCGGCGGCGGGGACCTCGGGTGCCCAGATGCCGAGCCCCCTCAGCGCCGCGCTGTCCGCCACCCAGTCCGGATGCGCGAGGTAGCGGGCACGGTCGAAGCTGAGCGCGGGCAGGCGTCCGGCGAGCTTGGCGCCGAGCGTGTCGATGGCGGCGCCGAGCGTCAGGGCGGCGGGCGGCAGCGGCACGTAGGTCGGCGTCTTGCCGAGCGCGGCGGCGATGTACGCGGCCATCTCGCGGTGGCTGAGGCCGCCGGGGGTCGCGTCGTCGATCTCGAAAATGCCGCGCGGCGCCGGGTTCTCGGCGAGCGCGAGGAGGGCGCGGGCGAGGTCGGAGACCTCGACGATGGAGAAGCGGCCGCTGCCCGGCAGCAGCGCCCAGCCGCGCGCGACGAGCTTGTAGACGCTCGCCGTCTCGCGGTCGCCGGGGCCGTAGACGGCGGGCGGACGCACGATCGCGGCGTCGGGGCGCGCGGTTTCCACGAGCGCGTCGGCGGCGGCCTTGGTGTTGCCGTAGATGGAGAGCGCCGGTTCGCGCGCGGCGAGCGAGGAGACATGCACGAAGCGCGGCACATTGCGGCTCGCGTCCAGCATCGCCCGGGTGCCCTCGATGTTGCCCGCGGCGAACTCCAGCGGCGTGCGGGCGTTGATGACGCCCGCGACATGGATCACCGCATCGGTGCCTTCGACGAGGCGGGCGAGCGCATCGGTGTTCGCAAGGTCGCCCGCGACCCATTCGAGGCCGTCTCGCGCAGGCTGCGCGCAGCGGGCGAGGGCGCGGACCCTGTGGCCCTTCTCAAGCGCAAGGTCGATCAGCTTCGTGCCCACGAAGCCGGTTCCGCCGGTGATGGCGAGCGTCGTCACGGTTGCAGCGGCGTCAGGCCGCGATGTCGAACGGCTGGATCTGGCCGGAAACGTAGAGCGCGCGCGCCTTGGAGCGGCTGAGCTTGCCGGAGCTGGTGCGCGGCAGCGTGCGCGGCGGCACGAGCTCGACGATGCAGTTCATGCCGGTGATGGCGCGCACCTTGGCCTTGATCGTCTCGCGGAGGTCGGCGCGCTCGGCGGCGTCGGTGGTGCGGCACTGCACGAGCACGGCGGGCGCTTCCTCGCCGCTTGTCGTGGTGATCGAGAAGGCGGCGATGTCGCCCGCCTTGAAGCCCGGAAGCTGCTCGATCGCCCACTCGATGTCCTGCGGCCAGTGGTTCTTGCCGTTGATGATGATCATGTCCTTGGCGCGGCCGACGATGTAGAGCGCGCCGTCGAGCATGTAGCCCATGTCGCCGGTGTCGAGCCAGCGGCCCTGAAGCGCGGCGCGTGTCGAAATCTCGTCGCGGAAATAGCCGGTCATGATGCTGGGGCCGGCCACGAACACCTTGCCGATCTGGCGGTCGCCGAGACGGCGGCTGGCGTCGTCGCGGATTTCGATTTCCATACCCGGCAGCGCGACGCCGCAGTTGACGATCGCGCGCATCCGGCCCGAGGCTTGGCCCGCATCGTCGCGGTCGCCCGAAAGCAGCC
This sequence comes from Sphingosinicella microcystinivorans, assembly GCF_027941835.1. NCBI lineage: Bacteria > Pseudomonadati > Pseudomonadota > Alphaproteobacteria > Sphingomonadales > Sphingosinicellaceae > Sphingosinicella > Sphingosinicella microcystinivorans. Next base: position 2,573,142 of record NZ_CP116005.1, read on the forward strand.
GCTCGTCGACGAGATCGGTGACGATGCCGGTGCCGACGGGGGACATGGTGACGGCGAGCGTGGCTTCGGCAAGCCCGTAGCTCGGCAAAAAGGCGCCGCCCGAAAAGCCCGCGGGCGCGAACGCCTCGACGAAGGCGCCCATCACGTCCGGGCGGATCATGTCGGCGCCGTTGCCTGCCACGCGCCAGCGCGACAGGTCGAAGCGCTCGGCGACGTCGCTCTGGCTGGAGACGCGGCGCGCGCAGATATCGTAGCCGAAGGTCGGCGAGTAGGAGAGGCTGTGCCCCTCGTTGCGCGTGATGAGCGCGAGCCACGACAGCGGACGGCGCGCGAAATCCTCTGTGGCGAGGTAGTCGGCGGAGACCTGGTTGGCGATCGGCGCCATCAGGCAGCCGACGAGGCCCATGTCGTGGTAATAGGGCAGCCACGAGATGACGCGGTCGTCGCGGCGCAGGTTCACGCCCACGGCATGGCCGTTGAGGTTCGCGAGCAGCGCCTCGTGGGTGATCTCCACGCCGTGCGGGAAACGCGTCGAGCCGCTGGAATACTGGAGGTAGGCGATGTCGCCCTTGCGTGCCGACGGCAGCGCGGCGGGCCTTGCCTCGCGCGCCATGAAATCGAGCCAGTCGTGCGCGGTGCGGCAGCGCAGGCCGTGCGCGGCTTCCGCCACGATCGCGGCGAGGCCGGACGGCGCGAGCGCGATCTCGGGATCGCACGACATGAGTTGGCTGCGAATCTGCTCCACATAGCCCTCGCGCCCGCCGAACGAGGTCGGCAGCGGCAGCGGCACGGGCAGCGCGCCGGCGTATATGGCGCCGAAGAACAGGCTGACGAAATCGGCGCCCGTCTCGGCGATCAGCGCCACGCGGTCGCCGGGCTTGATGCCCGCCGCGATCAGGCGCCATGCGTTCGCGGTCGCATCGGTCTTGAGGTCGGCGAAGGTCAGGACGCGCGCGAGCCGCGCCCGCGCATCGAAGAAATTGAGACCGCGCCTCCCCTGCGCCGCATAGTCCAACGCCTCGCCGAGCGTGTTGAAATCCGCAAGGCGGCGCGGCAGATCGTCGAGCGTCGGCGTTGGCGCCAGCGCCGTCTCATCGGCGCCGGACAGCGCAAGCGCGCTCGAATCCGAAGTGCGATTCAGCAAGTCCCCGAACCTCCTCAGCTCTTCCCGGCGCGGCGGCGGTTTTCCTCACCGCTCATAAACCTCGCCAGATACACGACTCCTTGGCCACATGCAAAATAGGCCATCGTCAGCCTTTGCCGGAATGTGACGTTCAAAATTGGGTCCGACTATGGCAGGAACATGGCGTGCGCGGCGAAAAAACCCGAAAAACACCCCGGCCGCTCAGCGAGGAGACGCTCCGCGCGCTCGCGCTGCGCTATGTCGAACGCTATGCGACCTCGGAAGGCAAGCTTGCCGCCTATCTCGCGCGCAAGCTGCGTGAGCGCGGCTGGGCGGGGGAGCGCCCCGCCGATGTCGAGGGCATCGTCGCTGGCTTCGCGGCGCTTCGCTACGTCGACGACCGCGCGTTCGGGGAAGCGCGGGCGCGGGGCCTCGAGCGGCGCGGCTACGGCGCGCGGCGCATCGGGCAGGACCTGCGCGCGGCGGGCCTTGCCGAGGACCTCAGCGGTGAGATCACCGGCGCGGTCGATGCGCGGGGCGCTGCGATGGCCTATGCGCGGCGCAAGCGCTTCGGCCCGTTCGCGCGGGAAGCGCCGGACCGGGCGGCGCGGCAGAAGCAGTTCGCGGCGATGCTGCGCGCGGGTCACGATGCCCGCATCGCCGCCGAAATCCTCGATATGCGGGATGTCGAACCGGACTACTCGTAGCGCGCCCGCGCCGCCGCCAGCGCTTCCGGCGTATCGACATCCATGAAGATCGCGTCGCTTGCCACCGGGACCTCCACGATGTCGTCCGCGAACTCGGCGAGCAGCGCCTTGCCGCCCACGTCGCCTTCCAGCCCGCGCAGCCGCGCGAAATAGCGCCGGCCCCACGCCACGGGGTTGCCGCGCTTGCCGTCGTGCACCGGCACGGCGATGCGGCGCGCGCCCGCGGCGGCGGCGATGCTGCCGATATGGTCCGCGGTCACGCCCGGCATGTCGCCCAGCAGCACCAGCGCCGCCGACCAATCGTCGGGCACGGCGGCGATTCCCGCCGCGAGCGACCGGCTCAGCCCCTCCGCGTAGCGCGGGGCGTGGGCGGCCTGAAAGCCGAAGCGGTCGGCGATCTCGGCGATTTCGGCTTCCGCGTTGCCGGTGACGACGATCGCGGGCAGCCCCGCCGATTGCAGCGCACCGAGCACATGCGCGAGCACGGGCTTGCCGCCGAGGTCCGCGAGCAGCTTGTTCGCGCCCATGCGCACCGAGCGCCCGGCTGCAAGCACGACGGCGCCGACCGTCCCTCCGGCTTCGGGCTTGGGGCGCGGTTCGGGGCGGGGCACGTCGGCGAGCAGGCCGCCCGCGCCCATGCGGGCGATGTCGGTTCCGGTCACGTCGAGGCCGGCCCACAACCGTTCCAGCACCCAGTCGAAGCCGTTGCGGCGGGGGCTGCGCGCGCAGCCCGGAAGGCCGATCACCGGCCGCGCGCCGATGCGGGCGAGGCACAGGAGATTGCCGGGATCGACGGGCATTCCGAGCCTCAGTACGTCGCCGCCCGCCTGTTCGATCGCGGCCGGGATCACGTCGCGCCGGTCGCTGATCGCGGACGCGCCGCTGATGAGGACGATGTCGGCATCCGCCGTTTCCGCCAGTGCGCCCGCGAGCCCGTCCGCCGTGTGCGCGCAGCGCATCTCGCGCCACGCCGCAAGGCCGAGCGCGGCGCAGCGCGCCTCCGTCACCTCGGCGGTCTTCGCGAGCAGCTTGGCGGGCGTTCCGGGAAGCGTCGTCTGGATGAAGGCGGCGCGCAGCGTGCCGAAGCGCGCCAGACGCAGCACGCCCTTCGCGCTGTCGGCGGCGCTCCGGACGAGGGCTTCGGGAACCGCGAAGGGAATGATCTTCACCGTGGCGACGATCTCGCCCTTCGCGGCGGGCGCGAACGGTGCGAGCGTTCCCAGCGTCACGGCCTCGTCGTGTGTGTTCACGGCGTCGACGGCGGCGATGTCCGCCAACAGCAGCCCGGCGGCGTCCGCGACGATGTCGGCGCGGCCGTGCGCGGGCGGCCGGGCGGCGAGGCCGGGGCCCGCAGCGGCGGACGCGATCATGGCCGCCGCCGCGTCCTCGTGCAGATCGCCGCTTTCGAGCGCCGCCACGACGAGTTCGTTCAGGCCCGCCGCGCGGGCGTCGGCGATGTCCGCCGCGTCGAGGCGCTTGCCCTTGGCGATCCGCCGCGCGCCGACATGCACGGCATGGGCGAGATATGCGCCTTCCGCGCCATCGAGGGGAACCGGGCCGAACTTCACGCGCCGCGCCGGACTGCGATCATCTGGGCGGCGATCGAAAGCGCGATTTCGGCGGGGTTCGCCGCGCCGATGGCAAGGCCGGCGGGGCCGTGGATGCGCGCGAGCGCCGCTTTGTCGAACCCGGCGGCGGCGAGACGTTCGCGCCGGATCGCCTGGTTCTTCCGCGAACCAAGCGCGGCGATGTAGAAGGCGGGGGAGTTCAGCGCCGCGATCAGCGCAGGGTCGTCGAGCTTGGGATCGTGGGTCAGCGCCACGATCGCGGTCGCGCTGTCCGGCTTCCAGTCGGCGAGCGCCTCGTCGGGCCAGCGCGGATCGACGGCGATGTGGGCGAAACGCTCGGCGGCGGCGAAGCTGCCGCGCGGATCGACGACGAGCGGCGCGTAGCCGAGCAGTTCCGCCATCGGCACCAGCGCCTGCGCGATATGGACCGCGCCCATGATCATCAGGCGCCCCGCTGGTTCGTACAGGCGCGTGAAGCCTTCGCCTTCGCCCTCGCGGGAAACGCCGTCGGCGTCGGTGGTGACGCGGACGCTTTCGCCTCTGCCGAGTGCAGCATCGAGGCGTTCGACGAGGGCGGGGGAGAAGCCGGCTTCGGAAACCGGCTGCACCAGCACCGCGATCCGGCCGCCGCAGGCAAGGCCGACCTCCCATGCGCGGGCATCGGCGACGCCGTATTCGAGGCGCTGCGGCTTGGCCCCGGCGATCACGTCCGCCGCGGCGGCGATCACGTCGCCTTCCACGCAGCCGCCGCTCACCGAGCCTTCGAACAGGCCGTCATCCCGAATCACGAGGTGCGCGCCCGCGCGGCGCGGGGCTGAACCCCATGTCTCGATCACGGTGGCGATGGCGGCCTTGTGCCCGGCGGCGGTCCAGCCGCGAAGCGCGGCGATCAGCGCGGCGGTGTCGTCTCCGCTCACAGCACCAGCCAGAGCACCAGCGCGGCGACGAGCACGATGACGATGCCGCCCCACACGGCAGGGGACAGGCCCGGCGCCTCGTCCGTCCCCTCGGCGAGGTCGGTTTCAGGAAGGACGATGGGGGCGGGCTCCGCAGGCGGCTCATCACTTTCCACCCGAGTCTTGAAGGTGGCGAAGAAGGACTCGGCGTAAGCCTTTGCCGTGCCTTCGATCAGCCGCGCGCCGAGCTGGGCGAGCTTGCCGCCCACGGTCGAGCTTGCCTGCCACGTGAGTCGCGTGCCCGCGCCGCCCTCCACGGGCGCGTCTTCAAGCCTCACGGAGGCCTTGCCCTTCGCGAAACCGGCGACGCCGCCCTTGCCCTCGCCGGAGATCACATAGGCGTTCGGCGCGTCGATTTCCGAGAGTTCGACCGCGCCGGTGAACTTCGCGCGCACCGGCCCGACCTTCGCGTTCATCGTGCCCTCGAAGCGGTTTTCCCCTGCACGCTCAAGCCGTTCCACGCCCTCGATGCAGGCGGCGAGCACCTCCGGGTCGTTGAGCGCCGCCCAGACCCGTTCGCGCGGGGCCGCGATCAGGGTCTCACCGCTGAGGTCCATGGGCGTGCATCCTTCTTGTCTTGTCGCTTTGAAAATTAACTATATAGTTCGTCGTTACGGGGTTTTGTGGTAGCGTTCTTTCTCGGAAAATTAAATGTGCGTCGGAGGGGGTAATGGCCGAGCACGCGTTGCTGCCAGAGGGTGGGCACGTGTCCGACCTTGCCGAAGTCGCCGAGGAATTCCGGGTCGATGGCACTGTAAAGTGGTTCGATGCGGTACGGGGATATGGCTTCATCGTTCCCAGTGATGGGAGCGGCGATGTGTTGGTACACTTTTCCACGTTGCGCGAGGTTGGCCGCCGCACGCTGCCGGAAGGCGCGACGGTCGTCTGCATGGCGGTCGCGCGGGAGCGCGGGCGGCAGGCGCGGCGCATCATCGAACTCGACCTCACCACCGCTATCGGGCCGGACCCCGAACTCATTGTGCAGCGCGCCGCGACGCGGGTCGATCCGATGCAGCTGATCGACGATGCCGGCGATTACGAGCGCGTCGAAGTCAAATGGTTCAACCGTTTGAAAGGCTATGGTTTTCTCACCCGCGGCGAAGGTTCGCACGACATCTTCGTGCACATGGAAACCGTGCGCCGCGCCGGGCTCATCGAACTGATGCCGGGGCAGCATGTGATGGCGCGCATCGCGGAGGGCGACAAGGGCCCGCTCGCCGTTGCCATCACGGTCGGAGAGGCCTAGAGCGCCTTTTCATGAATTCCGTTCGTCATCGGCCGTTTCTCGCGGCCCTCATGCTCGTCGCCGTCGTCTCGGGCTGCGGCACCACGCCGTCCGCCGCGACGCGGGAGCCCGCAGCCGAATCCACGGTCCAGCGGCTCCCGGCCATTCCGCTCACCATTGTCACGAACGACGGCAGGCGGCACAGCTACACGGTGGAGGTCGCGCGCACGTCCGACGAGCAGGCGCAGGGACTCATGGACCGCCGGTCGATGCCGAGGGATGCAGGCATGATCTTCCCGTTCCCGGCGCCGCGCCCGGCGGCGTTCTGGATGCACAACACCTACATCCCGCTCGACATGCTGTTCCTGCTCGCCGACCGGCGCATCGAGAGCATCCTCGCCGACGTTCCGCCGCTCAACGAAGAGCAGCGCCGCTCGCTCGGCCCCGTCGCCGCCGTGCTCGAACTCAACGCCGGAGAGGCCGCGCGGATCGGTGCGACGCCCGGCGATCTCGTCGAATACGACCTTCGGGACTTGCAAGGCGGCGCGGAATAAGGCTCTAAGGCGCCAATTGAAGTCAGCGGAGCCGGCAATGGGTCTGTTCAAGTCGATTTTCGCCTGGTGGGACGGTCCGACGTGGGGCACGCGCTACATGACGCGCTTCCACGGCGAGGAGGTCGGCCAGGACGCGGAAGGCAACCGCTATTTCCGCAAGCCCGGCAAGCGCGGCGAGCGGCGCTGGGTGATCTACAACGGCCTCAACGAGGCGAGCCGGGTGCCGCCCGAGTGGCACGGCTGGCTGCACAAGTCGACCGATGTGCTGCCGGGCGAATCGAAGCTGCCGCGCAAGACATGGGAAAAGCCGCACCACGCGAATCCCACCGGCACCGCCGCGGCATGGCACCGGCCGGGCACGCTCGCCAGCGCCGCGCCGCGCGCCCGCGCGACCGGCGACTACGAGGCGTGGAGCCCCGAAGAGGCATGACGGCGCTGTTCCGGCAGAACCTGATCGAGGCGTTCGTCGGCGCCGTGGTCGTCGCGATCGCGGTCGCGTTCGTGCTGTTCTCGTATCAGCGCACGTCGGGGAGCGTAGGCGCGGACCGCTACCGTATCTCGGCGCTGTTCCCCAATGCCACGGGCGTCGCGGTCGGCACCGATGTCCGCGTCTCGGGCATCAAGGTCGGTTCGGTCGTTTCCCAGTCCCTCGACCCGGAGACGTTCCAGGCGCGGCTCGGCTTCTCGATCGACCAGCGTGTCAAGCTGCCGTTGGACAGCAGCGCTTCGATCACGTCCGAAGGCATCCTCGGCGGCAGCTACATCTCGCTGACGCCGGGCGGCGACAGCGAGACGATGCGCGAGGGCGACGAGATCATCGACACGCAGGGCTCGGTCGACCTGATGACGCTGATCGGCGGCTTCATCAACCAGACCGGCAAGTCGGACGACAAGGCGGGCGATTCCGCGCCTGCGGAGCCTGCCGTACCGTGATCCGCACGGCGGCCCGCGCCGCGCTCGGCATGGTGCTGCTTGCCGCGCCGGCGGCCGCGCAGCCTGCGCCTGAGCCGGCGGCACCTGCGCCCAAGGCGGCGCCCGCGAAGCTTCCGACCCCGAACGCGGAGCGCGTGCTCGTGATCGGCGTGCTCGACAAGGTGAGCAGCGAAACCCGCGACCTGACGCTGAAACCCGGCGAAACCGTGAATTTCGGCAAGATCCGCATCGCGGCGCGCACCTGCGAGGCGTCGCCGCCGTGGCAGCGCCCGCATACCGGCGCATTCCTCCAGATCGACGGGCCGGGCCGCGACAACAAGGTCCGGCGCCTGTTCTCGGGCTGGCTTTTCGCCGAAAGCCCGTCGCTCAACAGCTTCGACAACGCCCGCTACGACGTCTGGGTCAGAAGCTGCGCGATGCGTTTCCCGGAAACCGGCCCGCGCACGGTCGTGGTCGGCAAATCCGCCCCGCCTCCCTCGGCAGCAGCTACGCCCGCGCCGTCCGAAGCCACAGCAAACTGATCGTCACGTTTCCGAACCGATCCATAGAGGGTTGCTGGATCGGCAGAATTTCGCGCATATGCCTCGTGCGGACAGGAGGGGCTTATGAGCATCGAGATCGAGGATCGGGACCGGGTCAACGAGATTCCGAACCCTTATGTGATCGAGAACTGGGCGCTGCTCATCGTCGCGGCGGCGGCGTTCGCGGCCGGGCTCATGATCCTTCTCGACGGCCGCGCCCAGTGGCTTGCGGCCGGGGCGGGCGCATCGCTCGCGCCGATCCTGATCGGCGTCGCGCTGTGGGGCACCGCGTTCCGGCTCGCCGCCTCGGCGCTCTCGCAGCTTCGCTTCATCCTGCCGGTCGATTATCCGAAATCGCTGTGCCCGGTCGTTGCCGACAACGTGTCCGGCAGCAGCAATGCCGCGGAAAACCTGAAAGACCAGATCCGCAAGAACGCGCTTCTGTTCGTGCCGCCGCAGGATGCCGTCAGCAACCTGCTCTACACGCTGATCAAGGGCATCACGCGCGCGCCGATCCAGCTCCAGTATTTCGCACGGCATAATTTCGCCAATCTCTGCGCCGTCGCGCTTGCGCTCGCGAGCTATGTGTTCAGCCTGTTCCTGATGGGCACGACGCCGTTCGAAAACTGGCTCGGCGTCGCCTACGGCGTGGTCATGGTGTTCTGGCTGCTGCGGACGATCAATGCGAATGCGACCGCGGAGGTCTCGATGCGGCCGCTGATCGTCCTCACGGTTTTCGCGATCTTCTTTCCCGTCGCCTTCCTGCTGGTCGGGCAAAGCCTGCCGACGCTCGGCGAGATCGCAGTGAACTGGCATGTCGGCTTCATGCTGGTGGCGCTGCTCGTCGTTTACGGGCTTTTCCTCGCGGCGCTGAAAAGCCAGCTCGGATCGGGCGTCAACACACCGCCCGCGATGAAGCAGGCGGTGCTGTCGGTGAACTTCAATCCGTCGGAGCTCATCGGCGAGCTGGAACGGGTGGTGGCGCGATCGAATCCGACGCGGCTGCCGAACCGCCGCTACATCCGCATTCCGTTCCAGCTCGATGCGTCCCGCGAGGCGGGAGAGTTCCGCGCCGAGTTCCTGGAAGAGACGCAGCCGGTGAGCGCGGGGCGGCGGGAGACGGCGCAGGAAATGCTCGGGTCGCCGCGGCGGCTCTGGCTCGTCGTCCTCACGGTGCTGATGACGCTGGCGGGGGCGGCGTGCGTTTTCCTCGTCTATCGTTTCGCCGGCATGGCGTGGGAGGAAACCGGCACGCTGGAGACCGGGGCATGGGCGATCGTCGCCTATACGATCGCGCTGGCGGCCCGCCGCGCGGCGCACGTGCTCTGGGGCCGCTTCGATTTCCAGTCGCGGCTGGTCTGGATGGAGCTTACCGGCGTCTACAACACGGCTTCGGCGGCGGTGGGCAACCAGTTCACGGGGAACTACAGCACGCAGAAACGCGTCGTGAATGTCGAGAATCTCACGCTCACGCTCTGGGTGACGGACCTCGAAACGGTGACGTTCGGGAAGGACGGGGACCGGTCGATCTACGGCATGTCCGGCCCGCAGGAGGCGGCCGACGCGACAATCGGCGCGCTGGTCCGGTTCTCGGAAGGCCAGTCGATGATCGTCGCGCCGGGGACGGCGGCGGACCTCGAGCGCATGAGCGCGCTCAGCGCCTTCAATCAGGGCGCGGGCAACGCAGGCACGCCGACGCTTCCGGGAACGGAAAAGCGCACCGATCCCGAAGGCTGACGCGGTCAGTCGCCCTCGCGCAGGACCGCGGCGATGCGTGCCCCTGAAATCGCTGAGCTGCCGCCCGGATCGAGCGCGCCGAAATCAGCATCCGAGACGCCGGTCGCGGCGCCCAGCAACTGGAGATAGCGTTCGCGGCTGATCTCCACCGCGCCGAAGCGCGCGAGGTGCCCGGTCATGAACTGGCAGTCGAGCAGCCGGAAGCCGCCGACGCGCAGCCGCGCCACCAGATGCGCGAGCGCCGCCTTCGAGGCGTCGGTGCGGCGGCTGAACATGCTTTCGCCGAAGAACGCGCCGCCGATCCTGACGCCGTATAGGCCGCCGACGAGCGTCCCCGCCTCCCAGCACTCGACGCTGTGCGCGTGGCCGATGCGGTGGAGGAACGTGTAGGCTTCGCGGATCTGCCGGTTGATCCACGTGTCGGCGCGGTCCGGCGCGGGCTCGGCGCAGGCGTCGATCACCGCGTCGAAGGCGCGGTCGACGCTGTGGATGAAACGCTCCTGCTTCAGCGTTTTGGCAAGGCTCCGCGACAGGTGGAAGTCTTCGAGCGGCAGGATGGCGCGCTCACGCGGCTCCACCCAGAACACGTCCTCGGCGTCGCGGCTTTCCGCCATCGGGAAGATGCCGATCGAATAGGCCCGGAGCAGCAGCTCCGGGTCGAGCGCCGCGCCGCGCTTCTGCCGCGAGCTCACGCGAGCGCCACGCGCGCGCCGGCGTAGCGGACGAGCCGTCCGGCGAGTTCGAGTTCGAGAAGCACGGTCTGCACCACGGCGGGCGGCTCGCCCGACAGGCGCACGAGTTCGTCGATAGCGACCGGCGTCAGGCTGAGCAGGGCGGTCACGGCATCGCGCGCGCTGTCGTCGGCATCCGTGGGAGGAGGGGCCGTAAAGCGGCTGCCGCTTGTGCCCAGCCGTGCGGCACCGAACGGCGCGATCGTCTCGGCGATGTCGGCGGCGGATTGGACGAGCGTCGCACCATCGCGGATCAACTGGTTGCAGCCCTGCGCGCGCGGATCGAGCGGGAAGCCGGGTACGGCCATCACCTCGCGGCCCTGTTCGCCCGCGAAACGCGCGGTGATGAGCGAGCCGGAGCGCGGCGCCGCCTCGACGACGACGATGCCTGCCGAAAGCCCGGAGATCAGCCGGTTGCGGCGGGGGAAGTGGCGCGCCTGCGGCTCGGTGCCGAAAGGCTGTTCGGCGACCACGAGGCCGCGTTCGTAGAGCGCGGCGTAAAGCTCTCCGTTCTCGGGCGGGTACACGTTGTCGATGCCGCCCGCGATCACGCCGATCGTGCCGCCTGAAAGCGCGCCCGCGTGCGCCGCGGCGTCGATGCCGCGCGCGAGGCCCGAGACGACGACGATGTCCGCTGTGGCAAGATCGGCGGCAAGACCGCGCGCGAACCGGATCGCCGCCGCAGACGCATTGCGCGCGCCGACGATGCCCACGGTGCGGCGGTGCGCGAGCGCGATGTCGCCGCGCACGGTGAGCGCGGGCGGTGCGTCCTCGATCTCGGCGAGGCGCGGCGGATAATTGGCGTCGCCGAGGAACACGAGGCGCGCGCCTACCGCCTCGACGGCCTCCATCTCGCGCCGGACGGCGCCCGCTTCGGCGATCCGGACGTCACGGCGGCCGCCACGCCGCGCGAGGTCCGGCAGCACATCGAGCGCCGCCGACGCGCTGCCGTAGCGGGCGGTGAGCTGCCGATAGCTGATCGGCCCGACGTTCTCGCTGCGAATCAGCCGCAGCTTCGCGATGCGTTCGGTGTCGCTGCCCGGCCGGTCAGCCATTCGGATCGGGCGTGCTCGTGCGCCCGCCGATCTTGCCCTCGGTGCCTGCGCGCAGCCGCGCGATGTTCTCGTCGTGCTTCGCGATCACCAGCACCGCCATGCCCGCGAACAGCAGCGTGGCATCCCAGCGCCCGGCGAGCGCGGGCGCAAGCGGGGTGAGCGTTACCGCCATCAGCCCGGCGAGCGAGGAATAACGTGTCACGGCCGCCACCAGCAGCCAGACGGCGGCGAAGACAAGGCCCGCGGGCGGATGGATGGCGAGCGCGATGCCGAGCATCGTGGCGACGCCCTTGCCGCCGCGGAACAGCAGCCACACCGGGAACAGGTGGCCGATGAATGCGCCCATGCCGCCGAGGATGTCGCCGCCGTGCGCGAAGGTCTGCCCGAGCCAGACGGCGAGCGCGCCCTTGCCTGCATCGAGCAGCAGCGTCAGCGCCGCGAGGCTCTTGCCGCCGGTGCGCAGCACGTTGGTGGTGCCGATATTGCCCGATCCCAGACGGCGGATGTCGCCCATCCCGGCGAGCCGGGTGACGATGAGGCCGAAGGGAATCGCGCCCAGCAGATAGCCGACGGCGAACCAAGTCCACGGGTTTGCCAGAAGGGGCGTGTCGTCGAACATCGGCGCGGAACCTAGACCGAAGCCGCAGCGTTCGAAAGCCCCCTTCGTGAGGCCGCGCGAAGGCATCGCCAAAGCCGCTGCGACAGCCTAGAAGACCCCGCATGACCGACCGTCTCCAGATCGCTTTCGCGCAGCTCAACCAGACGATGGGCGACCTTCGCGGCAACGCCGACGCCATGCTCGCCGCGCGCGCGAAGCAGCCGGCGGACCTTGTCGTCACCTGCGAACTCTCGCTGATCGGCTATCCGCCCGAAGACCTCGTGCTGAAGCCCTCGCTGGTGCGCGCGGCGGAGGCGGAGCTTCAGCGCATGGCGGAAGCGACCGGAGACGGCGGCCCCGCCATGCTCGTCGGCAGCGTGCTTGCCGAGGACGGCAAGCTCCACAACGCGATGGCGCTGCTCGACGGCGGCAAGATCGCCGCATGGACGCGCAAGCACGAGCTTCCGAATTACGGCGTGTTCGACGAGAAGCGTGTGTTCGCGCCCGGCCCCTTGCCGGGGCCGCTGGCGTTTCGCGGCGTGCGGCTCGGCGTGCCGATCTGCGAGGACATCTGGTTCCCGGACGTGTGCGAGTGTCTCGCCGAAACGGGTGCCGAGATTCTGCTCGTTCCGAACGGCAGCCCTTATGAGCTGGACAAGGACGACAAGCGGCTGTCGCTCGCCGCGATGCGCGTCGCTGAAACCGGCCTGCCGCTCGCCTACCTCAACCGCGTCGGCGGGCAGGACGAGATCGTCTTCGACGGCGCCAGCTTCGTGATGAACGCCGACCGCCGCATCGCCGTGCAGCTCCCGGACTGGGAGGAGCGCGTCACGCTGACCACGTGGGTCCGCACCGCGCAGGGCTGGGTGTGCGAGGAAGGACACAAGCACCGCCTCGACCCGTACCCGGAGGACATCTACCACGCGATGCAGATCGGCCTTGCCGATTACGTGAACCGCAACCGCTTCCCCGGCGTCGTGCTCGGGCTTTCAGGTGGCATCGATTCGGCGCTGTCGGCGGCGGTGGCGGTGGATGCGCTGGGGGCCGACCGCGTGTGGTGCGTGATGATGTCATCGCGCTTCACGTCCGAGGACAGTCTCGACGATGCCGCCGAGTGCGCGCGGATGCTCGGCTGCCGCCTCGACACGATTCCCATCGAGCCTGCCGTCGAGGCCTTCGACGCGATGCTCGCGCCGGTGTTCGAAGGCAAGGCGCGCGACATCACCGAGGAGAACATCCAGTCGCGCATCCGCGGCCTCACGCTGATGGCGCTTTCCAACAAGTTCGGCCACATGCTGCTCACCACCGGCAACAAGTCGGAGATGTCGGTGGGCTACGCCACCATCTACGGTGACATGGCGGGCGGCTATTCGGTGCTGAAGGACGCCTACAAGACGACCGTGTTCGCGCTCTCGCGCTGGCGGAACGCGAATCGTCCCAAGCTCGCGCTCGGACCCGACGGCCCCGTGATGCCCGAGCGCGTCATCACCAAGCCGCCGACCGCCGAGCTTCGCGAGAACCAGAAGGACCAGGATCTGCTGCCGCCCTACGAGGTGCTCGATCCCATCCTCACCGGGCTCGTCGAGGAGGAGCTTTCGGTGGCGGAGATCGTCGCGCGCGGTTTCGACCGCGAGACTGTCGCCCGCATCGAGCGCCTGCTCTACGTCGCCGAATACAAGCGCCGCCAGTCGCCGCCGGGCGTCAAGATCGGCGTGCGCAACTTCGGGCGCGACCGCCGCTATCCGATCACCAACGCGTTCCGGACCTCATGACCGTCACGACCCGTTTCGCCCCGTCGCCGACAGGCTATCTCCATGTCGGCAATGTCCGCACCGCGCTCCACAACTGGCTGTTCGCGCGGAAGCACGGCGGGCGTTTCCTGCTGCGCCTCGACGACACGGACACAGAGCGCTCGCGCGCGGAATATGCCGACGCGATCCGCGCCGATCTCGCATGGCTCGGGCTCGTGCCCGATGCCGAATACCGCCAGTCCGACCGGCTTGCCCGCTACGATGAGCAGTTCGGAAAGCTGGTCGCGGACGGGCGCATCTACCCGTGCTTCGAGACCGCCGAGGAGCTTGAGGTGCGCCGTAAGATCCAGCTCTCGCGCGGCCTGCCGCCCGTCTACGACCGCGCGGCGCTGAAGCTGACGGCAGACGAGATCGCCGCGCGGCAGGCGGCGGGCGAGCGGCCGCACTGGCGATTCCGGCTGGAGACGGGCGCGCCCGTCCGGTGGCACGACCTGATCCGCGGCGAATCGCATATTGATCCGGCCTCGCTCAGCGATCCCGTCGTGCGCCGCGCCGACGGCTCCTACCTCTATATGCTGCCTTCGGTGATCGACGACATCGACATGGGCGTGACGCATGTCATCCGCGGCGAGGACCACGTCACCAATTCGGGCGTGCAGATCCAGATGTTCGAGGCGCTGGGCGCGAAGCCGCCGGCGTTCGCGCACGAGGCGCTGATCACCGGCACGGAAGGCGCGCTGTCGAAGCGGCTCGGCTCGGCGGGCATGGCGCATTTCCGCGAGGCGGGCATCGAGCCGGTCGCCATCGCCGCACTGCTCGCGCGTCTCGGCACGTCGGATTCGGTCGAGCTGGTGACAAGCCTCGACCCGCTCGTCGAACATTTCGATTTCGGGCACTTCGGCCGCTCCGCCGCGCGTTTCGACGAGGCGGACCTGCGCCAGCTGAACGCCCGCATCCTGCATCATCTCGCCTATCCCGCCGTGGCGGACCGCCTGCCGCCCGGCATGGACGCCGCAGCGTGGGAGGTGCTGCGCCCGAACCTCGAAACCGTCGCGGACGCCGCCGACTGGTGGCGTGTCGTCGAAGGCCCGGTGGCCGCCTCGTCCGAAGATGCCGACTATCTCGCGCTTGCGGCGGACACGCTCGAATCGCTGCCGTGGGAGCCGGGTGTCTGGTCGGCGCTCACCGCCGCGCTCAAGGCCGCGACCGGCCGCAAGGGCAAGGAGCTGTTCCTGCCGCTGCGCCGCGCGCTGACGGCCCGCGACCACGGCCCGGAAATGGCGGGACTGCTGCTGCTCATCGGTCGCGAGCGGGCGCTCGCACGCCTGCGGGCGCGCTGATGCACTGGCGCTTTTCCCCGTGCGTCCCTATCTGCTCTCCGGCATGAGCATCACCGGCATTTTCGGACGCATCCGCGCGCGGATCGCCGCCATCGAGCGGCGGCAGTGGGTCATCGGCGGCCTGTCCGTGCTGATGACCTTCATCGTCATGTTCACGTTCCTGATCGAGAACCGCTACGGCTATCTGAAGCCGGACCCGATCATCGCCTATTTCAAGAACTGGGAGGACGGCCGCTCGCGCGCCGATGCACTCGCCGAGCAGGAGGAAGAGGAGCGGCTGATGCAGGAGCAGGCGGACGCTGTCGCCGCGCAGCTCGACATCAACGCGGGCGAGGCTGCGCCTGTTGCCACGGAGCCGGGACCGGCAAGCGAATGAGCGAGGCGGCGCGGTTGATGGATGCCGCCATCCGCCTGTCGCGCCGCGGCCTCGGCCGCACTGCGCCCAATCCCAATGTCGGCTGCCTTGTCGTGCGCGACGGTATCGTCGTCGCGCGCGGCTGGACGCAGCCGGGCGGCCGCCCCCATGCCGAAGCGGCCGCGCTGGAGGCTGCGGGCGAGGGCGCGCGCGGCGCCGCGCTTTACGTCAGCCTCGAGCCCTGCGCGCATGTCAGCGCGCGCGGCCCGGCCTGCGCCGATCTCATTGCCGCTTCGGGCGTCGCGGCCGTTCATATCGCCGTGCCCGATCCCGATCCGCGCACGGCGGGGCAGGGCGCCGCGCGCCTGCGCGACGCGGGCATCGCCGTCACGGTCGGCACCGGCGAAGCGGCGGCGCGCGACGCGATGGCGGGGTTCTTCTCGCGCATGGAACGCGGCCGCCCGCGCATCACGCTGAAGCTCGCCATGTCGATCGACGGGCGCGTGTCGATGCCGGGCGGCGAGAGCCGGTGGATCACCGGGCCGGAGGCGCGCGCACACGTGCATCTCCAGCGCGCGCTTGCGGACGTGATCGTCGTCGGGCGCGGCACGCTGGAAGCGGACGATCCCTCGCTCGACGTGCGCCTGCCGGGGCTCGCGGATCGCAGCCCGCGCCCCGCCGTGCTCAGCGCGACGCTCGACGCGATTCCGTCATCCGCGAAATTCGCGGAGCGCGATCCGCTGCTGCTCGCATCGACCGACGAACTTTGCGAAGTTATCGTGAACGACGTGTTTGTCGAGGGCGGCCCGGCGACGGCAAGTACACTCCTTGCCGCCGATCTCGTCGACAGGATTCTCGTCTACCGCGCGCCGATCGTCATCGGCGACGGCGCGCCGGGCGCCGGGCGCATCGGGCTCGAACGGCTGGCGGACGCGCACGGCCGCTGGCGGATCACCGGTTCGCGCACGCTTGGCAACGACCGACTCGAAGTCTACGAGCGGACGCGTTAGAGGGAGCGCCATGTTCACGGGCATCATCACCGACATCGGCACCGTCACCAAAGTGGAAACGCGCGGCGACACGCGCCTCACCATCGCCTGCGGCTACGACATGGCGGGCGTCGACATGGGCGCCTCCATCGCCTGTTCGGGCGTCTGCCTCACCGTGGTGGACAAGGGCGCGGACTGGTTCGCCGTCGACGTTTCCGCCGAAACGCTCTCGAAGACCGCGGCGGCGCGCTGGCGGGACGGCGCGCGGCTCAACCTCGAACGTGCGCTCAAGGTGGGGGACGAACTCGGCGGGCACATCGTCACCGGCCATGTCGATGCCGTCGGCCGCATCGAATCGGTGGAGGCGGTCGGCGACAGCCACGTGTTCCGCATCCATGCGCCGAAGAGTGTCGCCGCGTATCTCGCGCCCAAGGGGTCCGTCGCGCTCGACGGCGTCTCGCTCACCGTCAACACGGTCGAGGACACGGCGGACGGCGTCGTCCTCGCGTTCAACCTCATCCCGCACAGCGCCGCGCACACCACGTTCGGCGGCGCGAAGGCGGGCGACGGCGTGAACATCGAGATCGACGTGCTGGCGCGCTACATCGGGCGGATGCGGGACCTCGCGGCCTGAACATCGCCCTGTGAAAATTCGCAATTGCGATCACATTAGGGTGTGATACGACATACGACATGAGCCAGCTTCTGATTGAAACGATTCGCGGCCTCGTCGGCAAGGGCGAACTCTCCCGCTCCGGGCTTGCGCGCGCCGCCGGCCTTCACGCCAACACGCTCCGCGACATCGATCTGCCGGACTGGAACCCGACCGCCGAGACGCTCCGCAAGCTGGAGCTGTACATGGCGTCGAACAGCGACCGCCCCGCGCTCGTCCCGATCGAGGAGATCATCGAGGAGGCGCGCAACGGCCGCATGTTCATCCTCGTCGACGACGAGGACCGCGAGAACGAAGGCGACCTCATCATCCCCGCGCAGATGGCGACGCCGGACGCGATCAACTTCATGGCGACGCACGGCCGCGGCCTCATCTGCCTTGCAATGACGAAGGCGCGCGTCGACCAGCTCGGCCTCGGCCTGATGAGCCGCCAGAACGGCACGCGGCACGAGACGGCGTTCACCGTCTCGATCGAGGCGAAGCAGGGCGTCACCACCGGCATCTCGGCCGCGGACCGTGCGCGCACGGTCGCCGTCGCCATCGATTCCGCGCGCGGCCCCGACGACATCGTGACGCCGGGCCACGTCTTCCCGCTCGTCGCGCGCGACGGCGGCGTGCTCGTGCGCACCGGCCATACCGAGGCGGCGGTCGACGTCGCGCGTCTCGCCGGGCTCAACCCCGCGGGCGTGATCTGCGAGATCATGAAGGACGACGGCACGATGGCGCGCATGGACGACCTCGTCCCCTTCGCGCGGCTGCACGGCCTCAAGATGGGCACGATCCGCGATCTCATCGCCTATCGCCGCCGCCACGATCATCTCGTCGAATGCGTCGCGCAGGCGCCGTTCACATCGGACTACGGCGGCGACTGGCGCGTGCTTTCCTACCGGAACAGGATCGACGGGTCGGTCAACGTCGTGCTCCAGAAGGGCAAGGTGGACCCGGACGAGCCGACGCTGGTGCGTATGCACGGGCTTTCGATCTTCTCCGACGTGCTCGGCCAGCCCGGCCCGCGCAAGCGCATCCTGCAGCGCTCGATGGAGGAGATCGGCCGCGCCGGCGCGGGCGTGATCGTTCTGCTGATCGCACCGGAAGCGAGCAGCCTGACGCGCGAGATCGCCGGGGAAAGCCACGAGATGGATCTTCGCGCCTACGGTATCGGCGCGCAGATTCTTGCCGATCTCGGCATCCACGACATGGTCCTGCTCACCAATTCGCACCGCAACATCGTCGCCATCGAAGGCTACGGCATCAACGTCGTCGGCGAACGGCCCATTCCCACCAACTGACATCACGGAAAGGCCGGCCATGGCACGCGTCCTCATCGTCGAAGCCCGTTTCTACGCGCACCTCAACGACATGCTGCTCGCGGGCACGCGCGCCGCGATCGAGGCGGCGGGGCACAGTCACGAGACGATCACCGTTCCCGGCGCGCTCGAGATTCCGGGCGCTATCGCGCTCGCGGCGGAATCGGGGCGCTATGACGCGTTCGTCGGCATCGGTGTCGTCATTCGCGGCGAGACCTACCATTTCGAGATCGTGGCGGGCGAAAGCGCGCGCGGCCTGATGGCGCTGACGATGGACGGGCTCGCCGTGGGCAACGGCATCCTCACCGTCGAGAACGAGGCGCAGGCGCTCGTCCGCGCCGATCCGAAGCAGAAGGACAAGGGCGGCGAGGCGGCCAAGGCCGCGCTCGCGCTCCTCGACCTCAAGAGCCGTTTCGGCTGACGCCTCTTTGGCGCTTGGGTTTCACGCGGCGCGGCTCTACATAGCGCGCCATGTCCTCCCCCAAGACGCCCTCCGCCAAGACGAAAACCGGGCGACCATCCCGCGCGACAGCGCGTCTCGCCGCCGTTCAGGCATTGTATCAGCGCGAAATGTCGGGCGATACGCTGCCCAAGCTGCTGCGCGAATTCCATGAACACCGCCTCGGCCGCACGATCGAAGGCGCAGACTTCGCGCCCGCCGACGCCGACTTCTTCGACGATCTCGTGTCGGGGGTCGCCATGCGCGAGGCGGAGATCGACGAACGCATCGCCGGCGCGCTCGCCGAAGGCTGGACGCTCGACCGCCTCGACCGGCCGATGCGCCAGATCCTGCGCTGCGGCGTCTACGAGCTCATCGCCCGCCTCGACGTGCCGCGCGCCGCCGCGATCAGCGAATATGTCGATGTCGCGAAGGCGTTCTACGAGGCGCGCGAGGCCGGTTTCGTGAACGGCCTGCTCGACCGCATCGCGAAGGACGTGCGCGAGTAGAGATGCCGTGCGTCCCTCGACTTCGAGGGACGCACCCGAAGCTGGAGCACCAATGCGCGAAGGCGAGATCATCGAGCGGCTGCTGCGTCCGATCGCGACGCACCCGGCCGCGCGCGGGCTTGCCGACGATGCCGCCGTCTGGTCGCCGCCGATGGGGCGGGAACTGGTGCTCACCCACGACGTGATCGCCGAAGGCGTCCACTATCTCGGCACGGACGATCCCTCCGACATCGCGTGGAAGCTTGTCGCGGTGAATCTCTCCGATCTTGCCGCCAAGGGCGCGGAACCCGCGGGCGTGCTGATCGGCCTCGGCCTCGCGCGCGCCGACGACGCCTGGCTCGAACGCTTCGCGGCGGGCCTCGCCCGCGTGCTTTCGGAGCATCGGACTGCGCTGTTCGGCGGCGACACCACGACCGGCGCGGCGTCCGCGGTTCTCGGTTGCACGGCGATCGGGCACGTGCCGCGCGGCCAGTCGCTTTCGCGCACGGGGGCGAGGCCGGGGGACGACCTGTACGTCACCGGCACCGTCGGCGATGCAGGGCTCGGCCTCGCCATCGCGCGCGGCAAAGCCCCTGCCGATGCCGCGCTGCTGCGCCGTTACCGCTTGCCCGTGCCGCGGCTTGCGGTGGGGCGCGGTCTCGCGGATGCGGGCGCGCACGCGGCGATGGACGTGTCGGACGGCCTACTCATCGACGCGGCGCGCATGGCGAAGGCGTCGGGCGTCCGCATCGAGGTCTCGCTTGCCGACGTGCCGCTTTCCGATGCCGCCGCCGCGCGCCTTGCGCCGGGCGATGCGGGCCGCCTCGCCGCCGCGACATCGGGCGACGACTACGAACTGCTGATCGCTGCGCCGCCGGAGCGCCGCGACGCGCTCTTAACGCTTTCAGAAGGCGCGCGGCTTAGGCTCACGCGCGTCGGCCGCGTGCAGGCGGGCGAGGGGTTTTCGGTGATCGGCGGGGACGGTGCGCCCGTGCCGGTGCCGCGTCTGGGGTATGAGCATGGGGCGTGAAGCGTGGCAGGTGAGGTGGGCGCTGCTTGCAGGTCTCGCCGGCGCGCTGCTCGGCGTGCTCGCCACCGCGACCGTGCTCGGCGGCGAGCGCTTTCGGCGGCAGACGGCGGAGGCGTCGGATGTCGCCTATGTTCCCGTCCAGCGCATGACGCTGCCGGTCATGGGTGCGGGCGGGCCGCAGGGCTATGTCGTCGTCGAGTTCGCGCTCGAGGTGCCGCGCGCCCGCCGCGCGTGGGTCCGCGAGCGGGTGCCGGAGGTCCGTCACGCGGTGAATGCGGCGGCGTGGCGATCGGGTCTTGCGGCGGCAAGCGACGACCGCTTCGACATCGACGGGATGCGCGCGGTGCTCCTCGTGGCGGCGCAGTCCGCGCTCGGCCCCGGAAACATCCGGCAGGTCCGCATCCTCACGGCGGTTCCCGTTTGATCCTCGGCGCTTGCCTGTTTGATTTCCATTTGCAATGCTCGCCCCCGACATAGAGTCAAACTTGGGGAAACACGCCTTCCTGCCCGGCAAGGGTGGGCAAGGCGAGCAGCAGGGGTTCGTTCATGGACGTTGTTGTCGTCGCCATTTTGTGCGGCCTCGCGGCCGTGCTTTACGGCATTGTCACCACGAAGAGCGTAACAAGCGCCTCGCCGGGCAATGCGAAAATGCAGGAGATCGCGGGCGCCATCCAGGAGGGTGCGGGCGCCTATCTCGGCCGCCAGTATCGCACCATCGCCGTCGTCGGCGTCGTCGTTGCGGCGCTCGTCGCCTATTTTCTCGGAATCACTTCGGCCATCGGCTTCGTGCTGGGTGCCGTGCTCTCGGGCCTCACCGGCTTCATCGGCATGAACATCTCGGTGCGCGCCAACGTGCGCACGGCGGAGGCTGCGCGCGCCGGGCTCCAGCAGGGCCTCACGATGGCGTTCCGCGCGGGCGCGGTGACGGGCCTTCTCGTCGCAGGCCTCGCGCTTCTCGCGATCGCGGGCTTCTTCTACTACCTCGTCACCATCGCCGGTAACGCGGCGGACAGCCGCCTCGTCATCGACGCGCTCGTGGCGCTCGCCTTCGGCGCCTCGCTGATCTCGATCTTCGCGCGTCTCGGCGGCGGCATCTTCACCAAGGCCGCGGACGTCGGCGCCGACCTCGTCGGCAAGGTCGAGGCGGGCATCCCCGAGGACGATCCCCGCAACCCGGCGGTGATCGCGGACAACGTCGGCGACAACGTCGGCGACTGCGCGGGCATGGCGGCCGACCTGTTCGAAACCTATGTCGTCACCGTCGGCGCCACGATGGTGCTGACGGCGCTGCTCGTCACCGGCATCACCGCGCCGCAGCTCTACGGCCTCATGGGCCTGCCGCTCATCATCGGCGGCGTGTGCATCATCACCTCGATCATCGGCACGTTCTTCGTCCGCCTCGGCAGCTCGCAGAACATCATGGGCGCGATGTACAAGGGCTTCGCGGTCTCCGCGATTCTTGCCATCCCGGCGCTCTGGTACGTCACCGGGCTTGCGCTCGGCGGCATGGAAACGGAGATCGGCGGCCTCACCGGGCGCGCGCTCTTCTACTGCATGCTGATCGGCCTTGCCGTCACCGGCCTCATCGTCTGGATCACCGAGTATTACACCGGCACCAACTACCGCCCGGTGCGCTCGATCGCGAAGGCGTCGGAAACCGGCCACGGCACCAACGTCATCCAGGGGCTTGCCATCAGCCTCGAGGCGACCGCGCTGCCCACGCTCGTCATCTGCGCGGGTATGCTCGGCAGCTTCGCGCTCGCCGGCTACATCGGCATCGCCTTTGCGGCGACGGCGATGCTGGCGCTCGCGGGCATGGTCGTGGCGCTCGACGCCTACGGTCCGGTCACCGACAACGCGGGCGGCATCGCCGAAATGGCCGGCCTCGAAAGCGACGTGCGCCACCGCACCGATGCGCTCGATGCGGTGGGCAACACCACCAAGGCGGTCACGAAGGGCTATGCCATCGGCTCGGCCGGCCTTGCCGCGCTGGTGCTGTTCGGCGCCTACACGGCCGATCTCGCCACCTTCTTCGGAGACGTGCAGGTCGATTTCGCCCTGTCCAACCCCTACGTGGTGGTCGGGCTTCTGCTCGGCGCGCTGCTGCCGTACCTGTTCGGCGCGATGGGCATGACCGCCGTCGGCCGCGCGGCGGGCGACGTGGTCAAGGACGTGCGCGACCAGTTCGCCACCAACAAGGGCATCATGGAGGGCACCAGCCGTCCGGACTATGCCCGCACGGTGGACCTCGTCACCAAGGCGGCGATCAAGGAGATGATCATCCCCTCGCTGCTGCCGGTGCTGGCGCCGATCGTCGTCTACTTCGTCATCACCGCCATCGCGGGTCAGGCGCAGGGCTTCGCGGCGCTCGGCGCGCTGCTCCTCGGCGTGATCGTGTCGGGCCTGTTCGTGGCGCTCTCGATGACCTCGGGCGGCGGCGCGTGGGACAACGCCAAGAAGTACATCGAGGACGGCCACCACGGCGGCAAGGGCTCCGAAGCCCACAAGGCCGCCGTGACCGGCGACACCGTGGGCGATCCGTACAAGGATACGGCGGGCCCGGCGGTGAACCCGATGATCAAGATCACCAACATCGTGGCGCTGCTCCTCCTCGCGAGTCTCGCCGCGCACTGATCCCGCGTCAGCGCGGAACGGAAAAACCCCGCCGGAGCGATCCGGCGGGGTTCTTTTTTGTGCCCTTGGACGGGAAGGAAGCCTTACTGGTCCCGGCTCGGTCCTGGGCTCACGGCGCCGACCGCGCCGATATTGCCGAAGATGTCCGAGAAGAATCCCGAGTCGCGGCCGTAGACCGGCGTCTTGTCGCCGGACGGCATCACCTGAACGATCTGGTCGAGCGTCTGGTCGCGATTGACGGCGGTGACGTTGCCGGCGCTGTCGAAGGTGATCTTCAGCATGTCCTGCGCGGTCGGCTTCGACGGCAGGAAGGCGAGCTGGCTCGTCGTGCGGGCGAGGTAGTACCAGCTGTTCTCGTCCCACTTGGAAACGAAGGTCGGGCGGCCGAGCGTCCTTTCGACGGAAGCGCGGTTGTCGACGCCCGGCGAGATCGCGGCGATCAGCTCCTGATCGGCGAGGAAACCCTGCCGGTCGGTGATCCGCGTGCACGCGCCCAGCGCGACGACGATCGCAAGCGTTCCGACAACCCGTTTCACCGACATGGACACTCCTGACCCTGGCCTGAACCTGATGCGCGGCGCGCATTGACCTCGCGGCCCCGCCACTCAATATGCGTGTTGCCGCGGCCCCGCAAGCTGGAGCCGCGCCTCTTTCGCTAGCGCGCACGGGATGAAACGGGACTGAACCATGCTGAAATGGCTGCAAAGGCGGAGCAGCGCGACGGATGGGGACGCGCGCGCGGCGGAACTCTACGACGAGGTCGTCAGGGTTGCGCGCCGCCCGGACTGGTACGTGGAAGGCGGCGTGCCGGACAGCATCGACGGCCGCTTCGACATGGTCGTGCTGGCGCTCTCGCTGCTGCTCGTCCGGCTCGAACGCGACGACGCCGATCCGCGCGCCCGCGCGCTCTTCAGCCTGCTCGTCGAGCGCTTCGCGGCCGACATGGACGGCAGCTTCCGCGAGATCGGCATCGGCGACATGGTGATCGGCAAGCACATGGGCCGCGCCATGCAGGCGCTCGGCGGACGGCTCGGCAGCTATCGCGACGCCCTTGCCGCGGATGCCGACCCGGCGTTGCTGCGCGCGGCGCTCGCCCGCAACGTGCTGCGCGGCGAGGACGTCGCCGGGGACCGGCTCGACCGGCTGGAACGGAGCGTGCGCGACGAATGGGCGCGCGCCGCCGCCCGGCCGCTCGCGGAGATCACGGGATGAGCGAGTTCGTGCGGATGCTGGCGCTCGACGAGATCGGCGCGGGTGTCGAACGCCGCATCGCGGCGAACGCGGAGGAGCGTGCGGCGCTCGCCGCACGCTTCGACCTCAGGGCGCTGGGTCGGCTGGAGGCGGTGCTGACGGCGACGCCGGCGCCCGGCGGCGTGCGCGTGGCGGGGCGGGTCGAGGCGGAGGCGGTGCAGGCCTGCGTCATCTCGGGCGAGGACGTTCCGGCGCGAATCGACGAGCCGGTCGACCTCCTGTTCCTGCACGACGTCGGACAGGGCGGCGAGGAGGTTGAACTTCACGAAGTTGACTGCGACGTGCTGCCCATCGAGGGGCGAAGTATAGACCTTGGCGAGGCTGCGGCGCAGAGCCTCGGCCTCGCGCTCGACCCGTATCCGCGCGCGGGCGCCGAGGCGCTCGCCGCGGCGCGCAGGCGGCTGCTCAGCGAAGAGGCGGCGGCCGAGCGCGAAGCCGCCGAAAAGGCGCGTGCGAACCCGTTCGCGGTGCTGAAGCGCAACGGCTGAAAAGGAGTGCAAGACCGGGAAGCTTCGGCTCCCCGGTCTTGCGTGAGATCAGAGACTGGGACTCTGGTGCGGGCGAGAGCCGTTGCCCGCATGGCCCGCATTGCAAGCCGCGTGCCAGCGGGGACCCCGCGCTCCTTCAGCGAACGCCGCCAACCCCTTGAATGGTTAATGAAAAAGGGCGCCCGAACGGACGCCCTTCAAACTGTAAGCCGTGCCGACACCCGCGCCGGATCAGAACGGCACGTCGTCGTCGAGATCGTCGTCGAAGCTCGGCCGGCTGCCCTGACGCGAGCCGCCGCTGCTGCCGCCACCGCCGCTGCCGCCGCCCGATCCGCCACCGCCGAAGTTGCCGCCGCCGCCACCGCCGCCGCCTTCACCGCGGCTGTCGAGCAGCGTCAGCTCGCCGCGGAAGCGCTGGAGCACGACCTCGGTCGTGTAGCGGTCCTGCCCGGACTGGTCCTGCCACTTGCGGGTCTGGAGCTGGCCCTCGACGTAGACCTTGCTGCCCTTCTTCAGATACTGCTCGGCGACGCGCGCGAGGTTCTCGTTGAAGATCACGACGTTGTGCCACTCGGTCTTCTCGCGGCGCTCGCCGCTCGCCTTGTCCGTCCAGTTCTCGGAGGTGGCGATGCGCATGTTCACGACCTTGCCGCCGCTGCCCATCGTGCGCACTTCCGGGTCGGCGCCGAGGTTGCCGATCAATATGACCTTGTTGACGCTGCCCGCCATGCTTTTCCCTTGTCGTGGGGATCAGCCGATGAGTGCCCGGCTGATCCAGTAAGTGATCCCAGCCATGACATAGGCAAGTGCGAACAGGTACGCAAACATGAACAGCGGCCACTTCCATCCGTTCGTTTCGCGCTTCACCACGGCGAGCGTGGAGATGCACTGCGGGGCGAACACCACCCACGCGAGGAAGGCGAGCGCGGTCGGCAGCGGCCATGCCGTGCGCAGCCGCTCGACGAGGCTTTCCTGCAAGGCATCCTCGTCGTCGGCCTGAAGGCTGTAGATGGTGCCGAGCGCCGCCACGGAAACCTCGCGCGCGGCGAGCGTCGGCAGCATGGTCATGCTGATCTCGTGGTTGAAGCCGATCGGCGAGAACACGACCTCGAGCGCGCTGCCGATGCGCCCGGCGATCGAATATTCGATCGGCGATTCGTCCGAGCCTTCGGGGGGCACCGGGTAGCTCGCGAACGCCCAGAGCAGGATCGTGGAGGCGAGGATGATGCCGCCCGCGCGCTTCATGAACACGAGGCCGCGCTGCCACAGGCCGATCAGAAGGTCGCGCAGGATCGGCCACTGGTACTTGGGCATCTCCATCATGAAGCCGCTGCCCGCGCCGCGCGTCACCGTGCGCCGCAGCACCAGCGCCGCCACCATCGCGCCGACGATGCCGAAGACGTAGAGGCCGAAGAGCACGAGGCCCTGAAGGTTCGCGAAGCCGACCTGCCGGTCCGGGATGAAGGCGGCGATCATCACGGCATAGACCGGGAGCCGCGCCGAGCACGTCATCAGCGGGGCGATGAGGATGGTCGTCAGCCGGTCCTTCGGATCGTCGATGCTGCGCGTCGCCATGATGCCGGGAATCGCGCAGGCGAAGGAGGAGAGCAGGGGGATGAAGGCGCGG
The DNA here is from genome assembly GCF_027941835.1 of Sphingosinicella microcystinivorans. Taxonomy (NCBI): domain Bacteria; kingdom Pseudomonadati; phylum Pseudomonadota; class Alphaproteobacteria; order Sphingomonadales; family Sphingosinicellaceae; genus Sphingosinicella; species Sphingosinicella microcystinivorans. Next base: position 2,599,222 of record NZ_CP116005.1, read on the forward strand.
CCGTTGAGGCCGACATAGGCCATCAGCCGGTCCATCAGGAACGCCGCGCGCGTCATGTAGCCCGATTGTTCGAGGGTGAGGATGAACGCGAACAGGATGAGGATCTGCGGCAGGAACACCACCACGCCGCCGACGCCCGCGAGCACGCCGTCCACGATCATCGAGCGGAACCAGCCTTCGGGAAGGGCCCCGCCCGCGATTTCCTGAAGCGCGGCGATGCCGTCCTCGATCCATGTCATCGGCGCTTCGGCCCACGCGAACACGGCCTGGAACATGATGAACAGCAGCGCCGCGAGGATCACGGGTCCGAAGACGGGATGGAGGGCGATGTTGTCGATGCGGCGCGTTGCGGCCCCGGCGCCGCCGGAGTGCGTCGTCACGCTGTCCGCGATGCGCTGCGCTTCGTGCTGGAGCGCGCGGATGTCTGCCCCCGGCCCGGCAGGCACCGCCTCGCGCATCAGCATCGAAAGCGTTTCCTGCCCCAGCTCGACAAGCCCGCGCCGCCGCACCGCGACCGTGGGCACGACCGGCACGCCGAGGAGCTGCGAAAGCCTCGCCACGTCGATCTTCGTGCCGTCGCGGTCGGCAAGGTCGATCATGTTGAGCGCGACGACCATCGGACGCCCGAGCCGCGCCAGCTCCAGCACGAAGCGCAGGTGGTTGCGCAGGTTCGTGGCGTCGACGACGCAGATGATCGCATCGGGCCCCCGCTCGATGCCGTGCTCGCCCATCAGCACGTCGCGCGTGACCTGCTCGTCGGGAGAGTGGGGGCTGAGGCTGTAGGTGCCGGGCAGATCGACGATCTCGATATGCGAGCCGTCGGGAAGCTGCATGGCGCCGACCTTGCGCTCCACGGTGACGCCCGGATAGTTGCCGACCTTCTGCCGGGCGCCGGTCAGCGCGTTGAACAGCGATGTCTTGCCGGCGTTCGGGTTGCCGACCAGCGCCACCCTCGGCGCAGCGGTCACTGCGTTCATTCGGCGGCCTCGGCCCGCACCCCGGTTGCCGGTATGGGAAAGACCTCGAGAAGCCGCGTCGCGGCCTTGCGCAGGGCGATGACATTGCTGCCGACGCGCAGCGCGATGGGGCAGCCGCCGATCAGGCCGCGGTGCAGCACCTCGATCTCGACGCCCTCGTCGAAGCCCATCTCGCGCAGACGCAGCGCCTCAGCCGCGTTTGTGCCGGTTTCCCTGATCTTCACGACGCTGGCGGTCTGCCCGGTCTTGAGGTCCTCGATCCGCATGAACACTCTGATCTGCCCGTACTTTTGCGAGCGATTATCATGTTCAAGGCGGCTTGACTAGGGAAAGCCGGCTTACGCGGCAGGATAACGCAGGCGGCCGAGGAAGCGGGACAGGCGCGGACGGTTGTTCGCGCGTTCCCGAAACCGCGCCTTGGTCTTTTCCACCTGCATGATCGTCTCGATGCGGCGGTCGAGGAACGCGAAGGTCTCCGCGTCGTCCCCGCTCTCGTCCTGAAGCCAGTAGAGCAGCGTCGCCGCATAGACGCCGCCGAGCGACAGGCGCTTCGTGTAATGGTTGAAATCGGTCGCCGTGTCGCCCGCGGCGCGCCACATCGCATCGGCGCTGCGCCACAATGTGCGCGCGGAAAGCACGGCATTCTGCGGCAGCGCGAGCACGGCGAGCGCGCGGCGCACGGCTTCCTTGTGCGGCCGCGCCTGTTCGATGCGGATGCGGACCGCGGTGGCGATGCGGTCGCGGATCTTCATGGCGGCGGCGCCGCGCCGCGCCATTTCGGCGGCCATGTCGCGGTCGGCCTTCAGTATCCACGCGTCGATCATGTCGGCCGCGCCGCCCGGGAACACCAGCCGCGCCCGGTCCGCGGGAATGCCCACGGCAGCGGCGGCGGCATCCAACGCCGCCTCGCCCCAGCCGTCGAAGGCGACGCTCGGCAGCAGGGCCTCCACCAGCACGGGGCGAAGCTCGTCGAGCGTCATGTCTGCGGGCGCGATGGTCTCGGTCATGGCCGCGTGATACACCAGCAGGCGCCGCGCGTCAGCCCTTGCCGCTGGCACGCGAATCTGCTAGATCGCGCGCTCTTTCCGCCGAGGCTTGCCTCCGGCGGCTCGTTTTATTGTGCCGGGCAGACGGCAAAACTGGATTGGAGTAGACGGCCGCATGCAAATCATCGTTCGCGACAACAATGTCGATCAGGCCCTTCGTGCGCTCAAGAAGAAGCTGCAGCGTGAAGGCGTCTACCGCGAGATGAAGCTGCGTCGCCACTACGAGAAGCCCTCCGAGAAGCGCGCCCGCGAGAAGGCGGCCGCCGTCCGCCGCGCCCGCAAGCTGGAGCGCAAGCGCGCCGAGCGCGACGGCGTCCGTTAAGCTGCTCTCCGGCCCCGTCCAAGGGGCCGTGGTCCGTTTCAAGTTTCAGGTCTGGAGTGTGCGCTGATGGCGACTGTTGCGACGCGCGGTAGCGGCCTTGGCCGTTGGGTTCTGCTCCTCGCGGTCCTGTTCGTCGGCATGGGCGCGCTCGCGTGGGCCGGAACGCAGAAATTCGCGGTGCCCGCCAACATGCAGACGACAGCCTCCGGCCTGATGTACGAGGTGATCCGCGAGGGCGACGGCGAGAAGCCGACCGCCGCCGACGTGGTGCTCGTCCACTACGAGGGCCGCCTGCTCGACGGCACCGTGTTCGATTCGAGCTACCAGCGCGGCCAGCCCGCCGCGTTCCCGCTGCAAGGGCTGATCCCCGGCTGGGAAGAGGGCATCCAACTGATGCCGAAGGGCTCCAAGTACCGCTTCCGCGTGCCGCCGCAGCTCGCCTACGGCGCGGAAGGCGCCGGCGGCGTCATCCCGCCGAACGCAACGTTGGAGTTCGACGTCGAGCTGCTCGAGATCGCGCCGCGCGAGGCCCTCGAGCAGGGTATGCCGCCGCAGGACCCGCAGCAGTAAGCCACGCCGTCCTCCTCTCCCTCGATGGGAGAGGCTAGGAAGACTTGCCGGCAGAGCCGGCTAGTCGCAGTCGGTGAGGGTGGTGGGCGCGACGATCGTGTCGATCATCCCGTCGAGCTTCTCGACCACCTCTGCATTCCGGAACCGCAGCACCCGATAGCCTTCGGCTTCCAGAAAGCGCGTTCGTGCAGCATCCGCTTCGATCCTGAACGCGTGGCCTTCGCCGTCGAGTTCGATGATGAGCCTTGCCCGATGGCTGGCGAAATCGGCGATGTAGGGCCCGAACGGCACTTGTCTGCGGAACTTCAATCCCGGCAGCCGCTCCCGAAGTGCAGACCATAGCTTGCGTTCGAACACCGTCGCCTCACGACGAAGCCGTCGTGCGCGTTGAACCGCTCCTGCCGTCGGATACCGTTTCACCCGGCCACCCTCACCCTCCCACCGCACGCGGCGGGCCCCTCCCTCTCCCATCGAGGGAGAGGGGTATGCGAACCTATGGCCTGCGCCGAAACCTCGCCGCTATTCCTCCCCGTCCCGCAGCGACAGCCATGCCCGTTCGCCGCGCAGCGCGGTGAACCAGCTCACCGGGTTCCAGAAGCGCTGGCTGCCGTCGAGCGAGAAGGTGGTGAACTCGGCGCGGCCGATGACGTTCTCGATCGGCAGCACGCCGAGCCCTTCCTCCTCGGGCGAGAAGCGGCTGTCGGCGGAGCGGTCGCGGTTGTCGCCCATCAGGAACACGTGGCCCTCGGGCACCGTCACCGGCGGCGTGTCGTCGGAATAGCTGAACGTCAGGTCGAGCACGGCGTAGCTGCGCCCGGGTCCCTGCTTTCCGGGCAGCGTCTCGATGAAGCGCGGATAGCGGCAGAAGCGTGTCCCGTCGGCCTCGACGACGCGGAACTCCGGCCGCGCGCAGGGCATGTTCTCGCTTTCCGGGATCATCGTGGGCGCGGCGGGGCGCTTCGGCACGGCGCTGTTGTTGAGGTAGAGCACGCCGCCCTGCATCTGCACCGTGTCGCCGGGAAGGCCGATCACGCGCTTGATCCAGTCCTTGTGGTCGCTCGGCGATTTCACCACCACGATGTCGCCGCGCGCGGGCAGCTTGCCCCAGACGCGGCCCTCCATCTTCGGCAGCACCGGCAGGAACGGCGACAGGTACGAATAGCCGTAGGGGTATTTGGTGACGACGAGCCGGTCCCCCACGAGCAACGTCGGCACCATGGATTCGGAAGGGATGTAGAAGGGCTTGGCGACGAACGACCAGATGCCCATCACGGCGACGCCGAGGAGGGCCGCGTAGCGCAGCTCCTTCTTCCAGTCGATGCGGGGTTTCTTCGCGTTCACAGCAGGCGCGCCGTGATGAGGACCATCGCCTGCGCCCACGGATGGTCGTCGGTGAGCGTCAGGTGGATGTCGAGCGCGTGGCCCGCGGGCGTGATCTCGGCGAGCCGCAGCGCCGCGCCGCCGGTCAGCGCCAGCGTCGGCTGGCCGGAGGGGAGGTTGACGACGCCCATGTCGCGCATGAACACGCCGCGCCGGAAACCGGTTCCGAGCGCCTTCGCGCAGGCCTCCTTGGCGGCGAAGCGCTTGGCGTAGGAGGCGGCGCGCGTCAGCACGCGCTTTTCGGAGCGCGCGATCTCGATTTCCGTGAAGACGCGGTTGATGAAGCGCGCGCCGAACCGGTCGAGGCTCGACTGGATCTGCTCGATGTTGCAGAGGTCAGAACCGAGGCCGACGACGTGTGGCAGGATCAGGCTCCCGCGGCAGCGGTCGCGGGCCGCGCCGCGTCCATCAGCCGCCGCATCTCGCGGATCGCGGCGTCGAGGCCGATGAACACCGCCTCGCCGACAAGGAAATGCCCGATGTTGAGCTCGGCGATCTCGGGGATCGCGGCGATGGCGGCAACATTGTCGAAGCGCAGGCCGTGCCCGGCGTGGACCTCAAGCCCGCGCTTCGCGGCGAGCGCCGCGCCTGCCTTCAGGCGTTCCAGCTCTTCCTCGAGCGAGATGCCTTCGGTCAGCGCGTAGCGGCCGGTGTGGAGCTCGACGACGGCGGCGCCGATCGCGGCGGAGGCCTCGATGTGCTCGGGGTCCGGCTCGATGAACAGGCTGACGCGGCAGCCGCGCGCCGAGAGGCGCTCGACGAACGTGCGCAGGTTCGGCTGGTTGCCGACGACGTCGAGCCCGCCCTCGGTCGTGCGCTCCTCGCGCCGCTCGGGCACGATGCAGACGGCGTGCGGCGCGTGGCGGAGCGCGATGTCGAGCATCTCCTCGGTCGCCGCCATCTCGAGGTTCAGCGGCAGGTCGATCTCGTTCGAGAGCCGCGCGATGTCGTCGTCGCTGATGTGACGCCGGTCCTCGCGCAGGTGCGCGGTGATGCCGTCCGCGCCCGCCGCGGCGGCGATGAGCGCGGCCTTCACGGGATCGGGATGCACGCCGCCGCGCGCGTTGCGGATGGTGGCGACGTGGTCGATGTTGACGCCGAGGCGCAGCGCGCTCACGCGGCGGCCCTCGATCCCGGCTTCACGGCGGGCAGCGCGGCGAGGTCCTGCGGCAACTTGTCGGCGCTGTAGGTGGGGACGTCGAGGCGGATCAGCGGATAGAGCGGCACGCCGATGTCGGCGTTGCCGTTCGAGCGGTCGACGAGGCAGCCGCCCGCGATCACCTTGCCACCCGCCGCCTCGATGGCCGCGATCGCCTCGCGCGAGGAGAGGCCGGTCGTCACCACGTCTTCCATCATCAGCACCTTCGTGCCCGGTTCCAGCCGGAAACCGCGCCTGAGCTCGAAGGTTCCCGCGGGGCGCTCGACGAACATCGATTCGACCCCGAGCGCGCGCGCGACCTCGTAGCCGATGATGAGGCCGCCCATCGCCGGCGCGACCACGGCCTCGATCCCGCCGCGCAGGTCGGCGGGGATCTTCGCGGCCAGCGCCTTCGCGAGCCGCTCGGCGCGCGCCGGGTCCATGAGCACGCGCGCGCATTGCAGGTATTTCGGCGAGCGGAGGCCCGAGGACAGGATGAAATGCCCTTCAAGCAGCGCCCCGGCGGCGCGGAATTCCCCGAGAACCTCTTCGTCTGTCATGCCTTCATGCGCTCCACGGATGTCACGGCGTCGGTCGCCCTTAACGCACCGATGATATTCGTGAGATGCGCCAGATTGTCCACCTCGACGTCGACGACGAAGGTGTGGAAGTCGCGGTCGCGGTGGTGCGTGCGCATGTTCACGATGTTTGCGCCCTGCTTCGCGAGCACGCCGGTCATGGTGGCGAGGCTGCCGGGCTCGTTGCGGAGCACCGCGGAAAGCCGCACGACGGCGCCTTCGGTGTCGTCGCCCCAGCCGAGATCGAGCCATTCGCGCGCGTCCGCGTCGGCGAGCGTCGAGCAGTCGATGGTGTGCACGTCGATGGCCCCGCTCTGGCGGCGGATGCCGACGATGCGATCTCCGGGAATCGGGCTGCAGCACTGCGCGAGGTGGACGGAGACGCCCGGCGTCAGCCCCTTGATCGAGAGCTTCGCCTTGGGGTTGCGCTTCGCGCGCCGCTTGGCGCGGGCGTTGAGGATGCGGCCGGGCAGCAGCGCGTCGATGACGGCATCGTCCTCGATCCGGTGCGCGGCGAGCGCCATCACGAGGTCATTGCGGTTCTGAAGGCCGAGGCGGCCAAGCGCGTCCTTGATCGCCGAATCGTTCAGCTTCACGTCGAGCCGCTTGATGATGTCGGCGAGCAGGCGTTCGCCGAGCGCGGCCTGCTCCTCGTGCTCCTTGTGGCGGATGAAGCGGCGGATCGCGGCGCGCGCCTTCGCGGTGACGACGAAGCTCTCCCACGTCGCGTCCGGCTGCTGCCGCGCCGAGCGCAGGATTTCGACCTGATCGCCGTTCGCAAGCGTGGTGCGCAGCGGCACGACGCGGCCGTTCACCTTGGCGCCCACGGTCGTCTCGCCGATCTTGGAATGGACGGCATAGGCGAAGTCCACCGGCGTCGCGCCGCGGGGAAGCTGTATGAGTTCGCCCTTCGGCGTGAAGCAGAACACCTGGTCCTGATAGAGGCCGAGCTTGGCGTTCTCCATCAGCTCCTCGGGGCTGCCCGCCTGATCGAGGATTTCGAGGAGGTCGGAGAGCCACGGATAACGCTCGGAGGCGCGGGCGTTCTCGTCCTGCTTGTAGGCCCAGTGCGCGGCGAGGCCCATCTCGGCCTGCTCGTGCATCGCGCGCGTGCGGATCTGGATCTCGACGCGCATGTGGTCGCCGTGGATGATCGTGGTGTGCAGCGAGCGGTAGCCGTTGCGCTTGGGCGTGGAGATGAAGTCCTTGAAGCGCCCCGGCACCATCGGCCAGCGCTGGTGGATGACGCCGAGCGCGCGGTAGCAGTCGTCGGGCCGCGCCACGATCACGCGGAACGCGATCACGTCCGAAAGCTGCTCGAACGGGATGTGCCGCTCCTGCATCTTGCGCCAGATCGAGAAGGGCCGCTTCTCGCGGCCCGCCACCTCGGCGTCGACGCCGTGGCTGCCGAGCACGTCCTTGATCTCCGCGCTGATCCGGGTGAGCTGGTCGCCGCCCGCCGCGCGCAGGCGTTCGAGCCGCGTCGTGATCGACTGGTACGCCTCCGGCTCCAGCTCGCGGAACGCGATCTGCTTCATCTCGTCCATGAACTCGTACATGCCGATCCGCTCGGCGAGCGGCGCGTAGATGTCCATCGTCTCGCGGGCGATGCGCTTGCGCTTCTCCGGGTCCTTGATGAAGTGCAGCGTGCGCATGTTGTGGAGCCGGTCGGCGAGCTTCACCAGCAGCACGCGGATGTCGTCCGACATCGCGAGCAGGAACTTGCGGAAATTCTCCGCCGCCCGCTCGCTCTCCGTCTGCGCCTCGATGCGCGACAGCTTGGTGACGCCGTCCACGAGCCGCGCGACGTTCTTGCCGAACAGCGCCTCGACCTGCTCCGTCGTCGCCACCGTGTCCTCGATCGTGTCGTGCAGGATCGCGGTCGCGATCGTCTCGTCGTCGAGCTTCAGGTCGGTGAGGATGCCCGCCACCTCGATGGGGTGCGAGAAATAGGGATCACCGCTGGCGCGAAGCTGGCTGCCGTGCGCCTTCACCGAAAACACATAGGCGCGGTTCAGCAGGTCCTCGTCCGCTCCCGGATCATAGGATTTCACCTTCTCGACGAGTTCGAACTGCCTGAGCACGTGTGCCTTTCCCGCAACCTTCTGTGGCTATTTGGGGTCATGGGGCGGTGCGGGGCAAGGGGAGAGTTGATCGTTTTATGCCGCCGCTGCTTCCGTCGGCGGGCACGTGTTACTTTGCGGCCTCAAGTCGTCGCACCGATTTTTCGCCCTTGAATTTGCGCTGTCCCGGTTCTTTTCTGTGCAGGCCGGTTCGCGATTGGGGGAGAGAGCAGCGTGCGGTTTCATTTCTCAAGAATAACGCCGGCGCTTTTCCTGTTCCTGCTCGCCGCACGACCCGTCGTCGCTGCCCCTCCCATCGACGTGTACGGACAGCTTCCGGGCTTCGAGATGGCGGCGATCTCGCCGTCCGGCGAACGCGTCGCGATCGTCGGCGTTGCCGCGGAAGCGCGCAGGCTGATCGTCGTCGACAAGAGCGACAAGGCCATCCTTGCGCTACCGGTCGGCGACCACAAGCTGCGGGACGTGAACTGGATCGGGGAAGACCGGCTCTTGCTCGAAACCCGCCATACCGTCGACCTCGGAGCGGAGTTCACGTCGTCGCAGGCCGAGCTTTCATCGGCAACCGTCGTGCCGCTGGACGGCGGCAACGTATGGAACGTCTTCCAGAAGACCCGTGAGATCACCGGCGGCGTTCGCGGCTATTACGGCGCGATCGAACGGCAGGGCCGCTGGTACGGCTATTTCGGCGGCATGACGTTGGACGGCAGCGCGATGGACGGGTATCGCATCGGAAACACGGCTCCCGAACTCTACGAAGTCGATCTCGAGACCGGCAAGCACAAGCGGATCGCGCGCCGTCTCGAAAGCGTGGAAACCTATCGGCGCTGGCTGCTCGACGAAAACGGCGCGGTGGCGGCGACGCTGGATTTCGGCAGCCGGGAGGGGAACTGGCAGATCAAGGGGGCCGACAACCGCCTCATCGCTTCGGGACGGGCGCCTTTCGGCAATGTCGGCTTCATCGGTCTCGGCAGGACACCCGGCACGCTCGTCTACTGGGTCGCGGACGAGGAAACGGGCGATCCGCGCTGGATCGAACAGCCGCTCGCGGGCGGGGCGGGCAAGGACCTCGCGATCGGCGGGCAGGCAGGGTGGCGGCTGATGGACCGCCGGACGCGCAGGATCATCGGCCATGTCGTCGAGGGCGACGTGCCCGAGGTGCGTTTCTACGACGCGCAGCGCGAAAAGGTGATGGCGGCGACGCGAAAGGCGTTTCCGGGCAAGCGCGTGGATCTCGTCGACTGGAACGACGCCTTCGATCGGCTGATCGTGCTGACCGACGGGACCGGCGAACCGCCGACGTGGTGGCTGGTCGACATCAGGAACCGTTCCGCGAAGGTGCTCGGCGTGTCCTACGCGCTGAGGCCCGAAGACGTCGGGCCGGTGCGGATGGTGCCCTACACGGCCGGCGACGGGCTCGCGATGGCGGGCGTGCTCACCCTGCCACCGGGGCGCGCGCCCAAGGCCCTGCCGGTCGTCGTGCTTCCGCACGGCGGACCCGCCTCGCGCGACTATCCGGTGTTCGACTGGTGGGCGCAGGCGTTCGCATCGCGCGGCTATGCGGTGTTCCAGCCGAACTTTCGCGGCTCGAGCGGTCTCGGCCCGGATTTCGAGCGGGCCGGGCATGGCGAATGGGGCCGCAAGATGCAGACCGACATTTCGGACGGTCTTGCCGAACTCGTGCGGCAGGGCATCGTGGACCCGAAACGCGCCTGCATCATGGGCGCAAGCTATGGCGGCTATGCGGCGCTGGCGGGCGTCACGCTTCAGCAGGGGCTGTATCGCTGCGCGGTATCGGTCGCCGGTGTCAGCGACGTGAAGCGGATGTATGCGACCGACGTGCGGGAAAGCGCCAATGACAAGACGCTGATCCGCTCGCTGAAGGCCGAGATCGGCTCGGGGCGCGACCTCGACGCCATCTCGCCCGCGCGTTTCGCGGAGCGGGCCGACGCCCCGGTCCTGCTGATCCACGGCAAGGACGACACGGTGGTGCTCCACGAGCAGAGCGCCGTGATGCACCGCGCGCTGCAGAAGGCGGGCAAGCCGGTGGACCTCGTCACGCTGAAGGGCGAGGACCACTGGCTGTCGAAAAGCGCGACGCGGCTCGCGATGCTGAGCGCCGCGGTCGCCTTCGTCGAGAAGCACAATCCCGCGGCGCCCTGATTTCTGCCCGGCGGCGGGGCCGGAGGTCAGGAGAACCGGAAGCCGGAGATCGCCGTTTCGAGCACGTGCTCGCGGTAGTCGCTTCGGCCCGGCGCATCCGATGCGCCGGCCGCGACCATCAACGGAATGAGGTGCTCCTCGCGCGGGTGGCTGGCGCGCGCGGCGGGCGCCTCCGCCCAGCGCACGAGGCGCGCGGCGCGCGTTTCGGCATCCGCTTCGACGGCGCGCGTCAGCCAGTCGTCGAACGCGTCCGAAGGCGCGGTGAAGCGCGGGTCGCCGTAGCCGCGCATGTTGTGGAAGCTCATGCCCGAGCCGAGGATGAGCACGCCTTCGTCGCGCAGCGGCGCGAGCGCGCGGCCGGCGGCGAGGTGCAGCGCGGGGTCGAGGCCGCGCTCCACCGACATTTCGACGACCGGGATGGCGGCATCGGGAAACGCGACCTTCAGGGGGATGAAGACGCCGTGGTCGAGTCCGCGCGCCGCGTCGACGGCGGCGGGCAGGCCGGCATCCCGCAGCAGGCCCGCCGCGCGTGCCGCCAGCGCCGGGTCGCCGGGGGCGTCGTAGCGCAGCTCGTAGGTGTGGGACGGGAAGTTGTAATAGTCGTAGACGAGAGGCGGCCGTTCCGCCCCCGTGAAGGCGAAGCCGTCCGTCTCCCAGTGGCCTGAAACGACGAGGATGGCGCGGGGGCGGGCAGGCAGGCTCGCCGCAATGCCGCCGAGGTAGGACGCCATGCCGCGCCAGATGCCGCGCGGGTCGTCCATGAAGAAGCACGGTCCGCCGCCGTGGGGGATGAAGAGCGCGGGCTGGGTGGCGTTTGTCATGGCCGTTATGTGGAAGCGATGCGCCGCGCTGAAAAGGGGCATGGCGGCGATCCCGCGGTTGCGGAAAATGCAACACCCGCACCGCGGCGTGTTCGTGCGTTAATTTCGAAACTATTTCGAAGATGTTTGAGCCTTCTTCGAAATCGTGCGAAAATTTCGAAATAACATTGACATGTGTCAGAGTCGGTAGGTCGGGGAGTATGAGCAGGAGCGCAGTATTGATCGGCGGTGCCGCGATGCTCTGGGCGGGCGCCGCATCCGCGCATGTCGTCACCATGCCCCGGTCGGCGGAAGCCGGGCGCCCGGTGGCGCTGGCGTTCTGGGTGCCCGAAGGCTGCGCGGGGGCGGCGACCACGGCGCTCAGCGTCGAGATTCCCGAGAGCATCGTTTTCGCAAAGCCGCAGCCGAAGGCGGGCTGGGACATCCGGCTCGAGCACGCGCCGCTTGCCGATCCGATCATCAACGAAGGCGTCGTGCAGCGCGAGCGCGTGACGCGGATCACGTGGTCGGGCGGGCCTGCTGTGCCGGATTCGCATTTCGAGCAGTTCACGGTGCTGCTGCGCCTGCCGGGCGCCCCCGGTCCGCTGCGTTTTCCGGCGGTCCAGACCTGCGTGGCGGGCGAGAAGCGGTGGACCGAGGTGCCGGACGCTTCCAACGCGCAGACCGGGCTGCGCTATCCCGCGCCGACGCTGACCGTCACCGGGTCCCGATGATCCCGCACGTGTTGAGGAGAATGACCATGCGTATGCCCCTGTTTCGCCTTGCCGCGGCGCTTGCCGCCGCCCTGCCCGCGGGCGCCGCGCTCGCGCACCCGTCCGTGCTGAAGGCCGCGCCCGCGCCCGATGCCGTGGTGGCCTCGCCGAAGGAGGTGCGGCTGGTGTTCAGCGAGGCGGTGATGCTGCCGCTGTCGGGCATCAAGGTGGTCGACGCCGCGGGCAAGGCCGTGCCGACGGGCAAGGCGAAGGCGGGGCAGGACGGCAAGGAACTGGTCGTGCCGCTCGCGGGGGCGCTTCCGGCGGGCAGCTATCATGTCCAGTGGCACGTGGTTTCCTCGGATACGCACCGCGTGGAGGGGCACTACGGGTTCGGCGTGCGCTGATGGAATGGGCGCTCTACGGCGCGCGCCTTGTCCATTACGTCGCGCTCGTCCCGCTGGCCGGGCTTCTCGCCTGGCGGCTCTACGGGACGGCGGGCGCGCCGACCGCGCAGGTGGTCGAGCTGCGGTTGCGGCCGGCGGCCGTGTGGCTCTCCGTCGCCGCGCTTGCGGGCGCGGTCGGCTGGGCGGCGGCGACCGTGCTCGCGATGGCCGGGTCGATCGAGGCGGCCGAGCCCGCGGTCGTTTCGTACATCATGACGGAAACCGGCTTCGGCAGGCTCTGGCTCGCCCGGCTGATGCTCCTGGCGATCCTTGCGGGCGCGCTGGCGGCGGGGCTGCGCACGCCGCGCTTCCGGGCCGTCCTCGCGCTCGCGCTCGTCGCCGCGCTGGCGGGCACGGGGCACACGCAGGTGAACGATCCGCCGCTCCGCTACTGGCACATGGCGGGCGATGCGCTGCACCTCGTCGCGGCCGCCTTCTGGATCGGCGGGCTGGCGCCGCTGTGGCTGTTCCTGCGGACGGAGACGGATTCCCGCCAGCTTGCCGCGGCGCTGCACCGCTTCTCCGCGATGGGCTACATCGCGGTCGCCGTGCTGGGCGTGACGGGGCTGTCGAACATGCTGCTGTCCGTCACGGATCTTTCCGCGACGCTCTCCACGGCATGGGGCCGGCTGCTGGCCGCGAAGCTCGCGGCGTTCGGGGCGATGCTGCTGCTTGCCGCGGCGAACCGCTTTCGCCTGCTCGCAGCGCTGGAGCGGCGGGGCAGCGACACGGCATCCCTGCGTCGCCGCCTGCAAGGCCATGTCGCGGCGGAATACGCGCTCGGGCTCCTCGTCCTCGCGCTGGTCGCGGCGCTCGGGATGAGCGCGCTGCCCTGAAGCGTACTGGCCTGAAGCGTACTGGCCTGAAATGAAAACGGCGGGGAAGGCCCCGCCGTTTTTCGTTCGCTGGTCCGCCCGGTCAGTCGTAGTCGGGGACGATCGGCGTCGGCTTCGGCGGCGCGGCGGCGGTGAGGCGCAGCGCCTCGGCGCTCTCGGCGAGGCTGCCGATCTCGTCCACCGTGTCCTCGTCGTCGACGATCACGCGCTGCATCCCCGAGACCAGCGCCTCGTTCAGCTGCACGGGCTTCACGGTCTCCTCGGCGATCTCGCGCAGCGCGACGACCGGATTCTTGTCGCGGTCGCGGTCGATGGTCAGCTCGGCACCGCTCGAAATCTGGCGGGCGCGCTGGCCCGCGAGCAGCACGAGTTCGAAACGGTTGGGAACCTTGTCCACACAATCTTCGACGGTGACGCGCGCCATCGGGCAAACTCCAGCAAAAAATCGGGAAATTCGTAAGGGCCGCGATGTAGGCGCGCGCGCAACAGGAGTCAAGGAAAAGCCCCGATCCCGACGTTTCGGCGCATTGCACGGGGCGCCCCGGATGCTATGCGGAAGACGGATGTCCGCCCTCGAAATCATCGCTGCACTGCTCGGCCTTGCCAACGTCGCGCTGCTCGTTCGCCGCAGCGTGTGGAACTACCCGTTCGGCATCGCGATGGTCAGCCTGTACGCCGTGGTGTTCTACGGAACGCAGCTCTACAGCGACGCGCTCTTGCAGATTTTCTTCCTTGTTCTCAATATCTACGGCTGGATCAGCTGGCGGCGCGTGCAGCAGCACCATACCGTGCCGGTGCGCTGGATGGGCCTGCGCGGCAACGCCGTCGTGCTCGCCGTCACGGCGGTGCTCTGGTTCCTGTGGTCGAGCGCGATGCACCGCTTCACGGACGCCGCGGCGCCGTATGTGGACGGCGCCGTCGCGTGCCTCAGCGTCACCGGCCAGCTCCTGATGGTGCGGCGTTTCGTCGAGAACTGGCTCTACTGGATCGTCGTCAACGTGCTCGCCGTCGGTCTGTTCTGGTGGCGCGATCTCCCGGTGACGTCGGCGCTCTATACCGTGTTCCTCGGCCTTGCGATCGCCGGGCTCATCCAGTGGCGCCGCGCCGCCGGGGCAGCGGCATGAAACGGCCCGCGAACGTCGTTCTCCACGGGCCCGAGAGCACGGGGAAGTCGACGCTCGGCGCCCGGCTCGCGGCGCACTACGGCACCGGGCTGGTCCCCGAATACGGACGCCTCTACTGCGAGGTGCACGGCAGCGAGACCGATGCGGACGATCTCGTCGCCATCATGCACGGCCACGTCGCGCTCACCGAGGCGGCGCGCGAGCAGGCGGCGGCGCGCGGCGCACCCCTCATCATCTCGGACACCGACCCGCTGATGACGGCGGCGTGGGCGGTGATGGGCCTCGGGCATCGCCTGCCCGCGCTCGACGCCTTCACCGACGTCGGCGATCTCTACCTGCTGACGGCGGACGACGTGCCGTGGACGGACGACGGCGTCCGCCTGCACCGCACGGCGGAGGAGAGGGCGCGCTTCATGGCGTTGTCGCGTGCCGAGCTGGAGCGGCGGGGCGTGCCGTGGGTGCCGATCTCGGGCGATGCCGAGCAGCGCTTCGCCGCGGCGGTCGCGGCGATCGCCTCCGCCGGGATCGCATGACGGCGCTGCCCGTCCTTCATATCGACGCGCACATGCTGGTGATCGACAAGCCGGCGGGGCTCGCCGTCCATGCCGGGCCGAAGACGCCCCGCAGCCTCGACGACCGGCTCGGCGAACTCGCCTTCGGGTTCCGCCGCTTGCCGCAGCCCGCGCACCGGCTCGACCGCGACACGTCGGGCTGCCTCGTGCTCGCGCGGCATCCGAAGGCCGCGAAACGGCTGGGCCAGCTGTTCGCGGCGGGCGCGGTGGCCAAGACGTATCTCGCCGTGCTGGACGGGATTCCGGCCGAGCCGGAAGGCCGCATCGCTGCGCCGCTCGCCAAGGTGTCGAGCGCGGAGGCGGGCTGGCGCATGGTCGTGGGCGAAGGCGGCAAACCCGCCGCCACGCGCTGGCGCCTGCTCGCCGCGCACGGAGGGCAGGCGCTCGTCGCCTTTTTCCCCGAAACCGGGCGCACGCACCAGATCCGCGTCCACGCCGCGCACGCGCTCGCGCCGATCGCGGGCGATCCGGTCTATGGGGGCGGCAAGGGCCCGATGCGGCTGCATTCGGCCGGCCTCGTCATTCCGTACCGGGAGGATGCGCCCGTATCCGTGAGCGCGGCGCTGCCGGCGGACTGGCCGCTTTGGGCGCGCGAGGCCGCCGCAAATGAGAAGGGGCCGCCCTTTCGGGCGACCCCTTCCGCGTGACGAGACTGTAAGGTTTCAGGCCTTGCGGCGGCGGCGGGCTGCCCCCAACCCGATGACGCCGAGCCCGAACAGCGCGAGCGCCGCCGGTTCCGGCACTTCGCCGATCGGCGTTCCGCCGACGCCCTTGAAGGCGAAGATGAACGTCGAGCCGTTGCCGCCAGTTTTGTCGAGCCAGCTCTGACCGAAGCTGTAGACCTCCGCGCCGACCGCGGCGAGCGCGGAGAACGCAGCGGCCTCGGTGAACGCCGCACCGTAGAAGATATCGAACTCGAAAGTTTCACCGATGGCGAGACTGCCGAACGCGAAATCGAAATTGGCGCCGATATCTCCGTAGCCGGCATCAACGAAATCGCCCGAAGCGAAGATCGGGGCGCAGCCGGCGTAAGGATTGCTGTCACAGAAGCCGTTGTCGTTGGAACCGATGACCGCACTCGCGCCCGCCGTGCCGCCGATCGTGCTGAATTCGGAGAACGCTGTCGGGTCGATGTCCCAGTCGAACGTGCGGCGATAGCGCAGGTCGTTGACGTCGCTGGCGCCGATGTTCTCGATGGTCACGTGCACCTGATAGAGATTGTCGGAGGCCGACGGTGTGAACGTGTGCGTCACGCGCAGGATATCCTGCATGTTGACGACCGAGGTCGCCGTGCTGCCGACGGACTCGGCGTCCGTGTGCGCCGTGCCGCCGGACGTGAAGCTTTGCACAGTCAGGTTGGCGGTTCCGACGGCATTGTTCGCATAGCCGGAGATGCCGTCCGCGCCGACGCCCCAGCCTTCGCAGAGGCAGCCGTTGGCGGTCGATTCCAGTTCACCCGCCGACGTCAGATGGCGCAGGCCAACCCACGTAATTCTTTCGCCGAGTGAAACGCTGCCGCCGTTGACATTGAGCTGTCCGCGATCGTCGACACCGAGCTGAATGCCGGTGCCATTGTCGATGATGGCTGAGGCCTGTGCGCCGGTCGCAATCGCGAGCGTGGCGCAGGCGGCCAGAATTGAGGTCGTGTAACGCATTGTCCTATCCCCTCTGTGTTTCTACGCACGTCTGGCGCAACGCTGCCGGGCGGACTGATCGTCGAAGGGGGTCAAGCATAAGCCGTGCCAAATCGGTGTGCCGGCTCGTAAGTTTTGGATTTCGACCATGTTTTTTCATTTCGAAAGCGGCACGTTCGTTTTGCGTAGTAGAGCTGTGTAAAAAACGGCGACACTGCCGCAGGCCCGCGCTTGCCCAAACCTGCGCGCGCCCCTAATTGGCCTCTCCCATGACCGATCTCGCGCACATCCGGAATTTCTCGATCATCGCCCACATCGACCACGGCAAGTCGACGCTGGCCGACCGCCTCATCCAGCGGACGGGCGGCCTCACCGACCGCGAGATGTCGGAGCAGGTGCTCGACAACATGGACATCGAGCGCGAGCGCGGCATCACCATCAAGGCGCAGACCGTGCGCCTCGACTACACGGCGAGGAACGGCGAGACATACACGCTGAACCTGATGGACACGCCGGGCCACGTCGACTTCGCCTACGAAGTCTCGCGCAGCCTCGCCGCGTGCGAGGGCGCGCTGCTCGTCGTCGACGCCGCGCAGGGCGTCGAGGCGCAGACGCTGGCGAACGTCTACCAGTCGATCGAGCACGACCACGAGATCGTGCCCGTCATCAACAAGATCGACCTGCCCGCCGCCGACCCCGACAAGGTGAAGGCCGAGATCGAGGACATCATCGGCCTCGACGCCTCCGAGGCGGTGCTCGCCAGTGCCAAGTCCGGCATCGGCATCGACGACGTGCTCGAGGCCGTGGTGCACAAGATCCCGCCGCCCAAGGGCGACCGCAATGCGCCGCTGGAGGCCATGCTGGTCGACAGCTGGTACGATCCGTACCTCGGCGTCGTCATCCTCGTGCGCGTCGTGAACGGCGTCATCCGCAAGGGGCTGAACATCAAGTTCATGGCGGGCGGCACCGAGCACCTGATCGACCGCGTCGGCTGTATGCGCCCCAAGATCGAGACGCTCGACGAGATCGCGGCGGGCGAGATCGGCTTCATCACCGCGCAGATCAAGGACATTTCCGAGACCCGCGTCGGCGACACCATCACCACGGTGAAGAACCCCGCGAAGGCGCCGCTGCCCGGCTTCAAGGAGGTGCAGCCGGTGGTGTTCTGCGGGCTGTTCCCGGTCGATGCGGCGGATTTCGAGAAGCTGCGCGACAGCATCTCCAAGCTGCGGCTGAACGATGCCTCGTTCAGCTTCGAGATGGAGACCTCCGCCGCACTCGGCTTCGGCTTCCGCTGCGGTTTCCTCGGCCTCCTGCACCTCGAGATCATCCAGGAACGGCTGACGCGCGAGTACGACCTCGACCTCATCACCACGGCGCCCTCGGTCGTCTACCGGATGCACATGACGGACGGGACGATGCAGGAGCTGCATAACCCGGCCGATTATCCGGACGTGGTGAAGATCGACTTCGTCGAGGAGCCGTGGATCGAGGCGGTGATCTACGTGCCCGACGAATATCTCGGCTCGATCCTGAAGCTCTGCCAGGACCGGCGCGGCATCCAGAAGAACCTCACCTACGTGGGCGGCCGCGCGCAGGTGACGTATGAGCTGCCCTTGAACGAGGTGGTGTTCGACTTCTACGACCGGCTGAAGTCGATCAGCCGCGGCTACGCGAGCTTCGACTATCACCAGATCGGCTACCGCGAGGGCGACCTCGTGAAGATGTCGATCCTCGTCAACAACGAGCCCGTCGACGCGCTCTCCATGATCGTGCACCGCGGCGCGGCCGAAGCGCGCGGCCGCCACATGTGCGAGCGGCTGAAGGACCTGATCCCCCGCCACCTGTTCAAGATTCCCATTCAGGCGGCGATCGGCGGCAAGGTGATCGCGCGCGAGACGATCGCGGCGCTGAGGAAGGACGTCACCGCCAAGTGCTACGGCGGCGACATCAGCCGCAAGCGCAAGCTCCTCGACAAGCAGAAGGAAGGCAAGAAGCGCATGCGCGAGTACGGCTCGGTCAGCATCCCGCAGGAGGCCTTCATCGCCGCCTTGAGAATGGGCGACGAGGGGTAGCGGTCCAATTTAGGACGGTTGACAAGTTTTTGTCCGGGACGGAGTATCCTGCCGTCTCTGGAGGGTGCGTCATGCGGAGAGTCCGCCCGTTTCTGCCTGCGCTCGGATTGATTGCGGCGTTTTCGTCCGCCGCCGTCGCGATGCCGAATCAGGCAGCGAACCAGACGCTGACGCCGCAGATCTATCGGCAGCGCTGCCTGTTCTGCCACAAGAGCGCCGCGCCGGAAGGGGTCGCGCCGGAAATCCTCGTCGGCCTGCACCCGCCGCCGGGCGTGAAGCCCGCCGACGTGATGCCCGACATCAAGTGCTGGCGGCGCTGCGAGAAGTGCTGGCCGGAGACGTCCGCCACACGGCGATGAGCGCTCAGCCCAGCAGCAAGGCCCAGAGCACCAGCACCAGCCCGGCGAGCGACACCAGCCACACCAGCGTCCGCACCTTGGGGATGCCCGCCGCATAGAGGGGCAGGTAGATGAGGCGCGCCCAGAGGTAGAGGTGCGCGCCGAGTTCGGTCTTCCAGCCGAGACGGTCGGCCGCGAGCGCGCCGAGCAGCACGGCGGCGAACAGCGGGAAGGTTTCGAAGAAATTCGCCTGCGCCCGCGCCAGCCGCCCGGCGAGCGGCTTCAGGGGCGGCATCTCCGCATCGCGCGCGCCCATGTTCCACTGGGTGCCGTACTGCGCGGTCTTCACGTTCACCGCCCACAGGATATGGACGAGGCCGAGCACCGCGGCGGTGCCCAGCAGATAGAGTTCGATCGGCATGGTCATCCCTCCCCCGTTGGAAGGGACCGACGATCCCTCATTCGGCCCCGCTTCGCAAGCGGGCGGAAAGGCGAGGGGTCAGGCGGCGGCCTGGCTGCGCGCGGCGAGGTCGACCTCGGCCTTGATGCTCTCGGCGAGCAGGAAGGCGAGCTCGAGGCTCTGCCCGGCGTTGAGGCGCGGGTCGCAGTGCGTGTGATAGCGGTCGGCGAGCGCCTCGTCGGTGATCGCCATCGCGCCGCCGGTGCACTCGGTGACGTTCTGGCCGGTCATCTCGGCGTGGATGCCGCCCGCGTGCGTGCCCTCGGCGCGGTGCACCGCGAAGAAGCCGCGCACCTCGGCGAGGATGCGGTCGAACGGGCGCGTCTTGTAGCCGCTGCCCGACTTGATCGTGTTGCCGTGCATCGGGTCGCACGACCAGATGACATGGCGCCCCTCGCGCTTCACGGCGCGGACGAGCGGCGGCAGGCCCGCCTCCACCTTGTCGTGCCCGAAGCGGCTGATGAGCGTGATGCGGCCCGGCACGTTCTCCGGATTGAGCGCGTCGATCAGGCGGATGAGCGTGTCCGGCTGGAGGCTCGGGCCGGCCTTCAGGCCGAGCGGGTTGCCGACGCCGCGCAGGAACTCGATGTGCGCCGAGCCTTCGAAGCGCGTGCGGTCGCCCACCCAGAGCATGTGCGCGCTGGTGTCGTACCAGCGGCCGGTGAGCGAATCCTGCCGCGTCATCGCCTGCTCGTAGCCGAGCAGCAGCGCCTCGTGGCTGGTGTAGAAGTCCGTGCCCTTCAGCTGCGGAACGGTTTCCGGGCTGATGCCGCACGCTTCCATGAAGGCGAGCGCCTCGCCGATGCGGTCGGCGACGTCCTTGTACTTCTCGGCCCACGGCGAGCGGCCGACGAAATCGAGGTTCCACTTGTGGACCTGATGCAGGTTCGCGAAGCCGCCCTGCGCGAACGCGCGCAGCAGGTTGAGCGTCGCGGCGGACTGCATGTAGGCGCGCAGCATACGCTGCGGGTTCGGCGCGCGCGCCGCGCTCTCGAAGTTGATGTCGTTGACGATGTCGCCGCGGTAGCTCGGCAGCGAGACGCCGTTCAGCTCTTCCATGTCCGCCGAGCGGGGCTTGGCGAACTGGCCGGCGAGGCGGCCCACCTTCACCACCGGCATCCGGCTCGCGAAGGTCAGCACCACCGCCATCTGGAGGAGCACGCGGAACGTGTCGCGGATGTGGTTCGGGTGGAACTCGGCGAAGCTCTCCGCGCAGTCGCCGCCCTGGAGCAGGAAAGCCTTGCCCGCCGCGACGTCGGCAAGCTGCGCTTCGAGCGCGCGCGCCTCGCCCGCGAAGACGAGCGGCGGATAGCTCGAAAGCTCGCCTTCCACGGCCGCAAGCGCTGCCGTGTCCGCATAGGCGGGTAGCTGCCGCGCTTCGAAATTGCGCCAGCTGGCCGGGGTCCAGGATCGCTCGGACGTCTTCATCGCGCGCCTTTTGGCGTGTCGCTTCAAGGAGCGCAAGCAATGCTTTCTTGGGGATCGGGAGCCCCCGGCGCGCCATTTGCCGCAGGCTTTTTGCGGGACTGGTTAACGCTCTTGTAACAATTCGTCGCAAAAGATCAGGCTAAGACAATGAATGCACTTGATATTAATCATTGATGCGTACATTGTTCACATGTTCCGGGGGACGGGGGTACTCGTGTCATGCTGAAACAGTCGCCGGTTTATGAGCGCAAGGCGCCCAACAGTTACCATCACGGCAATCTCCAGACGGCGCTGCTGAACGCCGGCCTGGAGCTTCTCGAGCGCCGCGGCTGCGCGGATCTCGCCCTGCGCGAGGTCGCCCGCGAGGTGGGGGTGAGCCCCGCTGCGGTGTATCGCCACTACGCCTCGAAGGAGGCGCTGCTGACCGCGATGGCCATCGAGGGCTTCCAGCGGCTGACCGCCGTGCAGGTCGAGCCGATCACGAACAGCGTGGTGACGCCGGTGCGCTTTGCCGACATGGGCCGCGCCTATGTCCGCTTCGCGGTCCGTAACCCGGCGCTGTTCCGCCTGATGTTCAGCGACCAGATCGATTCCAGCCGCGATGCCGCGCTGATGTTCGCGATCGAACCGCTCACCGGCAATATCGAGGACGCCGTCGCCCGCCTCGCGGGTCCGCGCTTCTCGTCCGCAATGCGGCGCAAGGCGGCGCTGCGCGCATGGTCGCTGGTGCACGGCCTGTCGATGCTGCTCATCGACGGCCAGCTCCGCATCGCGCACAGCGAGGTGGACCGCATGATCGAGGCGGTCGTCGACCCCAACCACGCGCTCGCGATCTAACGCATCAATACGAGTTCTTCCGCCATCGTCGGGTGGATGGCGACGGTCTCGTCGAGCTGGGCCTTGGTGAGTCCGGCTTTCACCGCGATGGCGAGCGGCTGCATGATCTCGGCGGCTTCCGGCCCGATGATGTGCGCCCCGAGGATGCGCCCCGACGCTTCGTCGACGACGAGCTTGTAGAGCGACCGCTCGCTCCGGTTCGCCAGCACGTTCTTCATCGGCCGGAAGTCGGACGCATAGACGCGCACCGAGCCGTAGGTGTTGCGCGCCTGCGCCTCGGTGAGGCCGACGGCGGCGATCGGCGGATGGCTGAACACGGCGGACGGGATGCAGCCGTGATCGACGCGCCACGGCTTGCCGCCGAACACGGTGTCGGCGAAGGCGTGGCCTTCGCGGATCGCGACCGGGGTCAACTGCACGCGGTCGGTCACGTCGCCGACGGCGTAGATGTTCCCGATATTGGTGCGGCTGTCGGCATCGACCTTGATCGCGCCGTTTTCCGCGAGGTCGACGCCGATCGCCTCGAGGCCCAGCCCCGCGCTGTTGGGCGGGCGGCCGATCGCGTAGACGAGCAGGTCCACCTCGATCGGGTCGTCCTTCCCGGCATGGATGAGGAGGCTGCCGTCCGCCTGCTTCTCCACCTTGCGGAACGGCGCGTTGAAGCGGAAGTCGATGCCCTTCGCGGTGCTGATCGCCTGCAGGCGCTCGGCGAGCTGCTGGTCGTATTCGCGCAGCAGGCGGTCGCCGCGCAGCAGGAGCGTCACCTTCACGCCGAACGCATTGAAGATGCCCGCGAATTCGTTGGCGATGTAGCCGCCGCCGGCGATCGCCACGCGCTTCGGCAGCGTTTCCAGATGGAACACCTCGTTCGAGGTGATGCCGTGTTCGGCGCCTTCGCAGTCCGGGATGCCGGGGTGCGCGCCGGTCGCGATCAGGACCTTGTCGGCGGTGACGGTCCTGTCGCCGATCCGCATCGTGTGCGCGTCCTCCAGCACGGCGCGGCCGTGGAGGATCGTCACCTTCTGGCTTTCGAGCGTCGAGATATAGGCCTTGTTGAGCCGGTCCACCTCCGAGAGCACGTTGTCCCGCAGCGTCGCCCAGTCGAAGCGCTTGCCCTCCACCGCCCAGCCGAAGTGGCGTGCGTCTTCAAGGTCTTCGGCGAAGTGCGCGCCGTAGACGAGCAGCTTCTTCGGCACGCAGCCGCGAATCACGCACGTTCCGCCGACGCGGTACTCCTCGGCAATGGCGACGCGCGCGCCGTAGCCTGCGGAAATCCGCGCCGCGCGCACGCCGCCGGAACCGGCGCCGATGACGAAGAGGTCATAGTCGTATGCGTTCATATTTGCGGTCGGGCCCTTTGTGGCGGTAGATTACGGCTGTGTAGCGGTTGCCGGACACATCCGGCAACGCGGGGAAGGTAGGGTGAGATGACAACGGTCGCAACGGCGCCCCAGGACATACCTGCCCGGCGCAAGGTCCTGCTGGTGGAAGACTCTCCGCTCGTCGCCATGTCGCTCGAAACGCTGTTCGAGGACATGGAGTGGGAGATGGAGGGACCGGCGGTCCGGCTCGACGAGGCGCTTGCGCTTGCCGAGGCCACGGACGCCGACATCGCGCTCCTCGATGTGAACCTCGACGGCGAGATGAGCTGGGCGGTCGCCGACCGGCTGAAGGCGCGCGGCATCCCGTTCGTGTTCGCGACGGGCTACGACGGCGACTCCGTGCTGCCGGAGGCGCACGGCGGTGCGCCGTTCGTGAGCAAGCCGTTCCAGATCGCCGAGCTGGAGCAGTTGCTCCGCGTCATGGTGGGCGACGAGGCCTAGAACAGCCGTCCGCCGTCCGGCACCTTTTGCGCCGGGGCGAGCAGGACGACCTCGCCGGTCTCGTCCGGGAACCCGAGCGTCAGCACTTCGGAGACGAACTTGCCGATCTGGCGCGGCGGGAAGTTGACGACCGCCGCGACCTGCCGCCCGACGAGGCTTTCCGGCGTGTAGTGCGCGGTGATCTGCGCCGACGATCTCTTGCGGCCGATCACCGGGCCGAAGTCGATCACCAGCTTGATCGAGGGCTTGCGCGCCTCGGGATAGGGCGCGGCTTCCGTTATGGTGCCGACGCGGATGTCGACGGCGAGGAACTGGTCGAAGCCGATGGTCTCGGCGATCGGTGCGGCGGGATCGTGGTTCAGGTGCATGACGGAAACTCAGAGAAAGCGGTGCATGACGAGCGCGTCGACCTCGCCTTCCGACGGGTGATCGAAGGCGCGGGGCAGGCGCCCGACGATGGAAAAGCCCATGCGCTGCCAAAGTGCAACCGCGCGCGTGTTGGTGCCGACCACGAAGTTGAACTGCATGGCGCGGAAACCGGCCTGACGCGCGGCCTCCAGCGAGTGTTCGCACATGCGCGCGGCGATGCCCCGGCCGGTGGCGCCGGCGGCGGTCATGTAGCCGCAGTTCGCGACATGCGCGCCGCCGCCCTGCTGGTTCGCGCGGAGGTAACAGGTGCCGAGCACCGTGCCCTCATCCTCGCAGACGAAGACGCTGTGCGCGGGCGAGAACCAGTAGGCGAGCGCCTGATCACGGCTCCAGTCCCGCGGTACGACATAGGTTTCCCCGGCGGCGAACACGGGGCCGATGATGGACCAGACGGCATCGTGGTCGTCGCTCCGCGCCGGGCGGATGACGAGGTCGGTCATCTCACTCGACCGTCACGGACTTCGCGAGGTTGCGGGGCTGGTCGACGTCCGTGCCCTTCGCCACGGCGACGTGGTAGGCGAGGAGCTGCACCGGCACGGCGTAGACGAGCGGCTGGATGAGCGGGTGGCAATCCGGCATCTCGATCGTGGCGATCGCGCCGTCTCCGGCCTTGGCGATGCCCGCCGCGTCGGAAATGAGCACGATGCGGCCGCCGCGCGCGGCGACTTCCTGCATGTTGCTGACGGTCTTTTCGAAGAGCGGCCCCGAGGGCGCGATGACGATGACGGGAACGCTGTCGTCGATGAGCGCGATGGGGCCGTGCTTCATCTCGCCTGCCGCATAGCCTTCGGCGTGAATGTAGCTGATCTCCTTCAGCTTGAGCGCGCCTTCGAGGGCCATCGGATAGTCCGGGCCGCGCCCGAGATAGAGCACGTCGCGCGCCGCCGCCACGAGCGGGGCCATCTTCTCGATCTCCTCGTCGTGCGCGAGCGCGGCGTTCAGCGCTGCCGGAGCCTCGGCGAGATGCTGGACGATGCCGCGTTCCTCCTCGGCGGTCATCTTGCCCTTGGCGCGCGCGAGGTTCGCCGCGAAGGCGGCGAGCACGGCGAGCTGGCAGGTGAACGCCTTCGTCGAGGCGACGCCGATCTCGGGGCCTGCGTTCGTCGGCAGCAGCAGGTCCGCCTCGCGCGCCATCGAGCTGGTCGGCACGTTGACGACGACGGCAATCTTCTGCCCCTCGGCGCGGCAGTGGCGGAGCGCGGCGAGCGTGTCCGCCGTCTCGCCCGACTGGCTGATGAAGAGCGCGAGCCCGCCCGGTTCCAGCACCGGCTCGCGGTATCGGAACTCGGAGGCGACGTCGATGTCCACGGGGACGCGCGCGAACTTCTCGAACCAGTACTTGGCGACGAGGCCCGCGTAGTAGCTGGTGCCGCAGGCGACGATGGTGACGCGGCGAACCTCGGCGAGATCGAACTCGGGGATGGGCAGCGCCACCTTGCCGTCGAGCGGCTTCAGGTAGGCTTGCAGCGTCTGCGCCACGACCACCGGCTGCTCGAAAATCTCCTTCTGCATGAAGTGGCGGTGGTTGCCCTTGTCGATCATCGCGCCGGAGACGCCGGACAGCGTGACCTCGCGCGTCACCGGCCGGTTGTCGCGGTCGAAGATCTCGATCCTCTCGCGGCTGAGCACGGCCCAGTCGCCCTCTTCGAGATAGGCGATCTTCTGCGTCATCGGCGCGAGCGCAAGCGCATCCGACCCGAGGTAGTTCTCGCCCTCGCCGAGCCCGACGACGAGCGGCGCGCCGAGACGGGCACCGACGAGCAAATTGTCATGGCCCTTGAACATCATGGCGAGCGCGAAGGCGCCGTGGAGGCGCGGCAGCACGGCCTTCACCGCCTCGATCGGGGCCTTGCCCTGTTCAAGCTCGCGCGCGACGAGGTGGGCGACGACCTCCGTGTCGGTCTGGCTGGCGAAGCTGCGGCCCTCGGCGGAAAGCTCGTCGCGCAGCTCCTTGAAGTTCTCGATGATGCCGTTGTGGACGAGCGTCACGTCGCCGACGATGTGCGGGTGGGCGTTGTCCTCGGTGGGCGCGCCGTGCGTCGCCCAGCGCGTGTGCGCGATGCCGGTGTGGCCGGGCAGGGGATCGAGCGCGAGTTTCTTCGCGAGGTTGTCGAGCTTGCCCTCGGCGCGGCGGCGCTGGAAGTGGCCGTCGACGATCGTGCAGACGCCCGCGGAGTCATAGCCGCGATACTCGAGCCGCCGGAGGCCCGCGACGAGTTGGTCGGTGACGTCGCTTTTGCCGAGAATGCCGATGATGCCGCACATTTACTTCGCCGCTTTCTTCTTGGCCGTCATCGCCTCGCGGAACCGCGCGGCCCAGCCGGGTTTGCTGTCCTGAACGCCGCGCGCCACTGCGAGCGCGTCGGCTTCCACGTCCTTCGTCATCACCGAGCCCGCGCCGACGATGGCGCCGTCGCCGATCTTCACCGGGGCGACGAGCGCGCTGTTGGAGCCGATGAAGGCCCCCGCGCCGATCTCCGTCCTGTACTTGAAGAAGCCGTCGTAGTTGCAGGTGATCGTGCCTGCGCCGATGTTGGCCTTCGCGCCGACGCTGGCGTCGCCGATGTAAGAGAGGTGATTGGCCTTCGCGCCTTCGGCGAACACGGCCTTCTTGGTTTCGACGAAGTTTCCGATCTTGACGTGGGCGGCGAGAGTCGTGCCGGGGCGGAGGCGGGCGTAGGGGCCGATTTCCGCCTTTTCGCCGATGTTTGCACCTTCGATGTGGGAGAAGGCGTGGATGCGCGTGCCCGCGCCCACGGAAACGCCGGGGCCGAACACGACATTGGGCGCGATGCTCACGTCCGCCGCGATTCTCGTGTCGAAGGCGAAGAACACGCTGCCGGGATCGGTGAGCGTGACGCCTTCCTTCATGAAGTGGCTGCGGCGCTCGTTCTGGAAACGGGCCTCGGCGACGGCGAGCTCGGCGCGGCTGTTGATGCCCATCACCTCGGCCTCGGCGGTCTCGACGACGCGCGAGGCGCGCCCGTCCGCCTTCGCCAGCATGACGATGTCGGGGAGGTAGTACTCGCCCGCCGCATTGTCGTTGCCGACGCGCTCGAGCAGCGGCCAGAGATCGGCGGAGCGGACCGCGAGCAGGCCGGAGTTGCAGAGGTCGATGGCGCGCTCGGCGGGCGAGGCGTCCTTGAACTCGACCATCTTGCGGATGAGGCCGTCGTCGGCGTCGATGCGGCCGTAGGCGCCGGGATCGGCGGCGCGGAAACCGAGCACGACGGCGGCGGGCGCATCCGCGCCGTTCAGCTTCGAAAGCATCAGCCGCATGGTGGCGCTCTCGATGAACGGCACGTCGCCGTAAAGGACGAGGATGTCGCCCTCGAAATCGGCGAGCGCGGCCTTCGCCTGAAGCACGGCGTGCGCGGTGCCGAGCTGCGGCTCCTGCGCCGCGACGACGGCTCCGGTGCCCGCGACGGCGGTTTCCACCTGCTCGCGGCGCGCGCCCACGACGACGACGGTGCGCGCGGGCGCGATCGCGTCCACGCTCGCCATCAGGTGCAGCAGCATCGGCCGCCCGCCGATCGGGTGCAGCACCTTGTGCGTTTCGGACTTCATCCGCGTGCCCATTCCGGCGGCGAGGATGATGGCGGCGACGGGCCGGGGGCTCATGAAACTCTCACAGACTCAATCAATTCCTTGGGCAATTCCTGCGGCCGCTGTGCCATATCGGGATTGCCATTTCCATAACGCCGGGCAAAAGGCTTGCATGAATCCGACAGCCCCCTCCATCGTTTTCGACCTCGACGGCACGCTCGTCGATACCGCGCCGGACCTCGCGGCGGCGATGAACCACGTCCTGGCGCATTTCGGACGCCCGGCGGTGGACCCCGAGGCCGTGCGCCACATGGTCGGCCACGGCGCGCGCCGCACCATCGAGCGCGGCCTCGCGCTCACCGGCGGCGGCGACGAGGCAATGCTCGACGCGGGTGTGCCGGTGTTCCTCGAATTCTACGGCGCCAACGTCTGCGTCGGGTCGCGCCCGTGGGAGGGGGTCGAGGCCTCGCTGTCCGCCCTCGCGGACGCGGGCGGCCGCCTCGCCATCTGCACCAACAAGCCCGAACGCCTCGCCGTCGACCTCATCGACGCGCTCGGCTGGGGCGATCTGTTCGGCGCCATCCTCGGCGGCGACAGCCTGCCGGTCAGGAAGCCGGACCCCGCGCACGTGCTCGAAACGCTGGCGCGGATGGGCGGCGATCCGGCGCGCGCCGCGTTCGTGGGGGATTCGCGGCCCGACGTGGAGGCGGCGCGCGCGGCGGGCCTGCCCGTGGTGCTCACCAGCTTCGGCTACAGCGACGTGCCGGCCGATACGCTCGGCGCCGACGCGATGATCGACCATTTCGACGCGCTGGTGCCGACGCTCAGACGGGTTGCACCCGCTCTTTTCGCCTGAGCGCCTTGCGCGCGAGGTGCCGCGCCAGCATCAGCGGCGGCATCCGCAGCCAGTGCCCGCGGATGTAGAGCAGCCGGTCGCTCAGCTTCGCGCCCTGATGCCCGAAACGATCGCGGCCGTGGAGCTTGCGGAGCGCGAGCCGGTCGACGAGGTCCATGCGGCCGACGAGCGCCTCCGGCACCGCCGTCCCGTAAAGCCGCTGCGCGAGCCGCAGCGCGCGCGACAGCGGCACGCGGAGCTGGTGCCGGTCGGCGGCCGCGGCGAGCCGGTCCCAGAACCCCTGTGTCCGCGCGAAATCCGTCGCGAGGCCGTGAATGTCCCACAGGTTGCGCGCGCCGCCCTCGAACTCGCCGTCGTAGGCGACGTGCGCGGCGCTGTGCAGCAGCATCGTCTCGGGGCCAAGCACGAACAGGCCGTTTCCGGCGGGCACGCGGCTTTCGATGAGCGCGTCCGCGTCCGGCTTCAGCCGCGCCGTGAGCGGCAGGATGGTGTGATGCACGTCGATGACGCCGCCGCGCTCCTTGTGCACCATCGGCGGCAGCTCGTGCATCCACGCGCGGTAATAATGATCGTCGTAGGCATTTTCCTTCGCCGGCACCCAGCCGTGCGCGAGCAGCGCGGCCTCGACGGCGGGGAGCGCGGGGCGCGGCACGAGGATGTCGAGATCGCCGATGCGGCGGCCCTCGGCGACGGCAAGCCCGGCGTGCAGGTAGGCGGACCCCTTCATCAGGATGACCGGGCAGCCGACGTTTTCGAGCGCCAGCGCGGCGCGGTCGATTTCCCAGCGGGCGGCGAGATGGTCGGCGCGGATCAGTTCGCGCTCCTCGGCAAGGCACGCCCGCGCGCCCTCGGGCAGCGCGTCCCACAGCGGCGCTGCGCGCGCGGCGACCGTGCCCAGCAGGCGCTCGGCGCGGCCGACGCGGATGAGGGCGTTCCATTCGTCCGCCGACAGCGCCCGCATCGAAGCGGGGTCCGCGAGCGCGCGGTGGAGGATCGCCGCGGGGGTCACGTCGTCACCTTGCGCCACAGCGTCTCGAACAGGTCCAGCGCGTCGTCGCTCGACCCGTAGACGATGTCGAAGGCGGGCGCGTGCGCGAGGCAGCGCCAGACCGCCTCGAATCCCGCCTCGCCCAGCAGCGCCTGATTGGTCGAGGAGGCGGCGAGGCGCACATAGGTCTCGGTGCGCGTCATCGGCCGCCACGCGGGGGCGGCGCCCTCTTCGAAGTGCGGGGCGACGACGAGCGCGATCTCGGCGGGCGTCCGCATCGCGTCGATCGCGGCGGCGGGCGGCAGCAGGTGCCGGATCGTGCCCTTCACCGTGCCTTCGAGCACCGGCCCGAAGCGGTCGGCGGGCGCACGCGCCTCCATCGCCGCGATCGAGGCGTTCTTGAGCGAGATCGGGCGGGGGAAGGGGTGCAGCAACGGCGCGTGGAGATCGAGCAGGGCGAACTCGTCGCCGAGATGCCGCCAGCCCTCGCGCCAGGCGAGCAGCGCCGACAGCGTGCTCTTGCCCGCGCCCGAATCGCCGATCAGCAGCGCGGCCTTGCCGCCGTTCGCGGACGAGGCGGCGTGCACCACGACATGACGGCGATAGCCGACCGCCATCTGGAGGTTCATGCCCATCTCGATGCCGAGCATCCCGAGCCGCCTCGGCAGGGGCAGCGTGTCGAACAGCTCGAAATCGCATTGCAGGCGCAGGTTCGGCTGTATCCAGCGCCTGAGCGGGCTCGTCGGCACGGCGCTGACGGCGTAGTCGTAGATGCCGTCCGGCGTTTCGCGCGGGTAGTCGCGGTAGAGGTCGTTCACCGCCTCCATGACGCTCGCGAACGGTGTGCGGAGATGGAAGGAGGCCGGGCCGATGCAAAGGGTGCGCGCCGGCCAGCGGTCAGCTTTCATGGAATCCTGTCGATCGCAATCCTGTCGACGAGGTCCATCGCGGCCATTTCCTCCAGCCGCGCTTCGACGACGGCGGCCACGTCGTCGCCGCTCCCGTCCAGATCATGTGCCGCCGCAAGATGTTCGCAGACCTCCCCGATGCCGAGCGTCCGCTCGTGTAGCAGGTCGAGGATGGCGACGACAGCCGGGGAGACGACATGGGTCGTTCCCGACGGGCGATGGTAGACGAGCGTCAGGTCATCGACCGGCCGCACGACGTAGGCGTCGCGGGGCGCGGCCCGGTAGGCGGTGATCCGTGCTCTCCGTCAGCCGATTCGCATCTTGATCGAGGCAAGGCAGGTGAAGCCCGGCTGGCCGCTCTTCAGATCGCGGATGTAGCTCATGTGCGCGTCGAATGCTTCATACGAGTCGGCATTGTCGAACGACATCGGGCTGCGCCCGGACGAATCGAGCGTAAGCTCGCTGCTGTCGTAATAGCCCTTGTGCGGCGGCCGGTAGCATTTCTTGCCGTCGTCGTGGCCTCCGCCGCCGTAGCCGTCGCCTTTCTTGCCGCCGCCCTTGCCGCCGCGCGACATGAGGCTCGCGTCGTCCGCTTCCGCGGAGGCCATCGCGAACATGTCGTCGTCCGACGCCAGCTCGTATTCGCTGCCGCCCATGAACGAGCGGCCGTCCTTCTTGCAGATCGGCCGCTCGATCGGGATCTGGCACGTCCCGGACGTGACCGCTCCGCCGCCGCCACCGCCGCCGTGATGACCGCCACCCGCCCACGCGGGACGCAGCGTGACGACCGCGGGCGCCGCCACCGCGCCGAGCCGCAGGAGCGCGCGGCGCGAGGCCTTGCCGCCGGCCAGCTCCATCTCGTCGGTTTTGCGTTCGTCTGTCATAAGTTTGTCCCGAAATCCGTCAAATACACGCTGGATACGCACTATACGCCGTCTTGCCCTCATGGGAAGCAAGGACCATACCATCGCTGCGTTTCTAATGGGTTGCAAAGTAAACGGCGGAAAAAAAGGCGAAAGTTGTAAAGCGTGCCGACACCTGCGGGCGATGCCCTCGACGCTGAAGGCGCCGGACGGAACCGGTGGATCGCGGTCGCCTCGGCGGTCGTGCTCGCGGCGGCGTCGGGCTATGCCTTCGCGTGGCACGAGATGCTCGGCGCGGCGGTGCTCGGGCTGCTCGCAGCGGCGGCGGCCGTGCTCGCCGCGCGCGCGCCGCGAAGGCTTTCCCGCCCCGCCGACGAGGGGATTGCGCGCCCCGCCGACACGCAGCCCTCGGTCACGCTCGACTCGCTCGAGAATGCGGCCGTGCTCGTCGACCGCAACTTCGGCATCCTCGCCATGAACGCCGAGGCGGTGGACGCCTTCGGCGCCCACGCGCTCGGCGAGGACATCCGCATCGCCATCCGGCATCCCGCGGTGATCGAGACGGTGACGACCGCGATGCGCCAGAACCGCGATTCGGTGCGCGAGATCGAGGGGATCGGGCGGCATTCCACGGTGTTCCGGCTGCGCGCCGGGCCTGCCGGGGACGCGCGGCTGCTGCTGTCGTTCGCGGACGTCTCGCCCGCGCGGCTCGCCGAGCGGATGCGGGCGGACTTCGTGGCGAACGCCAGCCACGAGCTGAGGACGCCGCTCGCGACGCTCGTCGGCTTCATCGAGACCTTGCAGGGGCCAGCCGCGAACGACCCGGCGGCGCGGGCGCGATTCCTCGACGTGATGGCGAACGAGGCCGCGCGCATGACGCGCCTCGTCGACGACCTGATGTCGCTGTCGCGCATCGAGCTCGACAAGAACATCCGCCCGCGCGAGATCATCGACCTCGCGCCGCTGTTCGAGAACGTCGCGACCACGACCGCGGTGGCGCTGGAGGCGGACAAGCGCCAGCTCGTGCTCGACATCGCGCCCGACCTGCCGCCGGTGATCGCCGACAAGGATCAGGTGCTCCAGGTGCTCCACAACCTGATGACCAACGCCATCAAGTACGGCCGCCCGGGCACGCCGATCACGGTTTCCGCCGAGCGGGCGAAGGCCTTGCAGGGGGAGGTGGTGCAGATCTCCATCGCCGACGTCGGCGACGGCATCGCCGCCGAGCACATCCCGCGCCTCACCGAGCGATTCTACCGCATCGACACGGGCCGCTCGCGCCGCCTCGGCGGCACCGGCCTCGGCCTCGCCATCGTCAAGCACATCGTCGAGCGGCATCGCGGAACGCTGGAAATCAGCAGCGAGCAGGGGGTCGGCACCACCGTCGGCTTCACTTTGCCCGCATCGGTGTCACAAATCTGAAAACATGACACCACACAAGCGCCCGGAACGTGGAACCGGGCAGATCAATCCGCCGCAAGGATGCGGCAGTGGGCGTATCAACGGGAAAGGATGAAGGCGTGCGTGCCGAAGCGTCGGCAGGATGCGCCGTTCGATCATGTCAGCAGCTGCCCTGATCCTTGCCCTGCTCGGCCTCGCCGTCGCGGCGTTTCTCGCCGCCCGCGCGCGCGCCGCCGCCTTCGCGGGCGGTCGGTCGTTCGCGAACGCCGCGGACCGCATCGCCTCCGTGCATTCGCGCCCCGCCCATCACGGCTGGTACGTCGCGCTCTGGGCGCTGGTGCCCGCGCTGATCCTCGTGCTGGCGTGGTCGGTCGTCGGGGAGAACATCGTCGCGGACCGGACGATCGCGTCGCTGCCGGTCGAAAGCCGGCCGGAGACGACGCTCGACCGGCAGGCGTTCCTCGCCGAGGTGCGCGGCGTCGTCTCGGGCCAGCTTGCCGGGGCGTTCAACCCGGCCGCCGACGCGGCGGTGCCGGTCTACCGCGCGATCAAGACGCAGTGGTCGCTGGTGATCGCGGGGATCGCGGCGCTGCTCGCGCTTTCCGGCGGCGGCTTCGCGTGGCTGCGCGTGCGCCCGAAGTTCCGGGCGCGGCCGCGCGTCGAGCGCTTCGTGATGGTGCTGCTGATCCTGTCGTCGCTGGTGGCGATCCTCACCACGTTCGGCATCGTGCTCTCGCTCATCTACGAAAGCGTCGAGTTCTTCCGGCGCGTGTCGCCGATCGAGTTCCTGTTCGGCACCAACTGGAGCCCGCAGACGGCGATCCGCGCCGATCAGGTCGGCTCGTCGGGCGCGTTCGGCGCGGTGCCGCTGTTCTGGGGCACGATCTTCATCGGCGCGATCATCGCCATGATTGTGGCGATCCCGCTCGGGCTCATGTCGGCGATCTACCTGACGCAGTACGCGAAGCCGCAGGCGCGCAAGGTCATGAAGCCGATGCTGGAGGTGCTCGCGGGCGTGCCGACGGTCGTCTACGGCTATTTCGCGGCGCTCACCGTGGCGCCCGCGGTGCGCGACTTCGCGCTCTCCATCGGCATCTCGAACGCCAGCTCGGAAAGCGCGCTCGCGGCGGGCGTGGTGATGGGCATCATGATCATCCCGTTCGTCTCCTCGATGGCGGACGATTCGATCACCGCCGTCCCCGCCGCGATGCGCGACGGCAGCCTCGCGATGGGCGCGACGACCTCCGAGACGATCAAGCGCGTGCTGATTCCGGCGGCGCTTCCCGGCATCGTCGGCGGCGTGCTGCTCGCCGTCAGCCGCGCGATCGGCGAGACGATGATCGTGGTGATGGCGGCGGGCCTCGCCGCCAACCTCACGGCCAACCCGTTCCAGTCGGTGACGACCGTCACCGCGCAGATCGTGCAGCTGCTCACCGGCGACCAGGAATTCGATTCGGCGAAGACGCTCTCCGCCTTCGCGCTCGGCCTCGTGCTGTTCGCGGTGACGCTGTGCCTCAACATCTACGCGCTCGCGGTCGTGAAGCGCTACCGGGAAGCGTATGAATAGCCCGCGCATACAGACCGACTGGGCGTCCCCCGTGATGCAGGCGCGCGTGCGCCGCCGCTACGTGAAGGAACGCCGCTTCCGCTTCATGGGCTTCGCCGCGCTGGCGCTGGCAGGGGCGTTCCTGCTGTTCCTGCTGGGGACGATCTTCCTGAACGGCTACACCGGCTTCCTGCGGACCGAGGTGAAGCTCGCGGTCGACTACGATCCGTTCACGCTCGGCATCGACCGCAGCGCCCTCGACGGACCGGGCGGCGAGAACGCGCTCAACACCGCGAATTTCCAGGGCGCGATGAACGCGGCCGCCTCGGCGCGCGCGCAGCCCCTCGGCATCGCCGCCAGGGACATCGTGAGCGACGGCGCGTGGCTCGCGCTGCGCGAGGCGGTGCGCGGCGACCCCGACCTCATCGGCAAGCGTGTCGACGTGTGGGTGCCCACGTCCGGCGATTTCGATCTGCTCGGCAAGGGCCTCATCGACCGCGACGCGGCCGAGGCGAACCGGCCGGTGTCGGACGCGGAGATCGCGGCGTTCGACCGGCTGAAATCCGAAGGCGCGGTGCGCACCACGCTCAACACCACCTTCCTCAGCATGGCGGATTCGACGAGCCCCGAGCTCGCGGGCATCTGGGGCGCGGCGAAGGGCTCGCTGCTGACGCTCCTCGTCACGCTGCTGCTCTGCTTCCCGATCGGCGTGATGACGGCGATCTACCTCGAGGAATACGCGCCGAAGAACCGCTTCACCGACATCATCGAGGTCAGCATCAACAACCTCGCGGCGGTGCCGTCGATCATCTTCGGCCTGCTCGGCCTCGCGGTGTTCCTCAACGTCTTCGGGATGCCGCGCTCGGCGCCCGTCGTCGGCGGGCTCACGCTCGCGCTGATGACGCTGCCGGTGATCGTGATCGCCGGGCGCATCGCCATCAAGTCGGTGCCG
Source organism: Sphingosinicella microcystinivorans (assembly GCF_027941835.1). NCBI lineage: Bacteria > Pseudomonadati > Pseudomonadota > Alphaproteobacteria > Sphingomonadales > Sphingosinicellaceae > Sphingosinicella > Sphingosinicella microcystinivorans. Next base: position 2,634,052 of record NZ_CP116005.1, read on the forward strand.
CCGTCGATCCGCGACGCCGCGCTCGGCGTCGGCGCCTCGCCCATCCAGGTGGTGTTCCACCACGTGCTGCCGCTGGCGCTGCCCGGCATCCTCACCGGCACGATCATCGGCATGGCGCGCGCGCTCGGCGAGACGGCGCCGCTGCTGATGATCGGTATGCGCGCCTTCGTCACCGACGTGCCGGGCGGCTTCACGACCCCTGCGACCGTGCTCCCCGTGCAGATCTTCCTCTGGTCCGACGAGGTCGCGCGCGGCTTCGTCGAGAAGACCTCCGCCGCGATCATCGTGCTTCTGGTTTTCCTGATGCTGATGAACGGCCTCGCGATCTACCTCCGCAACAAGTTCGAGAAACGCTGGTGAACGATATGATGGCGACCATGACGGCGAGTGCGGAGACGGCGGTGTCCGCGCCCAAGATGACGGCGCGCGACGTCAAGGTCTTCTACGGCGGGAAGCAGGCGCTGAACGGCGTGTCGATCGACGTGCACACCGATCTCGTCACCGCGTTCATCGGCCCGTCGGGCTGCGGCAAGTCCACCTTCCTGCGCTGCCTCAACCGCATGAACGACACCATCGAGGCCGCCCGCATCGAGGGGCGCATCGAGCTTGAAGGGCACGACATCTACGCGCCCGACATGGACGTGGTGCAGCTTCGCGCCCGCGTCGGCATGGTGTTCCAGAAGCCGAACCCGTTCCCGAAATCGATCTACGAGAATGTCGCCTACGGGCCGCGCATCCACGGCCTTGCCGCGGGCAAGGCGGAACTCGACGCCATCGTCGAGCGGAGCCTCGGGCGCGCCGGGCTCTGGGCGGAGGTGAAGGATCGCCTGCAGGAGAGCGGCACGGCGCTGTCCGGCGGCCAGCAGCAGCGCCTGTGCATCGCGCGCGCCATCGCCGTCGATCCCGAGGTGATCCTGATGGACGAGCCGTGCTCGGCGCTCGACCCCATCGCCACCGCGAAGATCGAGGAGCTGATCGACGAACTGCGCGGCCGCTACGCCATCGTCATCGTCACGCACAACATGCAGCAGGCGGCGCGCGTGAGCCAGCGCACCGCCTTCTTCCACCTTGGCACGCTCGTCGAATACGGCGACACCGCGGAAATCTTCACCAATCCGCGCGAGCAGCGTACCAAGGACTATATCACCGGCCGCTTCGGCTAGGAGGCAGGAACGCCATGAACACCACGCCCACCGCGCACACGGTCAAGTCCTTCGACGAGGACCTGCGGCAGCTGCGCCTGCTCATCGGCGAGATGGGCGGACTCGCCAAGGACCAGGTGGACCGTTCGGTCGCCGCCATCGTCGCGCGCGACGCCGACGCCGCGCAGGCGGTCGTGGAGGCCGACGCGCGCATCGACAGGATCGAGGCGGAGGTCGAGCAGCTCGCCATTTCCACGATCGCGCGCCGTGCGCCGCTCGCGGACGATCTTCGCGAGGTGATCGCCGCGCTCAAGATCTCCGCGGTGATCGAGCGCATCGGCGACTACGCCAAGAACAATGCCAAGCGCGTGAACTCGATCGCGCAGGATTCGCCGATCCGCCCGATGGTGATCGTGCCCGAGATGGCGCGCATCGTCTCGCAGATGGTGGACGACGCGCTCGACGCCTACGCGCGCCGCGACCCGGACCTCGCGCGCGACGTGTGGAAGCGCGACAACCATGTCGACGAATACTACAACAGCCTGTTCCGGGCGCTGCTGACGTTCATGATGGAAAACCCCCATCACATCACGCCCTCCACGCACATGCTGTTCATCGCCAAGAACCTCGAGCGCATCGGCGACCACGCCACCAACATCGCCGAGGTCGTCTATTATTCCGCCACGGGCGAGCATCTGACCGAACGGCAGAAGGCCGACGAGACCGTCTACACGGTGAGCGAGGACGTCGAAGGCGAACAGGAGCGGTAGCGACATGAAGCCGAAGATTCTGGTGGTCGAGGACGACGCGAACCTCGTCGAGCTGATCCGGTACAATCTGGAGCAGGAGGACTTCGCGGTCGTCAGCACCGAGGACGGCGAGGAGGCGCTGGTGCTCGCCGACGAGGAGAAGCCCGATCTCGTCCTCCTCGACTGGATGATCGTCAACCTCTCCGGCATCGAGGTCTGCCGCCGGATGCGCCGCGAGCCCGCGACGGCGAACCTGCCGATCATCATGCTGACGGCGCGCACCGAGGAGGCGGACCGAATCCGCGGCCTCGAGATCGGCGCCGACGACTACATCACCAAGCCGTTCTCCCCGCGCGAGCTCGTCGCGCGCATCCGCGCCGTGCTGCGCCGCCTGCGCCCGGCGCTCGCGGGCGGCAACCTCGAATACGCGGGCATCTTCATGGACACGACCGCGCACAAGGTGACGCGCGAAGGCCAGCCCGTGGCGCTCGGCCCCACGGAGTTCCGCCTGCTGAGGCACTTCCTCGAACATCCGGGCCGCGTCTTCTCGCGCGAGCAGCTTCTCGATTCGGTCTGGGGCCGCGACGTCTACGTGGAGCAGCGCACCGTGGACGTGCACATCCGCCGCCTCAGGAAGGCTATCAACCTCGACGGGCTGCCGGACGTGATCCGCACGGTGCGCTCGGCGGGCTATTCGCTCGATACGGACGGCCGCCGGGAAGCTGTCGCATAAGACGGGTTTTCGCGGGTCCGGCGCTTCGCTAGGCAATCCCCCGATTTCGTCTTCGGGGAGCAAGCCATGACCATTGATTTCAAGGACCGCGTCGCCATCGTCACCGGAGCGGGCGGCGGTCTCGGCCGCGAATACGCGCTGGAACTGGCGGCGCGCGGCGCGAAGGTCGTCGTCAACGATTTCGGCGGCGCGCGCGACGGCAGCGGCGGGTCGGCGACGGCAGCGGAGCAGGTTGTCGCGGAGATCGAGGGCAAGGGCGGCACGGCGGTTCCCAACCCGGCGAGCGTCACCGATTTTCCCGCTGTCGAGGCGATGGTGGCGGACACGCTCTCGCGCTGGGGACGGGTCGACGTCCTCATCAACAACGCGGGCGTGCTGCGCGACAAGAGCTTCGCGAAGATGACGCTCGACGACTTCCGTTTCGTGCTCGACGTGCACCTGATGGGCTCGGTGAACTGCACCAAGGCGGTGTGGGACGCGATGCGCGAGGCGGGCTACGGCCGCATCCTGATGACCTCGTCGTCGACCGGCCTCTACGGCAATTTCGGGCAGGCGAACTACGGCGCCGCCAAGCTCGGCCTCGTCGGCCTGATGAAGACGCTCGCCATCGAGGGCGCGAAGTCGAACATCCACGTCAATTCGATCTTTCCCGTGGCGGGCACGCGCATGACCGAGGACATCATGCCCGATGAGATGCTGAAGCTGCTGGCGCCGAAGAACGTGGTTCCGGCCGCGCTCTACCTCGTCAGCAACGCGGCGCCGACGAGCACGATCCTCGGCGCCGGGGCAGGCGGCTTCCACGCCGCGCACGTGACGCTGACGCACGGCATCATGGTGCCGGAGGCGGAGCGCACGGTGGAAACCGTGGCGGCAAGGATCGCCGAGATCACCGACCGGACGGGCGAGACGGTGCCGACGAACGGCGCCGAGCAGGGCGGGCTGGTGATGTCGCGGCTGGGCGAGCTGAAGGGGTAGGGCGCGGGACGCACGGCGTCCTTGTCCGGCTAAACCTCCACCAGCTTCAGCAGCTTGCGCTCCAGCGGCGCGAGCAGGGGCGGCAGCGCGTGGCTGCGGCGCAGCACCGCGCCCGCCTCGCCGAGCAGGATGTACTGGCCCTGCCGCGCGCGCAGCTCCGGGCGCTTCACCACGCGGATCTCGGGGCGTTCCGACGCGCGGCGGAAGGCGGAGAAGACGGCCTCGTCGCGGTTCATGTCCACCGCGTAGTCGCGCCACAGCCCGGCGGCGACCATGCGGCCGTAGAGGCCCATGATGTGGTTCAGCTCGTGGCGGTCGAAGGCAACCTGGGCGGGAGCGGGGGCACGCCCCCCGAAGAGAGGCGTGATGTTGTTCATGCCTTGCGGGCGGTCGCCCCCGGCTTGGCAGCGGGCTTGAGGTCGGCGGGGGTCAGCTCCGCCAGCCGCTTGCGCAGCGTCTCCACCTCGCAGCGCAGGATTTCGAGCTGCTGCGTCTGCGGATCGAACTTCTCGCTGCACGGCGTGCCGTAGGGCACGAAGTCCTGCGTTTCCTTCTTCACCTCGACGAGCGTCGAGCGCGCCGGGATGCCGACCATCGTCGCACCCTCCTGCACGTCCTTGGTGACGACGGCGTTCGCGCCGATGCGCGCGCCCGCGCCGACCGTGATCGGGCCGAGGATGGCGGCGCCGAGGCTGACGATGACGCCGTCGCCGATCGTCGGGTGCCGCTTGCCGCCGACGCCGTTCGTCGGGTTCGTGCCGCCCAGCGTCGAGCCCTGGTACATGGTCACGTCGTCGCCGATCTCCGCGGTCTCGCCGATCACGACGAAGCCGTGGTCGATGAACAGCCGCTTGCCGATCTTCGCGCCGGGGTGGATGTCGATCGCCGTCAGCGCGCGCGAAAGGTGGTTCACGAAGCGGGCAAGGAAGAACATCTCGCCGCGGTAAAGCCAGTGCGCCACGCGGTGCAGGCCGAGCGCGAGCACGCCCGGGTAAAGCAGCACTTCCCAGCGCGAACGCGGCGAGGGGTCGCGCGCCTTCACCGAATCGAGATAGGCGATGAGACTGTCGAACATGCTGGCGGACGCTTCCCCGGTTCCTTCCTGATCGCCGGAATCTAGGCGCTTCGGGCGCCGATTACCAGCCCCGGCGCAAGGGCGGGCTTGCCGGTGCGAAAGAAAAAGTCGTTTGCCGCAAGGCCTCCGTGTGCCATCTGCCGGGCACGGGCCGCCATACACGAGGATCACATCTTTCATGCCAACGGACGTTCTTGCGGACCTCTTGCCCTATATCGCGGTAGGTTTCGCGGCCCAGCTCGTCGACGGCGCGCTCGGCATGGCGTTCGGCGTGATTTCCTCCACCCTGCTCGTCAGCCTCGGCGTTCCGCCCGCGGCGGCCTCGGCGGGCGTGCACACCGTGGAGACGTTCACCACGGCGGTTTCGGGCATCAGCCACGCCATCCACCGCAACGTCGACTGGAAGCTGTTCGCGCGGCTCGTCATCCCCGGCGTGATCGGCGGCGTCATCGGCGCCTACCTGCTGACGCAGGTCTCGGCCGAGGCCGCACGCCCGATCGTGCTCGCCTATCTTTCGTGCATCGGCGTCCTGCTCATCTGGCGGAGCTGGCGCTATCCGCCCAAGATCAAGAACCCGCGCATCGTCGAGCCGCTGGGCCTCGCGGGCGGGTTTCTCGATGCGGCGGGCGGCGGCGGCTGGGGGCCGGTCGTCACCTCGAACCTGCTGATCCAGGGCGGATCGCCGCGCAAGACGATCGGCACGGTGAACACCGCCGAATTCTTTCTCACCCTGACGGTTTCGATCACCTTCCTGCTCAGCCTCGGTGTCGCGTTCTTCACGAAAGCGATGTTCGGGCTGCTTATCGGCGGGGTCATCGCCGCGCCGTTCGGCGCGTGGCTCGCGAAAAGGATTGCGCCGCGGCCCCTGCTGATGATCGTGGGCGTCGTGCTTACGCTCACCAGCGGCTTCGGTATCTGGCGCGCCTTCTTTTAGTTCCCTTCGATCCTTGAAACGAATGCGGCCCGCCGGGAGGGGGGAGAACCGGCGGGCCGCGGGGGGCTTCGATGGCTTGTCTATATCCGTTCGGCACATTATAGAGCCAATGGATAATTCTGGTCAGACTGATCGAAAACGCCGATGACTTTTTTGCCCACGCTCAAGCAGCTCCAGTATCTGGCGGCGCTTCACGAGCACCAGCACTTCGGCCGCGCCGCCGACGCCTGCTTCGTCACCCAGTCGACGCTGTCCTCGGGCATCCGCGAGCTCGAGACGCTGCTCGACGCCGCGCTCGTCGAGCGGACGCGCCGCGTCGTGCGCTTCACGCCGCTCGGCGAGAAGATCGCGCGCAAGGCGATCCTCGTGCTGCGCGAGGCCGAGGACCTCGCCGCGCTGGCGCAGGCCGAGGCGCGGCCGCTGACGGGCGAGATCCGCATGGGCGTGATCCCCACGATCGCGCCGTTCTTCCTGCCCAAGGCGCTGCCGCGCCTGCGCGCGTCCTACCCCGACCTCAAGCTCTACCTGCGCGAGGAGACGAGCGCCTCGGTGTGCGACGCGCTGGGGCGGGGACAAGTGGACTGCGTGCTGCTGGCGCTGCCGTTTCCCTGCGGCGACGTGGCGAGCGTGAAGCTGTTCCGCGACTATTTCCACATCGCCGCGCACAAGGAGGACATCCACGGCGCGGGCACGGTGATCCATCCCGAGGACATCGACACCGACCGGCTGCTGCTGCTGGAGGACGGGCACTGCCTGAAGGAGCACGCGCTCGCCGCCTGCGGCCGCCCGGAATACCGGGCCGAGACCTCGGTGGTCGGCACCTCGCTGCACACGCTCGTCCAGATGGTCGACAACCGCCTCGGCACCACGCTCGTGCCCGACATGGCGCTGAAGGCGGGCATCCTCAACGGCACGGATGTCGAGACGCGGCCGATCGACGGCGAGAAGCCGTTCCGCGAGGTCGCGCTCGTCTGGCGCAAGTCGAGCCCGCGTGAGGAGGAGTTCCGCCTGCTCGCTCAGGCCCTCATCGACGCCGCCAGCGTCTGACGCAGCGCGGGGCCGGGGATCGGCGGCGCGCCGGCTTCCGCGGCGCGCACCAGCTCGACCAGCTTCGCGTTGACCGGCGCCTTGCGGCCGTGCCGCGCGGCGAGCCGCACGACGGCGCCGTTCAGGTGATCGACCTCGGTGCGCCGTCCGCGCGCGAGGTCGTCCGCCATCGAGGAGCGGGCGTGCCGGTCCACCGTGGTCTTCTGCCGTGCGGCGATGCGCCGGTAGAGGAAATTCGGCAGCGACAGCAGGAACGGCATCCGCTCGACGGGCAGCGGCAGCACGCTCGCCGGGCGGATGCCCGCCGCCTTCACGAGGCCGAGCCCCTCCTGCATCGAAAGCGCCCACGCGCGCCGGTAGTCGCGATCGGCGAACTCCTGCGCCAGCGTCTTTCCCGAAAGCGCGTTGATCGCGTTGTTGAGGTTCACGAGCAGCTTGCCCCACAGCACGCCCGCCATGTCGGCGCTGCGCACGGGCGGAAGGCCGCCCGCCGCGAGCACCTCGGCGAGCCTGTCCAGCGCCGGGTCGGCGTCGATCTGCACGGGGCTCCCCATCGCCTGATGGAAATGCCCGGGACCGCGCCCGGCGACGCTGAACGGCACCATGCCCGCGAAGACGCGGGCCTCCGGCAGCGCGGCGGCGATGGCGGCCATGTTGTCCGCGCCGTTCTGGAACGAAAGCACGGGCGTTCCCGCGCCGAGGAACGGCGCGAGCGCCCGGGCCGCGTCCGCTGTCGCGTCGCTTTTCACCGTCACGAGCACGACGTCCGCCCCTGCCGCGGCTTCGGGAGTCTCCGCCAGCGCGAGGTCCGAAGCCGGGACGAACGCGTCGCGCCCGCCCGCGTCGGAGATACGGAGGCCATGCGCGCGGATGGCGTCCATGTAGGTCGGGCGGCCGATCAGCGCCACCCGCGCGCCGCCCGCGGCAAGCGCGCCGCCGATGTAGCAGCCGATGAGCCCGGCGCCCATCACCGCGACGGCGAGCCTATCTTTGTCGTGCATTGTCCCGATGCTTCATGCGGTTATTCTGACGGGCGAACGCCGAATGGCAACCTGCGGATTGTGAAAGGGACGAAGATTATGAAGGCGCTGCTTTGCGTGGAGCACGGGCCACCCGAAACGCTGGTCGTGCGCGATGTGCCGACGCCGGAGCCGGGCAAGGGCGAGGTCCGCATCAAGGTGGCGGCCGCGGGCGTCAACTTCCCGGACGTGCTCATCATCCAGAACCTCTACCAGTTCAAGCCGCCGCTGCCGTTCTCGCCGGGCGGCGAGGCGGCGGGCGTGGTCGATGCGGTGGGCGAGGGGGTGACGCACCTGAAGCCGGGCGACCGCGTGCTGGCGATGACGGGAACGGGCGGCTTTGCCGAGTATCTCGTCGCGGACGCCGCGAAGGCGGTACCGCTGCCGGAGTCGATGCCGCTCGACATCGCGGCGGGCTTCACCATGACCTACGGGACCTCGCACCACGCGCTGAAGCAGCGCGCGCGTATCCAGCCGGGCGAGACGCTGCTCGTGCTCGGCGCGGCGGGTGGCGTCGGGCTCGCGGCGGTGGAGCTCGGCAAGGTGATGGGCGCGAAGGTGGTGGCCGCCGCCTCGTCCGACGAGAAGCTGGCACTCTGCCGCGAATACGGCGCGGACGAGACGATCAACTATGCCTCCGAGGACCTGCGCGAGGGCATCAAGCGCACCTGCGGCGCGGGGCCGGACGTGATCTATGATCCCGTCGGCGACAGGTTCGCCGAGCCCGCGTTCCGCTCGATCGGCTGGAACGGGCGCTATCTCGTCGTGGGGTTCGCGGGCGGCGAGATCCCGAAGCTGCCGCTCAACCTCGCGCTCATCAAGGGCGCGTCGATCGTCGGCGTGTTCTGGGGGGCGTTCACGATGCGCGAGCCGAAGGTGCACGCCGCCAACATGGCGGAGCTGATCCAGTGGCTGGGCGAGGGCAAGCTGCACCCGCACATCTCCCGGCGTTTTTCGCTCGATGAAGGGGCTCAGGCGATCCGCTGGATGATGGACCGCAAGGCGATGGGGAAGGTGCTCGTCGAGATGTAATCAGGATGACCAAATCTTGGAGTTGTTCCGGTTTTGAAAGGATCGCCCTTCTTCTCCCCTCCCCTGAAGAGGAGGGGCTTCAGGGATTCAATCTAAACGGAATGATTCTAGCGCACGTAGCTCGCGCCGTTGATGTCGAGCGTCGCGCCGGTCATCGCGGCGGGGGCTTTCAGCGCGAGGTAGATGATCGCGTTCGCCACCTCGCCGGGGTCGGCGACGCGGCCGAGCGGGATGTCGGCGAGCAGTTGCCGGCCGCCGCGGCTCGCAAGATAATCCTCCGCCATGCCGGTCATCGTGAAGCCGGGGGCGACGGCGTAGGCGAGGATGCCTTCGTTCGCGTGGGCGCGCGCGATCGTCTTGGTCATGGCGATCATGCCCGCCTTCGCCGCCGCATAGTGCCAGTGCGCGGGCGAATCGCCGCGGTGCCCGGCGCGGCTCGCGACGTTGACGATGCGCCCGCCGCTGCCGCGCGCCTGCCAGTGCAGGATCGCGGCGCGCGACAGGTCCGCCGCCGCTTTCAGGTTGATGGCGAGGCCGCGCTCCCACTGCGCGTCCCAGTCGGCGTCGCTCGTGTCCAAGGGGTTCTCTTCGAACACGCCCGCGTTGTTGACGAGCACGTCGATGCGCCCGTCGAGGGCTTCCAGCGCCTTGTCCCAGAGTGCGCGGCCTGCGCCCGGCAGGCTGAGGTCGGCGCCGATCAGCCCGCCGCCGCTCGTCGTGGCGTGGCCGACGACGCGGGCGTCCTCCTCGCGGATGAGGGCCATGGTGGCCGCGCCGATGCCGCGCGAGGCGCCGGTGATGAAGATGTGGGGACGTGCCATGCGGGCGAGTCTAGCGAGTGGCGGAGCGGGCTGCCAGTTTCAAAGCCGACATCGGGGTGGGTGCGTCCCTCGACTGCGCTCGGGATGATGCACGTTTTTACAAGGTATAAGAGCCCTTCATTCCGAGCCCTTCGACGCCGCCTGCGGCGGCGCTCAGGATAAACTGCGTCGAGGGACGCGCGCCCGAACCTGCCGCGTCTATGCCGCGATGGCCGCCATGAACTCGCCGACGGCGCTCTGGAGCTGGGTGAGCTGCTCGTCCACCTCGGCGAAGACGACGCGCACCGTGTCCACCTCGCTCGCCACGCTTTCGGTGGTCTGGCGGATGCTGGCGATGGCGGCGGACATGGCGTCGGCGGAGAGCGCGGTTTCGTCGACCGAGCCGGTGATCATCGTCACGGTCGCGGCCTGATTGTCCATCGCGCCCTTGATGCGCTCGGCGGAGCGGCGGACGCCGTCCACCGTGTCGCGGATCGAGCCGTTCGCGGCGACGGTGCTCTGCGTCGCGGCCTGAATGGCGGCGATCTGCTTGGCGATGTCGTCGGTCGCGCGCGCGGTCTGCCCGGCGAGCGACTTCACCTCCTGCGCGACCACGGCGAAGCCGCGCCCGGCCTCGCCCGCGCGCGCCGCCTCGATCGTGGCGTTGAGCGCGAGGAGGTTGGTCTGCCCGGCGATGTCGCGGATCAGGCTGACGATCGACTCGATCGTCTCGCTGTGCCGGGCGAGCAGCGTGACCGAATCGACCGCATCGCCCGCCTGCGACGTGGCGCGGTCGGCGACGGTCGCGGCACCGTCCACCTCGGCGCGGGTTTCCTCGATGGTGCGGATCAGCCCGGCGGCCGTCTCCGCCGCCTGCCGCATCGCCATCGCCGACTGCTCGGCGGCGGCGGCGACCTCGGCGGATTTCGAAAGCATGTCGCGCGCCTTGATCGCGGCGGTCGCGGACTGGGCGCGCACGGCGGCGGAGCGCTGCGAGGTGCGCTCGACGGCGCTGGCGATCAGCGTGCGGAACTTCTCGCCGTAGGCGTGGATCTCGTCGGTGCGCTGCCTGTCGCGCAGCACCAGCACGCGCGTCAGCACGAGGTCGACCTCCAGCTCGCAAATCTTGGAGAGCACGCGCAGCATCTTGGCGAGCTTCGTGCGGTCCTCGATGACGTGCGGCAGGTGCTCGTAGGCGACGTCGTAGGCGCAGCTGAACGCGCCGACCGCCTCGTGGCTCTTGGCGCCTGCCGCGAACACGCCGTTGCCGTGCAGCGCCACGCGCTCCATCCACGCGGCGTCGAGCGGATCGGTGAGGTTCTGCCGCGTGTAGGCGACGCTGTTCTCGATCATGATGCGCTTGTGCTCGGGCGTCAGGTCGTCGCCCGCGCCCGCGGACGGCCCGAAGACTTCCCAGAACGCCTCGGCCATCTGCGGCGCGACCGGCTCCAGCGCCTGCCAGAGCTCGGGCATCAGGCGCTGGTCCTCGTCCGTGATGCGATAGGAGCGCAGCCGCTCCCGCCAGGAGACCGTCTCGTTGTCGATCATGCGTTTGGTTCTGTCGCCTGCTTTTCGCGCAAGTTGGGTGCCGAGTGCGGAACACCCTAGCCGATCGGGGTTAACGTCCCGTTAGATCACGCAGTTGCGGTGCCGCGAGGATGCGCTACCGTGTCCGGAATGGAACAGGACAGGACCGATACGGGGGCGGCGCGCGAACGCCTCGCCCGCGTGCTGGAGCGCGCGGTGCCCGGCCATGTGGATGTCGAGGCCGTGATCCCGCTGTCGGGCGGGGCGAATTCGCTCACCTATGCGGTGGACGCCGTGCGCGACGGCGAACGATGGCGGCTGATCCTGCAGGTCGCGCCGCCCGGCAAGGCGGAGGACGGCATGTCGCGGGCCGTGCAGGCGGCGCTGCAGACGCGCGCCGGCAACGCGGGCGTCCGCGTCGCGCCGGTGATCGCGGTGCTGACGCCGCAGGACGGGCTCGGCGAGGGCTTCGTCATGGCGTTCGTGGAGGGCGAGACGCTGGCGCCGCGCTGGCTGCGCGACGCGGGCCATGCGGACGCGCGTGCGGCCATGCTCGCGGACTGCGCGGAGGCGCTCGCCCGCATCCACGCGATCGGCGCGGAGGCGGTCGCCGACCTCCGGCTTCCGGTGCTGACGCCGCAGGCGCAGCTCCGCGAGATCCGCGACACCTACGACCGCTGCGAAGGGGCGGTTCCGGTGTTCGAATTGGCCTTCGCCGAGCTTGCCCGGAGGCTGCCCGAGGACGGCGACCTCGCGCTCGTGCACGGCGATTTCCGCTCTGGCAACTTCATCGTCGGGGATGCGGGCCTCGCGGCGGTCGTCGACTGGGAGCTCGCGCACATCGGCCATCCGCTGCTCGACATCGGCTGGCTTTCCACCAACACGTGGCGCTTCGGCCAGACGCAGATGCCCGTGGGCGGCTTCGCGGAGCGCGAGGCGTTCTACGCGGCCTACGAGGCGGCCGGCGGCAGGCGCGTGGACCGCGACCTCGCGCTCGCCTTCGAGATGCTCGGCTCGCTGCGCTGGGGCGTGATGTGCATGCAGATGGGCGCCGCGCACCTTTCGGGCGAGGTCGCCTCCGTCGAGCGCGCCGCCATCGCCCGCCGCGTCTCGGAAACCGAGGCCGATCTTCTCTACATGCTGAAGCACGGAGCGCTTTGAACGATGCGGTCGAACATCGAAGTCGCCGATCTCATCGAGGCCGTCGCCGCCTTCCTCAGGGACGCGGAAGGCGCGCTCGAGGGGCGCATGGCGTTCCACGCCAAGGTCGCCGCGAACGCGCTCGCCATTGCGCTGCGCGAACTGCGCGAGCGCCCGGCCGAGGCGGAGGCCGAAGCGCTCGGCGCATTGCTGCCCGATGTGCCCGCAGATGAACGCGTCGCGGCGGCGTGCGCGCGCATCCGCGCGGGCGAATGGACGGCGGAGACGCCGGGCCTGCTCGATGCGCTGGAGGCGGGCGTCATGGCGCGGCTCGGCGTCGACAACCCGCGCTTTCCGACGCTCGAACGGCTGCGCGGCGCCTGAATCGGCGTAGTTGCGAATCGTTTGCAAGCATAAGAGTTGCACGACTCGCCGCGCGGCCTAAAAGCACCCGTGAAAAAGGGCACTCAACTGGGGATAAAAGCGTGGCATCCGTGAACCGGCCGCTTTCACCGCACCTCGGCATCTGGCGCTGGCGCGTCCACATGCTGGTTTCGATCCTGCACCGCGTCACGGGCGACGGCCTCGCCATCGGCGGCACGCTGCTGTTCCTCTGGTGGCTGGTCGCCGCCGCCACGGGGCCCGAGGCCTACGAGACCTTCCTGTCGGTCGCCTCGGGCTGGTTCGGGATCACCATCCTCGTCGCGCTGACGTGGGCCGTCTACCAGCACATGATGTCGGGGCTGCGCCACCTCGCGATGGACACCGGCTGGGGCTACGACATCCCCACCTCGAAGCGCACCGCCCAGCTCACCATCCTCGCCTCGCTGACGCTCACCGCGATCACCTGGGCGATCATCCTGTACGTCTGAGGAGCTTGTCCGATGGGACGTGGAACCGAAATCGGCCGCGTGCGCGGCCTCGGCGCGGCGAAGAGCGGCGTGCATCACTGGTGGCTGCAGCGCGTCACCGCCGTCTCGAACCTGCTGCTCGTCGTCTGGTTCATCGTGTCGCTCGTGCGCCTGCCGGACCTCGGCCACCAGACGGTGACGGGCTGGATGGGCCAGCCGCTCGTCGCGGTGCCGCTGATCCTGTTCGTTGTCAGCGTTTTCTGGCACTTGCGGCTCGGTCTTCAGGTCCTGATCGAAGATTATCTGCATAGCGAGGGCAACAAGGTAGCGGCGCTGCTCGCGCTCAACGCCTTCGCGGTCGCCGGCGGCCTCGTCGGCGTCTTCTCCATTCTCAAGATCGCGCTCGGCGCCTGACGGACCCAAAACGCAATGACCAGCAGCTACCAGATCATCGACCACACCTATGACGCCGTCGTCGTCGGCGCGGGCGGCTCGGGGCTTCGCGCCACGATGGGCATCGCCGAGGCGGGCCTCAAGACCGCCTGCATCACCAAGGTGTTCCCCACGCGCTCGCACACCGTCGCGGCGCAGGGCGGCATCGCCGCCAGCCTCGGCAACATGGGGCCGGACCACTGGACATGGCACATGTACGACACCGTGAAGGGGTCGGACTGGCTCGGCGACCAGGACGCGATCGAGTATCTGTGCCGCGAGGCGCCCGCCGCCGTCTACGAGCTGGAGCACGCGGGCGTGCCGTTCAGCCGCACCGGCGAGGGCAAGATCTACCAGCGCCCGTTCGGCGGCATGATGCAGAACATGGGCGCCGGGCCGCCCGCGCAGCGCACCTGCGCCGCCGCCGACCGCACCGGCCACGCCATGCTGCACGCGCTCTACCAGCAGTCGCTGCGCTACAGCGCGGACTTCTTCATCGAATATTTCGCGCTCGACCTCATCATGGAGAACGGCGAGTGCCGGGGCGTCGTCGCGCTCTGCATGGAGGACGGCACCATCCACCGCTTCCGCTCGCACAGCGTCGTGCTGGCGACGGGCGGCTACGGCCGCGCCTATTTCTCCGCGACCTCGGCGCACACCTGCACGGGCGACGGCGGCGGCATGGTGCTGCGCGCCGGGCTCCCCTTGCAGGACATGGAGTTCGTGCAGTTCCACCCGACCGGCATCTACGGCGCGGGCGTGCTCATCACCGAGGGCGCGCGCGGCGAGGGCGGCTACCTCACCAACGCCGAGGGCGAGCGCTTCATGGAGCGCTACGCGCCGAGCGCGAAGGACCTCGCCAGCCGCGACGTCGTCTCGCGGTCGATGGCGATGGAAATCCGCGAGGGCCGGGGCGTCGGCAAGGAGAAGGACCACATCTACCTTCACCTCAACCACATCGACGCCAAGATCCTGCACGAGCGCCTGCCCGGCATCACCGAGACGGGCAAGATCTTCGCGGGCGTCGACCTGACGCGCCAGCCGCTCCCGGTGGTGCCGACCGTCCATTACAACATGGGCGGCATCCCCACGAACTATCACGGCGAGGTCGTGACGCTGAAGGACGGCAACCCGGACACGGTCGTCCCCGGCCTGTTCGCGGTGGGCGAGGCGGCGTGCGTCTCGGTGCACGGCGCGAACCGCCTCGGCTCCAACAGCCTCATCGACCTCGTGGTGTTCGGCCGCGCGACCGGCAAGCGCATCGCCGAGATCATCAAGCCCGGCACCGCGCACAAGCCGCTGCCGGCGGACGGGGCCGATCTGGCGCTCGGCCGCCTCGACCACTTCCGCAACGCGCAGGGCGGCTCGCCCACGGCGGACGTGCGGCTGGAGATGCAGAAGACCATGCAGGCGCACTGCGCGGTGTTCCGCACCGACGAGCTTCTGCAGGAAGGCATCGGCAAGCTCGCCAAGACCTACGAGCGCGTGCAGGACATCCGCGTCACCGACAAGGGCCTCGTCTGGAACACCGACCTCGTCGAGACGCTGGAACTCGACAATCTCATCGGGCAGGCGATGGTGACGATCCACGGCGCCGCGAACCGCAAGGAAAGCCGCGGCGCGCACATGCACGAGGACTATCCGAACCGCGACGACGAGAACTGGATGAAGCACACCGTCTCGTGGTTCGACGGCTGGGGCGGCAAGGGCGGCGGCGTCAAGCTCGATTCCCGCCCGGTGCACACCTACACACTCACCGACGAGATCGAGTATATCAAGCCGAAGGCGCGCGTTTACTGACGCTTTGGGAGCGGCGTATCCTACATCTCGTCATACCGGCGCAGGCCGGGGTGACGCTCTGGTCCTATCCCGCCGCCGTCAAACGGTTTAGCTGATCCGGCCGCAATTCCAGCGTCGCGGCCTTGATGAGGTCGGCGACCTGATCGGGCTTGCTGGCGCTGGCGATGGGCGCGGTGATGCCGGGTTGCTCGCGGAGCCATGCGAGCGCGATACTGGCGAGGCTGGCGCCGGTCTCGGCGGCGATGCTGTCCATCGCGGCGAGGACGGCGGGGCCTTTGCCTTCCATCCATTTTTTGACCGCACCGGCGCGCGTGCCGGTCAGGTCGGCGGGCGTCCGGTACTTGCCGGAGAGATAGCCGCTCGCGAGGCCGTAGTAGGGCACCACGCCGATCTTCTCGTCGATGGCGAGCCGTTGCAGCGCGCCTTCGTATTCGTCGCGCTTCAGCAGGTTGTATTCGGGTTGCAGCACGGTGAAGCGCGCCCAGCCGTTGCGGTCGCTGACCGCGAGCGCCTCGGCGAGCCGGGCCGGGCTGTAGTTGGAGGCGCCGATGGCGCGCACGCGGCCCGCCTTCACCAGCGCGTCCAAAGCGCCCAGCGTTTCCTCGAGCGGCGTGTCGGGATCGTCCCTGTGCGCGAAGTAAACGTCGATCACATCGGTTTGCAGGCGGTTGAGGGAGGCCTCGCACGCCGCCGCGATGCGGCCGGCCTTGAGGCCCTTGCCGCCTTCGCCATCCAGCAGCCCGACCTTGGTCGCGATCACCGTACTGTCGCGCCGCCCGCTCGCCTTCAGCCACTTGCCGATGATCGTCTCGGACTCGCCGCCGCTGTTGCCGGGTACCCATGCCGAATAGACGTCCGCCGTGTCGATGAAATTGCCGCCGCTCTCGGCGAAGGCGTCGAGCACGGCGAAGCTCGTCCTCTCGTCGGCGGTCCAGCCGAAGACGTTGCCGCCGAGCATGATGGGGGCGACCGAAAAGCCGCTGGCGCCGAGCGTGCGCTGTTTCATCCGAGTCTCCTGTCGTCAGGCGGCAAGCATCCTGCGTTGCGGGGCGCGCTGCAACCCTTCGCACCTGTCCCGATTCGGTACAGGCCATATGTCGTGTTATAGAAAAGCCGTGCCGGCGACTCGTTTCCGGTCCGTCCGGACCCCATGGTTCTTGTCGCGGCAGCAGGAGGATCATCATGTCGGCCAGGGAAACGCGCGAATACTTCCTGCGGCGTGAGAGCGAGTGCCGCGAAATGGCGGCGCGCGCCGATGCCCCGTCCGTGCGCAGGATCCATGAGTCGCTTGCCGCCCGGTTCGCCGCGCGGGCCGAGGCCGCGAAGGAGGAGGCCGCCTGAGCGCGGCCTAGACGATCCGGTAGACCTGCCCGCTGCCCGCATCGCGGACCATGTCGATGCGCGCGCCGTCCCAATGATAGTCGAGATGCCGCCCCTGCACGGGCGATGACGTGCGGTCCGGGTAGAACAGCCCCGCACAGGTGCCCCCTGCGCGCCGCACGCTCGGATAGACGACGCCCTCCGATCCCGCCGCCCGCAGCCGCGCGCCCAGCGCCTGACCGGGGGCGTAGTCGTCGGGGGAGAGCACGGCCCCGGCGCCCGCGCGAAGGTCGTGGAGCGACGCCGAGACGTCGAGCACGATCTCCCGGAACTGCGAGGTCCAGCCCGGCGGCTCGGCGGTCGCGGCCATGAAGCGAGCGTGGTGGTGCGCGGTCTCGAACAGCGCCGTCTCGAAGCCGTCGCCGATGTAGAGCACGCCGTAGCGCCCGTCGCTGAACCGGCTCGGCCGGTCTGTGCTGATATGCGTGAACGGGGCCATCAGCCAGCTTGCGCCCGGCCCGGCGACGCGGCGCTTCGGCGGCACGAGGTCGAGCGTGCCGATGCTGGCCATCAGCCGTGGGTTGGTCTTCTGCTCGGCCGCGATCAGCAGCGGCCAGTCGGCCGGGTCGGCGATGTCCTCGAACAGGTCGATGGGCGGCCACGCGCTGCGGATGATCCGCACCGCGCCCTTCCAGTCCACCTCGGCGACCGGGATCGCGTCATCGCTCACCAGCCGCCCCGCTCGGCGTCGAGGTAGCGGCGCACGCGCATGAGGTCGGTGAGCTCGCCGCCGAGCATCACGGCGAGCGCGCTCTGTCCTTCGAAGGCGGCGCTCGGCGCCTTCACCCACGCATAGCCGCGGTGCGGCTCTCGGAAGATGATGCGCAGCGCCTTGTGGATGCCCATCAGGTTGGAAAGCCGCGCCTTGCCGTCGCGGCCCATGCGGCCGGGGCCCTCCGCCTTCCAGCGCCGGTAGGTGCGCAGCGGCAGGTCGAGCAGCGTCGCGGCAGCCTCGTCGGTGATCTCCCACGCGTGGAACAGGTTCAGCGCCGCGCGGAACATCGCGGCGCCTTCCGCGTCGGTGATCGGCGCCGGGCGGAACGCGGGCGCCGATGTGTCGACAAGCTGGAGCGTAGGGGTCACGGTATCTCCTTTTGGCAACATATAATATATATGATGCCATTTGGCAACCGTAACGGCTCAGGGGTTGCGGCCCGTCACCACCCATGCCGCGCCGTCGATGACGACTCCGGTATCGGTCAGCCGCGCGGCAAGGGCCTCGCGCACCGCCGCAAGTCCCTTCGCGCGCACATCTTCGGGCTTGTCGGCGAGCAGGCGCGGGACGGGGCCGATCTGCTGCATGTAATCGAGCGCATCGTCGAGGGCGGCCTCGCGGCTGCTGCCGATGCCGTAGATGAGCGGCGCGTCGAAGGGCCGGACGGCGATGTCGGTGAAGCCCGCGTCCGCGAGGATGCCCTCCAGCCGCGCGCGGTCGCCGAAGGCGTAGGGGCCGGGCGCGGCGGAGTCGGCCTCCGGGATCGGCACGATGCCGCGCAACGCCGCGATCGGCAGCCGCGCCCAATCGTTTTCCGCCGCCGTGCGCCAGCAGATGAAGGCGAGGCGCCCGCCGGGCTTCAGCGCCGCGCGCATGTGCCGGAACGCGGCCGCGGGCGCATCGAAGAACATCACGCCGAAGCGCGAGAAGAGGAGGTCGAAGCTTGCGGCAGGCAAAGCCGCGCGGCTCGCGTCCTCCAGCCGGAACGCGATCGGCAGCGCCGCGGCCGCCGCGCGCTCGCGGGCGCGCGCGATCAGCGGCTCCGAGATGTCGACGCCCACGACACGGCCGCCGGGCTGCACGCTTGCGGCAAGCGCCAGCGTCGTGCCGCCGGTGCCGCAGCCGATGTCGAGCGCCGCCTCGCCCGGCCTCGCCGCGGCGGCTTCGAGCGCAGCTTCGCCGTAGGGGGCGAGGATGCGGTCGAGCCGTTCCTGATTGTCCGCCCAGCGCGCGCCCGTCGCGCCGTTCCAGTCGTCGATCTGCAATGCGTTCGTCATGACCCGGTATCTAATCTATTTGAGAATCGTTCTCAACAAGAAAGCGGGCAGCGGCGCCAATCGGCCTCCGAGTATTGATAGTGCTCGGAAAATCGGGTTCTGCGATGATGCGCGGACCCCAAACATGGGTCGCCGACTGGGCCGGGCGGTTCGCTCGGCCCGATTATTTAGCGGCGCTTGCCGGATCGGGGAGGGGATCATGCGAAAGAGCTTGGTCGCGCTTGTCCTGATTGCCGGAGCGTTCCTGCTGTTCCGCCATTTCCAGCCCGCAATCGGCGAACGGCTGTTCGCCCGCGCGGTTGCCGCGAATATCGGCCGCGACGCACGGGACGGCCTGCCCGACGGCCTCCACGTCGCGCTCTGCGGGGCGGGATCGCCGCTTGCCGATCCGCGTCGCGCCGGGCCCTGCACGGCGGTGATCGCGGGCAGGCGGCTGTTCATCGTCGACACGGGCGGCGGATCGGCGCGCAGGCTCGCCGCGATGGGCCTGCCGATCGGCGAGATCGAGGCGCTGCTGCTCACGCACTTCCATTCGGATCATATCGACGGACTCGGCGAGCTGATGACGCTGCGCTGGGCGAACGGCGGCAGCGTGGCGCCGCTGCCCGTGTTCGGGCCGCCGGGCGTCGATACGGTTGTTCAGGGCTTCAACGCGGCCTATGCGCTCGATCGCGGCTACCGCGTCGCGCACCACGGGGCGGATGTCGTGCCGCCCGCCGGGCACGGCGCCGCGCCGCGCGCCTTTGCCGCCGATCGCGCCGTGGCCGTGCTCGAAGGGGGCGGGCTCCGCGTCACGGCGTTCCCCGTGGGCCACGATCCCGTGCGGCCCGCGGTCGGCTACCGCTTCGACTATGCGGGGCGCTCGGTGGTGATCAGCGGCGACACGGCGCCCGGCGGCGGCGTCGCGGCGCAGGCGAGGGGCGCCGACCTCCTCGTGCACGAGGCGCTGAGCCCGGCGATGGTCGGCGTGATCGAAAAGGCGCTGCGGGGCGCCGGCAACGCGCGCGCGGCGAAGATCATGTCCGACATCCCGGACTATCACACCGCGCCGGAGGACGCGGCCCGGACCGCCGCGGCCGCGAAGGTGCGGATGCTGGTGCTGAACCACGTCGTGCCGCCGGTGCCGCTCCGGATTCTGGAGCCGTATTTCCTCGGCGGGGCGGGCGAACGCTATACAGGACCGATCGTCGTCGGCGCCGACGGCATGGTGTTCAGCCTGCCGCGCGGCACCGACGCGATCGAACGGAACGACCTGCTCTAGCTGGTCGCGGTTTCCGTCACCGGTACGAGCTTGATCTCGACGCGGCGGTTCTGGGCGCGTCCCGCCTCGCTGTCGTTGCCGGCGATCGGCTGGCTCTCGCCCATGCCCTGCGTCGCGATGCGTGCGCGCAGCACGCCGTTCGACGACAGATAGGTGGCGACGCTGTCCGCGCGGCGCTGCGACAGCGTCATGTTGTAGGCGTCGGAGCCCGTCGAATCGGTGTGGCCGATCACGTCGACGAAGGTCTTCTCGTACTGCGAGAGCACGCGCGCGACCTCGTTCAGTGTCGGCTGGAACTGCGGGCTGACGATCGCCGAATCGACGTCGAACGTCACCTTCGACGGCATGTTGAGCAGGATCTCGTCGCCCTGGCGGACGACGTCGATGCCGGTGCCCGCGGTCTTCTCGCGCAGCTCCTTCTCCTGCTTGTCCATGTAGGCGCCGACCGCCGCGCCCGCGAGCGCGCCTATGCCGGTGCCGACCAGCACCTCGGTGCGGTTGCGCTTGCCGCCGATGATGGCGCCGAGGCCCGCACCGCCGGCCGCGCCGACGGCCGCGCCGATCGCGGTCTTGGACAGCTTCTTCTCGCCCGTTTCCGGGTTGGTGACGCACGCCGTCGTCAGCAGCAGGGCCGTGGCCCCGGTCGCTGCAACCAGTTTCGCTCGGATAGACATAAGCCCCTGATCTCCATTTCTGTTCGCGGCGCTAGTACGCAGCGCGCCGCCCACTGGTTCCAACAGCAGTTCAGCTTAACGCGCGCTGAGCAGATCGTTCAGATGGAAAAAACGGCGCATCATCGCCGCCACCTGATCCATCACCTCGAACTGGAGCATGTGGCCCGATCCCGTGACCTGCGCGGTGGCGATGCGGCGGTTGAGCTTCGAGAGGTCGGAAAGGCGGTTCATCGTGCGCTCGACCGTGATGACGAGGGTCGGCACGGAAAGCGCCGCGAACGCGGCCGGGCCGTCCCAGCTCCAGATCGCGTCCCAGCCCGCGCGCGCCACCTCGGGATCGGCGGCGGCCTGCGTGTCGGCGAGTGCGCGCACGGCCTCCGCATCGGTCGGCGCGATCATCATGCCGCCTGAGAAGCGGCGCATCAGCGCGGGGAAATCGTCCGTCGTCGCAAGGTCGGCCTTCATGCGGTCGCGCCCGGCGAAGGCCGCTTCCATCGGCTGGATCGCGGCCGGATCGAGCAGCACGGCGGCCATCACGCGCTCCGGCGCGCGCGCCGCGGCTTCCACCACGATCTGCGCGCCCATCGAATGGCCCACCCAGATGGCGCGCTCGGGCATCGCGGCGAGCACGGCGCCCGTCTGCGCCGGGATCGCATAGTCGCCGGTTTCGGGGCTCGCGCCGTGGCCGGGGAGGTCGGGCATCACCGCCTTCTGCGCCGGGAACGCCTCCGCCACCGGCTGCATGGCCCGGTGGTCGCAGGTCCAGCCGTGGACGAGGGCGAGCGCCGGTTCCTTGCCGGCGCGGGTGACGACATTCAGCATTGCGGGTCCCTTCCTGACGTGCGGACTTCAAATGCCCCGTCCCGCCGTATAAGGAAAGCCGGTCATGCAGCCGTTTCCCTGGTCCGACCTCGGCATCATCCTGCTTCTCATCGCGTTGAACGGCGTGTTCGCCATGTCCGAAATGTCGGTGGTGTCGTCGCGCAGGGCGCGGCTACAGGCGATGGCGAACGCCGGCAAGCCCGGCGCGCGCATCGCGATGGCGCTGCACGAGGAGCCGTCGCGCTTCCTCTCCACGGTCCAGATCGGCATCACGCTCATCGGCATCGTCGCCGGTGCCTACTCCGGCGCCACGCTCGGCACGCCGGTGGCGGACCGGCTGGCCGCGCTCGGTGTGCCGGAACGGGCATCGGGCGAGATCGGCATCGTGCTCGTCGTTTCGGTCATCACCTATCTCTCGCTCACGGCGGGCGAACTCGTGCCGAAGCAGCTTGCGCTGAGGAACCCGGAACGCATCGCGTCGTTCATCGCGCCGCCCATGTCGGTGCTTTCGCGGATCACGGCGCCGCTGGTCTGGGTGCTCGATCGTTCGACGAAGGCCCTGCTTCGCCTGTTCGGGGCGGCAAAGGAGAACGCCGATCACGTCACCGCCGAGGAACTCCACCTCATCGTCTCCGAGGCGACCAGCGCCGGGGTCATCGAGGAGAGCGAGCGCCAGATGATCAGCGGCGTGATGCGTCTCGCCAACCGCTCGGTGCGCGCAGTGATGACGCCGCGCACCGAGATCGACTGGCTCGACATCGAGGCGGACGAGGCCGAGATCCGCGCCGAGCTGGTGGCGACGCCGCACACGCGCCTGCCGGTGGCGGAAGGCTCCATCGACCGCATCGTCGGCGTCGTGCAGGCGCGCGATGTCGTCGCCGCGATCCTCGATGGCCGCCCGCTCGATCTCAAGGCCCTGATCCGGCCGGCCCCCGTCGTTCCCGATGCGATGGATGCGGCGGACGCGCTGGAAATCCTGCGGCAGGCGGACGTGCCGATCGCGCTCGTCCACGACGAGT
The DNA here is from genome assembly GCF_027941835.1 of Sphingosinicella microcystinivorans. Lineage (NCBI taxonomy): Bacteria > Pseudomonadati > Pseudomonadota > Alphaproteobacteria > Sphingomonadales > Sphingosinicellaceae > Sphingosinicella > Sphingosinicella microcystinivorans. Next base: position 2,656,456 of record NZ_CP116005.1, read on the forward strand.
ACGGCCACTTCGAGGGCATCCTGACCCCGGCCGACCTGCTCGCGGCGATCGCGGGCGCGTTCAAGTCCGATCTCGACGAGGGCAGCGAGCCCGACGCCGTGGAGCGCGGCGACGGCAGCTGGCTGCTGGCGGGCTCCATGCCCGCCGACGAGATGGCCGAAACGCTCGGCACAAGGCTTCCGGCCGACCGCGACTACCAGACCGTGGCAGGCTTCGCGCTCAGCGTGCTCACGCACCTTCCCGAGATTGGCGAGACCTTCGCCTACGACGGCTGGCGCTTCGAGGTCGTCGACATGGACGGCCGCAAGATCGACCGGCTGCTCGCGGCGCCCGCCGCGAATCCGGAACCCTAGGACCGATCGCCATTCAGGTGATGCCGGGCTGCAAACGGTGGCTTTCTGCGCTTCCGGTGCTCACGTACTATAAGTACGCTGCGCGCCGGTTCTCGAAATCCACCATTTTCGCCTCGGCCTGACCTGAATGGCGAACGGTCCTAACTGCGCGCCTTGAGCGCCGCCACCTCTGCCTCCAGCCGGTGCAGCGACTCGATCACCGCCATGTCGAGCTTTTCATGCAGGCGCAGGATTTCGAGCTCGGCGCGCAGGTTCACCTCATAGTCGAGCCGCGCGGCGAGCCTGTCCTTGTCGGCCTGCCGGTTCTGGCTCATCATGATGATCGGCGCCTGCACCGCGGCGAGCGTCGACAGCATCAGGTTCAGGAAGATGTAGGGGTAGGGGTCGAAGGTCAGCCCCAGCCGCGGCAGGATTCCGCCGTTCAGCAGCATCCAGCCGAGCAGCACCAGCGCGAAGGCGATGATGAAGCCCCACGACCCGCCCACCTCGGCCACCCGGTCCGAGAGCCGGTCCCCCAACGTGGCGTGCGCCTCGGCAAGAAGCCCCGCGTCGCGGCTGATCGGCGTCCTTTTCGAAACATGTTCGAGGACGCGCTTTTCGTGATGCCCGAGATCCTCCGGCGCGCTGCCGAGCAGGCGTTTCGAAACTTCCGCGATGTCGATGATCGGACGCATGGGACGGCCTCTTGCTGGTTCGGGCCGACATTAGGAAACGCCGCGGCGGCGATCCATCCCCAGTCGTATTCCGCGGCTCAGGCGGCGATCGTTGCCCAGCGGCCTTCCCAGCCCTCGAGGCCCCAGTCCTCGGGATTCTCGGACGAGACGATCGCGTCGCCGTCCGCTTCCACCAGAAGGTTCACGTCCTGCGGGGCGATCGCCGCGCGTTTCGGGATCGAGAAGAACATGCGGACGACCGGGCGGGTGAGATCGGCCGGGTTGATGTCGGTGACGACCGCGAGATGGTCCGAGCGCAGGCGCACCACGGTTCCTACGGGATAGATGCCGACGCTGCGGATGAACGCGGTGAGGATGTCGGAATCGAAATGGCCGCGCGAGCCGAACATCGTCTTCAGCGCCATGTTCGGCACCCACGCCTCCTTGTAGGGGCGGTTGGAGGTGAGCGCGTCATAGACGTCGCAGGCGGCCCCCATGCGCGCGAAAAGCGTGATCTGCCCGCCCTTCAGCCGCTTGGGATAGCCCGTGCCGTTGACCTTTTCATGGTGGTGCAGGCACACGTCGAGCGCCATCTCGGGCACGTCGCGGCTCCGCGTGAGCAGGCTGTGCCCGCGCTCCGGGTGCAGCTTCATGATCGTGTATTCGGCATGGGTGAGGTCGCCGGGCTTGCCCAGCACCTCGGGCGGCATCGCCATCTTGCCGATGTCGTGCAGCAGCCCGGCGACGCCGGCGTCGCGCAGCGTGTCCCGGTCGAAGCCGCCGATCTCGCGGCCGAGATTGATCATCAGCGCCGCGACCGCGACCGAGTGGACGTAAGTGTACTCGTCCTTGGATTTCAGCCTGAGGATGCTGGTGAGCGCCGACTGGTTGCGCGCGATGGACGCGGCGATCTCGTCGACGAGGGGCACGAGCGTGTCCGCCTCCACGATCCGGCCGAGCCGCGCCTGATCGTAAAGCTCGGTCATGACCAGCTTGGCGTTCTCGGCGATGCGGCTCGCCCTCCCGAACTCCTCGGCGAGGCTGCACGGTCCCTCGGCGGTTTCCGCCGCGGGTGGCGTCGGGCCGGGGGCATGGATCGGCACGGCTACGGCTTCGGGCGTCTCCGCGGCGTCTGCCACGGCCCGTTCCGGCTCCGGCGGGGCGGATTCGGGTGCGGCGGCATCCGTTTCGGCGGTCTCGCGGGCGGCTTGCGGCGGCGGCTCGACGTCGAGGCCGCGCGCCGTGTCGATCACCACCGCATCGGCGCGGCTCGTGCGCAGCGCGTCCACGTCATCGGCCTCGGTTAGCAGGAATCCGGCCTTCATGAAGGGATGGGAGAACCACGACCCTTCGATGGCATGGATGAACATGCCGGACCTGATCTGGTTGCGCCGAATTCGTTTGAACACCCGAAGTTCCTGTTTTTCTTGGGCGCATCCGCGCCTCGCCCCGCAAAGGCTTATGACACGCCAGCCTTGAACGAGACGCTGGCGGTTAGGGTTAATAACGGTGTAAACCATGTCATTTCTTCGTTCCGATCATGGACTTGCGCCTTCGAGGCGTCGGCTGGCATTGTCGGCGCAATTCAGGAAGGAGAATTCAGGAATGCGTGATGTTGGCTTTGCGGTGCTGCTGGCGGGTCTCCTCGGGACGGCGGCAGCGGAGGCGCGCCCCGTCGCCTTTGCCGATCGCGTGCCGGACGGCAGCGCGGCGATCGTCCTGCCGCTCGCCGCGAAGGATGATCTGGCGGTGCGCGCCGCATCGCTCGACACCGCGGCCCGCGATGCCGTGGGCCGGGCGCTCGATGCCGCCGCGTTCGACTACAAGGCGAATTCGACGCTCGTCCTGCGCGGCGTCGGCGCATGGCAGCAGATCGTCGTCATCGGCGCGAAGGGCGGGCTGACGCCCGCCGGGCTCCAGGACATCGGCGGCCTCGCCGCGCGGGAGACGGTGTCGGCGGACGGGCCGGTCGCGCTCCTTGCCTCGGGGCTTGCGCCGGGCGTCGCCGATGCCGCCGCCGATCTCGCCGTCGGCGCCGACCTCGGCGGCTACAGCTTCGATCGCTACAAGACGCCCCCGCAGACGCCGCGCGCGGTGGGCCGCGACGCGCCGCTCACCGTGGTCGGGGCCGCGGGCGCCCAGCGCTATGCCGCGCAGGGCAGGGCGCTCGTCGAGGGCGTCACGCTGGTGCGCGACCTCATCAGCGAACCCTCGAACGTGAAATACCCGGAGGTCATCGTCGAGCGCGTGCGCGAGGCGTTCAAGGGCGTCGCCAAGGTGCGGATCGAGGCGCTGGGCGTGCCGGAGATGGAAAAGCTCGGCATGGGCGCGATCCTCAGCGTCGGCAAGGGATCGACGCGGCCGCCGCGCATGTTGATCGTCGAGTACCGCGGCGGCGGCAGCGAGGCGCCGCTGGTGCTGGCGGGCAAGGGCATCACCTTCGATTCGGGCGGCATCTCGCTGAAGCCGGGCGCGGGCATGTGGCGGATGCGCACCGACATGGCGGGCGCGGCGACGGTGGTCGGCACCGTGCTGTCGCTTGCGAAAAGCGGCGCGCCCGTCAACGTGGTCGCCGTCGCCGCGCTGGCCGAGAACATGCCCGACGGCGGCGCGACACGCCCCGGCGACGTCGTGAAGGCGTACAACGGCAAGACGATCGAGGTGACGAACACCGATGCCGAGGGGCGGCTGGTGCTCGCCGATGCGGTCTCCTATGCGGAGGCGCGCTTCAACCCGGCGGCGATCGTCGACATCGCGACGCTGACCGGCGCCGTCGGCGGTGCGCTCGGCGACGACTACGCGGGGCTTTTCAGCCGCCACGATGCGCTCGCCGCGCAGCTGACGGCCGCGGGCAAGACCGCCGGCGAGCCGCTCTGGCAGCTGCCGCTCCATCCCGCCTATGCCGAGACGATGAGCTCGGGCGTCGCCGACATCCTGAACTCCGCCGAAAACGGCAGGCCCGGCGCGGGCCTCGGCGCGCACTTCATCGGCGCGTTCGTGAAGCCCGAAACGCCGTGGGCACATCTCGACGTCGCCTACACGGTCTGGACCGACAAGGCCCTGCCCACCGCCCCGAAGGGTGCGGTCGGCTATGGCGTGCGCCTGCTCGATGCCTTCGCGCGCAACTGGAAGCCCGTGCCGCGCGCGGCGGGCGAGGGCGGCCGCTAGCCGGCCTTCATCGCCTTTTCCGCCTGCGCCCACGCGAGTCTGGCGAGCGGGACCAGCCGCTCGCTCATCGCGGCGGCGTGGGCGTTGGCGGCGGTGCCCCTTATGTACCGGCCCTTGATGCCGTGGATGATGGCGGCGAGGCGGAACATGTTGAAGGCGATGTAGAAATCGAGGTTGGGGATGCCGCTGCGCCCGGTGCGGCGGCAATAGGCCTCGACGTATTCGGCCTCGCCCGGGATGCCGAGCGCCGTGAGGTCCTTGCCTGCGAGCCCCGCCGTTTCCTCGGGCGGCATCCGGTACATCATCAGGTGGTAGGTGAAGTCGGCGAGCGGATGGCCGAGCGTCGAGAGCTCCCAGTCCAGCACCGCGAGCACCCTCGGCTCGGTGGGGTGGAAGATCATGTTGTCGGCGCGGTAGTCGCCGTGCACGACGCTGGTCTCGTCGCCGGGCGGGATGTTGGCGGGCAGCCACTCGCACAGCCGGTCCATCTCCTCGAAATGGCCGGCCTGCTCGTCGTCCTTGTACTGGCCCGCCCAGCGGCCGATCTGGCGCGCGAAATAGTTGCCGGGCTTGCCGAAGTCGCCGAGGCCAATCGCCTCGGGGTCGAAGTTGTGGAGGTCGGCGATGGTCCTGTTCATCGCGTCGAAGTGCGCGGCGCGGCTTTCGGGGGATTCGCCGGGGAAGGACGTGTCCCACACCACGCGCCCGTCGACGCAGTCCATCACGTAGAACCACGTGCCGATCACGTCCTCGTCGGTGCAGAGGCCGTAGGCGCGCGCCACGGGGAAGCCCTGCGCGTGAAGCGCGCTGATCACGCGGTATTCGCGGTCGACGGCGTGCGCGGATTTCAGGAGCTGCCCCGGCGGCTTGCGGCGCATCACGTAGTTTTTCGCGGGCGTCAGCAGCTTGTAGGTCGGGTTCGACTGGCCGCCCTTGAACTGCTCGACCGTCAGCGGACCCGTGTAGCCCTCCACGTTGGCCTGCATCCAGTCCGCGAGGCGCGCCTCGTCGAAACGGTGCTGCTCGCGAACCGCCTGCGTTCCGGAGAACTGCTCCTGCTTGGTGGTCACGCCGTCTATCCCTCCCGTGCGATCGCCCTCCAGCCGATATCTGACCTGTAAAAGCCCTCCGGCCACCTGATCTTTTCGGCAGCGGCATAGGCGCGGTCCCGTGCTTCGCGGACGGTGCGTCCGGTGGCGGTGACATTGAGCACGCGGCCGCCGTTCGCGATCAGGCGTCCCTCGGCATCGCGCGCGGTGCCCGCATGAAAGATGACCACGCCTTCGCCCGCCGCCGTCTCGACGCCCTCGATCACCGTGCCCTTCCTTGGCGTGCCCGGATAGCCCTCCGCCGCCATCACCAGCGTGAGCGCGGGCGCGTCGTGCCACTGGATGCTGACGTATTCGAGCGCGCCGTCCACCGCCGCGAGCAGCAGGGGCACGATGTCGGACTTCATGCGCAGCATCAGCACCTGGCATTCGGGATCGCCGAAGCGCGCGTTGTACTCAATGAGCTGCGGGCCGGTTTCGGTCAGCATCAGCCCCGCGTAGAGCACGCCCACATAGGGGATACCGTCCGCCGCCATCGCGTCCACCGTGGGCTGCACGATCTCGCGCATCACCTGCGCCTCGAGCTCCGGCGTGAGGACCGGCGCGGGGGAATAAGCGCCCATGCCGCCGGTGTTGGGGCCGGTGTCGCCGTCGCCGACGCGCTTGTGGTCCTGCGCGGAGGCGAGGGGGAGGGCGGTCCTGCCGTCGACGAGCGCGAAGAAGCTGGCCTCCTCGCCGGTGAGGAAGTCCTCGATCACCACCTCGGCGCCCGCTGCGCCGAAGCTGCCGCTGAACATGTCGTCGATGGCAGCATTCGCGTCCGCGCGGGTCTCGGCGATGATGACGCCCTTGCCCGCCGCGAGCCCGTCCGCCTTGATGACGATGGGGAGGCCGCGCGTCGCCGCATAGGTTTTCGCCGCGCCCGCATCCGTGAAGCGCTCGTAGGCGGCGGTGGGAATGCCTGCGCGCTTGCACAGGTCCTTGGTGAAGCCCTTCGAGCCTTCGAGCTGCGCGGCCTTCGCGCTCGGCCCGAACGCCTTGATGCCCGCCGCCGTCAGCGCGTCCACCAGCCCCTCGACGAGCGGCTGCTCCGGCCCGACGACGACGAGGCCCACGGCCTTCTCGCGGCAGAAGGCGATGACCGCCGCATGGTCGGCGCTGTTCAGCGAGACGCGTTCGCAAACGTCCGCGATCCCCGCATTGCCGGGAGAGCACCAGAGCGTGTCGCACAGCGGTGACTGGACGATTTTCCAGGCGAGCGCATGTTCGCGGCCGCCGCTTCCGATCAGGAGGATGTTCATGGCCGGGCCTTGTAGAGCGTGCGCCGAGCGCTTAGCAACGCCTGATGGACGCCCCCGGCAACGCCCATGAATTCACCGTCTCCGAACTGTCCTCGGCGCTGAAGCGCAGTATCGAGGAGCAGTTCGGGAGCGTCCGCCTGCGCGGCGAGGTTTCGGGCTGGAAGGTGCCCGCCTCCGGCCACGCCTATTTCGCACTGAAGGACGATGCGGCGCTGATCGACGCGGTGATGTGGAAGGGGCAGCGCGCGCGCCTGAATTTCCGCCCCGAGGACGGCATGGAGGTGGTCGCCACCGGCCGCCTCACCACCTATCCGGGGCGCTCCAAGTACCAGATCGTCGTCGAATCGCTGGAGCTTGCAGGCGAGGGCGCGCTCCTCGCCATGATCGAGCGGCGCAAGGCGATGCTCGCCGCCGAGGGCCTGTTCGCGCCCGAGCGCAAGCGGCCGATCCCGTGGCTCCCCGAACTGATCGGCGTCGTCACCTCGCCCACGGGCGCGGTGATCCGCGACATATTGCACCGTCTCGGCGACCGCTTCCCGCGCGACGTGCTGGTCTGGCCGGTGAAGGTGCAGGGCGACGGCGCGGCGGAGGAGGTCGCGGCGGCGATCCGCGGCTTCAACGCGATGGCGCGGCGGCCGGACGTGCTCATCGTCGCGCGCGGCGGCGGCTCGATCGAGGACCTGATGGCGTTCAACGAGGAGATCGTCGTGCGCGCGGCGGCGGCGTCCGAAATCCCGCTCATCAGCGCGGTCGGCCACGAGACCGACACCACGCTCATCGACTTCGCCTCGGACCACCGCGCCCCGACGCCCACCGCCGCCGCCGAGCTTGCCGTGCCCGTCCGCACCGAACTGGTCGCGGGCGTCTCGTCGTTCGCGGCGCGGCTCGACCGCTGCATCGCGAAGGCGGCGGAGGGTCGCGCCGAACGCCTCCACCTCTGGGCCGCGCGCCTGCCGACGCCTGCGGCGATCCTCGGCATGAAGACGCAGCGTCTCGACGACGTGGGCGAGCGCCTGCCGCGCGCGCTGCGCGCCGCGCTCCAGCAGTGGCAGGGCCGCTATGCCCAGGCCGCCGAGCCGCTGCGCGCCGCGATGCGCGGCCGCATCGCCGATGCGCGGCACGACCTCGCGCAACCCGCGGCACGCCTGCGCCCGACGCTCCTCTCCGGCCTTGCCCGCCGCGCGTCGGAACGCGCTGCCGCCGCGGCACGCCTTCTCGAATCGCTCAGTCCGCTCGCCATCCTGTCGCGCGGCTATGCCGTGGTGACGCGGCCCGACGGCAGCCTCGTGAAGAGCGCGGGCGAGGCGCGGCGCGAGGTTCGCCTCGGGCTTCGTTTCGGCGACAGTCCGGAGCCCGTGGACGTCGCGGTCGGCGGGAAGCCCCGCAAATCCGCTCGCGAGAGCGATGCGCCCTTGCAGGCGAAGCTGCTGTAGGCGATCATTATGCCCGCTATGCTCAAACTCGGTGAAGGCCGCCCGGCGCGGCTCCAGTATCTTTCCGGCTCCTACCGCGTGCTCCAGCACGGTGATCACGTGACCTGCGCGGTCACCGGCACGCGCGTTCCGCTTCAGAACCTGCGCTACTGGAGCCACGAGCTTCAGGAGGCCTATGTCTCGGGTGAAGCCGCGGCGGCCCGCTATGCCGAAATGCGTGCGCTGGGCCGCCTCTAGCGCTGTCCTGCTGCTGGCGGCCTGTGCGTCGCGAACGGCCGAAAACCTGCCCGTGGAGCCTGTTGCCGCGTTCGCTCCGACTCCGGCCCCGGCCTTTGCGTTCGGCGCCATCGAAGGCGTGCCGGAGCAGGCCGGCTTTGCGCGCGGGCTGGCGCCGCCCGGAACGCTGCGCCTGACGCTGGACGGCAAGGACGTGCCGGTTGCGGCGGACGGGGCGTTCTTCGTCGCCTTCCCGCGCGAGGCGTCGTCGTCGGTGCTGCTGCGCGCGGAAGGCGGCGATGGTGTGGCCGCCGAACACCGCCTCGATCTCCGCCCGCGCGTGTTCCCCGAAGACCGGCTGCCCGCACGTCTTCAGCGCCATACCGCCGATCCCGGTTTCGCCGCCCGCCGCGCGGAAGAGCTTGCGCGCATCGGCGCGGCACGGGGCGCGCCGAGCGGCGAATCCGGCTGGCGCGGCGGGTTCGTCCTGCCGGCCTCGGGACGCGTCAGCGGCGTGTTCGGATCGCAGCGTTTCTACGGCGACGAGCCGCAAAGCCCCCATTCCGGCCTCGACATCGCGGCCCCGGTCGGCACGCCCGTGGTTGCGCCGGCGCCGGGCCGCGTCGTGCTCGCATCGCCGCCGCTCTTCAGCCTCGAAGGCAATCTCGTCATCCTCGACCACGGGCAGGGACTCACCTCGTCGTTCCTGCACCTCGACCGGGTCGACGTGGCCGCCGGACAGGCGCTGCAAACCGGTGAAATCATTGGCGCTGTCGGCGCCACCGGACGCGCGACGGGCGCGCATCTGCACTGGGGCGTCATGTGGCAGGGCGTACGTTTCGATCCTGCCACATTGTTGTCACAGGTCTTGCCGGCCTGTTGTTGAACAGTAATAAAATTACAATTTCTATGTCGATTTGGTTACCTCGCTGCACACACTGTTGCGGGATCATCACACCGCCAGTTTGAAGCGATCAGGTCCATTCTGACCAGCTTTACACTTCAGGAACATTTGAGGACAAACACGCTAGGTCCGCAATGGACTGCGCCAATACGTGTTTCGGCATCAGAAAGGGGCAGTGGTCGAAACAAGGCCAATCCTCACCGATGTAAAAATGCAACAGGTATCGGCGACAAAACTGGGATAAATTTTTAAAGGACTGGGACGTGAACAACGCGAAAATTTCGCTTTATCGTCGCGCGCTGTGTTCAAGCAGCGTGTTCGTCGCAGCGGCAATGATTGCCGCTCCGGCTCTTGCACAGGACGCGGCGTCTGCCGACGAAGCGGCAAGCGAAGAACTTATCATCGTCACCGGCTCGCGCATCGCATCGGCGAACGTGGGCACGGTCGCGCCTGTGCAGGTGGTGACCGAGGCGGCCATCGAGGCGACCGGTGCCGTGAACATCCAAGATGTGCTGCTCGACAATCCGGTTTTCGGTGCGCCGACGGTGTCGCGCACGAACTCGGCCTTCAACACCAGTTCGAGCGGTATGGCCACGGTTGACCTGCGCAATCTCGGCGTTGATCGTACGCTCATTCTCGTGAACGGCCGCCGCATGGTCTCCGGTATTCCGGGCAGCGCCGCCGTCGATCTGAATGCCATCCCGACGCCGATGATCGAGCGGGTCGAGGTTCTCACCAGCGGCAGTGCTTCGGCCATTTACGGCTCCGATGCTGTTGCGGGCGTGGTGAACTTCATCACGAAGCAGAACTTCGAGGGTCTGGAACTTTCCGCCCAGAGCGGAATCACCGAGGAAGGCGACAGTTTCACGCTCGATACCTCGGCGACACTCGGCAGCAACTTCGGCGATGGCCGGGGTAATTTCATGCTCCACTTCGGTTATTCGAAGCAGGGCGCGGCATGGAAGAAGAATCACCGCACCGAATGGGGTCCTTCGGACGTCGACAATATTTCGGCCGTGTTCTTCGGCGGTGATGCGTTCGACGCGGTTACGCCGTTTTTGTCGAGCTATTCGCCAACCGGCACCTACTTCACCGACAACTTCGCCTGGACATACGATGCAAGCGGTGCTTTGCGTCCGTGTACCTCGACGAATGGCGGCGTTGCGCCGCAGTCTTGCGGTGCGTTTGCCGGTCAGCCGATCGGGCCCGATGGCTTCAATCGTACCGGCTATCGCTATCTCGCGGTTCCGACCGAGCGTTACGTGATCGCGGCGAATGCGCACTACGAAATCAACGACAACATGACGGCCTTCTTCGAAGGCACGTTCACCAGCACCAATGCGAAGTCGATCATCGAGCCGTTCCCCTGGGATACGGACACGTCCGGCAAGCAGTATGCGAACGGCCAGATGCCGATCGAGACGCTGTACAACGGCACGATCTATCGCAACCCGTTCGTGCCCGACGCGATTTACAACGATGCCTCGGACACCGATGAGGACGGGCTTCGCGATATCTTCGTATCGAAGCGGCTTTTCGACTTCGGTAACCGCACTGCGGATGCGACGCGCCAGACGTTCCGTCTCGTCGGCGGCTTGCGCGGCGATATCAGCGACAGGTGGTCGTATGAGGCGTTCGCCAATTACGGGCAGACCGACATCAGGCAGTCCGGCAACGGCCAGATCAATGTCGTGAACTTCCGTCTGTCGCAGCAGATCATTCCGGACGGCAACGGCGGATACGTGTGCGCTGATCCCAATGCCGTGGCGAACGGGTGCGTGCCCGCGAACGTCTTCGGGCTCGGTTCGCTCGCGGATGCGGTGGACTATCTCGAAGCGCCGTCGCATTACATGGCCGTGCTGAAGCAGACGCAGGTCGGCGCCAACATTTCGGGACGTCTGTTCTCGATCTCCGGCGTGGACGACGTTGCCGTCACGGTCGGCGCCGAGTATCGCCGCGAAGCTTCGGCAAGCGAATGGGATGCGCTGCAAACGGCGGGTCTTAACGGCGGTAACGCGCTTCCGCCGACACGCGGCAAGTTCGACCTTTACGAGTTCTACGGCGAGACCCTGATACCGCTGGTCCAGCAGTCGTTCGTCCATGACCTCTCGGTTCGCGGTGCGGTTCGTTATTCGGACTACAGCTCCGTCGGCAAGACTTTCAGCTGGAATGCCGGTGCGGAATTCGCTCCGATTCAGGACATCCGTTTCCGCGTGATGTATGCGCAGACCGTGCGTGCGCCGAATATCGTGGAATTGTTCGAAGGTCTCAGCCAGGACTTTCCGGCGCTCAACGATCCCTGCGAAGGTATCGGGGCGACCGGCGGCGGCACCCTCGGCGACAACTGCCGCGCAGCGCCGGGCGTGCTCACGAACATTACGGCCAACGGCACGTTCACGGTATCGCAGGCCGACCGTCAGGGCGTCACCAGCTATGCCGGCGGCAACCCGAACCTTCAGGAAGAAAAGGGCAAGACGCTGACGGCAGGCGTGGTGATCAACCCGCGTTCGATCGATGCGCTGCGTAACCTGACGATCACCGCGGACTATTTCCGTGTCCGCGTCAAGGACGCCATCGTCGATACGCCGCTGCAATTCATCCTCGACCAGTGCTACCGTGAAAGCGTGTCGGACTATTGCGACTTCGTCGTTCGTCGTCCGGCCGCGCAGGGCCAGAACCTTGCCGGTTCGCTCGACGAGGTGAACACGGGACGTTCGAACAGCGGCGGTTACTACACGTCCGGTCTCGACTTCACGTTGAACTATCGCCAGAATCTGCGTGTCGGAGGCGCCGACCTGAACTGGATGTTCAATGCCGCCTATACGCACCTGCTGAAGGGTTATGTCATTCCGCTGCCGGGCAGCGCGAAGGACTCCTTCGCCGGCGAGGTTGGTGCGTCGCGTGACCGCTTCGTCATCAACACGAGCCTTGGCACGGAATCGACGAAGTTCAGCCTTACCGGTACGTATATCGGGGCGGCTTATTTCGACGACCAGTTCACCGGCGAAAAGGCCGGGAGCGCTGGCGCCAAGCCGTATCGCCTGCATCCGGAATTCTATCTGGACGCGCAGGCGCGCTTCAGCGTCACGGAGCGCGCCGAGTTTTACATCGGTGTCGACAACGTGCTGAACAACAACCCGATCTTCTTCGGCGGCACGCCCGATGCAACGGTGGGTCAGGACTCCGAGACCGGTGTCTACAATCCGCTCGGCCGCAGCTATTACGCGGGGATCAAGGTTAAACTCTAGGCTTCGGTCCTCGGGTAAAAACGTGGGGCGGTTCTTCGGAACCGCCCCTTTTTGCTACCCAACCCGAAACGCCAGCGCCCCGTCGCCTTCGTCCACTTCCACGGTCGCGCCGTCGCCGATCTCGCCGGAGAGGATCTTGTCGGCGAGCGGGTCTTGCAGGTACTTCTGCACGGCGCGTTTTAGCGGCCTTGCGCCGTAGACGGGATCGTAGCCGACGCGGCCGAGCCAGTCGCGGGCGGCGGGGGTGAGGTCGATGGCGATCTTGCGGTCGGCGAGCAGCTTCTGCACGCGCGCCACCTGAAGGTCGACGATCGGTCCCATGTGCGCCTGCGCGAGGCGGTGGAACAGGATGATCTCGTCGAGCCGGTTCAGGAACTCGGGGCGGAAGTGCCCGCGCACCACGGCCATCACCTCGTCCTCGACATCCTTCACCGTCTGGTCGTCGCGCAGCGACGACAGGTACTGCGAACCGAGGTTCGAGGTCAGGATGATGATGGTGTTGGTGAAGTCCACCGTGCGGCCCTGGCTGTCGGTCAGCCGCCCGTCGTCGAGCACTTGCAGCAGCACGTTGAACACGTCCGCGTGCGCCTTCTCCACCTCGTCGAACAGCACGACCTGATAGGGCCGCCGCCGCACCGCCTCGGTCAGCACGCCGCCCTCGTCGTAGCCGACGTAGCCCGGAGGCGCGCCGATCAGGCGCGAGACGCTGTGCTTCTCCATGAACTCGCTCATGTCGATGCGCACCATTGCGGATGCATCGTCGAACAGGAACTCGGCGAGCGCCTTCGTGAGCTCGGTCTTGCCGACGCCGGTGGGGCCGAGGAACAGGAAGCTGCCGAGCGGCCGGTTCGGATCCTGAAGCCCCGCGCGCGCGCGCCGAACGGCGGCGGAGACGGCCTTCACGGCGTCGTCCTGCCCGATCACGCGCTTGCCGATCAGAGCCTCCATGTGGAGCAGCTTCTCGCGCTCGCCCTCCAGCATCCGGTCGACCGGAATGCCTGTCCAGCGCGAGACGACGCCGGCGATGTCGTCGGCGGTCACTGTCTCGCGCAACATTGCGCCCTTCGGCGCCTGCGCCGCTTCGGCGAGCTGTTTTTCAAGGCCGGGGATAACACCATAGGAAAGCTCGCCGGCACGGGCGAGATTGCCAGAGCGTTGAGCTTGGTCCAACTCGCTGCGTGCGGCTTCTAGCCGGGCCTTGAGGTCAGTTTCGGACTGCATTTTTTCGCGCTCGGCCTGATACCGGGCCGTGAGCTCCTGCGCCTGCTCCTCCAGATTCATGAGTTCGCGCTCAAGGTTGGCCAACCTGTCCTTGGAGGCTTCATCCTTCTCCTTCTTCAGCGCCTCGCGTTCGATTTTGAGCTGGATGATGCGGCGGTCGAGGTTCTCGATCTCCTCGGGTTTCGATTCCACTTCCATGCGCAGGCGCGAGGCGGCCTCATCCATCAGGTCGATGGCCTTGTCCGGCAGGAAGCGGTCGGTGATGTAGCGGTGGGAAAGCGTCGCAGCTGCAACGAGTGCGCCATCGGCGATGCTTACACGGTGGTGAAGCTCGTACTTCTCCTTGAGGCCGCGCAGGATCGAGATCGTGTCCTCGACGGTCGGCTCGCCGACGAACACGGGCTGGAAGCGCCGCTGGAGGGCGGGATCCTTCTCCACGTGCTTGCGATACTCGTCGAGCGTGGTCGCGCCGATGCAGTGCAGCTCGCCGCGCGCCAGCGCGGGCTTCAGCAGGTTGGAGGCGTCCATCGCGCCCTCGGACTTGCCCGCGCCGATCAGCGTGTGCATCTCGTCGATGAACAGGATGATGTTGCCCTCGGCCGCCTTCACCTCGTCGAGCACGCCCTTCAGGCGTTCCTCGAACTCGCCGCGGTATTTCGCGCCCGCGATCAGCGCGCCCATGTCGAGCGCCATCACGGCGCGGTCCTTGATGCCGTCGGGCACGTCGCCGTTGGCGATGCGCAGCGCAAGGCCCTCCGCGATCGCGGTCTTGCCGACGCCCGGCTCGCCGATCAGCACGGGGTTGTTCTTGGTGCGCCGCGCCAGCACCTGAATCGTGCGGCGGATTTCCTCGTCGCGGCCGATCACCGGGTCGAGCTTGCCCTCGCGGGCGGCTTCGGTCAGGTCGCGCGCGAACTTCTTCAGCGCGTCATAACGGTCCTCGGCGCCCGCCGTGTCGGCGGTGCGGCCCTGACGCAGGGCTTCGATCGCGCTGTTCAGCCCCTGCGGCGTCACGCCCGCGGCGGCGAGCGCCTTGCCCGCGGCGGTGTCCTTGGCGAGCGTCAGCGCCAGCAGCAGCCGCTCGACGGTGACGAAGCTGTCGCCCGCCTTCTTCGCGACCTCCTCGGCCTGCGTCAGGACGCGAACGGTGTCGTTGTCCCACTGTACGCTCTGTGCACCGCCGCCGGAGACTTGCGCGTGCTTGGCGAGCGCCTGATCGACCTCGCGCACGGCCGCGCGCGCATCGCCGCTCGCCTTCTGGATAAGGCCGGCCGCCATGCCCTGATCGTCTTCCAGCAGCGCCTTCAGCAGATGCTCGGGCGCCACACGCTGGTGGTTCATGCGGATCGCGACGGTCTGCGCTGACTGCAGGAAACCCTTGGCGCGGTCGCTGAATTTCTCGATATTCATAGCGTTTACATCCCCCTGTGCGGGCAATCATGGAGTGAGCGCGATATGGTGTTGCAGTTTTGCAACGCAAGCGCCCGGCACAAGTTTTTTGCACCGGGCCTCGCACGCTTACCATGACTCCGATCAAACGGAGCGGATGCTCGTGTTCGTTGTCGCATCGCTTTTACGGAAAACCGGTTCCCACTTTTCCGAGCGATGCTTTAACGGCGCTTGCGGCCCTCCAGTTCCTCGAAGGTCTTGTTGCCGATGGGGTAGTCCCGCCAGTTGCCGTAGTCGAAGTGCCACCATTCTTCCGCGTACACGTCGAAGCCTTCGGCTTCCATCGCGCCGCGCAGCAGTTCGCGATACCAGCGCTGGCGGTCGGTGCCGCCGACGAAGTTGGAGTAGGAGCGGGGCGAGGTCTCGTCGTAGCGACCAGTCGTCTCGATCGGCTCGCCGGTGGCAAGGTCGAACATGGTGAGGTCGACGGCCGCGCCGCGGTTGTGGCGCGATCCCTCGGCGGGATTGGCGACGAACATGCGGTTCTCCGGCGCGGTCGCGTCCCAGAACATCCTGGTGACGAACCACGGGCGATAGCCGTCGTGGATCAGCAGGCCGTAGCCGCGCTTCCGCAGCGCCTGGTTGGCGCGCGCCACCGCCTCGGCGGCGGGCCGCTGCAGATAGGCGCGGGCGCTTTCATAGAGCGGAATGCCCATGAAGTTGTTGGTGCCCGCATAGCGGACGTCGAGGCGGATCGTCGGGTCGGCCTTCGCGATCGGGTAAAGGTCGCTCGGCTTCGCCGACGGCGCCTCCGCGGGGGGCGTGGCCGCAAGCGCGTCGGCGCGGAGTTTGGCTGCATTGGCGCTGACGCCCGCGCGCGTCTTCGCTTCCGCCTCCGCGCCGAAATCGCGGCGGGGGAAGCGGATGCCGCCGAGGCTCGCGGCCGTCACCTCGCCTGCCGCATCGCGCTCGAAGCTGAGCGATTCAAGCGGATAGAGGCCGCGATCCGTAGGGAAGGCGTAGCGGTCGGCAGCAATGCGCGTCAGCGGCGAATGTTCGGTCCATTCAACCCACGCGAACGGCTGTCCGTCCCGCTCGTAGATGCGGAGCACATTATGCTCCCAGCCGTAGTCGCCGATGAGCGCGGCGAGCTCGGCTTCGGGAAACGGCGGCTTGGGCATCTCGCCGCGCGTGTAGCGGACACCGCCGACCTCGATCCACGATGCGTCGTCGGCGATGGCGAGCCTGTCGAACCGGGTCTGCGCGTCCTCGACGATGAAGCCCGCGGCGGTGCGGCGGATGTCGCCGACCAGCTCCGGGGCGTCGATCACGAGGCGGCCGTTGTAGATGCGCGTGCTGACGCTCTGCCCGCCGTTCGTGAACCAGCCCGAAAGCCGCTTCGCCTCCGCGCCCGTGACGGGTTCAGCTTTTGCAAATACGGGGGGCTCTGCGCCTGCTTTCAGCGCCACCACCGTGCGCAGCGCGTAATCGGCAAGCTTGTTGGTGATCGGGTTCGAGGCATCGACCGTTGTGAATGCGACGACGCCGAGGCCCTCTTCCGGCATGACGAGCAACTGGGTGGAATGACCGTAGATCGCGCCGCCGTGCCCGACGACGCGCTTGCCGTCCATGTCGGCCACGACGAAGCCGAGGCCGAAGATGTGTGCGCTCGAATCCGGGTACTGGCGCTTCCACATCGTGTCGAGCGAGCCGGCTTTCAGCAGGCGGCCGTTCGGGATCGCGCCCTTGTTCAGCAGCGCCTGCGCGAAGCGCCCGAGGTCGCCGGCGGTCGTGAACAGGCTCCCGGCGGCGGGCATACCGAGTTCGATCGGCGGCGCGGCGACGCGCGGCCCGTCGAAGGCCGCCATCTCGCTGTAGGCGATACGCCCGGTGAACGGCGCGGCGGTGAGGCCGCTCGACGTCATGCCGAGCGGGTCCAGCACGAGGCTGTGCAGGGCTTTCTCGAAGGGAAGGCCGGTGACGCGCGCGACGACCTCGCCGACGACCGCGATCCCGGCGTTCGAATATTTGGTGACGGTGCCGGGCGCGGCGACGAGCGTCGTTCTGTTGAGGCTCAGGACGGTGTCGGCCTGTCCCTTGGGCGCGATGTCGAAATAGTTGCCGCGCGGGGATTCACGCACCAGCCCGCTGCGGTGCGTCATCAGCTGGCGCAGCGTGATCTCGCCGCCGAACGGGTTCCGGGGCCGGAAGTCCGGCAGGTAGGTACGGACCGGCGCATCGAGATCGAGCTTGCCCTGCTCGACGAGCTTCATCACCGCGACGTCGGTGAAAAGCTTGCTGACCGAACCCGCGCGATAGACCGTATCGGGTGTCGCGGCCACCTTGCCGTCCGCATCCGCCTTGCCCCATGCGCCCGACCAGCGCACGCCTTCCGGGCCGATGATCGCAACGGCGATCGAGGGGATCCGCTTCTCGCGGATTTCCCACTGCGCGGCGTCGGCGATCAGCGCGGCCGCGCGGTCGAGGGCAGGGTCCTGCGCCAGCGCGGCGCCGGGCGCCAGAAGCACGATCACCCATGCCAGCAGTCTCTTCATTGCAATCCCTCCATCCCCGCGAGCCTGTTCCGGCGGCTCAGAAATATGTCCTGACCGATCCCGTCACGACCAGCGCATCGTCGACGATATAGAGCAGCTTCCATTTGTCGAACGTCGTGCACGGATGCGAAATGCCGAGGCCGATCAGGTCGCCCGGCTGCAAGGGCGACTCCGCCGGAACGTCGAGGTAGGCGTGCTGGTCGTCGAGCCGCACGACGCGGTGCGTGTCGCCGAGCGGCAGCGTCGCCGCACCCGGTCCGGGCCGCGCCCACGCGAGCGGCGTGGGGCGGGCGACGTCCTCGCCGATGTCGCGCTTGCCGAGACCCGCGATCACCCGCGTCGGCTCGGGCCGCGAATGGACATAGGCCCACACCTCCAGCGCCGGGCGCAGGCCCTCGCCGAGGCTCGCCGCGATCGGCGAGCGGGCTTCGAGCTGGTCGACGAGCTGCCTGTAGAAATGGCTGTCGTGGACGAGGTAGCAGCCGCTGCGCAGCAGCACGAGAAACGGCCGCTCCTTCCGCGCCGCCCCGAACGTCCCGGCGACGCGGTCGAACAGCGCGGAGCCGCCCGCGGACAGCATCGGCTCGCCCGCGAAGAGGCCGGCGTCGTGGCAATGTTCGGCGAGGCGGACGATGCGTTCCAGCAGGGCATCGACCTTCGCGTCGCGTTCGGCGGCTTCGAGGCCCTGAACGATGCCCTCGAACGCCTCGATGCCGCGCAGGCACACATGCGGCGAGGCGGCGATCCGCTCGGCCGCCGCCAGCGCCTCGGCATCGTCGCGGAAGCCCGTGCGGCCGCCGGGGAGGCCGAGCTCGATCAGCACCTGAAGCCGCCTGCCGGGCAGCGTCGCCGCCAGCCCCGTTTCGAGCAGGTCGATCGCGCGCATCGAGTCGACGAGGCAGTAGAAATCGAAATCGGGATCGGCGCGCAGTTCGCCCGCGACGTAGGCGATGTTCTCGCGTCCGACGAGCTGGTTCGCCATGAAGATCCGGCCGATGCCGAAGGCGCGGTAGGCGCGCACGTGACCGGCGGTCGCGGCGGTGATCCCCCACGCGCCGTCCGCCATCTGCATGGCGAAGAGTTCGGGGCTCATGGTCGTCTTGCCGTGCGGCGCGATGTGCGTGCCGGTGCGTTCGGTGAAGCGCTGCATCCAGCGGCTGTTGTGCTGAAGCGCCGAGCGGCGCAGCACCGCCGCCGGCAGCATCAGGTCCTCGTTCAGCACCGAAAGCCCGGCCCCGGCGAGCGCCGCCGCATCGCCGCGCCACGCGGCGGGCAGGCCCTTGATCCGCCAATCGAGCTGTTCGGGCGGCAGGTTTATCGTCATTCTACGGCTCTTTCCCCCAAGGATTCTGCTGGTCAGTTGACGGTGAGGAAGTGGTCGTAGGCGACGCGGGCGATGTCCGCGATCACCTTGTCCTGCGTGGCGGTGCCCTTGGTGTCGCCCTTCACGAACACGGCGATGGCGAACTGGCGGCCGCCTGGAAGCGTGACGATGCCGACGTCGTTCGCGACCGACGACAGCGTGCCGGTCTTGTGCGCGACGACCGTGTCGGACGGCAGCAGCCCCTTCAGCCGCTTCTCGCCGGTGCGGCAGCGCTCCATGATCCCGATCAGCGTCCCGGTGCTCTTCGCGCTCATCGCCTTGCCGGAATGAATGCGGAGCAGCAGCTGCACCATGGCTTCCGGCGTGGAGGCGTCACGCGGATCGGCATTGAACGGCACGTTCGGGCCGCGGTCGCGCAGCGCCGGATCGGCCTTGTAGGCGGCCTCGACATTCTCCTTGAACGTGGGGAGGCTGGGGTTCTCGATACCCATGGCGCGGTAGATGAGGTGGGCGGTGTCGCTGTCGACCCGCTGTCCGCTGATGCCCTGCGCGCGCAGCCATGCGGTGACGGCGGCAGGGCCGCCCGCGAGCTGGACGAGCACGTCGGTCGAGGTGTTGTCGCTCTGGGTGAGCATGAACTCGAGGAGGTTGTAGACGGAAAGCGCGATGCCGGGGTGCGGGGTCTGGATCGCCATGCCGTAGGAGCCGACCAGCAGCTTGGGATCGACCGTCACCATCTGCTCGAGCGTCAGTTCGCCCTTGTCGATCCGCTCGAAGATCTTGCCGGCGACGGCGATCTTGAACGTGCTCGCCATCGGGAAGGTGGTGCCGGCGTTCAGCGTCGCCATCGCCTTGCCGTCCCCCGCCTGCACGGCGACGCCGACCGTGCCGTCGGTCTGCTCGGCGAAGAGCTTGAAGGCGTCCGAAAGGCGGCTTTCGGCGGTCGCCGCGGCGGGCGCGGCCAGAACCGGCGCTGCCACCGGGGCGGACGCCAGCAGGACGGCGGAGAAGAAGGCCACGAGGGAAGCGCGTCGCATGGGCAGTCCTTTCAGCGTTTACCGGTGGAGCCGAGATCGGCCGCGCCGCTATGACGTCGGTGATTTTCCAGTTTGTCAATTTTTGAAAAACCTGATGTAGCTGATCTCGTTTCGCCGCCATGACAGCCGGGCGCCGCTCTGCTAATTTGCGCCCTCAGGAGAGGAACAGAATGTCTACTGCACACCGCAGCGTCGCGCGCCCGACACCGGCGGCTTCGCCGGCGGACATTGATCCGGGCGAGGTCCTGCGCGGCATCCGCACCGAGCGCGGCCTGACGCTGGCGGAGGTCAGCAAGCGGACGGGTATGCCGATTTCGACATTGTCCAAGGTGGAAACGGGCAAGATCTCGCTCAGCTATGAAAAGCTGATACGCCTCAGCCGCGGACTCGACATCGACATCACGCGCCTGTTCGCGGCGCCGAAGGCGGCGTCCGGCCCCGGCCGGTCTCTTGCCACGGGGCGCCGGACGATCACCCGCGCCGGCGAAGGCCCCCGGATACGCACCGCAACTTACGATTATGTCTATCCCTCCGCGGACCTTCTCAACAAATCGCTCAATCCGATGATCATCGACGTCCGCGCGCGCTCGCTTGCCGAGTTCGGCGACATGATGCGGCATCCGGGCGAGGAGTATGCGCTGGTTCTGGAAGGCCAGTGCGAATTTCATTGCGATCTCTACGCTCCCACTCTGATGTCCACGGGGGACTCGGTCTATTTCGACGGCAGCATGGGCCATGCCTATGTCGCGGTCGGCGAAGCCCCCTGCCGCATCCTCTCCATCTGTTCGGCCACCGATGCCGATCTGAAATCGGCGCTCCATCCCCTCCCCAAAGACCCGGCCTGACGATATTGCGGGCGGCCCAGCTGGGACTCCGGACCGCCCGCGGCGTTCAGAACCGGGAACGAACGCCAAGATCGTGGACGCGGCCGACCTGCCGTAGCGGCTGCGCGCCGCTGCGCATCCGCCTGTCGCTGGAAAAGGGGCGTGAATTTATCCCTCGGAGCTAAAATTGCACTTTCTGAAATGATTCGCAATTTATGAAATTTTCTGGATGGCGCGCATGTTTGAATTGACAAATTTCTGTTTGGGACCATTTTGTCCTTATCAGGAGATTTGATGGTGTGCCCATCATCCCCGCGCGTCGATGTTCGCGGGGATGGGCAATGACAAGGGCTCGCATGGTGCAAAGGATGGGGGAGACCATGAGAGTCCGGAAACGTAGCGGGGCTCCCGATCATTTCGTTGAGGCCGTTTCTTCATTCCTTGCCGCGCCGGGCGCGCGGCGGAGCCGTTCATGAACGCGATTTCCAATGTTTCTCCGGATGCGGCCGCGCGTCTGCCGTATCCCTATCTCCTGTTCCTCGGCGACACCACCGAGCCGGGCTTCGCGAAGACGGCCTTCGGCGTCCGCGACTGGGCGGGTGACAAGTGCGTCGGAGAGTTCGCTGTCGGGGCCACCGTCACGACCGGGCTTCCCGTCATGACCCCGGCGGAGGCCCGGGCCGCGGGGGCGCGCGCCGTGCTGATCGGGGTGGCGAACCGCGGCGGCATCATCGGGCCTACGTGGATCGCGCCGCTGCTTGAGGCGCTGGAGGCGGGTCTCGACATCGTCAGCGGGATGCACGTGCGGCTCGGCGAGGTTCCGGAGCTTGCCGCGGCGGCGCAGAAGCATGGCCGCTGCCTGATCGACGTCCGCGTGCCGCCTGCGGGTCTTCCGGTGGGGACGGGGCGCAAGCGGACGGGCAAGCGCCTGCTGACGGTGGGGACGGACTGCGCGCTCGGCAAGAAGTACACGGCGCTGTCGCTGGCGGCGGCGTTCGCGGAGCGGGGCCTCGACGTCGATTTCCGTGCGACGGGCCAGACCGGGATCATGATCGCGGGCGGGGGCATTCCGATGGACGCGGTGGTGTCGGACTTCGAGGCGGGTGCGGCCGAGGTGCTGAGCCCGGACGCGGCGGCGGACCACTGGGACGTGATCGAGGGACAGGGCTCGCTGTTCCACCCGGCCTATGCGGCGGTGTCGCTGGGTCTTCTGCACGGCAGCCAGCCGGACGTGATCGTGGTGTGCCACCAGCCGGGGCGGGCGGAGGTCCTCGGCGCGCCGGGCTATGCGGTGCCGTCGATCGAAGAGACGATCGCGCTGAACCTGCGGCTCGGTGGCCGCACCAACCCGGCGATCCGGTGCGCGGGCGTGTCGCTCAACACGGCGGGTCTCGACGCGGACGCCGCCGAGCGGCTGTTCGCCGAGGAAAGCGCGCGCCTCGGTCTTCCCGTCGCCGACCCCATCCGCCGGGGCGCTGCGTTCGCGGCGCTGGTCGACAACTGCCTGAAATAAGCGCCCGGAAACAAGCACACGGGCGCGCAACAGAATGAACGAGGGAGAAAAGGGATGAGCTTCACAGCGTTCGGAACCCGCGCCGCGCTTCTTGCCGGGGCGGTCCTGCTGACGTCCGGCGCGGCATCGGCGCAGGCGGCGGCGGACTACGACATCGTGATCCGGGGCGGCCGCGTTCTCGACGGTGCGGGCAACCCGTGGGTGAACGCCGACGTCGCCATCAAGGACGGCCGGGTCGCGGCGGTCGGCACGGTCAAGGCGCGCGGCAAGCGCGAGATCGACGCACGCGGCCGCTACGTCGCGCCCGGCTTCATCGACATGATGGACCAGTCGGGGCGCGTGCTCCCGGTGAACGGCGCGGCGGAAAACAAGTTGCGGCAGGGCGTCACCACGGTGATCTCGGGCGAGGGCGGCACGCCCGTCGATGCGGCGGAGATCCCGGCGTATTTCTCGAAACTCGAAACACAGGGCATCGGGGTCAACTTCGGCACCTATTATTCCAGCTCGCAGGCGCGGGTGAAGGTGATGGGCGATGCGGCGGGCGCACCGACGAAGGCCCAGATGGACGCCATGAAGACGGAGGTCGCCGCCGCGATGAAAGCGGGCGTGTTCGGCGTGACCAGCGCGCTCATCTATCCGCCGAGCAGCTTCCAGACCACCGCCGACCTCATCGAGCTCGCCAAGGTCGCGGGCCAGTGCAACGGCTTCTACGCCACCCACATGCGCGACGAGAGCGCGAAGCTCGTTCCAGCCATCGAGGAAGCCATCGAGATCGGCGAGAAGGGCGGCGTGAAGGTGGAGATCTACCACCTGAAGAACGCTTACGCGCCGGCGTGGGGCACGGGCATGGCCAAGGCGGTCGCGGCCGTCGAGGCGGCGCGGGCGCGCGGCGTCGATGTCGCGGCGGACCTCTATCCCTATCCGGCGGGCGGCACCGGCGTCGAGATCACCGTGCCCAACTGGGTGTGGGCGGACGGGGTCGAGAAGGGCCTCGAACGGCTGAAGGACCCGGAAATCCGCAAGAAACTCAAGGAACAGGTCAAGGCGGGTTCGATGGAGGACTGGTCGAACCTCGTGGAAGCCTCGGGCGGCTGGGAGCGCGTCGTCCTCGCCAATGCGCACAGCGACAGGTACGCGCAGTTCCACGGCAAGAACTTCGTCGAGATCGGCAAGGCGCTCGGGCTCGATCCGGCCGACGCGGCGTGGGACATCGTGCTGAACGCGTACCCGAAGCGCTCGATGGCGCTCTATTTCATGATCGACGAGAAGGACATCGAGACGGCGCTCCGCCAGCCGTGGACGAGCATCGGCAGCGACGCGGGCGCGGCACTGAAGCCGGGCGAGATCGACGACCTCGGCCTGCCGCACCCGCGCTCCTACGGCACGTTTCCGCGCGTGATCGCGGAGTACGTGAAGCGCCGCCCGGTGCTGACGCTGGAGGACGCGGTCCGCAAGATGACCGGCTGGCCGGCGCAGCGCATGGGGCTCAGCGACCGCGGCCTCGTGCGGCAGGGGATGCGCGCGGACGTCGTCATCTTCGACTACGAGACGCTCGACGACGTGGCAAGCTGGACCAACCCGGTCGACTATCCGAAGGGCATCGAGACCGTCATCGTCAACGGCCGCGTCGCGCTCGACAAGGGCAAGCTGGAGGACGTGCGCGCGGGTGCCGTGCTCCGGCACAGCTGCAGCTAGTCGCATCTTGCGGCGCGGGCGTCGGCGCGCGAGAGTGGGCGCATGACCACGACCACGATCGACCCCGCGCAGGCCCGGCTTTTCGACAGCATCGCCCATGAATGGTGGGATGCAAGCGGGTCGTCCGCGCCGCTCCACAAGGTGAACCCGGTGCGCCTCGCGTTCATCCGCGAGCAGGCGCTGGCGCACTTCGGGCGGGATTCGCGGGACCGCGCGTGGCTCGCCGGGCTCGACGTCCTCGACATCGGCTGCGGCGGCGGCATCCTCGCCGAGCCGCTCGCCCGGCTCGGCGGACGCGTGACGGCGATCGACGCGGCGGCGGAGGCGATCGCGGTCGCCAAGGCGCACGCTGCGGAGGCGGGGCTCGAGATCGACTATCGCCAGTTTCCGGTCGAGACCCTCGTGGAAGAGGGGCGGCGCTTCGATCTCGTCACCTGCATGGAGGTGGTCGAGCACGTCGCGGACGTGCCGGTTTTCCTGCGGGGAATCGCGCGCTTGCTGAAGCCGGGCGGCCTGCTCGTCTTCTCGACGCCGAACCGCACGGCGCTGTCCTACGGCACGCTCATCGTCGGCGCCGAATGGGTGCTGCGCTTCATCCCGCGCGGCACGCACGACTGGAACAGGTTCCTGACGCCCGAGGAACTCACCGCGGCGCTGGCCTCGGCGGGGCTCCGCGTCACCGAAACGCGCGGCATCGGCTTCCGGCCGTCGCGCGGCTTCGAACTCTCGGACGACCGCCGCATCAACTACATCGGCGCCGCCGTTCACGCCTGACCGGCGTGCCGGAAGGTCACGAAGCTCGTGTAAACGGCCGAAAAATTTCCATGTGACTTTTCGATGGAAAGGCCGCGCAGAGGGGCTGCCGGTCGGGGCCGGGCGGCCTTGCCGAATAGGGATATGTGTGCGGTAACGCGCGGAGTCCCGGCCGTTCCGTGCCCGGATGCCAGCCGAAGTTGATG
Organism: Sphingosinicella microcystinivorans; assembly: GCF_027941835.1. Classification (NCBI taxonomy): domain Bacteria; kingdom Pseudomonadati; phylum Pseudomonadota; class Alphaproteobacteria; order Sphingomonadales; family Sphingosinicellaceae; genus Sphingosinicella; species Sphingosinicella microcystinivorans. The sequence goes on from NZ_CP116005.1 coordinate 2,681,298, forward strand.
AAGTTGAGACATGCTCGCGCATGCTGGCGCACATGCGTGCGGCCGTATGCGTGCGCGATCACCGATGCGATCGGTCTTGCGCTTCGGGGCTGCTCCCGATTCTCGCATGGGCGGAATCCACGAGGCGAACATGTGTCGCGGTTCGCGGCAAGCCTTTCATGCGAAACCCTATTTGGGAAGGGCCGGGATGACGGACGTTCTTACGCGGAACAACGGTCCTTCATCCCAAGCCGCCGCGTGTTACAGGAACCGCGCCACCACGTCGCGGTAGCTGCGGCTGACCTTGACCTCGGCGCCGGAGCCGAGCTTCAGGAAGCACTCGCCGTTGGTGTGCGGCTTCACCTGCTTCACCTGATCGAGGTTGACGATGGTGGAGCGGTGCACGCGCTTGAAGATGCGCGGGTCGAGGCGCTTTTCGAGGTCCTTCATCGTCTCGCGCAGGATCAGCGTGTTGTCGCCGGTGTAGATGCACATGTAGTCGCCGGCGGCGTCGATGCGCTCGATGCTCTCCACGTCGACGCGGAAGATCTGGCCGCGGTCCTTGATGTTGATCATCCGCTCGAAGCGCGAGGATGCGGGCGCTTCCGCCGAAGGCTTGATGTCGGCGGCGGCGTTCGGGGCGACCTCCTCCAGAAGCTCGCGCAGCCGGTCCTTCTCGGCGCCCGCGTTCTTTTCGGCGAGCCGCTGCCGCACGCGCTCCATCGTCGCGGCGAGGCGCACCTCGTCCACGGGCTTCATCAGGTAGTCGACCGCGTGGGCGTCGAAGGCCTTGAGCGCGAACTCGTTGTAGGCGGTGACGAACACCACCAGCGGCGGCTCGATGTCGGCGAGCCCGCTGACGACGGAAAACCCGTCGAAACCGGGCATCTGGATGTCGAGGAACACGACATCGGGCTTGTGCGTCTTGATCGCGCGGATCGCCTCGCGTCCGTTGGCGCAGCGTTCGATGATCTCGACGTCATCGAAGGCTTCCAGCCGCATCTCAAGACCCTTGATGGCCAAAGGCTCATCATCGACCAATATGGTCCGGATCGTCATCAGGCGTTCTCCTTGAGCCGAACATTGGCCGGCTCGAACGGGATTTCAATGTTGGCGACGACCCCCTGCGGAACGTTGCTTATCATTTCGAACCGCTGGTCGTCGCCATAAGTCTGAAACAGTCTATCGCGAATATTGTTCAATCCGACCCCCGCGGACGGGACGAGCGCCGATCTTTCGGCGGTGAGGCCGGGGCCGTCGTCGCTGATCGAGATCAGCAGCCGGTCCCCCGAGACATGCGCGGCGACGACGATTTCGGCGCCTTCCTCCTGCGGCGTGACCGCGTACTTGATGGCGTTCTCGACGAGCGGCTGGAGAAGGAGCGAGGGCAGGCGGCCCTGCAGCGCGGCCTCCTCGATGTCGAAGCGCGTGCGCAGCCGGTCCTCGAAGCGCATCCTTTCGATCTCGAAATAGAGCTTCAGCGCCTCGATCTCCTGCGCGAGGCTCACGGTTTCCGTGGGGTCGCTGACGAGGCTGTAGCGCAGGAACGAGGACAGGCGGGAGAGCATGGTGTTGGCGCGCTCGGTCTCCTTCAGCAGCACGAGCGTCGAGATGCTGTTCAGCGTGTTGAACAGGAAGTGCGGATTGAGCTGGTAGCGCAGCATGGCGAGCTGCGCCGCGCTCGCCTGGCCCGAGAGGATCAGCACCCGCTCGGACTGCTCATCGAGCAGCAGGTAGTAGTTGATGCCGTAGTAGAGCCCCGTCCACGCCGCGAGCACCGAGAGATCGAGCAGGATCGCGCCGAAGAACTGTATGCCCTCGGGCTGGAAGTTGGGGTTGTAGAAGCGCGCGTGCGCCCACACCTCGATCACCGAGAAGACCGCGGCGGCGAGCGCGACGATGATGAGTGTGAGGCTCCATACGAACACCGCGCGCATCCGGATGATGCGCCGGTAGGCGGCGGACATGAGGAGCGTGAGCGAAAAGCCCGTCGCCGTCGCGATCAGGGTCGGCACCACGAAGGCGATGCCCATGGAATTGGCGAGGCCGCCGAGCGCGCGGAGCACGAGATAGGCCGACCAGCCGCCGATCTGGAGGATCCAGAAGGCGTGATTCTTGTCGGCGAAAAAGCCCTGTTTCGGAAGCGGACCGAGTTTCATCGCGCGAAGACTGCAACAATCGCCCGCAAAACGCGAGCGCGGAACTCAGGCCCCAAACCTCAATCCTCGGGCGCGATCGTGACCTTGAGGCCGTCGAGCGCGTCGCTCATCTCGATCTGGCAGGACAGCCGCGAACTGACCTGCTTGTGATCGGACGAATCGAGAAGGTCGTTCTCGTCCTCGCCGGGGCCGCCCACGCTGTCCGTCCACGCCTCGTCGACGAACACGTGGCAGGTCGCGCAGGAGCAGCAGCCGCCGCACAGCGCCAGAAGCTCGTCGAAGCCGTTGTCGCGAATGGCTTCCATCACGGAAAGGCCGTTTTCGGCTTCCACGGTCTTTTCCGACCCGTCACGCGACACGACAATCAGTTTCGGCATCTCTTCCCCGTTCCCTCGACCTTTGATTTCGGGGAGCCTAATAACGGCAAGACGGGCGTTGTCAAAAGGCATGAGCAGCGGATGGGTTTGAGTGCGGAGCGCCTTCGCGAAGGCATGGATGCGATCGCGGCGCTGGACGAGCATGTCGCGGCGGCGCTCGGACGGGCCGGCTATCCGGAGCCGCGCATCCGCGCGCAGGGCTATGAAACGCTGCTGCGGACGATCGTCGGCCAGCAGGTGAGCGTCGGCGCCGCGAACAGCATCTGGGGCAAGCTCGAAGCCGCGATCGGCGACATCGCCGATCCGCGGGCGCTGCTGGCGCGGTCCTTCGAGGACCTGCGCGGGGCGGGCCTCTCCCGGCAGAAAATCGGCTATGCGCAAAGCCTTGCGGAGCTTTCCGCCTCCGGCGCGATCGACTTCGCGAACCTGCCCGCCGACGACGAGGAGGCGATCGCGCTGCTGAGTGCGGTGAAGGGCATCGGGCGCTGGTCGGCGGAAATCTACCTGCTGTTCGCCGAGGAGCGGCCCGACATCTGGCCGGCGGGCGACCTCGCGGTGCAGGCCGAACTGGGCCGCATCAAGGGGCTGCCGAAACGGCCGACCGAGCGGGAGGCCCGGGAGATCGCCGAGCTGTGGCGGCCCCATAGGGGGGCGGCGGCGATCTTCATGTGGCATCACTACAAGACGTCGGTGCTGTAGCGGTGCCGGGCGTCACCGTCGCGGCCTATGCGGGCGCCGCGCTCGCCGAAATCGCGGGGTGCTTCGCGTTCTGGGCATGGCTGCGCCTCGGCAAGTCGCCGCTCTGGCTGGTGCCGGGCATCGTGTCGCTGTGCCTGTTCGCGTGGCTGCTGACGCTCGCGGAGACCGATCAGGCGGGGCGGGCCTACGCGGCCTACGGCGGCATCTACATCCTCTCGGCGCTCGGCTGGCTGTGGGCCGCCGAGGGCGTGCGGCCGGACCGGTGGGACGTGATCGGCGTAGGCGTCTGTCTCGTGGGAGCGGCGATCATCCTGTGGGGGCCGCGCACGGCCTGAGGTTCAGGCGGCGAGGGGGAAGCGGAGCAGGCGGTCCTTCGTGGGCACCAGCGCTGTCGCGGGGCGTCCGGCGGCATCGAGGATCGCGGGGTGGTCGGCGGCAAGGCCGCCGGTGAGCGCGCCGAACGCGGGCAGGATCAGCTTGCGTTCGGACAGCACGAAGCAGCGGCGGCTCACCATGCGGCCGCGCCCCTGAACGCGGATTTTCGGGTGGAAATGCCCGCTGATCTCGGGGCGTGCCGAACCCGGCTCGGCCTCGTGGCGCAGCACGATGCCGTCCACCTCGACCTCCGTGCGGACATGGCCGAGGCCGTCCGCCTTCAGGTCGTGGTTGCCGGTGATCCACACCCATGCGACGCGGCTTTGCAGCGTGTGCAGCAGGTCCAGCGCCTCGCCACTAAGCCGTCCGGGGCCGTCCGCGTCGTGGAAGCTGTCGCCGAGGCACCAGAGCGTCCGCGCGCCCGTCGCGGCGATCAGCGCGTCGAGGTCGGACAGCGTTTGCAGGCTGTCGTAGGGCGGCAGCATCTGGCCGAAGCGCGCGAACCAGCTCGCCTTCTCGAAGTGCAGGTCGGCGACGAGCAGCGCGTGGCGCGCGGGCCACCAGAGCGCGCCCGCGGCGAGCGGCACCATCTCGTGGCCTGCGAACGAAAGGGGAACCATGCCCCCGGCTATGCCCCGGCGCGCAGGTGCGATCAAGGCCTTGCGATCAAGGACTCGCGCTGGCGAGGCGCGCGGCGTCTTCGCGGCTGCTGTCGCCGGGCACCACGAAGCGCACCGTCTTCGTCGCGAAGTCCACCGCCACCTGATCGAAGGCGCGCAGCGTGTTCATGCCGAGCAGCATTGCGGGCCGCTTGTCGAGGCCGAGCTGGCGGAACACCGGGAGGTCGGCGAAGGCGATCGGCATACCGGTCAGCGTCACGCTGCCGAGCCGCATGTCGTTCACCACCGCGATCTCGGCGGGGACGGAGCCGCCCGCGACGTCGTGCAGCGTCGTCGGGATCAGCAGCGCCGCCTTGCCGCGCTTCACCGCGATGTTGCGCATGGCGAAATTGCCGACGCTGTGCTCGGCGCCGGTGTCGATCACCACCGCGATCCTGCGCTGGCCGATCGCGGCGTCGGCAAGGATCAGGCGGCCGAGGCGGCTGCGCGCGCGGATGACGATGGTGTCGTCGTCGCCGGCCTTGAGTGCGGGCGCGTCGCGTGCGGGCGTCACCACGATCTTCTGCTGCGCGAAGTCGATGAGGATCGCCTTCGATTGCAGGCTGTCGATGCCGAGCAGGCCTTCCGCGCCGAGATTGCCGCGCTTGAGGAGCGGCGCCTGCACGTTGCGCACCTGCGTGCTCGTCACCGACAGCGACGGCACCGTCACCGTCGCGAAGCGCTGGGCGCCGCTGATGCTGTGCACCTCGGCGCTGCCCGTGCGCCCGAGGCCCAGCGTGTTCGCCAGCTCCTCGGAAAGCACCGTGCGCTCCGCGCCCGTATCCACCACGAAATCGAACGGCCCGCGCTCGCCGATGTTGACCGGCACGGTCATGCGCAGCGACCTGTCGGCAACAGAATCGACGGCCTCGCCGACGGCGGGCGGCGGCGGTGCCGGTTCGGCGGTGCCAGCGGCAAGCAGAACGGCGATTGCCAAGGCGTTCATGTCGCGATCCTTCCCCGCTGCCGATTTTACGCCATATCGGGCCGTTCAACAACGACGCCCGTCGATGTGCATGGCCTCCTGGGCGAGCGCTTCCGCCTCGATGAGCAGCGCCTCGTCGGCAAGGCCCTGCGCGACGCTTTCGCGGCCGATCATCACCAGCACCGGCACGGCGAGCGGCGACACCCTGTCGAGATGCTTGTGGACGATGCTGCTGGCCGCCCGGTCGAGCAGGTTCGCGAGCCGCGCGACGTCCGTCAGCCGCAGCCGCGCGTCCTCCCACGCGGCGCGCAGCAGCATGTGGTCGGGCTCGTATTTCCGGAGCACGTCGTAGATGAGGTCGGTGGAGAACGTGACTTGCCTGCCGGTCTTGCGCTTGCCCGGATGCTGGCGCTCGATCAGCCCGCCGATCACGGCGACCTCGCGGAAGGCGCGCTTCAACAGGTGGGAGGTCTGGACCCACTCGACGAGTTCGTCTTCGAGGATGTCGGGCGAGAAAAGGGGCGCGGGGTCTTTCACCCGCTTGAGGCCATAGACGCCGAGCGCGTAATCGTTGGCGACGAAGCCGGTGGGCTCAAGCCCCAGCGTCTCCATGCGGCGGGTGAGCAGCATCCCGAGCGACTGGTGCGCGTTCCAGCCTTCGAAGCTGTAGACGATCATGTGGTGGAGGCCGTCGTGCGGGAAGGTCTCGACCAGAAGCTCGCCCGGTTTCGGCAGCACCGAGCGGATCTGCTGCACCTCCAGCCACTCCGCCACGTCCGCCGGGAAGCGTTTCCATTCCTCCGGGTCGGCAAGGAAGCCGCGCACGCGGTCGGCAAGGTGCGTGGAGAGCGGCAGGCGCGCGCCCATGTAGCTCGGGATCATCGCCGCGCGGCGCGTCGCGCTGACGACGAGGTCGGTGTCGACGATGCGCTCGACCTCCAGCGCCAGCCCGGCGAAGCGGAACGTGTCGCCGGGAGAGAGGGTGGAGGCGAAATACTCCTCGACGCGGCCGAGCATCCGCCCGTTGCCGAAACGCACGTCGAGCATCGGCGCCTCGACGATGATGCCCGCGTTCAGCCGGTGCTGCTTGGCGAGGTTCGGGTGGCTGACGCGCCAGCGCCCGTCCGGGTTCTGCGTCAGCCGCTTGTAGCGGTCGTAGGCGCGCAGGGCGTAGCCGCCGTCCGCCACGAAATGCAGGACGCGGTCGAACGCCTCGCGTGTGAGCGCCGCATAGGGCGCGGCGCGGCGTACCTCGTCGAACATCGTGTCGGCCGCGAAGGGTTCGGCGCAGGCGCACGCCATCAGGTGCTGGGCGAGCACGTCGAGCGCGCCCGGCCGCCACGGCTCGGTGTCCAGCTCGCCCGCGTCGATGGCGTCGAGCGCGGCGCGCGCTTCCAGATATTCGAAGCGGTTGCCGGGCACGACGATGGCCTCGCTCGCCTCGTCGAGCCGGTGGTTGGCGCGGCCGATGCGCTGGATGAGGCGCGACGAGCCCTTGGGCGCGCCCATCTGGACAACGAGATCGACGTCGCCCCAGTCGACGCCGAGGTCGAGGCTCGCGGTGCAGACGAGCGCACGCAGCCGCCCGTCCGCCATCGCGCCCTCCACCTTCTGCCGCGCCTCCTTCGACAGCGAGCCGTGGTGGAGGCCGATGGGCAGCGTCGCCTCGTTCACCGCCCAGAGGTCGTTGAACACCAGCTCGGCGAGGCTGCGCGTGTTGCAGAACACCAGCGTCAGCCTGTGCCGCTCGATCTCGCGGTAGACCTGTTCCGCCGCATAGCGCCCGGAATGACCGGACCACGGCACGCGGCCCTCGGGCGTCAGGATCGCGATATGCGCATTCGCGCCCGGCTCGCCTGCGACGAGCGCGACGCTTGCCGGGTCGTGGTCCGGCGCGAGCCAGCGGCGGTAATCCTCCGGGTCGCCGATGGTGGCGGAGAGCGCGACGCGGCGCATGTCCGGCACGATGGCTTGCAGGCGCGCCATCGCCAGCGCCAGCAGGTCGCCGCGCTTGCCGCTCGCGAAGGCGTGCACCTCGTCGATGACGATGGTCCTGAGCCCCGCGAACGTGCGGTCGCTGTCCGGGTAGGAGAGCAGCAGCGACAGCGATTCGGGCGTCGTCAGCAGGATGTGCGGCGGCGCGGCGCGCTGGCGGGCCTTGCGGTCGGACGGTGTGTCGCCGGTACGCGTCTCGACGCGGATGGAGAGGCCCATCTCCGCGATGGGCGTGAGCAGGTTGCGCTCGACGTCCGCCGCCAGCGCCTTCAGCGGCGAGACATAGAGCGTGTGCAGCCCTTCGGAAGGGTTTCGCACGAGGTCGGCGAGCGTCGGCAGGAATCCGGCGAGCGTCTTGCCCGCGCCCGTCGCGGCCACCAGCAGCGCGTGTTGGCGTTCGTTCGCCGCCGCGACCATCTCCGCCTGATGCCGCCGCACGCGCCAGCCGCGCGCGTCGAACCAGCGGGTGATGATGTCGGGGAGGAGCGGGGGCATCGGCGCGAATGATGCAGCGCCGGAGGCAGCGGTGCAATCGCGTGCCGCCTTCCCGCAGGGCACGGGAAAGCGGCACGCGCGCGATCAGCGGGCCTGTTCGAGCAGCACTTCCGCGACCTGCACGGCGTTGAGCGCCGCGCCCTTGCGGAGGTTGTCGCCGACGACGAACAGCGCGAGGCCGTGCGGGACGGTCGGGTCATTGCGGACGCGGCCGACGAACACCGGGTCCTTGCCCGTCGCTTCGAGCGGGTTCGGCACGTCCGTCACCACCACGCCGGGCGCGGCTTCGAGCAGCTTCAGTGCGTCGGCGACGGCGATCGGGCGCTCGAACGCGGCGTTGATCGAGAGGGCGTGGCCGGTGAACACGGGAACGCGCACGCAGGTGCCGGAGACGGTGAGGTCGGGGAGGTCGAGGATCTTGCGGCTCTCGTCGCGGAGCTTGGTTTCCTCCTCGGTGTAGCCGTCCTCGCCGAGCACGTAGTTGAGCGGCACCACGTTGAAGCCGATCGGCACCGCCCACTTGCGCGGCCGGCCGAGGTTCACGCCGCCGCCGTCGCGCGCCAGCGCATCGCTGCCTTCCGCACCGGCGACGACCTGCTCGTGCAGTTCCTCGACGCCCGCCATGCCGCCGCCGGAGACGGCCTGATAGGTGCTGGCGATCAGGCGCGTGAGCCCCGCCGCCGCGTGCAGCGGCTTCAGCACCGGCATGGCGGCCATCGTGGTGCAATTGGGGTTGGCGACGATGCCCTTGGGGATGTCGCGCAGCGCCTCCGGGTTCACCTCGGCGACGACGAGCGGCACCTCGGGATCGCTGCGCCATGCCGAGCTGTTGTCGATGACGACCGCGCCCGCCGCGGCGGCCTTCGGCGCCAGCGCGCGCGAGGTCGATCCGCCCGCCGAGAAGAACACGATGTCGAGGCCCGCGAAATCGGCGGTCTCCGCGTCCTCGACGACGACCTCCGCCCCGCGGAACGGCACGGTCTTGCCGCTCGACCGGGCGGAGGCGAACAGGCGGAGCGTGCCGAGCGGGAAATCGCGCTCGGCGAGGATTTCGAGCATCATGCCGCCGACGAGGCCGGTGGCGCCGATGATGCCGACATTGGGCCGGGCGGGGAGGGATCTGGTCATGTGAACTGCGTCTCCTGTTATGCTGCGGAGGCGCGGGGTGCGTGGCTTCGGAAGTTCCTTGCCGCCCCGCGCTTCGGCGGGGCTCTGTCCTGCTTGGCTTGCCGGTTAAACCGTCAGCACACACAGGACCGCCCCGCGAGCGCGGGTCGGCTTGGTGCTAATCGTTTTAATCGACTGCGTGGACATCGCGGCGGCGGATAGCAGCCTCGAATGGCCCCGTCTAGCTCTGTTCGAGACCGATCCATTTCTCGACCACGGGCAATTCCCACGCCTCCAGCGCGTCGATCAGCGCGTCCGGGGTTTCAGCCACCGCCAGCATTCCCCGGTGCTGCGGGCGGACGAACTTCTCGGCGGCCATGTGATCGAGGAAACCGGCGAGCTGGTCGTAGTAGCCCGTGACGTTGAGCAGGCCGCAGGGCTTCTCGAAGATGCCGAGTTGGCTCCATGTCCACACCTCGAACAGTTCCTCGAGCGTGCCGACGCCGCCCGGCAGCGCCGCGAAGGCGTCGGCGCGGCGAGCCATCTCGGCCTTCCGTTCGTGCATCGAGCCGGTGATGACGAGATCGGTGAGGCCGTGGTGCGCGACCTCGTGATCGACGAGCGCCTGCGGGATGACGCCCACGGCCTCGCCGCCCGCCGCGAGCACGGCATCGGCGAGCACGCCCATCAGGCCGATCGAGGCGCCGCCGTAGACGAGGCGGATGCCGCGCGCGGCCATCGCCGTGCCGAGCGCGTGCGCGGCGTCCGCATAGTCGGCGCGCGCGCCCCGGCTGGAGCCGAGGAACACGCACAGGCTGGAAATCCACCTCAGGCGAAGATCTCCTCGAGGAACAGCAGCGCCGCCTGCCACGAGCGGCGGTCGGCGATCTCGTTGTACTGCGCGCCCTCGGCCCGGTTGTTCATGCCCCTGGCGGTGAAGGCATGAACGGTGTCGCCGTAGGCGTTGAGCTGCCACGTCGCGCCCGCGTCGGTGAGTTCCTTCGCCAGCGCCAGCACGTCCTGCGGCGGGGCGAGCGGGTCCTCCCAGCCGTGGTGGAGCTGCACCTGCGCGTGGATCGGCGCCTGCGGGCCGAGGTTCGGCGGCGGGTAGACTCCGTGGAACGACACCACGCCCGCCACGTCCTTCGTGCCGCTGCGCGCCACGTCGAGCGCGCAGAGGCCGCCGAAGCAGAAGCCGATGACGGCGATGCGCGACGGGTCGACGAGCGGATGCGCCTTGGCGAAGTCGACTGCGGCCAGCAGGCGGTCGCGCAGCAGCGCGCGGTCGGCGAGCAGCGGATTCATGAGCGCGCTGTTGTCCTGCCCCATCGTGCCGCGCACGCCCTTGCCGTAGGTGTCGATGGCGATGCCGACGTAGCCCGCCTCGGCCAGCAGGTCGGCGCGGCCGCACTCGTGCGGGCACTGCCCGGCCCACTGGTGCGCGACGAGGACGGCCGGGCGCTTCTCCGTGCCGCCCGTGTGGGCGACGTAGGCCTCGAACGTCGTGCCCGCGTGCGAATAGTCGGCGTAACCGGTTTCAACCTTGCTCATCATTTCACCTCGATCGGCAGCCCAAGGGGTTTCAGTTGCGGTTCCACCTGCCGCCGGTCGCCGACGACGACCCACAGCAGCCGGTTCACGTCGATATTGGCCTTCGCAGCGGCGATCATCTGGTCGCGGGTAAGGGCGTTCAGCTTCGCCGCATACGTCACCTGATAGTCGTCCGGCCGCTTGAGGCGCGCGTTCGTCTCCAGCGCGTCGAGCACGGCGGCGGAGGACTCGTAGGCGCCCGGCAGGCGGCCGGTGAGGAACGCGAGCGTCGACGTCACCTCCTCGGGCGTGATCGGCCTGTCGGTGACGAAGGCGGTGATGTCCTTGCGAAGCTCGGCGAGCGCGGCGCCGGTCTTGTCGGTCTGCACGGGCGCGAACACGTAGAAGGGCATCTGCTCGCTGGTCTGCGAGATCGCGGTCGAGACGCCGTAGGACCAGCCCTTGTCCTCGCGCAGGTTCATGTTGAGCCGCGAGGTGAACACGCCGCCGAGCGGGGTGTTCACGGTGGTGAGCGCGAGGTTGTCGTCCGTGCCCCTGCGCGCCAGCGGATAGCCCGCGAGGATGAAGGACTGCGGCGAGCCGGGGCGGTCGATGAGGATGACCTTGCTCGCGGCGGGGGCGCTCGCGGTCGTGAAGGTCTTGGCGCCCTTCGGCGTGGACGGCGCCGGCCATGTGCCGACCGTCTTTTCGAGCAGCGGCACGAGTTCGCCGATGCTCGTCGCCCCGGAGGCGAAGATGGTGGCGTTGTCGGGCCGGAGCCATGTCTGGTGGAAGCTGACGAGATCGTCGCGCGTCACCGCCTTCACGCCCTCCACGGTGCCGGAGCCGGTGAGCGGCACGCCGTAAGGATGCGCCGTGCCGTAGATGAGCGGCGGCAGCAGGCGCAGCGCCAGCGTCTGCGGCTGGCTCTCCTCCTGCGCGATCCCGGCGATCTGGATGCCGCGCACGCGCTCGAGCTCTGCGGGGTCGAACTTCGGGTTGCGGATGATGTCCGCCCACAGGTCGAGCGAGGGGGCGAGGTTGGTGGAGAGCGCCGAGAGCGAGACCTCGGTGGTGTCGTTGCCCGCGCCCGCGCCGATGTTCGCGCCGAGGCGCTCCTCCTCCTCGGCGATCTGGATGGCGGTGCGCTTCGCCGTACCCTCGTCGAGCAGCGACAGCATCAGCGACTGCGTGCCGAGCTTCTCGCGCAGATCCGCGGCGTTGCCTGCGTCGAACACCATCGAGAGGTTCACGACAGGCACCGTGTCGCGTTTCGCGAACACCACCTCGATGCCGTTCGAGAGCTTCGCGCGCTCGACGGCCGGGAATTCGAGCGCGGGCGCGCCGTCCACCGGCGGCAGCTTCGAGCGGTCGACGCCCTTGCCCGCGACCTGCTGGAGCGTGCCGTAGGGATAGACGGTGAGCTGGTAGTCGCCCTTCGAAAGCCAGCGCTGCGCGGCGGCCTGCACGCTCGCAGGCGTCGCGTTCACATAGGCGGAAAGGTCCTTCTTGAACTGGTGCGGATCGCCCGAATAGAGCTCGCCCTCGGCCAGCGTCACCGCCTTGCCGCCGAAGCCGCCGACGGCTTCGAGGCCGCGGATGGTGCCGGAGACGGCGCGCATGGCGACACGGCCCACCTCGTCCTTCGTCGGCCCCTTGGCGAGGAAGTCGGCGAGAAGCTGGTCGAGCCGGGCGTTCACCGTCTCCGGGTTCACGCCCGGCTTCACGTCCACCTCGATCTGGAGCAGGCTCACCGCCTCGAACGCTTGCAGGTAGCCGGACACGCCGATGGCGAGCTGGCGATCGCGGACGAGGTCCTTGTAGAGCCGCGAGCTGTTGCCGCCGCCGAGCGTCGCGGCGGCGATGGAAAGGTTCTGCGCGTCCTTGTCGTTGAGGCCCGGCACGGCCCACACGCGGTAGAGGCGCGTGTTGGAGACCTGATCCTCCATCGTCTCGCGCACCGTCTCGCTGCGCTCCGGCACCCACGCCTTCAGGCGGCGCTCGACAGCGGGTCCGGCGGGAAGATCGCCGAAATACTTCTCGACGAGCGGCTTCGCGGTCGCCGCGTCGATGTCGCCTGCAAGCACCAGCACGGCGTTGTTGGGGCCGTACCACGTGCGGAACCACGTCTTCACGTCGTCGAGCGAGGCGTTGTCGAGGTCCTCCATCGAGCCGATCGTCGAGTGGCGATAGGGGTGGCCTTCGGGGAACAGGCCCTCGAGGATGCGGTACTCGGTCTTGCCGTAGGGCTGGTTGTCGCCCTGCCGCTTCTCGTTCTGCACGACGCCGATCTGGTTCGTCAGCTTGGTCTGGTCGATCGCGCCCAGAAGATGCCCCATGCGGTCGGATTCGAGGAACAGGATGCGTTCGAGGCCGGGCGTCGGCACGTTCTGGAAGTAGTTGGTTCGGTCGAACCACGTGGTGCCGTTGTAGCTCGTCGCGCCCATCTCCTGAAGCGCCACGAACCAGTCGTGGTTGTAGTTCTCGGTGCCGTTGAACATCAGGTGCTCGAACAGGTGCGCAAAGCCGGTCTTGCCCGCCGGCTCGTCCTTGGAGCCGACGTGGTACCAGATGCTGGTGGCGATGATCGGCGCCTTGCGGTCGGTGTGGACGATGACGCGAAGGCCGTTCGGCAGCGTGAAGCGCTCGTAGGGGATGTCGACGGCGGCAACGAGCGCGGGGTCGGGTCCCGCGCTCTTCGGGGCGGCGAGGGTCGGTGAGGCGGCCACCAGCGCGAGGGCGATGGCGGTGCCGAGGAAGCGTGGTTTCATGGTGCGGCAAAGCTCCGGATGCGGCCGAACGGCGGTCATGCCCGAACGCATAAGCCGTCGGCGGCGGTGCGGCAAGCCGAGGCGCTTGCGCTCCGGCAAGGCGGCTTCTATCAAGGCGCCGCTTTCGTACCGGCCGGTCCCGGCCGGGTGTTTTCGTGGACGTTGAAGAAGGAACAGGCGCCAGACCATGGCCCGGATCGTGATGAAGTTCGGCGGCACGTCGATGGCGGGCATCGAGCGTATCCGCAACGTCGCCCAGCGCGTGAAGCGCGAGGTCGATGCAGGCAACGAGGTCGCCGTGGTCGTCTCGGCGATGGCCGGGGAGACGGATCGGCTCGTCGGCTTCTGCCGCGAGGCGGCGGCGCTGCACGACACGGCGGAATACGACGTCGTCGTCGCCTCGGGCGAGCAGGTGACGTCCGGCCTTCTCGCGATCACGCTACAGGCGATCGGCGTGCCCGCGCGGAGCTGGCTCGGCTGGCAGCTTCCCATCCGCACGTCGGACGCGCATTCCACCGCCCGCATCGGCGACATCGACACCACCGCCGTCCTCGCCGACATGGCGACGGGCCGCGTCGCGGTCGTCCCCGGCTTTCAGGGCGTCACCGACGATGGCCGCGTCACCACGCTCGGCCGCGGCGGCTCGGACACCAGCGCGGTCGCGGTGGCGGCGGCGCTGAAGGCCGACCGCTGCGACATCTATACGGATGTGGATGGCGTTTACACCACCGATCCGCGTATCGTGCCGAAAGCGAGGAAGCTTCAGTCGGTCACGTTCGAGGAGATGCTGGAACTCGCAAGCGTCGGCGCGAAGGTGCTGCAGACCCGTTCGGTCGAGCTTGCGATGAAGGAAAAGGTTAGGGTGCAGGTGCTGTCGTCGTTCACCGACGCGCCCGGCACGTTCGTAGTCGACGAGGAAGAAGGCGTGGAACAGGAACTCATCACCGGCATCGCGTACAACCGCAACGAGGCGCAGGTCACGGTGACGCGCGTGCCCGACACGCCGGGCGTCGTCTCGCGCATCTTCGAGCCCCTGTCCGCCGCCAACATCAACGTCGACATGATCGTGCAGAACGTGGCGCGCGAAAGCGGCCACACCGACGTCACCTTCACCGTGCCGCGCACCGAGCTTGCCCGCGCGATGGACGAGCTGACGAAGGCGAAGGACGCGATCGGCTACGGTGCGCTCGAAGCCGTCGACAACGTCTGCAAGGTGTCGGTCGTCGGCGTCGGCATGAAGAGCCATGCGGGCGTCGCGCTCACCATGTTCAAGGCGCTCGGCGACCGCGGCATCAACATCAAGGCGATCACCACGTCCGAGATCAAGATCTCGGTGCTGATCGCCGAGGAATACACCGAGCTTGCGGTGCGCGTCCTCCACACCGCTTACGGCCTCGACGACGTGTCGGAGCCTGCCGGAGAACCTGCCGGGGCCACTGCGTGAGCGGCGGCCGTGATCGCCTCGATGCGCTGATGGCGCGCGGCTGTGCCTTCCTCGGCACGCGCTATGCGATCATGGCCGGTGCGATGACCTGGGTTTCGGAGCGCAGCCTCGTCTCCGCCATCTCGAACGCGGGCGGTTTCGGCATGATCGCGTGCGGCGCGATGGACCCGGCGCGGCTGCGCGAGGAGATCGTCGCGACGCGCGCGCTTACGGAAAAGCCGTTCGGCGTCAACCTCATCACCATGCACCCGGCGCTTCTGGACCTCATCCGGGTCTGCGCCGAGGAGAAGGTCGGCCACATCGCGCTCGCGGGCGGAATTCCGTCCGGCCCCGCGATCGAGGCGGTGAAGGCGGCGGGCGCGAAGCTCATCTGCTTCGCCCCGGCGCTGGCGTTCGCGAAGAAGCTGGTGCGCTCGGGCGTCGATGCGCTCGTCATCGAGGGCACGGAGGCGGGCGGCCACATCGGGCCGGTCTCGACCACGGTGCTGGCGCAGGAAATCCTGCCGCACATCACCGACGTGCCGGTGTTCATCGCGGGCGGCATCGGCCACGGCGAGGCGATCGCGGCATTCCTGGAGATGGGCGCGGCGGGCGTGCAGCTCGGCACGCGCTTCGTCTGCGCGACCGAAAGCGTCGCGCATCCGAAGTTCAAGCAGGCGTTCATCCGCGCCGCGGCGCGCGACGCGGTGGCGAGCGTGCAGATCGACCCGCGCCTGCCGGTGATTCCGGTGCGGGCGCTCAAGAACGCCGGGACCGAGGCGTTCACCGCCAAGCAGCGCGAGGTCGCCGGGCTTCTCGATACGGGCACGGTCGACATGGATGCCGCGCAGCTCCAGATCGAGCATTACTGGGCGGGCGCGCTGCGCCGCGCCGTGGTAGAGGGCGACATCGAGAACGGCTCGCTGATGGCGGGCCAGTCGGTGGGCATGGTGAAGCGCGAGGAGCCGGTGCAGGCGATCATCGACGAACTGGTCAGCGAGGCGGCGGCGGCCCTTGCGCGCCGCGGCGTTCAGGCTGCATGAACGCCGAGAGGAACGTCTCGGCAACCAGCGCCGCGCGCGAGATCCTGCGGCGGCTTCACGATGTCATGGCAACCAAGGCGGGCGCGCAGGCGAAGCTGAACCGCGTCGTCGACATCATCGCGGGCACGCTCTCCTCCGAAGTCTGCTCGATCTACCTGCTGCGCGACGGCGTGCTCGAGCTCTTCGCGACGCGCGGCCTCGCGCAGTCCGCCGTGCACGTCACGCGCCTCGCCGTGGGCGAGGGCCTCGTCGGCACCATCGCGAAGACGCGCGAGCCGCTGAACCTCGCCGAAGCCAAGGCGCACCCGGATTTCGCCTACAAGCCCGAAACCGGCGAGGAAAGCTTCCACAGCTTCGCGGGCGTGCCGATCATCCGGCAGGAGACCGCGATCGGCGTGCTCGCGGTGCAGCATGTCGATCCCCGCGAGTACGCGGACATCGAGATCGAGGCCTTGCAGACGACGGCGATGGTGCTCGCCGAGCTGATCGCGTCGGCGGGCCTCGTCGACGACCTGACCGTGCAGCAGGCGCGCGAACGGGAAAGCCGCCCGGCGCGCATGACCGGGCTCAAGCTCGTCGAGGGCGTGGGCCGGGGGCAGGCGGTGTTCCACCAGCCGCGCGTCATCGTCGAGCACACGGTCGCCGACGACATCGAGGCGGAGCGCGCGCGCGTCTACGCCGCCTTCCAGATGATGCGCGAGCAGATCGACAACATGATGGGCCAGGCCGAGTTCGCGGCGCCCGGCGATCATGACGAGATCCTCGAGACCTACAAGATGTTCGCCTACGACGAGGGCTGGTCGCGGCGGATCAACGAGGCGATCGACAGCGGCCTCACCGCCGAGGCGGCGATCGAGCGCGTGCAGATGAAGACGCGCACCCGGATGCGCGCCACGAAGGACCCGTTCTTCCAGGAACGCCTGCACGATCTCGACGACCTGTCGAACCGCCTGCTGCGGATCGTGTCCGGGCAGATGGACACGGCGGCGAAACGGGGCCTCCAGCAGGACATGATCCTGATCGCCCGCAACCTCGGGCCCGCCGAGCTTCTGGAATACGACAAGCGCTTCCTGCGCGGCGTGGTGCTGGAGGAAGGCTCGCTCACCGCGCACGTCACCATCATCGCCCGCGCGATGGGGATTCCGGTGCTCGGCCGCGTCAAGGACCTGCGCACGACGATCTTCGAAGGCGATCCGCTGCTGCTCGATGCGCAGCGCGGCGCGCTGTTCGTGCGGCCGAGCGAGCCCGTCGTCCACCAGTTCGAGGAGCAGGTGGCGCTGAAGGCGCGGCGTCAGGCCGAATATGCGAAGCTCCGCGATCTTCCCGCCGAAACCGTGGACGGCGCGCGCATCACGCTGATGATGAACGCGGGCCTGCGTTCAGACCTCGAAGCGCTCGACATCACGAACGCGGACGGCATCGGCCTGTTCCGCACCGAGTTCCAGTTCCTCGTCTCGGCGACGCTGCCGCGCCGCGAGCGGCAGACGCAGCTCTACAGGGCGGTGCTCGACGCGGCGGGCGACCGCCCGGTGACGTTCCGCACCGTCGACATCGGTGGCGACAAGGCGGTGCCCTACATGTCGGGCGACACGGTGGAGGAGAACCCGGCGCTCGGCTGGCGCGCGCTCCGCCTCGCGCTCGAACGCGACGGGCTCATGAAGGTGCAGGCGCGCGCGCTCATCGACGCGGCGGCCGGGCGCACGCTCCGCCTGATGTTCCCGATGGTCTCCGAGCCGTGGGAGTTCGACGAGGCGCGCGCGCTCGTCGAGGCGCAGCTGTCGCGCATGGTCGCGCGCGGCCACGCGGTGCCGAAGAAGATCGAGTTCGGCTGTATGCTGGAGGTGCCCGCGCTCGCGGAATCGCTCGATCTGCTGCTGCCGCGCATCGACTTCCTGTCGATCGGCACCAACGACCTCACGCAGTTCCTGTTCGCGGCGGACCGCGCCAACCCCAAGCTCGCCGACCGCTACGACTGGCTGTCGGTCTCGCTGCTGCGTTTCGTGAAGCGCGTGTCGGATCAGGCGCGGGCGGCGCGGCGTCCGGTCACGGTCTGCGGCGAGATGGGCGGGCGTCCGCTCGATGCGCTGGCGCTGCTCGGCATCGGCATCGAGCGGCTGTCGATCACGCCCGCCGGCATCGGCCCGATGAAGGCGATGATCCGGTCGCTCGCGCTCGCGCCGCTCCAGCACGAGATGGAGGGCTGGCTGCGGCGCGGTGTCGATGTGCGCGCGGCGCTCACGGAATACGCGTCGAGCCGCGGCATCGCCGTTGGCTGAGGCCCTGCCGCGATGAAGCGCGTTGACACCGGGGGAGCCGCGCGCGAACGTGGCGGCAGGGCAAGTTGGCGTCTGTTCGGAGGGTCTTGGTGAGCGACGAGCTGGAATCGCAGGAAGGCATTGAACTCGGCGGCTCGCGCCACATCGGCGAGGTGCTGAAGGCGCGGCGGCTGGAGCTGGGCCGGGAGCTGGCCGACATCGCGCACCAGACCCGCGTGCCGCAGCGGCACCTGACCGCCATCGAGGCGGGGCAGCACGACACGCTGCCCGCGCTGCCCTACACGATCGGCTTCGTGAAGTCCTACGCGCGCATCCTCGGCCTTGATGCGGATGCCAGTGCCGAGCAGTTCCGCCGCGAAACCACGAAGCCCGACCGCGTCGTTCCCACCATCGACCACGAGCCGATCGAGGATGTGCGCGTGCCGACGCGCGCCGCGGCGCTGCTCGGCATCGTGCTGCTCGGCGTCGTTGCGCTTGCCGTCGCCGCGTGGAGCCTCGGCTGGTTCGGCGGCGACGAGGAGCCGCCGCCTGCCGTGGCCGCCGCACCGGCGGGATCGGACGACGGCGCCACCGTCGCGATGGATACGCCGCCCGCGCCGCTGCCGGAACCCGTGACGGAAACGCCTCCCGCCGCCGGAACCGCCGATGCGGCGATCCCCGCGTCCGCCGCTGCACCGCCCGCTAGCGGCGCGATCGTGGTCACGGCGCGCGAGGACGCGTGGGTGAAGATCTACGAGGCCGGGTCCGGCCGTTCGGTGTTTCAGGGCGTGATGGCGGCGGGCGACCGCTACGACGTGCCGGGCGACCGGCAGGATTTGCTGCTGTGGACGGGCCGCGCCGGCGCGCTCGACGTCATGGTGGGCGGCACGGCGATCCCGCCGCTCGGCGCCGCGACGCAAACGGTCCGCGATGTACCGCTGACGGCGGCGGGTCTCGCTGCGCGCGCGCAGCCGCGCCCAGAGTGATGCGCTTCGAGGTGAGGCGCTTCAGTTTCAGGCAAGGGACGGGCCGCTAAGGTCCCGGCCTCACGTCTTCAATCGTCGGGAAAGTCATGATGAAACCCAGATTTCTGCTCCTTTTGACCCTGCCGCTGCTGCTCCCCGCGCTGCCGGCCGCCGCGCAGCAGACCGTGCAGCAGGTGGAAGGCCGGGTGAAGAAGCTCGAAAGCGAAATGCGCGCCGTGCAGCGCAAGGTGTTTCCGGGAGGCTCCAAGGAGTATTTCGAGGCCGAGATCCAGGCCCCGGCCGCGCCGGTGACGGCGCCGGGCGTGCCCGCGTCCAATCCGCTCAGCGACCTGTCGCGCCGCGTGGATTCGCTGGAAAACCAGCTCACCACGCTCACCGGGCAGATCGAGGAGAACAGCTTCAAGGTGCGCCAGCTCGAAGCCGCGCTCGAAAAGTTCAAGACCGACGCCGAGTTCCGCCTGACGACTCTCGAAGGCGGCGCGCCGCCAGCCCCGGCGAACCCGGAATTCCCGTTCGTGAATCCCGCCGGGCCGGGCGCTGCCACGCCCGCGGCTCCGCAGGCCGCGGCACCCGCAGCGGCCTTGACGCCGGAACAGGAGTATAACGCGGCCTACGGCCTCGTCACCGCCAAGAACTACCCGGCCGCCGAAAAGGCGCTCTCCGCCTTCATCACGAAATACCCGAAGCACGCCCGCGCCAGCAACGCGCAGTACTGGCTCGGGCGCACCTATTTCGCGCAGAACCAGCCGGTGCAGGCGGCGCGCACGCTGCTCGAAAACTACCAGAAGCGCCCCGAGGGCGAGCGCGCGCCGGAAAGCCTGCTCTGGCTCGGCAAGTCGCTGATGGCCTTCTCGCCGCCGAGCCCCGCAAAGGCGTGCGAGGCCTATGACCAGCTCGAGGAAAGCTACGGCAAGAAGCTCTCGCAATCGCTCCGCACGCAGCTCGTGGATGCCCGCTCGGCAGCGCGCTGCGGCTGATCCCCGCATTACGCCGGAGCGCTTCCGCGCGGCGGTCGCGGCGCTTGCGCCCGATCTCGGCGGCCGGGTCGCGCTCGCGGTCTCCGGCGGGCCGGACAGTCTCGCGCTGCTGCTCCTCGCGCACCGCGCCGGGTTCGACGTCGCCGCGCTCACCGTCGATCACGGGCTGAGGCCCGAGGCGGCGGCGGAGGCGCGCCATGTCGCCGCGATCTGCGCCGGGCTCGGCGTGCCGCACGTCACGCTCGCCGTCGATGTCCCGCGCACCGCGAGCGTGCAGGCAGCCGCCCGCGCCGCGCGCTATGCGGCGATGGCGGACTGGTGCGATTTTCACGGCGCCGCGTGGCTGATGACCGCACATCACGCCGACGATCAGGCCGAAACGCTGCTGATGCGCCTGTCGCGCGGCAGCGGCCTCGGCGGCATGGCGGGAATCCGTGCCCAGCGCGCCGTCGAGGGCCACGCCGTCACGCTGCTCCGCCCGCTGCTCGGCGCGCGCAAGGGCGATCTCGCCGCGCTGGTGGCGGAGGCGGGGCTCTCCGCCGTCGACGACCCGAGCAACCGCAGCGACGCCTACGACCGCACCGCCGTGCGCGCGCTGCTCGCGGGCGGCGGCATCGACGCGGCGGCCGCGGCCGCCACCGCCGCGCATCTCGCGGAGGCGGAGGCCGCGCTCGCGTGGGTGGCGGACGAGGCATGGGCGGGGCGCGCGAGCGTTTCCGGCGAAGCGGTCACGCTCGACGCGCGCGGGCTGCCCGCCGAGCTTGCCCGCCGCCTCGCGCTGCGTGCTTTCCGGCAGGTTTCGGGCGTAGAACCCGAAGGCCCGGCGCTCCGGCGCCTGCTCGCGGACCTCGCCGCCGGGCGCGGCGGCACGCTCGGCGGCGTGCTCGCGGAGGGCGGGGCGGTCTGGCGCTTCCGGCCTGAGCCGCCTCGCCGCGCGGCAAAACAGCCTGCGCCTGCCGAATAGCGGTTGTCGTTAACGCCTGCGCGCCTATCTTAGAGTGAACACTTTTCAGGATTGCTGACCCGATGGACGAGAACAAGAGACGACCGACCGGACCCTGGGGCAAGAGCCTCGCCATGTGGGCGGTCATCCTGCTCGCGGTCGTCGTGCTCGTTTCGGTCTACAACGCGCCGCAGTCGCAGGGCGCCGTCCAGCAGATCGCCTATTCGGAGTTCATCACCAAGGTGAACGAGGGCGCCGTCCGCGACGTCGAGATCCGCGGCCAGGACATCGCCGGGCATCTTTCGAACGGCGAGGTGTTCACCACCTATTCGCCGGGCGACCCCGGCCTCGTCGAGCGGCTCGAAGCCTCGGGCGTCAAGTTCAAGGCGCAGCCGGAGGAGAGCCGCTCGCTGCTCGCCGCCATCCTTATCAACATCCTGCCGTTCCTGCTGATCCTCGGCATCTGGATCTTCGTGATGCAGCGGATGCAGAACGGCGCGGGCAAGGGCGCGATGGGCTTCGGCAAGAGCCGCGCCAAGCTGCTCACCGAAAAGCAGGGCCGCGTCACCTTCGATGATGTCGCCGGCATCGACGAGGCGCGCGAGGAACTCGAGGAGATCGTCGACTTCCTGAAGGACCCGGGTCGCTTCTCGCGTCTCGGCGGCAAGATTCCGAAGGGCGCGCTGCTCGTGGGCAGCCCCGGCACCGGCAAGACGCTGCTCGCGCGCGCCATTGCGGGCGAGGCGAACGTGCCGTTCTTCACGATTTCCGGCTCCGATTTCGTCGAGATGTTCGTCGGCGTCGGCGCGTCGCGCGTGCGCGACATGTTCGAGCAGGCGAAGAAGTCCGCGCCCTGCATCATCTTCATCGACGAGATCGACGCGGTCGGCCGTCATCGCGGCGCCGGCCTCGGCGGCGGCAACGACGAGCGCGAGCAGACGCTGAACCAGCTTCTCGTCGAGATGGACGGCTTCGACGCCAACGAGGGCATCATCATCATCGCCGCGACGAACCGCCCGGACGTGCTCGATCCTGCTCTGCTCAGGCCGGGCCGCTTCGACCGGCAGGTCGTCGTGCCGCGCCCGGACATCGAGGGCCGCGAGAAGATCCTGCGCGTCCACATGCGGAAAGTTCCGCTGGCGCCGGACGTCGACGCCCGCACCATCGCGCGCGGCACGCCGGGCTTCTCGGGCGCCGACCTCGCCAACCTCGTCAACGAGGCGGCGCTGATGGCGGCGCGCAAGTCGAAGCGCCTCGTCGGCATGGCCGAATTCGAGGAGGCCAAGGACAAGGTCATGATGGGCAGCGAGCGCCGCTCGATGATCATGACCGAGGACGAGAAGAAGATGACCGCCTATCACGAGGCCGGTCACGCCATCGTCGCGCTGCACGAGGCGGCGTCGGACCCGATCCACAAGGCGACGATCATCCCGCGCGGCCGCGCGCTCGGCATGGTCATGCGCCTGCCGGAGCGGGACCAGTATTCCTACCACCGCGACAAGATGCACGCGAACCTTGCGGTCTCGATGGGCGGGCGCGTGGCGGAAGAAATCATCTTCGGCTACGACAAGGTCTCCTCGGGCGCGTCGTCGGACATCCAGTACGCGACCGACCTTGCGCGCAGCATGGTCACGCAGTGGGGCCTCTCAGACAAGCTCGGCCCGATGAAGCTCGCCGAGAACCAGGAAGAGGTCTTCCTCGGCCACAGCGTCACACGCACGCAGAACGTCTCGGAGCAGACGGCGCGGCTCATCGACGACGAGATCAAGGGCATCGTCATGCGCGGCTACGAGCGCGCGAAGACCCTGCTCAGCGACAATATCGAGGAACTGCACACGCTCGCCAGGGCGCTGCTCGAATACGAGACGCTCTCGGGCGATGAGATCAAGGCGCTGCTCGCCGGCGAAAGCGTGGACCGCGACCGCGGCGCCAAGGCGCGGCCGTCCGCGACCTCGACCGGCGTCAGCGCGATCCCGAAGACCGGCAAACGCGGCTTCGGCGGAGAGCCGAGCCCGCAGGGGGCGTAACCTTCCGGCGCGGTCCGGCCAACACACCGGCTCAGCTTGCGTTCATCCCGTTCGTCACATAGTCGAAACGATAGGATGGGATGAACCGGGAAGGGGGCCTATCATGCTGAAGCGCGCGCTGTTTTTCGCTCTGGTTCTGGCGGCGGGGCCTGCCGCCGCGCAGCTCGATGCGCCGCCCGAGGAGATCTACGGCCGCTACGCGCCGGGCGGCGACTGTTCGCGGCAGCCGCGCATCGAAGCGGGCAAGGGCGGCGTCTTCATCGACACCGCCGCCGGGCGACAGGGGCCTCTGCCGGTCAGCGTCTGCTATTCCTGCGCGGGCGGCGCGCAGTACGAGGGCATCCAGCGCTGGGTGTACGTGAAATACGGCAAGGACAAGTGGGGCGGGGACAACATGCCCGTCATCCTGATGTTCAATGCCGAGGAAAAGCGCGGTCTCGTCTCGGTCGAGCATGACGACACGCTGAAGACGCCGATCGGCGCGCCGATGACGCAGGTGGTGCGTGCGAAAACATTTCGCCAGTGCGGCGCGGCGGCGCCCGCGCCCGCCGCCGCGAAGGCTGCGCCCGCCGCCGTGCCGCCGAAGCCGGCCGCGCCTGCGAAGACGCCCGCGGACGGTTTCGCCGCCGTGCTCGGCGGGCTGCTGAAGCCGGGCGACTATCCGGAGAACAGCTTCTACGACTGGCGCCACATCGAAGCCGCGCCGCACGTCACATGGGCCGCGCTGCCGCCGGAGATGCTCGACAAGCCGATGTCGAACGGCGAGTATTTCCGCCGCGCAGGCATCGCCAGCGTCGCCGGGCAGCAGGTGCAGGTGCTCGCGGGCGGTGCGCGCGGCATGGTGTTCAACCTCTATTTCCGCAATCAGGGCAAGCCCATCGGCACGGGGCCGCTGCTCGCGGCGTTCAAGAGCGCCGGCTACACGGCCACGCTCGCGCGCTGCCTGAAGGTGAAGGGCGTGGCCGCGCCGGTGTGGTATCGCCTGTCCGCGCACGGCAAGCGCACGGCCTTCCTGTGGGTCGCGCCCGCGCGCCCGCCGCAGCAGACGTGGGAAGGCTTCCAGCTTTCGCTCGACGACACGCTGAAGCCGCTCACGCCGCGCGAGGCGACGGTCTACACGGACCGCTGCGCCTGAGAACCGGCGCTCGACCTGACGATTCCGCGCGGCTGGCCATGAAGGTTGCGCGGGGTTAAAGTCCCGCTCAAATCCATGCGGTTTGAGGGAGACGCGTTATGGCGACTGCGGCCGTTCTGCCGGGCGAGGCGAAATCCATTGAAGAGATGAAGGCGCTGCTGGCGCGGCAGCGCGCGGCGTTCATGGCGGAGCTTCCCGTCACGGCGGCCACGCGCAGGGACCGCCTGCGCCGCGCCGTCGACCTCGTGCTCACGCACAAGGGCCGGTTCGTGCAGGCGCTCTCGGAGGACTTCGGCCACCGGAGCGCCGAGCAGACGCTGATGACGGACATCATGGCCTCCGTGAAGCCGCTGAAGCACGCCATCAAGCATCTGGACGCGTGGATGCGCCCCGAGCGCCGCAAGCTCGATTTCCCGCTCGGCCTGCTCGGCGCGCGTGCGCGCATCGAGTATCAGCCGAAGGGCGTCGTCGGCATCATAAGCCCGTGGAACTTCCCGGTGAACCTCACCTTCGGGCCGCTCGCGGGCGTGTTCGCGGCCGGGAATCGCGCGATGGTGAAGCCGTCGGAGTTCACGCCCGTCACCTCCGCGCTGATGGCGACGCTCGCGGGCGAGTATTTCGACGAGACCGAACTCGGCTTCGTCATCGGAGGCCCGGAAGTGGGCAAGGCGTTCTCCGGCCTTGCCTTCGATCACCTGATCTTCACCGGCGCCACGGGGATCGCGAAGCACATCCTGCACGCGGCGGCGGAGAATCTCGTGCCCGTGACGCTGGAACTCGGCGGCAAGTCCCCCGTCATCGTCTCGCGCAGCGCCGACATCGCGCAGGCCACGGAGCGCGTCGCGCTCGGCAAGATGATGAACGCCGGGCAGATCTGCCTCGCGCCCGATTACCTGCTCGTGCCGGACGAGAAGGAAGGCGAGGTCGTCGAGGGGCTGAAGACGGCGGCCGCGAAGATGTATCCAACGCTGCTTGCCAACGACGACTATACGTCCGTGGTGAACGCCCGCCACCGCGATCGTTTGCAGGGGCTGCTGGACGATGCCGCCGCCAAGGGTGCCGAGATCGTCACCGTGAACCCGGCAGGCGAGGATTTCGCGAACACCAACTCGAACAAGATGCCGCTCAGCATCGTGCGGAACGTCTCGGACGACATGCGCGTGATGCAGGAGGAGATCTTCGGCCCCGTCCTTCCCGTGAAGACCTACCGCGAGACGGACGAGGCGGTGGCCTTCGTGAACGGCCGCGACCGGCCGCTCGGCCTCTATTACTTCGGGGCCGACGCGGCGGAGGAACGGCGCGTGCTCGACCGCACCGTCTCGGGCGGCGTCACCGTGAACGACGTGATCTTCCACGTGACGGCGGAGGACCTGCCGTTCGGCGGCATCGGCCCCTCCGGCATGGGCAGCTATCATGGGCTCGACGGCTTCCGCACGTTCAGCCACGCGAAGAGCGTCTACCGCCAGCCGAAGCTCGACCTCGCCGGCCTTGCGGGCTTGAAACCGCCATACGGGAAGAAGACCCATGCCACGCTCGCGAGGGAGCTGAAGCCATGATCCGCCGCCGCATCGAAGGCCGCCGCCGCGATCTGGGCGGGGGGTTCGTCGTGCGGCGCGTGCTTCCGGTGGCGGGGCAGCGCATGGTGGGGCCCTTCATCTTCTGGGATCACTTCGGCCCGGCCGACTACGCGCCTGGCGAGCGCTTCGACGTGCGCCCGCACCCGCACATCAACCTCGCCACCGTCACCTACTTGTTCGAAGGCGAGATTTTCCACCGCGACAGCCTCGGCAGCGCGCAGGCGATCCATCCCGGCGCGGTGAACTGGATGACGGCGGGGCGCGGCATCACTCATTCGGAGCGGACCTCGCCCGAAACGCAGGCGGCGGGCCAGCGCATGGAGGGCATTCAGGCGTGGGTCGCGCTCCCGAAAACGCACGAGGAGGCGGAGCCGAGCTTCGTCCACCACCCGGCGGACACGCTTCCCGCGATCAGCTTCGACAATGCCCGCCGCACGCTCATCGCCGGGAACGCCTTCGGCGCGGTCTCGCCCGTGGAGGTGTTCTGGCCGACCTTCTACGTCGACGTCGAGGCGAAGGCCGGCGCCAGCGTCTACCTGCCCGACGAGCATGAGGAGCGCGCCGTCTACGTGGCGAGCGGCCGCATCCGCATGGAGGACGGCGAGGTGGCGGAGGAGGGGACGATGCTCGTCCTCGAACCCGGCGGCCGGCCGCACTGGACGACCGACGGCGACGCCCGCGTGCTGATGCTCGGCGGCAAGGCGATGGACGGACCCCGCGAGATCTGGTGGAACTTCGTCTCCTCGCGCCCGGAGCGCATCAACCAGGCCATCGACGACTGGGACGCCGACCGCTTCGCGCACATCCCCGGGGACGACGAGGAGCGCATCCCGCTGCCGAACGACCCGCGGCCGAAGGGCTGACCGGCCCGCAAGCGGCTTGTCTTGAACGCAGGACCGACTTATCGCTCGGCCTCGCCGGAGTGAGAGCCGCCCGGTATCAGCCGGGATCGCTCGTGTGTTCCAGTCGGTCCGTCCTTTCGTCCGATCCCTGCCCGCGCGGCTTCGCGCGGGGTTCGGGCGGCGCGCGGTGGGCATCGTGTTCGCGCTGCTCGTGGAAGGGCTGCTCGCGCTCATCCTGCTCACGCTCGCGCCGTCGATCTCCGAGACGG
This sequence comes from Sphingosinicella microcystinivorans, assembly GCF_027941835.1. Lineage (NCBI taxonomy): Bacteria > Pseudomonadati > Pseudomonadota > Alphaproteobacteria > Sphingomonadales > Sphingosinicellaceae > Sphingosinicella > Sphingosinicella microcystinivorans. Next base: position 2,707,846 of record NZ_CP116005.1, read on the forward strand.
TGGTGCCTATGGCCGTGTTCCGGCTCGACATGATCCGGGACGAGGAACCGGCAGAGGAGGAGCCCGCTCCGGAAACCCGGCAGGCGGACGCGGCGGCAAGGCCGGAGCGGACGCCGCCGCAGCCCGCCGAGCCGCCGCCCGTTCCGATCGAGCTCCCGGTGATCCAGCTTTCGCGCGAGGAGATGGCGACGACGGATGTGGAGGCCCTGCCGCCGCCGCCGTCCGCTGCGACGCCGCCCCGGCCGGTGATGGGGCCGCCCGTTCCGTCCTTTGCCGGCGATACGCCGCGCGTCGACGGCACGGGGCCGAACGGGGAGCCGCTCTATGCGGCGGCATGGTATCGGGAGCCGTATGACGATGAGCTACGCGGCTATCTTTCCACGGCGCGCGGGCCGGGATGGGGCCTCATCGCGTGCCGCACGGTGGCGGATTTCCGCGTCGAGGATTGCGTTGCGCTCGGCGAATATCCGCAAGGGTCGAACATCGCCCGCTCGGTGCTGGCGGCGGCGTGGCAGTTCCGGGTGCGCCCGCCGCAGGTGGGCGGCAGGGTGCTCGTCGGCGAATGGGTGCGCATCCGCATCGACTACGACCTGCGCCGCGGCCCGGAGCGGCGCTGACCGGAAGAAAGGCCCAAAGGAAAACGGCGGCCCTTTCGGGACCGCCGTCTCCTTTGCCGTTGAAGGCCGCGTTACTTCGCTTTGCGGCGGCGCGCGGCGCCGAGACCGGCGAGGCCGAGGCCGAACAGGGCCAGCGCGGCCGGTTCAGGCGTGTCGACGGGCGGCGGCGGCGGGATCAGGTCGCCGGTGATGAGGACGTTGTCGATCTTCACCCAGTCTTTCTCGTCCGTGAACTTCCGCTTCTCCTCCTTCGTGCAGTTGCCCCTCTTGTCCCACTTCACGCACTCCTTGTAGGAGTAGGAGTCGTCGCGCGAGGTGAGCTTGAAGATCAGGTCGAGGTCGGAGGCGTTGTCGGCGCCGGTCAGCGCGAACGACACGCTGTGCCAATCCTGAGCGCCGCCGAGCGAGACCGAGAACACGAGGCCGCCGAGGTTCGTGTACACTTCGAGTGTATCCAAGCTTTCGGCATAAAAGGGCTTGTACTCGAACGAGAGCACGATGTTCTCGTAGCCGGTGAGGTCGATGTTGTTCTGCGTCGCCGTCACCGTGTCATACGGGTTGCCGACGAGACGCATGACCTGGTCGCCGCTGCCGCGGGCGTAGAGATCGACCTCGCTGGTGCTGTTCTCGTCCCAGTTGTTGCCGACAGTCGATTTGACACCGCGGTTGAAGTTGTCCTGGAAAAGCGTGGCCGCATTCGCCGCGGTCGCACCGGCCAGCAGGCCGACGGTCAGTGCGGAACCGAGCAGGGTCCGGGTCATCGTTTTACGCATTGAAAATCCCCTATAACGCAAAAGTAACGAATTGCGATCTTGCAATGAATACCAAGCAGGAACCGTGCCACATGAGCATTTGCAATCGTTTTTGTGGTTAACACCGTTTCGATGTCGTAACTTTGTAATATTTCTCGACAGTCGGCGCGTCCGCCGGAGCGCATTGCGGATTCCGGTCTCGTGGCGCATTCGAAGGACGTTCCGGCCTCTTCGCGCGAGCGTGTGCGGAAGGGCGGCCCTATGACTTTGCTATCAATGGAGGACCGAACCGCATGGCGCTGAAGGCAACCCTGATCCGCTGGCACCGCCGTGCCGGGCTTGCGGCGGCGGCGTTCTGGCTGGTGCAGGCGCTGACCGGCGTACTCATCGTCTTTCACTGGGAGGCGAGGGATGCGCTCATCCCGGGCGCACACCGGGCGACCGACCTCGCGGCGATCGAGCGCACCGTCGAACGGCTGGCCCCGGAAGGGGCGGGCGTGCGGCTCGATTCGATCTGGACGGGCGCGGGCGCGGCCGACCGCTATGACGTGAGCATCGCGGGCGATACGCCGGAGGGGGATCGCAGCGTCCGCATCGACGGCGCCGGGCGGATTCTCGTCGACGGCGATTTCAGGGGACCGGCGGCATGGGCGACGCCCCTCGTGCTGATCCACCACAACCTGCTCGCCGGAGACGCGGGAAGCTGGATCGTCGGCATCAGCGGCGTCCTGCTCGTCACGAATATCTTCTCAGGCCTGTACATCGCGTGGCCGAGGCGCGGGCAGTGGACGCGCGCCCTGCGGCCGCAGCGCACGGGTCCGGCGGCGGCGCGGCGCTACGGCTGGCACCGGGCGCTCGGCCTCATCGTCGGCATCCCGGCGCTGGCGAGCGTGACGGCGGGCGTGCTGCTGACCTTCGCGGGCGGCGTGGAAAGCATCGTGCAGCCGGCGCCGATCGCAGCCCCGGCGGATGCACCGGCGGGGACGGCGAACGTCGGGCTTGCCGCCGCGGCGGGAGCCGCGCTCGCGGCCTATCCGGGATCGACGCTCGCGGCCGTCTATCCGCCGGACGGCGAACGGCCGGTGTGGCAGATCCGGGTGACGCAGCCCGACGAGGCGCGCCGCGCCTACGGCGCCACGCGGGTGTTCGTGAGCGCTGTCGACGGCAGCATCGTCGCCCGCTTCGATGCGCTGGACGCGCCGCCGGGCCGCGCGTTCGTCGACGGACTGTTCCCGTTCCACACGGGCGAGATGGGCGGGCTCGCCGGGCGCATCGCGGTCGCCGCGATCGGCGTGTGGCTGATCACGATGATCGTCCTCGGCGTGCTGCTCTGGTCGGTGCGGCGGCGGCCGAAGGCGCGATGAGCCGCGCGGCCCGGAAGGGATGACGCCCGGCCCGATCGCGTGAGCGGGCGGGCAGGCGCGGGGGTAAGCTGGCGCATCCTTGGGGGATTGAAGCCATGGCGCGTGCGCCGACCCGATACCTGATCCGCAAGCCGCTCGCCGACGTGCGCAGCGACATCGACCGCCACGGCCTCCACCGCGCGCTCGGCCCCGTGCATCTCGTCCTCATCGGCATCGGCTGCATCATCGGCGCGGGCGTCTACGTGATGACCGGCACGGCGGCGGCGAACTACGCGGGCCCGGCGGTGATGCTGTCGTTCGTGTTCGCCGGGCTCGCCTGCGCCTTCACCGGGCTTTGCTATGCCGAGCTCGCCTCGACGCTGCCGGTTTCGGGCGCGTCCTACAGCTATGCCTATGCCGCGCTCGGCGAGGCCTTCGCGTGGGGGCTCGGCTGGATGCTGATGCTCGAGCTCGGGCTTGCCGGGTCCGCGCTCGCGGTGGGCGTCTCCGGCTACCTCGTCAGCCTGCTCGGCGACTTCGGCATTCATATCCCCGCCGTTCTGGCGACGCCCTTCATCCGGCCCGCCGCTGGCGAGGCGGGAACCGCGTTCGTGACCGGCGGCGGCATCAACCTCGTCGCGACGGCGGCGGTGCTGCTGTTCGCCTTCATCCTCGTGCGCGGCGTCTCGCAGTCGGCGACGATCAACGCGGTCATGGTGGCGGTGAAGGTGGGCGTGCTGATTGCCTTCATCATCTTCGGCCTGCCGCACGTCGACCCGGCGAACTGGAAGCCGTTCATCCCCGAGAACGAGGGCGGCTTCACCTACGGCTGGGCGGGCGTGCTGCGCGGCGCCTCGATCCTGTTCTTCGCCTATCTGGGGTTCGAGGCGGTCGCGACCGCCGCGCTCGAGGCGAAGAAGCCGCAGCGCGACATCCCGATCGGCATCCTCGGTGCGCTCGCCATCGCCACGATCGTCTACATGGCGGTGGCGGCGGTGCTGACCGGCCTCGTCTCCTACAGGATGCTGAACGTGCCCGATCCGGTCGCCGTCGCCGTCTCGGCGATCGGGATGCCGGTGCTCAGCATCGTGATCAAGGTGGGCGCGCTCACCGGGCTCTGCTCGGTGCTGATGGTGAACACCTACGCGCATTCCCGCGTCTGCTACGCGATGTCGACGGACGGGCTGCTGCCGCCGCTGTTCAGCCGCGTGCACGCGCGCTTCCGCACGCCGCACCAGGGCACGTGGTTCGTCGCGCTGGCGGCGGGCATCGCCGCCGCGTTCCTGCCGATCTCGATGCTCGGCGATCTTGTCAGCCTCGGCACGGGCTGCGTGTTCATCACCGTGGCGATCAGCGTCATCTGGCTGCGCAGCACGCAGCCGGAGTTGCCGCGCCCGTTCCGCGTGCCGCTCGGCGGTATCCGTGTCGGCGGTCTCTGGCTCGGCGCCGTGCCGGTGCTGGCGCTCGTCTTCTGCGTGCTGATGATGGCGCCGGTGGTGCTCGACATCATCCGCAAGGCGATGGTCGGCGAATGGCTGCCCGCGACCATCCTCGGGCTCTACATCGCCTTCGGCATCGCCTTCTACCTCTTCTACGGCGTCGGCCATTCGCGCCTGCGCCGCTCACTCCCGGAAGCCTGACCTCATGAACCAGACGACAGCCGGGGTCGCCGACGACCTCGATCCCGACATTCGCCGTTTCCAGCGCGAGGTGGCCGCCGCCTACGGCCGCTACCCGGAATTCGACCGCCTGCCGCTCGCCGAGCGGCGGCGCATCGCGGAGGAGGTGCGCGCGCCGTGGGCGGCGGGCGGACCCGTGATGCACGGCACGGAAACGCTGAACGTCGGCCCGTCCGGCGTCCGTATCCGCATCCATCGGCCGGACGGGCGGAGGATGCTGCCCGTGCTGATCTATATCCACGGCGGCGGCTGGACGATGTTCAGCCTCGACACGCACGACCGGCTGATGCGCGAATATGCGGCGCGGGCCGGCATTGCCGTCGTCGGCGTCGATTACAGCCTGTCGCCCGAAGCGAAATTCCCGCGCGCGCTGGACGAGATCGTCTCGGTGATCCGCTGGCTGCGCGCCGAAGGCGAGGCGCACGGGCTCGATCCGCGGCGGATCGCGATCGGCGGCGACTCGGCGGGCGGCAACCTCGCGGTCGCCGCCAATCTGGCGCTGCTTCAGGCCGGGGATGCGCCGCTTTCCGCGATCCTCGTGAACTACGGCGCGTTCGACCGGAAATCGGCCTATCCGAGCTACGCGCGCTACGACGGCCCCGAATACAACCTCACGACCGCCGAGATGGCGGCGTTCTGGGCGAACTACCTGCGCGGGGCGCAGGATTTCGACGATCCGCTGGCCTGCCCGATGGGCGCGGACGTCGCGGGGCTTGCCCCGACGTTCTTCGCCGTCGCGGCGTGCGACGTGCTCGCGGACGAGAACAGGGTTATGGCGGCGCGGCTGGTCGAGGCCGGCGTGCCGGTCGTGTACCGCGAATATCCCGGCGCAGCGCACAGCTTTCTCGAAGCCGTGTCGATCTCCGCGCTCGCCGACCGCGCGCTTGCCGAGGCGTCGGCGTGGCTCGCGGCTCGGATTGGCCCAAATAATGATAATGACTCGCAATAATGGCCTGATCTCGATACAGTTAGACCCTGCGCCGAAACGCCGTTCGGCCCGATGCGCGGTAATCTGGGCGCCATAATCACCAAGAGGTTCGAAACTTCATGTCGTCAAAGGGGGAATGCAATGACCGTTCATGACAGGACGCTGAGAACGCTGCTGCTTGCCGGCGCCGCACTCACAGGATTCACCGCGCTTCCCGCCGCCGCGCAGGATGCGGCGCAGGGCGGGCCGTCGATCGAGACCACGCGCACCACGGTGGACGGGGAAGAGGCGATCATCGTCACCGCGCGCAACTACGTGCCCGAAGGCAGCGCGACGGCGAGCAAGACCGACATCCCGCTCATCGAGACGCCGCAGTCGATCTCTGTGGTGACGCGCGACCAGATCGACCTTCTGAACTTCATAGATGCACAGCAGGCGGTGCGGTACACGGCGGGCGTGTTCGGCGAGAACTACGGCCCCGACCTCCGCTTCGACTTCTTCACGGTGCGCGGCTTCACGCCGAAGCAGTACATCGACGGGCTCGCCGCGCCGATCTCGACCTCGATCTATTCGGTCGGCGTCGATCTCTACGCCTTCGACTCCTTCGACCTGCTGAAGGGCCCGGCCTCGGTGCTCTACGGCAACGCCCCTCCCGGCGGCATCTACAACCAGGTCAGCCGGCGCGCGCTCGGCACGCCGGGCGGCGAGATCAGCGCCAAGTACGGCGAGGACGACTACAAGCAGATCGCGGGGACCGTGACGGGCCCGATCGCCGAGTCGCTCGATGCGCGCCTGACCGCGCTGTACCGCGACCGCGATGCGGAACGCGACCACGTGTCCGCGCGCCGCTTCACCGTCGCGCCGACCTTCACGTGGCGTCTCGGCGAGCGCACGACGATCACCGGCCTCGGCTACTACCAGTACGACAAGGTGAAGGGCGACACGAACGGCTTCCTGCCCGTTTACGGCACGCTGCTCGACAACCCGGTCGGCAAGGTCAAGCGCAGCACCAACCTCGGCGATCCCAACAACGTGTACGAGCGCAAGCAGTTCGCGCTCGGCTGGGACGCCACGCACGAATTCTCCGACAGCCTGAAGTTCCGCTCGAACGTGAAGTGGAGCGACTACAAGGAGGATACGCCGGTCGGGATCTACGGCGGCGGCGGTCTCATCAACACCTCCGATTCCTCGGACCCGAGCTATTACCGAACGGTCCAGCAGTATAATTTCAGCTACAAGGAAAAGGTGACGAGCTTCGCGACCGACAACCGGATCGACGCGAAATTCGGAACCGGCGCCGCGGAGCACAAGCTGCTCGTCGGGCTCGATTACCGCAACGTCTACAACAAGGCGGATTTCGGCTTCATCTTCGCCAACACGATCGACCTGTTCGATCCGGTGTACGCGCCGCAGGCGACGTATGAGCCGGGCTATCCGTCGGCGTTCAACAACCAGCGCCTGAAGCAGACCGGCGTGTACGCGCAGGACCAGATCGGCTTCGGCAACTTCTACCTGACGCTCGGCGGACGCTACGACTGGGTGAAGGTGGCGAGCGCGCTGACGGCGGCGACCACGAAGCAGGACAAGTTCACGTGGCGCGTCGGCGCGAACTACGTGACCGACAGCGGCTTTGCGCCCTATGTCAGCTACGCGACCTCGTTCGAGCCCGTGCTCGGCGTCGACAGCGTCACCGGCGATGACTTCAAGCCTTCGACCGGCAAGCAGATCGAGGCGGGCATCAAATACGATGCGCGCGGTCTGCCGGACGACGTGAAGCTGTTCGTGACGGCGGCCGTGTTCGACATCAAGCAGAAGAACGTGGTGAGCACCTCGCCCTCGGTGACGCCGGTGTTCGGCACGCAGAGCGGCGAGGTCGAGGTGTGGGGCGGCGAGATCGAGCTCGTGGCGCGCATCCGCGAGCAGATCTCGATCAACGGCTCCTACAGCTACAACAACAGCGAGGTGAAGGAATCGAGCTTCGCGGGCGAGATCGGCGCACCGCTGCCGACGACGCCCAAGCACAAGCTGTCGCTGTTCGTCGACTACACGATCCAGCAGGGCTCGCTCGGCGGTCTCGGCTTCGGCCTCGGCGGGCGCTACAACAGCAAGAGCGCGGGCAGCCTGCCGGGTGCGTTCAACCCGGTGGTCTACTACGGTGAAAGCACGACGCTGTTCGACGCGATCATCCACTACGACACGCCGGAATGGCGTTTCGCGATCAACGGCTCGAACATCTTCGACAAGACCTATGTCGCGCGCTGTTCGGGTCCGGCCGGGTGCAATTTCGGCGCCGGCCGCCAGGTGATCGGAACGGTGACGCGCAAGTTCTGATCGCGTAAGTAACGAGGGGCGGAGCGGCGAATGGGGGGTGACATGAACAGGTGCGGAAAGCTCCGCCGTGTCGCCCTCGCGCTTGCCGCCGCCGCCCTCTTCGCGTCCCCGGTCGCTGCGAAGAAAAAGGAGGAGGAACGACAATCCTCCTCCGCGTCTCCGTCCGTGCCGGACCCGTGGCCGAGCACGTACCGGCCGCTGCCGCGCGCGGACATGCTGATCACCGGCGCCACGATCCTCGACGGCGCCGGCGGACGGCACGACGCGGCCGACGTGCTGGTGCGGGACGGGCGCGTGGTCGCCGTGGGCCGCAATCTCGATGCGGGCGGCGCGGCGGTCGTCGACGGCCGCGGCAAGTGGGTGACGCCCGGCATCATCGACGTGCACAGCCACAACGGCACCTTCGTCGTGCCGCTGACCTCGGTCGACGAGAACGGCTCCGACGTCACCGAGATCAGCGATCCCAACGCCGCCGAGACGTGGATCGAGCACGGGGTGAACGCACAAGACGTCGCCTTCGGCCGCGCGCTCGCGGGCGGCGTCACGACGATGCAGATCCTGCCCGGGTCGACGACGATCATCGGCGGGCGTTCGGTGGTCCTGAAGAACATTCCCGCCGTCACCATGCAGGGCATGAAGTTTCCGGGCGCGCCGCAGGGACTGAAGATCGCCTGCGGCGAGAATCCGAAACTCCATTACGGCGGCCGCGGCGGCGCGCCGAACAGCCGTCAGGGCGAGCTTGCGATGTTCCGCGCCGCGTTCTCCGCCGCCGAAGATCATCTCGAACGGTCGCGCGGCGAGCGGCCGGGCCGAGGAGGCGGTCCGCGGGGACAACGCAATCTCGAACTCGAAACGCTCGGCGGTGTGCTCGCCGGAGACATACGCGTGCACGCGCATTGCTACCGCGCCGACGACATGGCGATGATGCTGGGCCTCGCGCGCGAATTCGGTTTCCGCATCGCGGCGTTCCACCACGCGACGGAAGCCTACAAGATCCCGGCGATGCTGCGCGAGGCGGGAACGTGCGCGGCGGTCTGGTCCGACTGGTGGGGATTCAAGATGGAAGCGCAGGACGCCATCCGCGAGAACGCGGCGTTCGTCGAGGCGGCGGGCGGCTGCGCGATGATGCACTCGGATTCGCCGCAGGTCGGGCAGCGGCTCACCATCGAGGCCGCCAAGGCGGCAGGCGCCGGGCGCCGCGCGGGCCTCGCCCTGCCGCCCGAGGTTGTCATCCGCTGGGTGACGAGCAATCCCGCGCAGGCGATGGGCCTCGGCGACCGCGTCGGCACGCTGGCGCCCGGCTACAATGCCGACCTCGTGCTGTGGTCGGGCGACCCGTTCAGCATCTACAGCCACGCCGATCGCGTCTACATCGACGGCGCGCTCATCTACGACCGCGCGGACCCGGCCTATCGGCCGCGCAGCGATTTCGAGATCGGCCGCGCGGAGACCGCGCGATGAAGCGCGTGCTTGCCGTCCTTGCCATGCTCGCGGCCTTGCCGGCGCAGGCCGAAACCGTGGCGATCGTCAATGCGCGGGCGTGGACGATGACGGCGGCGACGCCGATCGAGAACGCGACGATCGTGGCGCTGGACGGGAAGATCGTCTCGGTCGCGGCGGCGGGCGCGGTTCCCGCCGGTGCGCGCGTCATCGACGCGGCGGGCCGGATCGTGACGCCGGGCCTCGTCAACGCCGCGACGCAGCTCGGGCTTTCCGAGGTGTCGGGCGCGCGCGAGACCAACGACCAGTCGGTCGCGAGCGGCGCGCTCGGTGCGGCATTCGACATCCAATACGCGCTCAACGCCAATTCGACGCTCGTCGCGCAGGCGCGGGCGGACGGCGTGACGGAGGCGATGGTGTTCCCCGGCGGCTCCGCCTCGGCGCCGTTTCAGGGGCGCGGCGCGCTCGTGCACCTGAAGCCGGACGGCGATATTCTGGACCGCGCGCAGGCGGCGCTGTTCGTGCGCGTCGGCAGCGGCACCTCCGACAAGGCGGGCGGATCGCGCGCGGCGCAGTGGCAGCTCATCCGCAACGCGCTCGACGAGGCGCGGGCGCCGCAGGGCATCGACCCGCGCGAGCGCCTGCTCGGCCGTCTCGACCGCGCCAGCCTCGCGCCCGTGCTCGACCGGCGCATCCCGCTCGTGATCGCCGCCGAGCGGGAATCGGATATCCGGCAGGCGATCGCGCTCGCGGGCGACTATGGAATCCGCGTCGTCATCCTCGGCGGCGCGGAGGCGTGGCGCGCGAGGGCGGACCTCGCCGCGAAGCGGATTCCGGTCGTCCTCGATCCGATGCTCAACCTGCCGTACAGCTTCGACCAGATCGGCGCGCGTCTCGACAACGCCGCGCTGCTTTCGGATGCGGGGGTGAAGATCGCGTTCACGGTGCCCGGCGCCGGCATCCACCTCAGCTACAACGCCGGATCGGCGCTGCGCGAAGGCGCAGGCATCGCCGCCGCGAACGGGCTCCCCTACGCCGCCGCCCTGCGCGCGATCACGCGCAGCGGCGCCGAGATCTGGGGCGCGGACGACCGTCAGGGCAGCATCGCGCCCGACAAGGCGGCCGATCTGGTGATCTGGGACGGCGATCCGCTCGAACCGTCGTCCGGCCCCGCCGTGGTGCTGATCGGCGGGCGCGAGGCGACGGATACCTCGCGGCAGTCGGCACTGCGCGACCGCTACCGGCCGGGTACCGAGAGCCCGCTGCCGCCCGCCTACCGATGAAACGCGGCATCCTCCTCGCCGCGCTGCTGGCATGGCCCGCGGCGGCGCACGATCCCGGCGAGCTCGGGCTGCCGATGCTGTCTCCGGCCGCGCAGACCGGAACGCCCGCCGCCGTGCCGCCGCCAACCCAGCCGCCGGGGCAGACGCTGCCGATGACGCCGTCGCGCCGCATCAGCTTCGAGACGAACGAGGCGAGCTGGGCGTCGCTGTCGCTTTCGCCCGACGGCAGGACGATCGCCTTCGATCTGCTCGGCGATCTCTACGTGATGCCGGTGTCGGGCGGGCGGGCGAAGCCGGTCGCGCAGGGCATGGCGTTCGAGACGCAGCCGGTGTTCTCGCCCGACGGCAAGTGGCTCGCCTTCGTCAGCGACCGTTCGGGATCGGAGAACCTGTGGGTGATGCGGCCGGACGGATCGGGCGCGCGGCAGATCAGTTTCCGCGACGACGATACGCCGCTGACGTCGCCCGCGTGGAGCGCGGACGGCGGCGCGATCTACGCGACGCGCTTCCTGCCTGACCGCAATGCCTACGAATTGTGGCGGCACACGCTCTCCGGCACCGCGGAACTGATCGTGCCGGTGCCGTCGGGCCCGGATCAGGGCGGCGGGGCAACCCGGCACGCGATCGGCGCGAACGCCTCGCGCGACGGCCGCTCTCTCTACTTCGCCGCGCTCGCCGGCAGCATCAATTTCGACGGCGTCCCCGAATGGACGCTCCGCCGCCGCGATCTCGCGACGGGCGAGGAAACCGTGATCCTGCCGGAGCCCGCGAACAGGCGCGGCGGCCCGGCTGGCGCGTTCTTCCGGCCCGTGGTCTCGCCGGACGGCAAGACCCTCGCCTACGCCGCGCGCCGCGACGGCGGCACCGCGCTTCACGTGCGCGACCTTGAAACCGGTTCGGATCGGAGGCTGGCGTTTCCCGTGCAGCGCGATCTCGCGGAAGCCTCGGCCTGGCAGGACCTGTTTCCCGGCTATGCCTTCACGCCGGACGGCAAGGCGCTGATCGTCGGCGGCCACGGCCGGATCGAACGGATCGACGTCGCATCGGGCACGCGGACGAACATCGCCTTTGCCGCGAAGGTCGACGCGGACCTCGGTGCCTTGCAGGCGCCCGATATCCGGCAGGAAACGGGGCCGGTTCGCGCGCGGCTGATCCAGACGCCGGAGCTGTCGCCGGACGGCAAATCCCTCGCTTTCTCCGCGCTCGGCCGGGTCTATGTGATGCCCGCCGACGGCAGCGCGAAACCGCACCGCCTGACCGGCGGCGGCGATCCGGAATTCCATCCGTCGTGGTCGCCCGACGGCAAGACCCTTGCCTTCATCACGTGGACCGCGAAGGGCGCAGGGCACGTGTGGGCGGCGCCGCTTGACGGCGCCGCGCCGCCGCGCCGCCTGACTGCTGCCGCCGACTATTACACGAGCCCCGCGTTCACGCCGGACGGCGCCGCCGTGCTCGCGCTGCGTTCGCCGCAGGCGGCGCGCCTGCTCACCTACATGGAGTTCGGCAACCAGCGACAGGCGACGCTCGTCTCGCTGCCGGTCGCGGGCGGCGCGGCACGCGACATCCTCACCGATACGATGGGCGGCAAGCCGCACTTCGCCGCAAGCCCCGGCGAGGTTTACCTGCAATTCGCGGACGGCCTCAACGCCGTCGATCTGGCGACCGGGAAACGGCGCCGCGTGGCTTCCATCGTCGGGCCGGGCTATTATTTCATCGAAGGCGCGGTGCCGGTCGATGACGTGCGCATCAGCCCGGACGGGACGCACGCCATCGCGATCATCGCGCAGCAATTGCATCTCGTCGATCTGCGCGGGACTCCGGACGGGTGCGTCGATCTGCTGAAACCCGGCTCCGCGCATCGCCAATTGTCCGATGCCGGCGCGGACTTCCTGGAATGGGCGGAGGGCGGGCGCACGATCACGTGGGCGGTCGGCTCGACGTTCTACCGTATGCCGCTGGAGGGCGCCGAACCGACGACGACGGAAATGGTCGTCGAGGTGCCGCGCGACACGCCGTCCGGCCGCCTGCTGCTGAGCGGCGCGCGCGCCATCACGATGAACGGCGACACGGTGATCGAGGACGCGGACATTCTCGTCGACGGCGACAGGATCGCCGCCGTGGGCGCGCGCGGGTCGTTTCCCGTGCCGCCGGACGCGACCGTCCGCGACGTGCGCGGCAAGACGATCGTGCCCGGCTTCATCGACACGCACGACCACGTCGCCGACGTGCGCCGCGACGTGCTCGACATGGCGCCGTGGGGTCCCGCCGAACGGCTCGCCTACGGGATAACGACGGCGTTCGATCCCTCGACGCTGACCATCGACGGGCTCGCCTACGAGGACCTGATCGACGCGGGGCTGGCGGTCGGAGCGCGTATGCCGTCCACGGGGCCGGCATTGTTCTCGTTCAACCGCTTCGAGTCGCTGGACGCGGTGCGCGCGGTGCTGCGCCGTTACCGCGACCACTACCGCACCTTCAACATCAAGCAGTATCGCGCGGGCAGCCGCCGTGTCCGCCAGTGGATCGCGATGGCGGCGCAGGAGCTCGGGATGCTCGCCACCACGGAAGGCGCGCTGTCGCTGAAGCTGGAGCTCAGCCAGATCATCGACGGCTACGGCGGCAGCGAGCACGCCTTTCCCGTGACGCCGCTCGGCCGCGACGTGGTGGAATTCGCGGCGCGAAGCGGCAGCGCCTACACGACGACGCTGATGATCACGCACGGCGGGCCGCCGGGGCAGGATTATTTCATCGCCCGCGACAATCAGCACGACGATCCGAAATACCGCCGCTTCACGCCGCATTTCGCCGCCGACGCGAAGATGCGCGCGCGGCCGTGGCGGATAGATTCGGACTACAGCTTTCCGGCCGTGGCTGCCGGCGCAGCGGCGATCCAGCGGGCGGGCGGCACGGTCGGCATCGGCGCGCACGGCGAACTGCCGGGCATCGGCTACCACTGGGAGATGGAAGCGCACGTGATGGGCGGCATGACGCCCGTCGAGGTGCTGCGCGCCGCCACGATCGGCGGCGCGAGGACGATCGGCCACGCGCGCGAGTTCGGCAGCATCGAGGCGGGCAAATACGCCGATCTCGTCATTCTCGATGCCGATCCGCGCACGGACATCCGGAACGCGCGGCGCGTCGCGCAGGTCATGAAGAACGGCCGCCTTCATGAGGGCGCGACTCTGGATGAACTCTGGCCGAGGGCGCGGCCGCACGCGGCGCCGTGGTTCGCCGAGGGGCGATAGATCGGCGCTTCAGCTGATGACGTACTGGCTCGGCGGCACGCCGAACGAGCGATGGAACATCGCCGTGAACGCGCTCGGGCTCTCGTATCCGACATCGTAGGCGACGTTGGTGACGGAGACGCCGGAGGCGAGAAGCGACAGCGCCTCCATCAGCCGCACCTGCTGCCGCCATGTCGCGAGGCCCATGCCCGTCTGCTGCTTGAACAGCCGCGTGAACGTGCGGCGGCCCATGCTCGCGAGGCGTGCCCAGTCGTCGATGTCGCGCGGGTCCGCTGGATCGTCGAGGATCGCCTGGCAGACCCGCAGCAGCCGGCTGTCCTCCGGCATGCGCGCCATCACCGGGATGTTCGGCATCCGCTGGATTTCCTCGAGCAGCAGCCGCACGATCCGCCCCTCGCGGCCTTCCTCGTCATAGGCGGGCTTGAAGCCGAACACCTCCTGGATGAGCGCGCGCACCAGCGGCGAGACTTCGAAGACGCGGCAGGCGTGCGGCAGGTATTCGATCTCGGGGTCGATGAAGACCGTGTGGATGTTCACGGGGCCGCGGCAGATCGCCTTGTGCCTGACGCCCGCGGGAAGCCAGATGGCGCGGCGGGGCGGCAGCACGAAGCTCGAATTGTCCGTGATGAACAGCATGACCCCGGAATTCGCATAGGAAAGCTGCGCGCGCTCGTGCGAATGGAAGGGGTCGACGAAACCGGCCGGATAATCGTCCTCGAAGCCCATCACGGGCCTGAGTTCCAAGGGATAGTCCGCGCTCCGCTTCATTGGCCTGTTTCCGATAAACGCGGAGATAGTATTGCGTTCCGGCCGCGCTCGCAAGGGCGCCGCGCCGATTGCGAAAGACGTGCGCCTATTCGGGGAAACCGGAAAGGAAGCGGGCGACATTGCCGCCGAGATCGCCGACGGCGTAACCGCCTTCCATGATGATCGCGGTCGGCAGGCCCATCGCGGCGATGCGCGCGCCGATCGCCGCGAAATCCTCCGTTTCGATCGCGAAGTGCGAGATCGGATCGCCGGAGAACGTGTCCGCCCCGAACGAGACGACGAGGAAGCGCGCGCCCCACGCCGTGATCCGCGCGGCGGCGGTGTCGAGCGCGGCGAGATAGGCGTCGATCCGCGTGCCGCGCGGCATCGGGATGTTCAGCGTCGCGCCCTTGCCCTCGCCGGTGCCGGTCTCGTCGGCATGGCCCCAGTAATACGGATAGTCGGTTGCCGGGTCGGCATGGAGCGAGGCGAAGAAAATGTCGCCGCGCGCCTCGAAGATGTCCTGCGTGCCGTTGCCGTGATGGTAATCGACATCGAGGATGGCGACCGGCCCCGCGCGCGCGTCGTGCGCGCGCTGCGCGGTGATCGCGGCATTGTTCAGATAGCAATAGCCGCCGAGATAGTCGGCCCCGGCATGGTGCCCCGGCGGGCGGCAGAGCGCGAAGGCCGTGGGCGCGCCCGCGAGCACGGTGTCGAGCGCGGTGAGCGCCGTTTGCGCCGACCAGTAGGCGCCTTCCCAGCTTCCCTCCGCGATCGGCGTCGAGGCGTCGAAGCTGTACCGGCCGAGCCGGGCGTCGATACGATCGAGCCGTAGTTTACGGCGATGGACGACGGGCCACGTGTAGCCGATCGCGTCGCCCTCGCGCCCGGCGGCGAGCCATGCCGCGTGCGCGCCCTTCAGGAAGGCGAGATAGTCCGCGTCGTGAACCGCCTCGATCGGGGCCATGCCGAAATCCCGCGCGGGCGCCGGAATGCCCAGCGCCTCGCGGATGCCCAGCGCCCGGTCGGCGCATTCGGCGTAAGGCGTCCATGCGCCGTTGTGCAGTTCGCGCAGCGGCGTGTGCCGGAGCTGTCGCTCGTCGAAGAAGAAGATCATGCCCCGGCGATAGCATTTTCACCCGCCTGCCGAAAAGCGGCGATCGCGAACGAACGGTGTGCGGGGCGGTCAGGAGTCGATCTCGTGATAGTCCCGGTGGATGAGGTCGATGATGCCGGCGCCCTGCGGCGACTTGATCGTCGAGGAGACCGGATAGCTCACATAGTCCATCTCGAAGCCGTCGCGCGACACCAGGTCCTCCATGATGCTCCGGTAATGGTCGATCGACCGGGCGGCCACCATCATCAGGTAGTCGACGCGGCCGAGCACGAAATGGCACTGGATGATGTCCGGAATGCTCTGGATGGTTCTCTGGAATATGTGGTGTTTGTTGAGCGAATATTCTTTCTTTATGTAAACCTCGACGATGTAGATCTCGTATCGGGCCAGTTTCTGATAATCTATATCGACATGGTAGCCGCGGATTATCTTTGATTTTTCGAGCTTTTTTATGCGCTCGTGGCACGGCGTCGCAGACAGGCCGACCTCCTCGCTCATGCGCGCCTTCGTCATTCGCGCATTGCGCGACAGGGCGCGCAGGATCTTGATGTCGAGGAAATCCAGCTTGGGAAGAAAACCCATCATGACCTCTGCTGTGCCCGTTTCCGGTCAAGCTTAAATGGCCGACGGCCTTGTCAGGCAAGCAAAAAGCGCGCGTCCGTCGGCTGGCCCGGGCGCGGCCCGATCGCGGGAAGCGCTGTGCGGGCCGGTTCGAAAATCAACGCCGCGGCCGGGCGCCCCATTCCGCACGGGGTTCGCCGGGCCTGTCCGCGGCCCGAAGGCCGGTCTGGTGTAAACGACCACCGCGCCCGGGCCGGAAAGAGGAAATCACCAGAAAGGCCGGTCGATACGCCGAAACTCGCAAGGGCCGCTGTGCGACGCTTCCCTTCGACAATACGCGGGAATCCGCGAAGGTCGCAACAAAGGAGGGGGTAATGGGAACGTTGATCGGATTGACAAGGCCGGTATGGACTGTGCTTGCCGCAAGCTTGCTCGGCAGCGCGGCCGGTTCGGCGCTTGCGCAGGAGGCGGGCACGAACGACAGGCCCGAGGAAGACATCATCGTGCTCGCCAAGCGGGGGATGATGGAGCTTTCGGTGGAGGGCGCCAAGCTGCCCATTCCCTTGAAGGAGGTGCCCCAGTCGATCGCCATCATCGACCGGGCGCTTCTCGACTCGCAGAACGTCGTCGAGCTGGAGGATGCGCTGCGCAACGCCGCCGGCGTGACGCCGGGAGGCTATTTCGAAGGGTTCGACTATTACCGCATCCGGGGGTTCGAGGCGCAGGGCAATACCTACATCGACGGGCTGCGCGCGGACCAGACCTTCTGGGTTCAGGAGGAGCTGTTCGGCATGGAAAGCGTCGAGGTGCTGAAGGGACCGCCCTCCGCGCTCTTCGGCCAGGCCCCCGCCGGCGGCCTCGTCAACCTCGTCTCGAAGCGCCCCGTGCAGGACGATTTCGTCTTCGCGCAATCGTCGATCGGGAGCTACGACTATTTCGACGCGGGGCTCGATGCCAACGTGCAGGTCGGCAGCCGCGTCGCCGTCCGCGTCAACGCGCTCTATCGCGAGCGCGGCAGCTTCGTGGACGACGTGGACGTTTCGCACCGCTATTTCATCGCGCCGACGGTTACGTTCTTTCTCGGCGACAGAACGCAGCTGACCTTGCTGTCCCAGTTCATCGACGAGAAGAACGGCGTCGCCCAGCCGCTGATCGCGGAAGGCACGGTCCTGCCGAATCCGAACGGGCGGCTTCGCCGCTCGCTTTCGATCGGCGAGCCCGATTTCGGAAGCGTGTCGAAGATCGACCGCCAGCAGGTCGGGTACGAGCTCAAGCACGAGTTTTCGGATGCGCTCTCGTTCCGCTCGATCGGGCGCGCCGGCTGGATCGACGTCGATTTCCATTCGATCTATGCGCTCGGCATAGACCGGAGCGGCGAGGGGGATTACCGCACGCTCGATCGCTTCGCCCGCAAGCAGAGCGTGGACGCGAAGTCGATCGCGGTCGACAACAACCTCATTGCCAAGTTCTCGACCGGCGGCATCAGGCACACGCTGATCCTCGGGCAGGAATACTACAGCTTCGATCAGCTTCAGGCGTTTGGGCCGTTCCGGGTCATCGCGCCGCTCGACCTGTTCGATCCCGTCTACGGGTCGCCGATCGCCGATTTCGATCTGCGCCCGCCGAGCAAGACCGAGGACAACCGCTTCGGTCTCTATGTTCAGGACCATCTGAAGATCACGGACCGGCTTTCCGTGCTGGTGGGCGGCCGCTACGACTGGGCGAAGGCGGACGGGGACAAGGAGACGCGCTTCACGCCCCGCGTCGGTCTCACCTATGAACTGACCGACGACCTGTCGGCCTTCCTCAGCTACGCGGAGTCGTTCACGCCCCAGCTGTCCTATCTCGACGCGCAGGACAATCCGCTGCCGCCCGAGCTCGGCGTCTCCTACGAGGCCGGCCTCAAGGCCGCGCTGTTCGGCGACCGGATCACCGGGACGGTCGCGATCTATGAACTGACGCGCCAGAACGTCGCGACCTCGGACGACGACTTCGGCCCCTTCTCGGGCATCTACCGCGCGACGGGCGAACAGCGCAGCCGCGGCTTCGAGATCGACGGCGTGTTCCGCATCACGCCGACATGGGAAGTGGTCGGCAGCTATTCCTATATCGACGCCGAGGTGACGAAGGACATCGACTATGTCATCGGGCAGCGCACCGCAAACGTGCCGAAGCACATGATCAACCTGTGGACCAAGTATATCGTGCCGTCCGGTCCGCTCGAAGGCTTCGGCGCCAATGCCGGCATCCGCTATCAGGGCAAGCAGTCGGGCGGACTCGTCGACGTGTTCGATCCCGATCTGGCCTTCGATCTGCCGTCCTTCACGATCGTGGATGCCGGCCTTTCCTACGAACGGGCCGGCTTCCGGCTCCACGCCAACGTGGCCAACCTGTTCGACAAGCGCTATTTCCCGGCATCGACGGGGCGGGACTATGTCATGCCGGGTATGCCGCGGACCTACCGCCTGACGGCAGGCTATCGCTTCTAGTCCGGGATCAGGCGCGGCGGGAGACGATCTCCCGCCGCGTCTTGCGCCGCGCAGACGTCAGGCCGTGTCCTGCGCGTGCCAGAGGCTGTGGGGCGGATGCCGCCCGATCCACGGACGCTCCGCCTCGAGTGCGCTCGCCATGCGGATCAGCGTCGCCTCGTCGCCGTACCTCGCGGTGAACATGACGCCGATCGGCAGCCCGTCCGCATTCCAGTGCAGCGGCACCGACATGGCGGGTACGCCGGTGACGTTGGCGAGCGGCGCGAAGGGCGAGAACCGCCAGAAGCGGCCCAGATAGTCGTCGAGATCGCCGCTGTCGGCGTCGAGCCAGCCGTGCGGGGGCGGGGGCAGGGCCAGCGTCGGCGTGAGCAGGAGGTCGCAGCCCGCGAAGAAGCGACCGAGCTCCCTGCCGAGCCTGCCGAAGCCGTAGAGGATGCGTTGCAGCTCGGTCGCCGGCAGCCGCGCGCCGCGCTCCGCCCACGCAAGGTTGCAGCGCTCCACGGTTTCCGGGCCGACGGCGCGCGCCGTGGCTTTCGAAAACGCCGGCAGATCGCTTGCAAGGCTGACGCCGATCAACGCCGTGACGTCGTCGAGGTGCTTGCCGTCCCACGTCGGCTGCGCCTCGCTGACGATGCAGCCGAGATCGTCGAGCAGCTCTGCCGCGGAGAGAACGGCGGCGCGGCAATCCTCCGAAACCGGAACGCCGTTCGGGGCGTCGAGGCAATAGTGCACGCGCAGGCCGTGCACCGGTTTGCCGAGCTCCGCCGCGAGCGGGCGCTGGAGCGGCGGCGCCGTGTAGGGCGCGCCGACATCGAGCCCGGCCGTCGCGTCCATCACGGCGGCGCAGTCGCGCACGGTCCGGGTCAGCACGTTGTGGCAGACGAGGCCGTGCCAGTAGTCGTTCTTGTCGGGGCCGGTCGGGATGCGCCCCCGGCTCGGCTTCAGGCCGAAGACGCCGCAGCAGGACGCCGGCACGCGGATCGAACCGGCGCCGTCGTTCGCGTAGGCGACGGGGACGAGGCCGGCGGCGACCGCGGCCGCCGCGCCGCCGCTCGATCCGCCGGTGGAATGGCCGAGCGCCCAGGGGTTGTGCGCCGGGCCGTGGAGAACGGGCTCGGTCGTCACGGACGACGACAGCTCGGGAACGTTGGTAAGGCCGAGAAGCTGGAAGCCGCTTTTCCGCAGGCGCGTGACGATCTCTCCCTCGCAGGCGGCGACGGTTCCGCTGGCAAGGCGGCTCCCGAAGGAGAATTCGGCGCCCTTCATGTCGGCGATGCAGTCCTTGAGCGCGATCGGCACGCCCCTGAAGGGGCCGTCGGGCAGCGTCTTGCCCGTGAAAATCTCTGTCGACACGAAGGCGTTGATGCGCGGGTTCAGAAGCGCGATCGCCCGCAGCGCGGTGTCCGCGATCTCTTCGCAGCCCAGTCTTCCCCGGCGGACCTCCCCGGCGAGAGCGGTTGCGTCCAGATCGGCATACGCGGTGAAATCGACCATCACTCTACATTCATGCTGGGGGCCAAGACCGTTCGCGCCTCGGCTCCGGCTGCCCGGACGATTTGCGTGGCGACGCTAGCGGGAGTGTGCAGGTCAAAAGCGAAGAACGGCACGGCGTCGCGGCAGAATCCTCCAAATGTGGATGGGATTTTGGTGATCGGGACCGCGGCAACGCGGGATGATGCGGATTTTACGGTACCCGGCTTCGTCTAGACATTCGGGGCAGGTGCCGGGCGACAGGGAGGGTGATGAGCGGGCGGCCGAAGGATATTCCGGGCATTGATACCCGCATTGCCCGGCGCGATTTCGTCGGCGGCGTGCTCGCCGCGTCCGGCATGGTCGGCGCGGCGCCCGTCCGCGCCGCGCCGGGCGCGGGCATCGACGGGCGCTGGTCCGGGCCGGGCGGCGTCGGCGACTATGCCGCCGCCAACGGCAACACGGCCGAGGTCGCCGCTGCCGCCCATCGCGTTCGGGACGGCGAGTTCGACGATGCGCTCCGGCACATCGCCGGGCGCGACGACGTCTACGATCTCGTCGTGGTGGGCGGTGGCGTCGCCGGGATGGCCGCCGCCTATGCGCTGCACACGCGTCGCGGCGCGGGCGGGCGCTGCCTGGTGCTGGAAAATCATCGCATGTTCGGCGGGGAATCGCGCGGCAACCAGATCGAGGTCGACGGCCGGATCGTCTCCGGCCCGCAGGGCGCGAACCAGACGGGTCCCTACACGACAGGGCTTCTCGGCGACATTCACCGCGCGCTCGGGCTTCCGATGGACTTCGCGTTCGCCGATGCCGCGCACGGGTCGCGGCCGCTGAAGATCGCCAACGATCACTTCGACTGGGTCTTCAAGCGGCGAAAGGTCGCCTCGGTCGGCTACTACTGCGGCAGCGGGCACGGCTGGATCGGCGACCCGTGGGACGACGGGCTCGCCGCGCTGCCGTGGCCTGCCGACGACAAGCGTAATCTCCTTGCATGGATGCAAAGCCCCGGCGGCCATTCGGCGCCGGGCATCGCGGGCACGACGAGCGATCCGCGCAATCTTTCGGAGGCCGACGACCCCGGCGCCGAGGATACGCCGCTTGCCCGCTGGCTCGACGGCATGAGCTATCACGCGTTCGTTCGCGATGTGATGAAGTGCGATCCCTCGGCCATCGCGAGGCTGGTCGATCCCTATCTTTCGAACACGCTGGGCGCGGGCATCGACTGCGTGTCGGCCTACGGCGCGCGCATCATGGCGATGCCGGGCGTGAGCGCGGCGGACTGGCGCAAGAGCCCCGACCGCGATTTCCTGTTCTCGTTTCCGATGGGCAACGCGATCTATCCGCGCGCGATGGTCCGCGCCATGATCCCGGCCGCCTACGCGGACGGCGGGCCGCGGACCCTCGTCTTCGGGAAAACCCGGCGGGAGGCGCTCGACCGGGCGGAGAATGCCACCCGCGTCCGGCTAGGGTCGACCGTGGTTCGTGTTGTTCACGACGGGCATCCGGACACGGCGGAGACCGTTTCGGTGATATACCTTCAGGACGGCCGACTTTACCGCGTGCGCGCGAAGGGAGTCGTGATGGCGTGCGGCGGCTGGATCGCCCGGCGGATCGTCGCCGACATGCCGGAGGACTACCGCGAGGCGTGGCAGGGGCTGCACTACGCGCCGATACTGGTTGCGAACGTCGCTGTCCGGCATTGGCGCTTCCTCGACAGGCTCGGCATATCGGCGGCGCGCTGGTTCGACGGCTTCGGCTACGCGACCAACATTCGCCGCCCGATGATGATCGACGGGCAGTCCGAACCGCTGTCTCCCGACGCGCCGACGATGCTCACCTTCTACGTGCCGTTCCTGAAGCCGGGCGATCCGGTGGCGGCGCAGACGGTCGATGCGCGTATGCGCCTGTTCGCGACGCCCTTTCACGACTTCGAGATGCAGATCCGGAGACAGATGCAGGAGATGTTCGGGGCGCACGGCTTCGATGCCCGCCGCGACATCGCGGGGATCGTGCTGAACCGGTGGGGGCACGCGTTCGTCGTGCCCGAGCCGGGCTTCTTCTTCGGTTCGCCCGGTCGCCCGCCGGCGCGCGCGTATGCGCGCAGGGGCTTCGGGCGGATCGCGTTCGGTGCAGCGGAATTGCAGGGGTATCAGACGTGGCTTGCAGCCTATCAGGAAGGGACGCGCGCGGCGCTTCAGCTGATCTGAGCGGGCGGGCGCCGGGGGGTTCAGCCCCAGAGCGCCGGTTCCGCCGGATGGACGAGGCCCTTTTCATAGCGCAGGCCGTGCGGCCGGTCGGCGGCGAGCAGCATCGGCCCGTCGAGATCGACGAACGCGGCGCGCTGCGCGACGAGCAGCGCCGGGGCCATCGCGAGCGACGTGCCGGTCATGCAGCCGACCATGATGCCGAGCCCCGCCGCCTCGGCGGCGTCCGCGAGCGCCAGCGCCTCGGTGAGGCCGCCGGTCTTGTCGAGCTTGATGTTGATATGGCTGTACCGGCCGATCACGCGCGGCAGCGAGGCGCGGTCGAGGCAGGCTTCGTCGGCGCAGAGCGGCACGGGGCTCCGGTAGCCGATGAGCGCTTCGTCGGCCTCCGGCGCGAGCGGCTGCTCGATGAGGCGGACGCCGAGCGACGCGAGCGCGGGCGCCATCCGCTCCAGAAGCTCCATCGACCAGCCGCCGTTCGCATCGACGATGAGGTCCGCGTCCGTGCGCGCGCGCCGCACCGCCTCGACGCGCGCGAGATCGCGCGCGGCTTCCACGCCGCCCAGCTTGATCTTGAAGCGGGTCCAGTCGGTCTTTTCGGCGGCCTTGCGCGCCATCGTCTCCGGGCTGTCGATGCCGAGCGTGTAGACGGTGGGGCAGGGCCTGAGCGGCGGCAGCCCGGCAAGCGCGGCCGCGCCGATGCCCGCCCGCTTCGCATCGAGGTCCCAGAGCGCGCAGTCCACGGCGTTGCGGACGGGGCCGCGCGGCAGGGCGGCGGGAAGTTCGTCGCGGGTGATGCCCTCGGCGAGGATCGGCGCGAGCGCCGTCGCCTCGGCGACGGCTTCGTCCAGCATCGCCTCGTCGGTTTCATGCGGCTCGCACTCGCCGCGCCCGGTGAAACCGCCGGCATGGAGTTCGACGACCATCATCAGGCTGTGGGTCGTCGTGCAGCGCGCGATGCGGAACGGTTCGCGCAGGGCGTGGCGCTCGGCGCGCGCGGTGATCGTGATCGGGGTCTTTTCCGGTTTCATGACGGAGCATCTTTCGTGAATAATGTTAGATATATAACAAACAGGAAAATCCGGCAACTTCGCGCATTCAGGACAATTTCGTCTCCCACGGGAAATATTGTTTCCAATCCCGGAGGCGACCTAATGCAATGATGCTATTGACATGGCAATAAAAACTTGTTGTCAGTTTTATTACATAATAGACTTGATGTCGAACGATGCGAGTCCGGCCGGAGCGGCCCGGCCATGCCAGAGGGGGAAGATATGGTGAATGCGCAGCGAAGGACCCGGAGGTTCGCGGTGCTGATGGCGTCCGCGGCGACGCTGCTGTCGGCTGCTGTCGTCGCGCCCGCGACCGCAGCGGCGGCGGAAATCGTGGAAAGCGGCGGCGAGGACGTCATCGTCGTCACGGCGACGCGCCGGAACGAGCGGCTGGAGGACGTGCCCTACAACATCCAGGCCGTGGTCGGCGAGGACCTCGCCCGCATCGGCGCCACCGCGATGGCGGACTACGTGCGCAACGTGCCGGGGCTCAGCTTCATAGATACCGGCCCCACCGACGGCGTCGACATCGTGCTGCGCGGTCTCCGCACCGGCGGCAACTCCGCCTACCGCACCACCGCGATCTACGTGGATGAGGTGGAAATCCCGACCAGCCTCGACCCCAGCATCCTCGACATCGAGCGCATCGAGGTGCTGCGCGGCCCGCAGGGCACGCTCTACGGCAGCGGCGCGATCGGCGGCGCCATCCGCTACATTTCCGCGAAGCCGGATTTCAGCCGCGTGGAAGGCGCGGCGGGCGGCGAGGTTTCCGCGACGCGCCACGGCGG
The DNA here is from genome assembly GCF_027941835.1 of Sphingosinicella microcystinivorans. Classification (NCBI taxonomy): domain Bacteria; kingdom Pseudomonadati; phylum Pseudomonadota; class Alphaproteobacteria; order Sphingomonadales; family Sphingosinicellaceae; genus Sphingosinicella; species Sphingosinicella microcystinivorans. The sequence goes on from NZ_CP116005.1 coordinate 2,731,895, forward strand.
CGTCAACTGGCTGGCGACGGGGATGCTGAACCTGCCGCTCGTCGCCGACAAGCTCGCGCTGCGCGTGAACGCAGGCTATTTCCGCAACGACGGCTATATCGACAACATCCTGCTCGGCCGCGACGACGTGAACACCGAGCGCACGTTCTCGACCCGCGTCGTGCTGGCGGCGAAGCCGAGCGAGACGCTCGATCTCGCGCTCACCTATTATGGCCAGCTCGCGAAATTCGGAGCCTCGTCGTCCGCCGACGAGGACCTCGGACCCTATGCGAATGCCGAGTATTTCCTCGGCTACACCAGGCGCGACCAGCACCTGTTCAGCCTCACCGCCTCCGTCGATCTGGGCGGCGCGCGGCTCACCTCCTCGACATCGTACCGCTACGCCAAGGGGCGCTCGCTCAACGACAACACCACCTATATCCGCGACGTGATCTTCGGCAGCTTCCTCCTGCCCGAGGAGCTGCCGCCGCTGAACGTCGCGACCGGCACGCGCGATAGCGGCAGGTACTGGACGCAGGAGGTGCGCCTCGTCTCCGACAGCGACGGCCCGCTCTCCTACATCCTCGGCGCCTTCTACGAGCGCTACCGCGAGCGCGACCGGCTCCAGGAAACCGTGCCGCTCGGCTTCGAAGGGCAGGAGGACTTCGAGGAGAACATCATCGGCGCCGAGCTGAACGACAACGACGAGTTCCTCTCCGTCTCGCGCCAGAAGTTCCGCCAGTGGGCCGTGTTCGGTGAAATCGGCTACGCGATCACCGAACGCTGGAAGGCGTCCATCGGCGGGCGCTATTTCGACTACCGGTCGAGCGAGACGCAGTACAACATCGACCAGTTCTTCGGGCTCGACGCGCGCAATCCGGACGGCACGGCGCGCACCGAGCCGTTCGAGGACGAGATCAGCGAAGGCCGCGCGAAGGACAGCGGCACGGTGTTCCGCTTCAACACCTCCTACGATCTCGGCGAAGGCGCGCTCGCCTACGTCACCATCGCGGAAGGCTATCGCCCCGGCGGATACAACACGGTGGGCGTCAACACCGGCGTCTCGCCCGACCAGTTCCAGTACAAGCCCGACAGCATCGTCAGCTACGAGCTGGGCGCCAAGGCGGCGCTTCTCGATCGCAAGCTCTATGTCAGCGGGTCGCTCTATTACATCGACTGGAAGGACATCCAGACGACGGTCTACACCGATCTCGGCTTCGTCGTGACCGGCAACGCCGGCAAGGCGCGCTCGAAGGGTTTCGAGCTCGAACTCAGCACGCGCAACCTGCTTGCCGATGGACTGTCCTTGGGCGCCACCTATTCGCTGACCGACGCCGAACTCAGGGAGACGATCGAAGGGCTCGGCTTCAAGGGCGAACGTATGCCCTACGTGCCGCGCCACGCCGCGTCGTTCACGGTCGATTACGAGGCCGATCTCGCCGCCGGGCTGGTCGCGGGCTTCAACGCCAACCTCACCTACACGGGCACGTCGTGGTCCGATTTCGGCACCGTGCGCCCCGGCGAGGAAGACCCCAATCCCGACTTCACGAAGCAGGACGATTATTGGCTGGCGGGCGCCTCGTTCCGCATCGGCCGCGATCCGTGGTCGGTGCGGCTCGGCATCGACAACATCTTCGATGTCCGCGCCGATCTCAGCCGCAGGCTGTTCAACACGACGTCGCCCTATCGCGATCCCTTCTACACGGGATCGGTGAACCGGCCGCGCACGATTTCGCTCGGCTTCGACGTGAAGTTCTGACCCAGGGGACGCGGTCGGATCCCTTCGGCCGGGCAGCGATGCCCGGCCGTTTTTTCAGTCGAGGAGCAGGTCCTCGTAGAAGGCGCCGAAGCGCCGCTCGGGATGCCGGATGTGCATCTCCAGCACCCAGAGCTGCGGCGCCGGGCTGAACGCGGCGTCCTTGAGCTCGCCGCGATGCACGAGCGCGTGCGGGAAATCGGCGAGGCGGTGCCCGCCGAGATCAAGGTTCAGCCGCCATCCCATCCGCTCGGCTTCCGCCGACGCATAGTCGTAGAGCGCCGTGCCGGCCGGGCGCTCCGCGCGCCACTTCGCGGCGACGCGATCGAACAGCACGCGCACGTCGCGCTTCGCGCGGTGCATCTCGGGGTCGCCGCCGGTGACGAACGTGTCGCCCGCGTCGCCTTCCCATTTCTTCCACACCGGGCCGATGTCGACGATGAAGATGTCGTCCTCGCCGAGCACGGCGCCCGGCTCCGAAGGCTCGCCGTAGAACTTCACCGTGTTCGGCCCGAAGCGCACGAAGATGCCGTGCCAGCCGCGCAGCAGCCCCGCGTCCTTGAGGACGCGCCGCGCGATCTTCCCGGCCTCCTCCTCGGCCATGCCGACGCGCATCTCGGCGGCGATCGCCCCGACGGCGGCGCGGGTGCGCGCGCGCGCCTCCATCATGCCGTCCCAGTCGTAGTTGGGGCCGAGCTGTTCTTCGGGCCGCATCATGCCTCGTTCCCCCGCGTGCGCGTCGGCCGCACGAAGCCGACGAAATCGTCGTAGAGCGCGCTGATCCGTTCCAGCCGCTCCTCGACGTCGCGGCCGCCGCCGTGGCCGACGACATCGTTCACGAGCAGGTTGATCAGCCCGACCATGGGCACCGAGCTCTGCCAGAACAGCGCGCCGTCGCTGTCCGCCGCGAGCACGTTGGTGGTGAGGCGCGGCGCCCAGTCGCAAAGCGTGTCGGTGATGATGACGAGCGGTATGCCCGTATCCGCCGCCTTTTCCGCGAGATGGCGGGACTTGCGCGAATAGCGGCGGACGTCGACGATGACGAGGCAGCGGTCGTTGCGGTCCTCGAGCAGCACGTCGGCGAAATGCCCGGAGGCGCTGTCGATGAGTTCGACGCCGGGGCGCACGTATTGCAGGTTGTGCGCGAGCAGCGCCGCGATGCCGCGCTCGGTCTGGAAGCCGACGATCTGCACGCGCCTGCTGCGCGCGATCAGCGCCACCGAATCCGCCCAGACCCTGTGCTGGCTGCGCTCGTAGACGGCGACGAGCAGCTCGATCTCGCGCTCCAGCGTCCGCCGCCTCTTGTCGCTGTCGGTGAAGTCGGAGAGGAAGTCCTGGAACGCCTGCCCGGCGAGCCACGGCAGATGCGCGGACATGCGCAGGTGCTCCTTCAGCTCGCGGAAATGCTTGAAGCCAAGCATACGGCAGAAACGGCCGACTGTTACCGCGCTGACATCGAGCCGCTGCGCGATCGACGCCGCCGTCTCGAACGGGATCATCTCGCGGTTGTTGAGCAGGAACAGCGCGATCTGGCGTTCTGCGGCCGTATAACTCGCATTCTCCGCCTCGAGCCGCGCGAACAGGTCGGTCATCTCATTCTCACTCTGCACATTGCGTCATCAATGTTACCAATATAACATTCATGACGGATTCGTCATCGTATTGATAGGCAAGGAGGGGAAAAGGTGAAAGCTCCAACACAGGCGGGCGTTTCGCGGCGCGGTGCGATCGGGCTCATGGGCATGTCGGCCACCGCCGTGCTGGCCCGCCCGGCCGCGGCCGCCGTTCCCGAAAGCGCGGTCGATGCGGCGGCGGAAGCCTACATGCGCGAACGCAATATCCCCGGCCTGCTCCTCGGCATCGTGCAGGACGGCCGCGCCGCGGTGCGCAAGGCCTACGGCTTTTCCGATCTCGAGCTTGGCGTGCCCGCGCGGCCCGAGCACATCTACCAGTCGGGCTCCACCGGCAAGATGTTCACGACGACCGCGATCATGCAGCTCGTCGCCGACGGGCGCGTGGCGCTCGATGCGCCGGTGGGGCGCTATCTGAAGACGGCGCCCGCGCTGTGGAATGCCATCACCGTCGAGCAATTGATGCGGCACCGCTCCGGCGTGCCGGACTACGACGGCGAGGAATTCAACGTCGCGCTGGAATGGACGCCGGAAGCCTTCATCGCGAAGGTCGGATCGTGGCCGCTCGATTTCGCGCCGGGCACGCGCTTCTCCTACAGCAATTCGGGGTACGTGCTGCTCGGCTTCATCATCGAGGCCGTCACCGGCAAGCCCTATGGCGCGCACCTCGCCGAGCGCGTGTTCGGACCGGCGGGGATGAAGACCGCGCGCGTCAACGACATCGACGCGATCATTCCCGGCCGCGCGCGCGGCTACCGCCCGGACAAGGACGGAGCGCTGATCCGCCCCGAGAACGTCTCGCGCACCGCCAACGCGTTCGCCGACGGCAGCCTGCTTTACAGCCTCGACGACCTCATCGCGTGGGAACATGCCGTCGCCGCGAACACCGTGCTGCCGCCGTCGGCGCAGGCGTTCATCGAAAGCGCGCCGCTGTTTCCGGACGGCACGAAACCCGTGGAGGGCTATGGCGCGGGCTGGACGACGCGGCGCGTGCGCGGGCACCGGGTGGTGTCGCACGGCGGGGTCTGGCAAGGTTTCTCGGCATGGGTCGGGCGCTGGCCGGAGAAGGGACTTGCCATGCTGATGCTGGCCAATCACGAGCGCGGCCATCCGGGCGGCCTCGCGCCGCGCCTTGCCGCGCTGTTCGATCCCGCGCTCGGCCCCTACCTGCCGGTGAAGGACGGCGATCCGCGGCGGACGGCGCGCGACCGCGCACGGCTGGCGGATTATCTCGCCGGAGCCGACACGCCCGGTGCATCGGCGCAGCAGCGGCGCGATGCGCTGATCGGTCCGCTGAAGGCCGCCGATACGTTCGCGCTCGTCGACGTGACCCGGGATGCGCGCGTCTACCGGTTCGGGGAAGCGCAGGGGCGTATGCTTGCTGTCTTCGACCGGCGGGGCGGCCTCGGCTTCGAGGTCGCCGAATGACATCGCCGCTGCTTCTCGCCGCCCTGCTGGCGGGAGGGGCCGCAGACCCGGCCGCCGTGCCGCCCGCGCTTCTCGCCGCGATCGATACGCCCGCGGAAGCGGACGCCTTCTGGCGGGACGCGCGGGGCCGGACGCCGTTCATCGAGCGGCTTCCCGGCAAGCCGGACCGGATGCGCGTGACGTTCGTGCTCCGCTCGCAGACGGATGCGGGGCTCTCCGCCGGTTTCCTGCTCTTGGAGAACAGGCGCGAGGTGCCGCTCCAACGCCTTGCCGGCACCGACATCCTCTGGCGCAGCGCCGAGCTGCCCGCCGATGCGCGCTTCGCCTATTATTTCACGAGGCCGGGCGGTGACACGCCGCACCCCGATGCGGTCTACCACGAGAGCGAGCGCGGAAAGACGCGCGACTATTTCGCCGATCCGCTGTCGGCGATGGCGTTCATGGAGCGCGGCGACGACGGCAAGGTCCGCCGCCTGTCCGCCGCGGCAGGACCGGACGCGCCGGACGATCCGGCGCTCGTCGCGGCCAAGGCGAAGGGGCGGCTTTTCGATTACACGGTGCCGAGCCGCGCGCTCGGCGAGGACCGGCCGGTGTCGGTCTACGTGCCCCCGGCGGCGGGGAAGGCGCCGGGCGTGCTGCTGATCTTCGACCGCGAGACCTATCTCGTCGCGGGCGAGCTCCCGGCCATGCTCGACGCCCTGATCGCCGGGGGCGCATCCCCCCGACGATCGCGGTGCTCGTCAGCCCGGTCGACGGTGAGCGCCGGAGCCGGGACCTGCCGCCGAACCCGGCCTTCCAGCGCTTCATCGCCGACGAGCTGATGCCGTTCGTGCGGGCGCGGCACGCGGTCGCGCGCGCGCCGGAACGCAATGTCGTCGCCGGATCGAGCTTCGGCGGGCTCGCGGCGATGTTCACCGGCCTGTCGCATCCCGAACTCTTCGGAAACGTCGTCTCGCAGTCGGGCTCGTTCTGGTGGCATCCGGCGTGCTGCGGCAAGGAAGAGGACGAGACCGACGAAGACCGCCCGCTGAACGCCGGTCCCGACGCGGACATGGGTTGGCTGATCGAGCAATATGCGCTCCGCCCGAAGGCGCCGCTCAACATCTTCATGAACGTCGGCCGCTGGGAGGGATCGCTGATGCTGATCCCGAACCGCATGATGCACCACGTGCTTCGCGCGAAGGGCTATGACGTCGCGTACCGCGAATACACCGGCGGCCACGACATCGTGCAATGGCGCGCGACGCTGCCCGGCGCGCTCGAGGCGACGATCGGCCAGTCTCGGGAATAGGCGCCTCAGGCGGCGGCGCGGGCCCTGCGCGGACGCGCGTCGAACAGGTAGATCGCCATGCCCGCGGCCATCCAGATGCCGAGGCGCAGCCACGTGTCGCCGGGAAGGCTGAGCATCAGGTAGGTGCTGCTCGCCATGCCGAGTACGGGCACGAACGGCGACCACGGCACGCGGAAGGCGCGGTGCGCGTCCGGCATCCGGCGGCGCAGCACGAGCACGCTCCAGCAGACGATGGCGAAGGCGAGCAGCGAGCCGATCGAGACGAGCTCGCCGAGCACGTCGATCGGGAACAGCCCCGCCGCGAGCGCGCAGGCGGCGCCGACGATGATCGTGCCCCACACCGGCGTGCGGAAGCGCGGGTGGATCCTTGCGAAGCGCGGCGGCACCATGCGGTCCTGCGCCATCACGTAGAGGATGCGCGTCTGCCCGTAGAGGCCCATCAGGATCGCCGAGGCGAGCCCGACGACGACGCCGACGTTGACGAGCGGAATGAGCCAGTCGAGCGCGCCGCCGGTGCCGCCGAGCGCGACCGTCACCGGGTTGGCGACGTTGAGCGTGCGGTAGTCGGCCATGCCGGTCATCACCGTCGCCATCGCGATGTAGAGCACGGTGCAGACCGCGAGCGCGCCCACGATGCCGAGGCCGATGTCGCGCTGCGGATTGCGGCTTTCCTGCGCCGAGGTGGAGACGCCGTCGAAGCCGATGAACGCGTAGAAGATGACGGCGGAGCCGCGGAACACGCCGCTCCACCCGAACTCGCCGTAGCTGCCCTGGTTTTCGGGAATGTACGGCGTCAGGTGATCGGCCTGCACGTAGAAGACGCCGCAGGCGACGACGAGCAGGATGATGCCGACCTTGATCACCACCATGGCGATGTTGGCGCGGTTGGTCTCCTTGATGCCGAGCACGAGGAGCACGGTGACGAGCCCGACGACGAGCGCGGCGGGCACGTTGAACAGCGCGCCCGTCGTCAGCATCTCGCCCGTTGGCGTGAAGCTGAGCGGTGCGTCCGCGAGGTGCGCGGGAATCCGGATGCCGATGCTTGCCATCAGGTCGGTGAAATAGCTCGACCAGCCGACCGCGACGGTCGAGCAGGCGACGAGATATTCGAGCACGAGGCACCAGCCGACGATCCAGCCGACCGTCGGCCCCGAGCTTGCGAGCGCATAGCTGTAGGCGCCGCCCGACTTCGGCAGCAGCCCGGCAAGCTCGCCGTAGCAGAGCGCCGTGCACAGGCAGACGACCGCGGCGATGATGAACGACACCGTGATCGCCGGCCCCGCGAACTGCGCGGCGGCCGTGCCGGTGATGACGAAGATGCCCGAGCCGATCGTCGCGCCGACGCCCGCCATGACGAGGTGCGTAAGCGTGAGGTGCGGGCGGAGCGTCGGGTCCGCGTCCGGCGCCTGCGTCACGCGAACACGTCCAGCAGGTGGTCGACGATCGGCGACGGCCCGAAGCGGATCGGATCGCACGCCGGAAGGCCGAGTTCCGCCTCGGCGGCGCGGATCGCGGCGCGCGCCTCTTCCTCGCCGAGGAGCGAGGTGTTGAGGCTGACGCCGATGCCACGCGCCTCGGGGTTGGTGAGCCGCGCCGCGGCGACGTGCACGGCGAGCGCGTCGGTGAGCGAAGGGCAGGGGTAGTCGCCCTCATAGCCTTGCAGCTCGCGCCGTCCCGCCTCGTGGCAGATGACGAGCGCGTCGGGCTGGCTGCCGTGGACGAGGCCGAGCGTCACGCCCGCATAGGCCGGGTGCAGCAGCGCGCCCTGTCCCTCGATCACGTGCCAGTGATCCGGCGCCGCTGCGGGCGACAGCCACTCCGCCGCGCCCGCGATGAAGTCGGCGACGACCGAATCGATGGCGATGCCGCGCCCGGTGATCATGATGCCGGTCTGCCCCGTGGGGCAGAAGGTCGAGGGCACGCCGCGCCGCCGAAGCTCGCGGTCGATGGCGAGCGCCGAGTATTTCTTGCCCACCGCGCAGTCGGTGCCGACCATCAGCAGGCGGCGGCCGCTGCGCTTCTTGCCCGTGCCGGTCCTGAACGTCTGCTGCGGGCGGCGGAGGTCGTGAAGCGTGCGCCCGTGCGCGCGGGCGGCTTCGGAAATCCCGGGATGATCGGCGAGCCGCTGGTGCAGCCCGGCCGCGACGTCCAGCCCCGCGCCGAGCGCCGCCGTGATGTGCGGTACCCATTCGGGCGCGATGAAGCCGCCGTCGTTGGCGATGCCGATCACCAGCGTCCGCACGCCCTTCGCCGCGGCCTCCGCGAAATCCATGTCCGGCAGGCCGAGATCGACCGCGCAGCCTTCCATGCGATACTGGCCGGCGCAGTCCTCCGCGCGCCATTCGGCGAGGCCCGACGCGGTCTTGGCCCAGCCGATGTCGGGGGCGGTGCCCAGAAAGAGCAGAAATGGCGGTTGCATGTGTTTCGGTTTCCGGTTGGAGGTTCAGTTGGCCCGGCGGATCACCCGGCCGGGCGTGGCGCCGGTCGGCTTGCCCGCCTCGACGACGGCGACGCCGTTCACCCAGACCGTGCGGATTCCCACGGGCAAGGCCGCGGGGTTTTCGATCGTCGCGCGGTCGGCGACGGTCGCGGGATCGAACAGCACGAGGTCGGCGGCCTGCCCCGCGGCGATGCGGCCGCGGTCGCGGATGCCCATGTGATCGGCGGCAAGCCCGCTCATCTTGTGCACGGCCTCCTCGAGCGTCAGCCGCCCGGTCTCGCGCACCATCCACGCGAGCACGCGCGGGAAGGCGCCCGCGCCGCGCGGGTGCGCGTCCTCGATGCCGCCGTCCGAGCTGATGTTGCTGTGCGGCCACGCGATGAGCGCGGCAACATCGTCCTCGGCCATCGAACGGCCGATCACGGTGTTGGAGAGGCCCTTCGCCTCGCTCTCGACGATGAGGTCGAGATAGGCGCGCGCCGGGGGCACGCCACGCAGCGCCGCGACCTCCGCGACGGTCTTGCCGACATAGGCCGGGTTCGCGGGATATTCGGTGAGGCGCAGGTCTTCCGGCCGCGCCATGTGCGCGAGCGCATACTCGGCGGCGGCGAGATCGGTGAAATCGCGGCCGGGCATCAGCACCTGAAGGTTCGACTGCCAGTAGGTGTAGGGATAGACGTCCGCCGTCACGTCGATGCCCTCGCGCCGCGCCGCGTCGAGCTTGGCGAGGATCGGCGCCGTGCCGCCCCAGCGGTCGACGATGGCGATCTTGAAGTGCGAGATCTGTACCGGAAGGCGCACGGTGCGGCCGATCTCCAGGATTTCGTCGATCGCGGCGTCGAGGCCGGTGTCCTCGCTCCTCATGTGGCTGATGTAGCGCCCGCCGTGGCGCGCCGCCGCGCGGGCGAGCGCCACGATCTCGGACGGCTCGGAATAGATGCCGGGATCGTACTCCAGCCCAGTCGACAGGCCGAGCGCGCCCGCGCGCATGTTCTCCTCGACGACCGCCGCCATCCGCTCCACCTCGGCGGGCGTCGCCGCGCGCTTGTAGTCCGCGCCCATCACGGCGCCGCGCACGCTGTTGTGGCCGATGTACGTCGCGACGTTCACGGCCGCCGGATGCGCCTCGCGCTTCGCGAACAGCTCGGCGACCGGCAGGGGGCCGCCGCCGTCCTGCCCGGCGACGATGGTGGTGATGCCCTGCGCCGCCGCCGCGAGCGCGTCCGGATGCGCGTCGAGGCCGCCGTCGTGGTGGCTGTGCGTGTCGATGAAGCCGGGCGCGAGGACGAGGCCGCTGCCGTCGACGATGCGGGTCGCCTTGCCGCGCGCGCCGGGGCCGACCGCGGCGATGCGGCCGTCCTCCACGCGGACGTCGGCCGTGCGCGCCGCAGCGCCGGTCCCGTCGACGACGGCCGCGCCGACGATGACGAAGCTCTCCGCGGCGGACGGCGCCCCCCAGAGCGCGACCGCCGACACGAGCGCCGCGCGCAGCACCGATCGAATCATGAATGCTCTCCCCTGCAAGCGATGTTCGGTTCATCGCCTGAATCCGGCTATTGTTATCTTTCTGACATAGCCGTCGGGATTGTGCAAGCCGCGATCGCGTCCATCTCGATGCAGGAGCCGAGCCGCAGTCCGCCGCCGCACGGCGCCACGATGCGCGCGGGCCGATGATCGCCGAACATCTCCGCGCAGATCGCGTCCACCTGCGGCCAGTCCGCGAGGTCGGCGACATGCACGCCGAGCTTCGCGACATGCTGGAGCGACGACCCGGCGGCGGCGAGGATGATGGCGATCTGCTCGAGGCAATAGCGCGCCTGCGCGGCGACGGGCGGCGGCGCTTCGCCGGGGCGGCCGGCGCCGTTGCCGAGGATGCCCGACACGTAGACCGTGCCCTGATGCACGACCGCGTGCGAATAATGGCCGTGCGGCGGCGTCGCGCCGGGCGCGATGATCGTGCGCGGGGTCATCTCACCAGCCCGAGAAGCGGGGCCAGCGCGCGGCGATCCTGCCGCTGCGGTCGGTGAGCAGATAGGCGGGGTGCTGCGCTGCCGTCGCGCAGGCGTGGTTGGGAAGCACGCGCAGCCGGGTGCCGATCGGATAGGCGGCGAGGTCGAGCGGCGTGCCGTCCCGGTGCCCGACGAGTCCGTGCTCCTGGTTGGCGCCGGTGACGACGAGATCGCCGATGATCGTGCCGTCCACGTCGCAGACGAGCCCGTAGCCCTGATCGACGCGCTGCCCCACCGTGCCGCGATCGCGCGACATCGCCATCCACCCGGCGTCGATGACGAGGCGGCCCTGCGCCTTCTGGTGGCCGATGACGGTCGCCAGCACCGAAAGCGCGATCTCGTCCGGGCGGCAGACGCCGATCCCGGCCATCACGAGGTCCTGGAAGATATAGACGCCCGCGCGCACCTCGGTGATCCCGTCCAGCGCCCGCGCGAACAGCGCCGTCGGCGTCGATCCCATGCTGATCACGGGGCACGGCAGCCCCGCCGCCCGCAGCCTCCCTGCCGCGCGCACCAGCCCGGAGCGTTCGAGTTCGGCATGGGCGGCGATCGCGTCCGCGCCCTCGCAGCCGTAGCTGTCGCCCGCGTGGGTCAGCACGCCGCCGAAGAGGCCCGCGTCCGCGAGCGTGCGCCCGATGACGAGCAGGTCGTCCGCGTCCGGCGCGACGCCGGAGCGGTGGCCGTCGCAGTCCACCTCGATCAGCACCGCGATGCCGCTCTGCCCGGCAAGCGCGTCGGCGACCTCGCGCGCGACGCCCGCGTCGTCGAGGATGATCTGCATACGGACGCCCGCATCCGCCAGCGCGCGGACGGCGTCCAGCTTCGCGGGAACGATGCCGACCGCGTAGAGGATGTCGTCGAAACCCGCCTCCGCGAACATGCGCGCTTCCAGCAGCGTCGACACGGTGATCGGCCCCGTGCCGTGCAGGACCGCGCGGAGGACATCCGGCGACTTGGCGGTCTTGACGTGCGGGCGGAAAGCGACGCCGAACGGCGCGAGATGCGCCTCCATCCGGCGGATGTTCGCGGCGAGGCGGGCCTCGTCGAGCACCAGCGCGGGCGTGGGCGCCTGAAGCAATGTTTCGGAAGCGGACGTCATATCGGCCTTGAATGTCATTTTTCTATCATAGATAGTCTGTTGTCACGCTGCAATCGCAAAGGAACGCCGTGATGATACGCCTTGCCCTGGCCTTTATGTTCCTCGCGGCGGTCCCTGTACATGCCGGAGCACGGGCCGAATCCACGCCGCTCACGGCGGCCGAGCTGCTGGAGGTGCCCGATGTCACCGACGTGCTCGTGGAGTCGGGGAAGCCCGTGGCGTGGGTCGAACGCACGGGCGGCGCGTACAACATCCTGCTGCGCGGGGACGCGGGCCCGACCGTCCGGCTCACGAGCAACAGTGCCGACGACGGCCAGCCGATTCGGCTGATCGCGTTCCTCACCGGGCCCGACCGCCTGCTCTTCGCATCGGGCGACGCGCAGAACCCCGCGAACCTCCCCGATCCGACGACCGCCCGCCTGCTGGCGGTTCCGCTCGCGGGCGGCGCGGCGCGCGATGCGGCCGCGCTGTTCGGCGGCAGCGTCGGCGATCCCGCCGTCAGCCCCGACGGCAGGCGCATCGCCTTCGTGCGGGGCAAGGACCTGTTGGTCGCGGACCGCGGCGGCGGCGTCCGGCGGCTGCTCACCGCGCGCAGCCGTCTCGCGGCGCCGGTGTGGTCGCCGGACGGGTCGCGCATCGCCTATGTCGTCGATCGCTCGGACGCCGACCGCGGCGTCTACAGCATGGTCGGCGTCGTCGATGTGGAAAGCCGGGAAACACGGTTCCTCAGCCCCGGCATCGGCGCCGACCACAACCCGGTGTGGTCGGCGGACGGCGCGCGGGTCGCCTTCATCCGCCTCGGTTATCAGCCGCGCACGTGGCGCTTCTCCGATCTCGGCGATCACGCCCCGTTCTCGGTTCTCGTGGCGGATGCGGCGACCGGCGAGGTGCGGTCCGAATGGCGCGCGCCGCACGCGCGCGGCAGCCACTTTTCCGGCTTCGCGGCGGGCGAGGACTACGACATCGGCGCGCGCGGCAACCTGTTCTGGTCCGCGAACGGCCGTCTGGTCTTCCCTTACGAGAAAACCGGCTTCCGGGCGCTCTACGCGCTGGTGCCCGGCGGCGAGCCCGTGATCCTGACGCCGCCGGACATCGAGGTGGACGGCGCCGTGCAGTCGCCCGACCGGCGGCGCATCCTCTACTGGTCGCCCGCGGCCGGGGACGGCGCCCGCCTCGATCTCTATCTCATCGACGGCAAGGCGGCGCCGCGGCGCCTTTCCGGCGGAGACCGGGCCGCGATCCGGTACGGCGCGCGGTTCGTGGACGACACGCGCATCGTCTGGCGCGAGGCGGGCGTGCGCATCCCCGAACGGCTCCGGACCGGCAGTCTGGACGACAGTCGGGGCGGCAAGGCCGAAACGCTCTCGACGCCCGCGCCCGCGCAGGCGCGTTTCGCCATGCTGCCCGGTGAGGCGGAGACGCTTACGCTCGCCGCGCCGGACGGCGGCGCCGTTCATGCCATCCTCTACCGGTCGCGGCAGGCGCCGGCGAACGGCCGCGCGCCGATCATCGTCCACGCGCACGGCGGCTCGCGCGACAAGGCCTATCCGGTGTGGCAGAGCTTCTTCGGTTCTCCGCCGGTGCTGCGCTATTTCCTTTCGCGCGGCTATCACGTCATGCAGGTCAACTACCGTTCCGGCACCGGCTACGGCCTCGAATTCCGGGAACCGGCGAGCTACGGCGCCAAGGGCAACGCCGACGTCGACGATTTCATCGCCGCCGCGCGCCACGCGGCCGCGCTGCCGTTCGTCGATCCCGCGCGCATGATCGCCTACGGCCACAGTTACGGCGGGCACATCGTCGCGGCGGCGCTGGCGCGTTCCGACGTCTTCGCGGCGGGCGTCGATTCCGCGGGCGTCGGCGACTGGGTCTACGAGATGGAAAGCGACAGCGGCGGGCCGCTGCCTTTACGGATTCCCGAGCGGCTGGAGATCGAACGCACGGCCTACGCGTCGTCCGCCGTCGCGCAGCTCGACAACTGGGGTGATGAACCCCTGCTGCTGTTGCACGGCGATGCGGACCGCTCGGCGGCGATGCAGCAGACGATCGAGCTCTACCAGCAGCTGGGTCGCCGCGGAAAGGCGGTCGACGCCGTGATCTTCCCCGGCGAGGCGCACGCGCTGCGCCTCCTCCGCAACCAGCGCCGCTACATCGGCGCCGTGGAGGCGTTCTTCCGCAAGCACGGGCTGACGCCGTGAGGCGTTCGGGGGTCAGACCTGGCTTGCCGGAAGGTTCACGACGAGGCCCTCGAGAGCCCCGGTCATCCTGATCTGGCACGACAGGCGGCTGCTCTCCCGGACGTCGATCGCGAATTCCAGCATGTCGGTTTCCGTCTCGTCGCGCTCGGGCAGGGCGGCGCGCCATTCGTCGCCGACGTAGACGTGGCAGGTCGCGCAGGTGCAGGCGCCGCCGCAATCGGCGAGGATGCCCGAAATGCCGTTCTTGACGGCGCCTTCCATCAGGCTCCAGCCTTCCGGGATGTCGACGACGGACTCGTCGCCCCGATGACTGACGAAACGGACCGAGGGCATCAGTCCTCCGCGACTTCGAGGGCGCGTTCCGGGCACGAGCGCGCGCCACGCTGCGCCAGCGTCTCCTGTCCCGCCGGAACGGCGATGTCGCCCGGCAGGATGTAGCCGGAATCGTCGAGCTGGAAGATGTCGGGCGCGAGCGAATAGCAGCGCGCGTGGCCCTGGCACATCCCGTGATGGACCTTGATCTTCATGGTGCGTCCCTCCTCAGTCCCACGCGAGATCGAGGTTCTCGATCCCGAACACGTAGCCGCCGTAGGTGATCGGCGAAGACCCTGCCTTCAGCCGGAAGGTAGGGATGCGCGCCAGGAACTCCTCGAGCCCGACGATCAGCTCGCGCCGCGCGAGGTGCGAGCCGAGGCAGCGGTGCGGCCCGTAGGCGAACGCGGTGTGGCGGTTGTTGTCGCGCGCGAGGTCGATCCTGTCCGGGTCCGGGAATTCGGCCGGATCGCGATTGGCGATCATGGTGGGGCAGGAGATGAGGTCGCCCGCCCTGATCGGAATGCCCTTGTACTCGAAATCGCAAACGGCCGTCCGCAGCATCTGGATCGTCGAGTAGGCGCGGAAAAGCTCCTCCACCGCGGGCTTGATCAGGTCCTTGTCGCCGCGCAGGCGTTGCTGGTCCTCGGGGTGCGTCGCGAGGTGATAGAGGTCGAAGCCGACCGCCGCCGCGACGGTGTCGAGGCCCGCCTCGAACAGCAGCACCGCGACGCCGAGGATCTCCTTGTCCGTCAGCGGGCGCCCCTCCACCTCGGCGGCGAGCAGGAAGCTCACGAAATCGTCGGCGGGTTCGCGCCTGCGAAGCGCGATCAGCGACTTCATGAAATCGACGACGGTGCGCATCGCATTCAGCCGCTGCTCAAGCGTGCCGTGGAACTGTTCGTTGGCCCAGCCGAGGAACTCGTCGCGCCGGTCGTCGGAAACGCCGAGGAACTGGAGGAAGACGCCGACTGCGAACGGAAAGGCGAAATCGTTCATCACCTCGCACGTGCCCTTGGCCTTGAAGCCCTCGATGAGGCGCACCGCCCGCTCGCGCGCGCCCGCCTCCATCGCATCGACGCGCCTGGGGGAGAGCAGGGGGTTGAGCAGCGCGCGGAACTTCATGTGGTCGGGCGGATCGACCTCGAGCGGGACCATTGGCAGGTCCTCGCCCAGCGCCGCCTTGAAGATGCCGCGGTTGCTGGAGAACACCTCGGTGTTGTTGAGGACGGCGCGCTGGTCCTCCGCCTTGGTGAACACCCACGTGCCGCGGCCGTCGTAGGTGTTGTTCGGCGCATAGAAGATCGCCGGGCCTTCGCGGTGCACGAAGCTGAGCGCCGCCTGCGGGTGGCCGCAGGGCGTCGGCTCCATCTCCGGCCCCCGGAAATAGCTGAAGTCCCGAACGAGCGACGGCGGCACGTGATCGGGAACGACTGCGCCTGCTGCCCTGGTTGCCATGATGCTGAACTCCCCTCCGTGCCGATGGCTGACTGCGTCTTGCGGCAGCCGGACATATCATAAAACGATTGTTGTACAACAGATGTTTTATGCCCTTCGGTGCAGATTTATACACAGGTCGGCGCAATCCTGAAAACCGCCCGGTGGTCCTACAGGCGCTTGCCGAGCTGGTAGCCCTGCTGCGTGGCGAAGACGATGCGGCGCGGTGCGTAGGCGTCGCCGAGGACATGAACCTCGAACGATTCGCCTTCGAGCGCGTCCTGAAGCGCCGTGTCCGGCACGCCGCCGCACGCGAGCACGACGCTGTCGAAGCCGCCGTGCACGCGCGCGCGCTGCGAATAGACGTGGCGCGTGCGGATGTCCGGCAGGGCGATCTGCGTCACCGCCTCCATGCAGACGATGGCGACCCCGGCCTCCGAGAGGCGGCCGAGCCACGTGCCGAGCGCGTAGCGGCTGACGATGGGGGCGGGGCTGTTCGTCTGAACGAACATCGTCACCGCATGGCCGCGGCGGGCGAGCGAATCGGCCATCGCCAGCGGCGCGACGTGATCGTCCTGCACGACGACCGCGACGGTCTTGCCGAGCGCGGCGTCGTCCCGCGCGACCGCCTCCATATCGTGGACGTTCGCGCCGTCCGCCCCCTCGATGCGCGGGCGGCGAGGCCGCGCGCCGACCGCGAGCGCCGCGACATCGGGCGCGAACGCGCGGATCGTCCCGGGCGTCGCCCGCGTGTTCAGGCAGACCGTGACGCCCGCGTCCGCGAGGCGGCGCTCCTGGTAGCGGACGTAGTCGAGGAAGCCCTGCTGGGTCGGCATCTTGGCGGCGAGCAGGATCTTGCCGCCGAGCGCGCCGCCGGCCTCGTGGAGCGTCACCCGATGCCCGCGCCCGGCGGCCGTGACGGCGAGTTCCATGCCTGCGGGTCCGCCGCCCACCACGAGCACGCGGCGGGGCGCGTCGGCGCGCGGCAAGGGCGCGCGGTCGTTCGCCGCCAGCGCCGGGTTCACCGTGCAGGCGAACGGCAGCCCCTCGGCGAGCGGGCGGCTGATGCAGTCGTTGCAGGCGAGGCAGGGCGCGATCGACCATGTCTTGCCCGACGCCGCCTTGTTCACGAAGGCGGGATCGGCAAGGTGCGCGCGCCCGACGCCCACCATGTCCGCGTATCCCGCCGCGAGGATCGCTTCCGCCGCTTCCGGGCTGTTCACCCGCCCCGCGTAGACGATCGGCAGGCCGAGCGCGCGGCGGAACTCCCCGGCCATGTCGGCCCACGCGCCGGGCGCGAAATGGTGCGTCTGGATATAGCTCGGGAAGCCCCAGCCCGTGCCCGTCACGAGATGCAGGTAATCGACCTTGGCCGTAGCCTCGATCCACTGCGCGATCTCGAGGCCCCCGGCCTTGCCGTATCCGCCGGGCTCCGCCTCTTCCATGTTGAGACGGACGCCGACGACGAGCGACTCGCCGACCGCCTGCCGGATTTCGTCGAGGATTTCCCCGAGGAAGCGCACGCGCCCTTCGAAGCCGCCGCCGTAATCGTCGCCGCGTTCGTTGGTCAGCGGCGAGAGGAACCATTCGATGAGGTCGTCGTGGTTGGCGTGAAGCTCGATCGAATCGAGACCGGCGCGCGCCGCCTGCACGGCGGAGAACGCGTATTCCTTGACGAACGTCCCGATCTCCCGCCGCGTCAGCGCGTGCGGCACGCTGTTGATGACGGGTCCGCTCAGCGTGGCGGAGGGGCCGTGCGGCATTCCGCCCTGCATGATGATCTGCGTGCCCGCCCGCGCGCCCGCCGCATGGACCTCCGCCGCGAGCCGCCCCATGCGGTCCACGAAGCGCGGGTCGCGGAACACGCCCTGCCTGCGCGCGCCGACGCCGGTGGGATCGAAGCCGGGCGGAAGCTGGTTTTCGAGGAAGCCGTTCAGCGCGATCAGCCAGCCGGTGCCGCCTTCGGCGAGGCTGCGCCAATAGTCGATGTAGCGGTCGGCTTCCGCCTCGGTGCCGAGCAGGTTGCCGAGCAGCGCGGCATGGGGCGGCGCCATGATGCGGTTGCGCACCTGCATCCCGCCGATGCGAATCGGCTTGAATATGCGCGAAAGTGCCGTCGTTTCCATGGCTTCCCACCCTTGATGCGATTGTTTCGCGGCCCTAGGGTCGGGCCGTCTTGCTATTTACAACATGTGTTGTAATACAAGTGTTGTAAATAGCCTCTGGGAACGGAACGGCGGAAATGCCCGTGGCGGTGGACAGTGACGAGCGGCGTGCGGCGGTGGTTTCCGCGGCGGCCGAGCTCATCGTCGAAGGCGGTCTGAACGCCGTGACGTTCCGCAATATCGCGGCGCGCCTCGGGTACAGCACCACCGTCATCAGCCACTACTTCCGCGACAAGACCGATGTGCTGCGCGCGACCTATCGGCATGTCGTGGCCGAGGCCGTGGCGCACCGCGAGCAGGTGCTGGCGGGGCAGGACGCCTCGCCCGCCCGCGTGCTGGAGGAGGTGCTGCCGGTCGCGGACACGCAGCGGCGCATCTGGACCGTATGGCTCTGCTTCTGGACGGCCGCGCTGTTCGACGAGGCGCTTCTGGAGGAGCACCGGCGCGGCCTTGCCGGCACGCGCGAGCGTCTGCGCCAGCACTTCCTCGCGGAAGGCGAGCCGGAGGCGCGGGCCGAGCAGGCCGCCGAGGATCTGGCGCAGGCGATCTTCGGCATCGCCATGCAGGCGCTGTTCGATCCCGCCTACTGGTCTCCGGAGCGCCAGCGCGCGGCCTATCGGCGTGCGGCCGCCCGGATCGCGGGCTGATCCTGCCGCGCGCGGCGCAAGGCCCCGCGGGCAGACTGCAACGCGCGGCTTGCGACGAACCCTAAAAATATACTACAGTGCAAAAAGTGCTTGCGAACGGATCGCCGTTTCGGGCAACCGGAGATGAAGCTGCGGACGATAATCAAAGCGGGACGCGTTGGGGATGGTCGAGACCGGATACGAGGGTGATGAGGCATTCCGGCAGGAAGTGCGCTCCTGGCTGCGGGACAATTTCCCGCAGTCGCTCGCATACTGCAACGCGCTCGTCTACCTGAACGACGCCCGGGTTGCCGCCGAGGATGAGGCGTTTCAGCTCTGGCGCCGGCGCGTCGCCGAAAAGGGCTGGGGCGTTCCGACATGGCCGAGGATTTACGGCGGCGCCGGGCTGACCGCGGCCGAGGCGCGCGTCATCACGCAGGAAATGGCCCGCATCGGCGCCTTCAATCCGATGCGCAGCAACGGCACGATGATGCTGGGTCCGACGCTTCTCGAATATGGCACCGAGGAGCAGAAACGACGTCACCTGCCGGGCATCGCCGATCACAGCGAGCGCTGGTGTCAGGGCTTTTCGGAGCCGGGTGCGGGCTCCGATCTCGCCTCGCTGCAAACCCGGTGCGTCGACATGGGCGATCACTTCCTCGTGAACGGCCAGAAGATCTGGACGTCCGGCGCCGATCACGCGGACTGGTGCTTCTGCCTCGTGCGCACCGACACGTCGAGCAAGCATCGCGGTATCAGCTTCCTGCTCATCGACATGAAGACGCCCGGCGTCGAGGTGCGCCCGATCGTGCTGATCAGCGGCGCGACGCACTTCTGCGAGGTGTTCCTGAACGACGTGAAGGTGCCGAAGGAGAATCTGGTCGGCGCGCTCAACGAAGGCTGGTCGGTCGCCAAGCGGCTGCTCCAGTTCGAACGCGACAGCCTGTCCGAAGGGCGCGGCGAGGCGCCCGGCCTGCTGCCGCTGGCGCAGGAGCATGTCGGCGTCGATGCGGAAGGGCGGATCGCCGATCCCGATCTTCGCGTCCGCCTGATCGCGAACGCGATGCGCTCGGATGCCTACACGCGCACGGTCCAGCGGATCGCCGCCGAGGCGAAGGCGGGCAACAGCGTTCAGGACGGTGTTTCCGCGCTCAAGAATCTCGGCTCGGGCGTCGCGCAGGTCCGCGCCGAGCTGCTGGTCGAGATTCTGGGCCACGGCGGCCTCGGCTGGTCCGGGGACGCCTACGCGCCGGATGCCTTGGAAGCGACGCGGGCGTGGCTGCACAGCAAGGCCTTCTCGATCTACGGCGGCAGCTATGAAGTGCAGAACAACATCACCGCCAAGCGGACGCTGGGCCTCCCCGGCTGAGCGATGATGACGGAAAGGATCGGGGGAGGAGCGTCATGGCGGTTTTGAGCGAAGACCAGGTCATGCTGAAGGACATGGCGGCGGCATGGGTCCGCGACCGCCTGCCCGTCTCCGCGCGCCGCGCCGTCTTCGAAGGTGATTTCGATCGCGGATACGATCCCGCCGTCTATGCCGAAATGGCGGAGATGGGGTGGACGGGCATCGTCGTGCCCGAGGCGTGGGGCGGTCTCGATTTCGGCTATCTCAGTCTCGGCCTCGTGATCGAGGAACTGGGGCGGAATCTCGTCGCCTCGCCGTTCGTCAGCGCGGCGCTCGCCGCCGCGAGCGCGCTCCGCCTCGGCGGCACGGACGCGCAGCGCGATCGCTGGCTCCGGGGCATCGCGGACGGATCGGTGATCGGCACGCTCGCCGTCGACGAGGGCGTGCGCCATGCGCCCGCCGCGCTCGGCGTCACGGCGGAAGCCGTTCCGGGCGGTTGGCGCATCCGGGGCGTGAAGCGCCCGGTGCCGGACGGAATGGCCGCCGATTTCGCGATCGTCGCCGCGTCCGCTTCCGGAGGGACGATGCTGTTCATCGTCGATCTCGCGGCGGACGGCGTGACGCGCAGCGCGCTCGACCAGATCGACGCGCGCCGTCCGGCGATGATCGCGTTCGACATCGTCGTCGGCGAGGACGCGGTGCTGGGCACGGCGGGCGAGGGGGAGGCGTTGCTCGACGCCGTCCTCGACCGCGTGCGCGCCGGGGTCGCCGCCGAGATGCTCGGCATGGCGACGCAGGCGTTCGAGACGACGCTCGAATACCTGAAGATGCGCGTGCAGTTCGGGCAGATCATCGGCTCGTTCCAGGCGCTCCAGCACCGGGCCGCCGAGATGTTCGCCGAATTGCAGCTCACGCGCTCCGCTGTCGAGGCCGCGCTCATCGCGATTGACGCGGACGATCCCGAGCTGCCGAAGCTCGCCTCGCTCGCGAAGGCGGTCGCAGGCGATACGCTGCACCGCATCTCGAACGAGATGGTGCAGATGCACGGCGGCATCGGCATGACGCACGAGCACGACGCGGGCCTGTACCTGAAGTCGGCGCGGGTCGCCGACCAGTCCTACGGCAACGCCGCGTATCACCGGGAACGCTGGGGACGGCTGAACGGCTACTAGGCGGAGGGTCGCATGGACGCGCGAGAGATACATCTGAAACGGCGGCCGGTCGGTATGCCGGTCGCGGACGATTTCGCCATGGTCGTCAACAGCTTGCCGGAACTCGCGGAGGGCGAGGTTCAGGTCCGCAACCTCTGGATGGCGGTCGATCCGGCGATGCGCGGGCGGATGAGCGACGCCAAGAGCTACGTGCCGCCGTTCGCGCTCGACGCGCCGATGGAGGGGCCCGCCGTCGGCACCGTCGTCGCCTCGCGTGACCCCGGCTTCGCGCCCGGCGACATCGTCTCCTCGCGGCTCGGCTGGCGCGAGGCGTTCAACGCGCCCGCGAGCGCGCTCAGGCTGCGGCCGGACACCGGGCTGCCGCCGCAGGCCTATCTCGGCTTCGCGGGCGTGACCGGCCTCACCGCCTACGCGGGCCTGCTGAAGATCGCGGCCTTGAGGCCCGGCGACGTGGTGTTCGTGTCCGGTGCGGCGGGCGGCGTCGGCTCGATCGTCTGCCAGATCGCCAGGCTCAAGGGCCACAAGGTGATCGCCGCGGCGGGCGGCGCGCAGAAGACCGCGTACCTCAGGGACACGCTCGGCGTCGATGCCGTCATCGACTACAAGGCCGAGCCGAACCTCACCAGGGCGCTCGCCCGCGAAGTGAAGGCGATCGGCGCGACCGGCATCGACGTCTATTTCGAGAACGTCGGCGGCGAGCACCTTCAGGCCGCGCTCGCGCTCGCCAATCCGTTCGCGCGTTTCGCCATCTGCGGGATGATCTCGCAGTACAACGTGACGGACGCGCCCACCGTGCCGCGCAACCTCACGCTCGTCATGGTGAAGAGCATCCGCATGGAGGGCTTCATCGCGCTCAACCACATGGACATCGAGCCGCATTTCCTCGCCGATGTGACCGCCTGGCACAAGGCGGGTTTGCTCACCGCCACCGAAACCGTGCATGAGGGCATCGACCATGCGCTGGACGCCTTCTTCGGGCTGTTCAGCGGTGCAGATCTCGGCCGTATGCTGGTGAAGCTCGGCTAGGCGGGAGGCAGGCAGTGTATGAACTTCTGAAGGGCGTGCGCGTCGTCGAGGGCGCGGCGTTCATCGCCGGGCCGTCGTGCGGCCTGCACATGGCGCAGATGGGCGCCGAGGTGATCCGTTTCGACCAGATCGGCGGCGGCCCGGACTTCCGCCGCTGGCCGCTCGCGCCGGACGGCTCCAGCCTCTACTGGGAGGGGCTCAACAAGGGCAAGAAGTCGGTCGCCATCGACCTCTCCCGCCCCGAGGGCCGCGAGCTCGCCGTCTCGCTCGCCACCGCGCCGGGCGAGAACGCGGGGCTCTTCCTCACCAACTACCCCGTGCGCGGCTTCCTCTCGCACGAGGCGCTGAAGGCGCGCCGCGCGGACATCGTCACCGGCCGCGTGATGGGCTGGGCGGACGGCTCGCCCGCGGTCGACTACACGGTGAACGCCGCTGTCGGCGTGCCGATGATGACGGGGCCTGCCGACGACGACCGCCCGGTCAACCACGTGCTCCCCGCGTGGGACCTGCTCGGCGGCGCCTACGCCGCGTTCGTGCTGGTCTCGGCGCTGCTCCGCCGCCGCGCGACCGGCGAGGGCGCCGAGATCCGCGTGCCGCTGTCCGACCTCGCCGCCACCAGCCTCGGCCATCTCGGGCAGGTCGCCGAGGTGCTGACCGGCGGCGACCGCCCTCGCATGGGCAACGACCTGTTCGGCGCTTTCGGCCGCGATTTCCTCTGCGCGGACGGCAAGCGCATCATCGTCGTGGCGATCACGCCGCGCCAGTGGAAGGGGCTGGTCGAGGTGCTCGGCCTCGCCGAGCCCGTCGCGGCGATCGAGGCCGAGCTCGGCGTGCGCTTCGCAGCGGACGAGGGCGCCCGCTTTCGCCACCGTGCCCGCCTGTTCCCGCTGTTCGAGGCGGCGATCGCGGCGCGCACGGTCGCGGACCTGCAACCGGCGTTCGACGCGGGCGGCGTCACGTGGGGCGGCTACCAGAGCCTCGCCGAGGCCGTGGCGAACGACGCGCGCCTGTTCGTCGGCAACCCGCAGTTCCAGACGCTCGATCACCCGAGCGGCCTCACCTACCCGGCGGCCGGTCCCGCCGCGACGCTGGCCGGGGAAGCGCGCGAGGCCCTGCGCCGCGCGCCCCGGCTCGGCGAGCACACCGACGAGGTGCTGACGGCGGTGCTCGGCCTCGACAGCGGCGCCATCGGCGCGCTGCACGACAAGGGGATCGTCGCATGAGCATAGACGTCTGGAAGGGCTGGATCGGCAGGACCGAGAGCCGCACCGAGGTGCTTGACCCCGGCAGCCTCCGCCGCTTCGCCGCCGCCGTCGGCGAGGACCTTGACGTCGAGCGCACGCAGCCCTCGCTCGCGCACTGGGCGTTCTTCCTGCCGGTCGCCCCCGCGGACGGCCTCGGCGAGGACGGCCACCCGAAGCGCGGCGGGTTCCTGCCGCCGGTGACGCTGCCGCGCCGCATGTTCGCCGCTGCCGACATGCGCTTCGACGGAACGCTCACGCTCGGCGCGCCCGCGACCCGCGTCTCGACCGTCACCGACGTCGCGCTGAAGTCCGGCAAGAGCGGCGACCTCGTGTTGGTGTCGGTCGAGCACCGCATCACGCAGGACGGTGCGGAGCGGGTCGCCGAGCGGCAGACCATCGTCTACCGCGACGCCGGGGCGCCGACGCCGCCCGTGGCCGCGTCCGATCCGCCGCCGCAGGGCGACGTGGTCTGGGTGCCGAACACCGTCGACCTGTTCCGTTTCTCGGCCGCCACGTCGAACAGCCACCGCATCCACTACGACCTGCCCTATGCCACGGCGGAAGAAGGCTACCCCGGCCTCGTCGTGCACGGCCCGTTCACGGCGGCGCGACTCTTCGGCCATGCCCGCCGCAAGGGCGCGCTTTCGGCGTTTTCCTTCCGCGCGATGGCGCCGATGTTCTGCGGCCGGCCGATCGTGCTGCGGGACACGGCGGAGGGCGTCGAGGCGGTGCGCTGCGACGGCGCAGTGGCGATGCAGGCAAAATATAGCCTATAGTGCAATATTCGAATTGACTCGGCGCGCGAACAGGGCAAGGACGCCGGGTCTGGAGGAGAGATCGCAATGGATGCAGAGACGTTCGGACTGTTCCGTTCGACCATTCGCCGTTTCGTCGACGAGCGCCTGATCCCGGCCGAGGACGCGGTCGAGGAGGCCGACACCGTTCCCGAGTCCATCGTGGACGAGATGCGGCAGATGGGCCTGTTCGGCATCTCCGTGCCGGAAGACTACGGCGGTCTCGGCTGCACCATGTCCGAGGAGGCGGCGATCATCCGCGAGTTGACGCGCGCCTCCGTGGTGTTCCGCTCGGTGATCGGCACCACCGTGGGCATCGGCAGCCAGGGCATCGTGATGGACGGCACCGAGGAGCAGAAGCAGGAATGGCTGCCGAAGTTCGCGACCGGCGAGGCCATCGCCAGCTTCGGCCTCACCGAGCCGGAAGCCGGCTCCGACGCCGCCTCGCTGCGCACCGTCGCCGTGCGCGACGGCGACACTTACCGCATCACCGGCACCAAGCGCTTCATCACCAACGCGCCGCGCGCCAGCGTCTTCACGCTGATGGCGCGCACGGAGGCGGACGTGAAGGGCGCGGGCGGCATCTCCGCGTTCATCCTGCCCGCGGATACGCCCGGCATCTCGTTCGGCAAGCCCGACAAGAAAATGGGCCAGAAGGGCTCGGTGACGACGGACGTGATCCTCGATGACGTGGTCGTGCCCGCCGCGAACATCATCGGCGGCGTGCCGGGGCGCGGCTTCAAGACCGCGATGAAGGTGCTGGACCGGGGCCGCATCCATATCGCCGCCGTCGCGCTCGGCATGTGCGAGCGGCTGATCGGCATGGCGCTGCAATATGCGATGGAGCGGAGGCAGTTCGGCGGGCGCATCGCGGACTTCCAGCTCGTGCAGGCGATGCTCGCCGACATGAAGGTGGACATGCTGACGACCGAGGCGCTGATGCAGTCGGTCGCCGCGAAGTTCGACGCTGGCGAGCCCGTCAGCCTCGAATGCTCGGCGCTCAAGCTCCATGCCTCCGAAGCGGTCGGCCGCATCGCCGACCGCGCGGTGCAGATCTACGGCGGCGCGGGCTACATGTCCGAATACAAGGTCGAGCGCTTCTACCGCGACGTGCGCCTGCTCCGCATCTACGAGGGCACCTCGCAGATTCAGCAGACCATCATCGCCAGGCAGATGATCCGGCAGGCCGAGGCCGCCGCCTGACCGCCTTTCTTTTTCGCGAAGGACCCGCCCATGCGCAGAGCCGCCATCGTCGCCCCCATCCGCACCGCCGTCGGCAAGTACGGCGGATCGCTGAAGTCCATGAGCGCCGGAGACCTCGGCGCGATCATCATAAGGGCGCTCGTAGAGCGCACGAAGATCGACCCGGAACGCATTGACGACGTTGTATTTTCGCAAGGGTACGGTAACGGCGAGGCGCCCTGCATCGGCCGCTGGTCGGCGCTGGCGGCGGGGCTGCCGGAATCGATCCCCGGCGTGCAGCTCGACCGGCGCTGCGGCTCCGGCCTGCAAGCCGTGATCGACGCGGCGATGCGGATCCAGACCGGCGCGGCGGACGTGGTGATCGCGGGCGGTGTCGAGAGCATGTCGAACGTCGAATATTATTCGATGGACCACCGCTGGGGCGCGCGCTCCGGCTCCACGACCTTCCACGACCGGCTGACGCGCGGCCGCGTCATGTCGCAGCCGATCGCGCGCTACGGCATCATCACCGGCATGATCGAGACGGCGAACAACCTCGCCAAGGACTACAACATTTCCCGCGAGGCGTGCGACGAGTACGCAGCCATGAGCCACCGGCGCGCCGCCGCGGCGTGGGCGGCGGGCAGGTTCGACGACGAGCTGGTGCCGGTGCCGGTGCCGCAGCGCAAGGGCGACCCGGTGATCTTCGCGATGGACGAGGGCATCCGCGCCGACGCGACGCCGGAATCGCTGGCGCAGCTCAAGCCCATCGAGAAGGACGGCGTGGTGACGGCGGGCAACGCCAGCCAGCAGAACGACGCGGCGGCCGCCTGCCTCGTCGTCGCGGAGGACAAGCTCGCCGAACTGGGCCTCGAGCCGATGGGCTACCTGCACAGCTGGGCGGCGGCGGGCTGCGACCCGTCGCGCATGGGCATCGGCCCGGTTCCCGCCGTCGAGCGCCTGTTCGCCCGCACCGGCCTCGGCTGGAACGACATCGACCTCGTCGAGCTGAACGAGGCGTTCGCGCCGCAGGTGCTCGCCTGCCTCAAGGGCTGGGGCTGGGACGACCGCGACCGGCTCAACGTCAACGGTTCGGGCATCTCGCTCGGGCACCCGATCGGCGCCACCGGCGGCCGCATTCTCGCGAACCTGCTGCGCGAGCTGGCGCGGCGCGACGGGCGCTACGGCCTTGAAACCATGTGCATCGGCGGCGGGCAGGGGCTCGCCGCGATCTTCGAGCGGGCGTGACGCCCTTGGAGGACACCATGTCGGCGGCTGACGCCTCAACACCGGCGGCGCTTGCCGGCATCAAGGTTCTCGATCTCTCGCGCGTGCTCGCCGGGCCGTGGTGCACGCAGATCCTCGCCGATTTCGGCGCGGACGTGCTGAAGGTGGAGGCGCCCGGCCGGGGCGACGACACCCGCCAGTGGGGACCGCCCTATCTCAAGGGGCCGGACGAGGAGGGGCGCGGCGAGAGCGCCTACTATCTCTCGTGCAATCGCAACAAGCGCTCGGTAGCCATTGATATTGCTTCCCCCGAAGGCGCGGCGCTCGTGCGGCGGCTCGCGGCCGACGCCGACATTCTCGTCGAGAATTTCAAGGTCGGCGGGCTCAGGAAATACGGCCTCGACTACGAGAGCCTGAAGGCGATCAATCCCCGCCTCGTCTATTGCTCGATCACCGGCTTCGGCCAGACCGGGCCGTATGCCTCGCGCGGCGGCTACGATTTCGTGGCGCAGGGCATGGGCGGGCTGATGACCATCACCGGCGAGAACGGCGGCGAGCCGCTGAAGGTCGGCGTCGCCATCACCGACGTCTCCACGGGCATGTACGCGACCGTCAGCATCCTGATGGCGCTGCGCCACGCCGAGCGCACGGGCGAGGGCCAGCACATCGACGTCTCGCTGCTCGACACGCAGATGGCGATGCTGGCGAACCAGGCGCTTAGCTGGCTCGTCGGGCGGCAGGAGCCGGGGCGTCTCGGCAACCGGCACCCGACCGTGGTGCCCTACAAGACGTTTCAGGCGAAGGACGGCAGCATCATCATCGCCGTGGGCAACGACGGCCAGTACCGCCAGATGTGCAAGGTGCTCGGCGTGCCGGAACTCGCCGCCGATCCGCGCTACGTGACCAACGCCGACCGCGTGGTCAACCGCGACGGGCTGGAGGCGCGCATCCAGGAGCTGGTCGCGGACGAGGAGGTGACGCCGCTCGTCGAGCGGCTGGTGGAGGCGGGCGTGCCCGCCGGGCCGGTGAACACGCTGGAGAAGGTCTTTTCCGATCCGTTCGTCGAAGCGCGCGGCGCCGTCCACGAATTCGAGCGCGAGGACGGCATGAAGGTGCCGAGCGTCGCCTATCCCGGCAAGCTCAGCGGAACCCCCGCCACCTTCCGCCGCCGCCCGCCGTTCGTCGGCGAGCACAGCCGCGAGGCGCTCGCCGACTGGCTGGGGCTTCCCGATGCGGAACTCGATGCGCTCGCCGGGGCTGCCGTGATCGCGCAGCGCGGCGAAGGCTGAACGGAAAGGACAAGGTCATGGAACTGAACGATACGGTCGCCGCGGTCGTCACCGGCGGCGCCTCCGGGCTCGGCGAGGCGACGGCGCGGGCGCTCGCGGCGAAGGGCGTGCGCGTGGCGCTGTTCGATCTCGACGAGGCGAAGGGCGCGGCGCTCGCCGCCGGGATCGGCGGGCTGTTCGTGAAGGTGGACGTCACCTCCGAGGCTTCCGTCGACGAAGGCTTCGCGGCGGCGCGCGCCGCGCACGGGCAGGAGCGTGTCCTCGTCAACTGCGCGGGCACCGGCAATGTCGTGAAGACCGCGAGCCGCGACAAGGCGACCGGGGAGACGAGGCATTTCCCGACCGACGCCTTCGAGCGCATCATCCAGATCAACCTGATCGGCACGTTCCGCTGCGCGGCGAAGGCCGCGAAGGGGATGCTCGACCTCGCCCCGCTGGAGGACGGCGCGCGCGGCGTCATCATCAACACGGCGAGCGTCGCCGCCGAGGACGGGCAGATCGGGCAGGCCGCCTACGCGGCCTCGAAGGGCGGCGTCGTCAGCCTCACGCTGCCGATGGCGCGCGACCTGATGAACGACGGCATCCGCGTCAACACCATCCTGCCCGGCATCTTCGACACGCCGCTGATGGCGCGCGCCGCCGACGCCGTGAAGCAGTCGCTCGCCGCCAGCGTGCCGTTCCCCAAGCGCTTCGGGCGTCCGGCGGAGTACGCGGCGCTCGCGCTCGCGATGATCGAAAACGACTATTTCAACGGCGAGGACGTCCGCCTCGACGGCGCGATCCGCATGGCGCCGCGTTGACCCCTTGTGATCGGATCAATTTTGTACCATAGTGCAGAAATCAATTCGACAAAGGGGAGCGCCCGGCCATGACGGCAGCGGACGAGATTGTGCCGGAATTCGTCACCTACGCGGTGAATGAAGGCGTCGCATGGGTGATGCTGAACCGCCCGCAATACAGCAACGCGCAGAACTACCGCCTGCTGAACCAGCTCGACGCGGCGTTCCGCCGCGCGGTGGAGGACGACGCCGTCAAGGTCATCGTGCTCGGCGGCGAGGGCAAGCACTTCTCCGCGGGCCACGACATCGGCACGCCCGAGAAGGATTCGAACCTGCCGCGCGAGCGCGTGCATCTGTGGTGGGACCACACCAACAAGGGCGGCGCCGAGCGGCAGTACGTGCTGGAGCAGGACGCCTACCTCGGCCTCTGCCGCCGCTGGCAGGACATCCCCAAGCCGATGATCGCGATGGTGCAGGGCGCCTGCGTCGCGGGCGGGCTGATGCTCGCGTGGGTGTGCGACCTCATCATTGCGAGCGAGGACGCCTTCTTCCAGGACCCGGTGGTGCGCATGGCGCAGCCCGGCGTCGAGTATTTCGCGCACGCCTTCGAGCTGCCGCCCCGCGTCGCGCGCGAGCTGCTCCTCCTCGGCGAGCGTATGCCCGCCGAGCGCGCCTACCAGTTCGGCATGGTGAACCGCATCTACCCGCGCGAGAGCCTGCGCGCCGAGGTGGCGCGGATCGCCGCCGAGATCGCGCAGCGCGACCGCTTCGGCCTCGCGCTCACCAAGCAGGCGATCAACTTCGTCGAGGACCTGCGCGGCAAGCGGCAGGCGATGGACGGCGTGTTCCACATGCACCACCTCGCCCACGCGCATAACCAGCTCATGACCGGCAACCTCGTCGGCGGTCTCGACGCCAAGGCGATGGCGCAGGCGAACAAGAAGCAGGCGGGCGAAGGCTGACATGGCGGCGGCGTTCGAGCAGGATCGGGCGCGCCTGATCCCCGATGCGTTGCCCGCCCTGCTGCGGCAGGCGGCGGACGCGGCGCAGGCGTTCGTGGCGGCGGCGCAGCCGCATGTCCGCGCGCGGCTTGCCGGCGCGGACGGCCGCATCGACCGGCGGCGCGCGGACGCCGAGCAGCACGTCGTCCACGGCTTCGGCTGGTACGCCGCCTACGCGGAGATGATGAGCGAGGTCGCCGCGTGGGCGATCCGGCTGGAGGGCGAAGGCCGTTTCGGCGAGATCGAGGCGCTGCTCGCGCTGCTGCTCTTCGCCGAATACGGCGCGCAGATGCGCGGCGGCATCCCGATGAACCAGGGCGAGACGATCCGCCCGTCCGACCTCGCGGACGACGCGGCGGCGCTCGCCGCCCTCGACGCCCCGGCGCTCGGCGCGCTGATCCGCGCCGGTGCGCGTCAGGACGTGAAGACCGCCATCGTCGGCCACCTCGCCGATACGCACGGCCGCGCCATCCTCGAGGACGCGGGCCTCGATTCCACCACGGACATGGTGCGCGACCAGTTCTTCGCCTTCGCGCAGGAGAAGGTGCAGCCCTTCGCGCACGAATGGCACCTCGCCGACGCGCTCATCCCGCTGCCGCTCGTCGAGGAGCTCGGCGCGCTCGGCGTGTTCGGCATGACGATCCCGGAAGGCTACGGCGGCCTCGGCATGGGCAAGACGGCGATGTGCGTCGTCTCCGAGGAGCTTTCGCGCGGCTGGATCGGCGTCGGCTCGCTCGCCACGCGCTCGGAGATCGCGGCGGAGCTCATCCTCTGCGGCGGCACCGAGGCGCAGAAGGCCGAGTGGCTGCCGAGGATCGCCAGCGCCGAAACCCTGCCGACGGCGGTATTCACCGAGCCGGACACCGGCTCCGACCTCGGCGCGCTGCGCACGCGCGCGGCGCTTTCGGGAGACGCATACGCCGTCCACGGCAACAAGACGTGGATCACCCACGCCGCCCGCGCCGACGTGATGACGCTCCTCGTCCGCACCGATCCGGCGACGAACAACTACAGCGGCCTCTCCATGCTGCTCGCGCCCAAGCCGCGCGGCACGGTGGAGGACCCGTTCCCGGCCGAGGGCATGAGCGGCGGCGAGATCGAGGTGATCGGCTATCGCGGCATGAAGGAATACGAGATCGGCTTCGACGGTTTCCGCGTTCCCGCCGCGAACCTGCTCGGCGGCGTCGAGGGGCAGGGCTTCAAGCAATTGATGGCGACCTTCGAAAGCGCCCGCATCCAGACGGCGGCGCGCGCCGTCGGCGTCGCGCAGGCGGCGCTCGACACGGGCCTCGCCTATGCGCTCGAACGGAGGCAGTTCGGCCGCGCCATCATCGAGTTCCCGCGCGTCGCCAACAAGCTCGCGATGATGGCGGCGGAGATCATGGGCGCGCGCCAGCTCACCTATTTCGCCGCGCGCCGCAAGGACGAGGGCAAGCGCTGCGATCTCGAGGCCGGCATGGCGAAGCTGATCGGCGCGCGCGTCGCGTGGGCGGCGGCGGACAATGCGCTCCAGATCCACGGCGGCAACGGCTTCGCGACCGAATATGTGGCAAGCCGCCTGCTCGCCGACGCGCGCATCCTCAACATCTTCGAAGGCGCGGGCGAGATTCAGGCGCAGGTGATCGCGCGGCGTCTCCTCGACGAAACCAACTAGGGAGAACCCGCGATGGCGGAAGGACCGCTTTCCGGCATCAGGATCGTGGAGTTCGCGGGCATCGGTCCGGGGCCGTTCTGCGGGATGCTGCTCGCCGATCTCGGCGCGGACATCGTCCGCATAGACCGCAAGGGCGCGACCACGGGCGGCGAGCCGACCAACACGACCTTCCGCGGCCGCCGCTCGATCGCGCTCGATCTCAAGAACCCGGAGGCCGTGGCGCTCTGCCTGTCGCTCATCGAGAAGGCCGACGCGCTGTTCGAGGGCTTCCGCCCCGGCGTCATGGAGCGGCTCGGCCTCGGCCCGGACGCCGCGCTCGCGCGCAATCCGCGCATCGTCTACGGCCGCATGACCGGCTGGGGCCAGACCGGCCCGCTCGCGCAGGCGGCGGGCCACGATCTCAACTACCTGTCGTTGAGCGGCGCGGCGCACGCCATCGGCCCGGCGGAAAAGCCGGTGCCGCCGCTCAACATCGTCGGCGATTTCGGCGGCGGCTCGCTCTATCTCGCGATGGGCCTGCTCGCCGGGATCATCAGCGCGCGCGCCACCGGGTGCGGGCAGGTGGTGGACGCCGCCATCGTCGAAGGCGCGGCCTCGCTGATGACGATGTTCTACGGCCTCCGCCCGACCGGGCGCTGGAAGGACGAACGCGCCGTGAACGTGCTCGACGGCGGCGCGCACTTCTACAACACCTATCGCTGCGCCGACGGCAAATGGATTTCGCTCGGGCCGATCGAGCCGCAATTCTACGCGCTGCTGCGCGAGAAGGCGGGCCTCGACGATCCCGCCTTCGACGCGCAGATGAAGCGCGAGGCGTGGCCGGACCTCACCGCGAAGCTCGCGGACGTGATCGCGGGAAAGACGCGCGAGGAATGGTGCGCGCTCCTTGAAGGCACGGACGTCTGCTTCGCGCCCGTGCTCGGCCTCGACGACGCGCCCCGGCACCCGCACAACATGGCGCGCGGCACGTTCGTCGAGGTGGCGGGCGTCGTGCAGCCTGCGCCTGCGCCGCGCTTCTCCGAGACGCCGGGCGCCATTCAGGGGCCGCCGCCGCAGATCGGCGCGCACAACCGGAGCGCGCCGCTCGACTGGGGCATCGACGCGGAGTGCGTTTCCGCGCTGGAAGCCGCGGGCGTGCTTTGAACGAAACCACGAGGGAGGGTCATCCGATGGAATCCAACGAACGCCGCAGCGCCCTTGCCATGCTGCTCGCCTTGCCCGTGGGCGCCGCCGCGCTTTCCGGCAGCGCCGCCGCCGCGCCGCGCAAGGCGAGCGCCGCCGACCGGCTCGACCGGCTGGTCTCGCATCAGGAGATCACCGACATCCTGAACCAGTACGCGCGCGGCTGGGACCGGCTCGACGAGGAGGCCCTGCGCGGCTGCTTCTGGCCGGAGGCGCAGCACCGGCACGGCGGCTTCAAGGGGCTGTCGCAGGACTTCATCACCCGGGCGTTCCCCGTGGTCGCGAAGGTGAAGGGTACGCGGCACAGCATCTCGAACATCTTCATCGAGATCGACGGCGACCGCGCCTTTGCCGAATGCTATTTCGCGGCGACGCACCGGCGCATGAACGCGGCCGGGACGGACGAGGAGGACTATTTTTCCTCGGGCCGCTATCTCGACCGTTTCGAACGGCGCGGCGGCGTCTGGAAGATCGCGCAGCGCCGCGGCCTCAACGAGTTCGAGCGCATCGAGCCGCGCGCCGACGCGACGCTCGCCAAGGCGGACCCGGAACAGCTCGGCCGCCGCAAGCCCGAAGACCCCTACTACACGATGCTCGCGGATTTCCGCGCCGGGAAGTGAACTTTCTCCCCTCCCCTTGAGGGGAGGGGCCGGGGGTGGGGCGCATCCGCAAGCCCGGCGCCGGGCAACGGAACCGCCCTCCTCAAACCCCTTCCGCTTGTTCAGCCCTACAACCGCTCGACGATCGTCACGTTCGCCATGCCGCCCGCCTCGCACATGGTCTGGAGGCCGTATCGGCCGCCGCGGTCGTGGAGTGCGCTCACCAGCGTCGTCATCAGCTTCGTGCCGGAGCCGCCGAGCGGGTGGCCGAGCGCGATGGCGCCGCCGTTGACGTTGAGCCTTCCCATGTCTGCGCCGAGCGCCTGCGCCCACGCGAGCGGCACGGGCGCGAAGGCCTCGTTCACTTCGTAGAGGTCGATGTCGGAAATCCCGAGGCCGCTGCGGGCGAGCGCCTTCTCCGTCGCCGGGATCGGCGCTTCGAGCATGATGACGGGATCGTGGCCGATCACCGTCATCTGGTGGACGCGGGCGAGCGGCGTCGCGCCGAGCGCTTTCAGGCCCGCGTCATTGACGACGAGCACGGCCGCCGCGCCGTCGCAGATCTGGCTGGCGTTCGCCGCCGAGATCACGCCGTCCTCCTGAAGCAGCTTCACGCTCGCGATCTTCTCGAGGCTCGCGTCGGCGCGGATGCCCTCGTCCGTGTCGTGGACGAGGGTTTCGCCTTCGGGCGTCGTCACGTCGATCGGCACGATCTCGCCCCTGAACTTGCCCGCCGCGGTGGCCGCCGCCGCGCGCCGGTGGCTTTCGAGCGCGTAGGCGTCGAGCGCGGCGCGGTCGAGGCCGTATTTGCGGGCGAGAAGCTCCGCGCCCTTGAACTGGCTGAACGGCGTGTTCGGGTAGCGCGCCTCGACGCCGGGGCTGCGGTGCGTGCCGTAGCCGTGCTGCGCGGGCAGCGTCCACGGCAGGCCCATCGGCACGCGCGTCATGCTCTCCACGCCCGCCGCGATCACCACGTCCATCGCGCCCGCCATCACCGTGGCGGCGGCGAAGTGCAGCGCCTGCTGCGAGGAGCCGCACTGCCGGTCGACGTGCGTGCCGGGGATCGATTCGGGGAGGCCCGCCGCCAGCACGGCGTTGCGGCCGATGTTCGCGCCCTGCTCGCCCGCCGGGCAGGCGCAGCCCATGATCACGTCCTCGACGAGCGCGGGGTCGGCGTCGGCGCGCGACATGAGATCGGCGAGCACGCGGCCCGCGAGGTCCGCCGGGTGCAGCCCGGCGAGGCGGCCGCCGCGTTTTCCGCCTGCGCTTCGCGCCACTGCAACGATATAGGCTTCGGCCATGATCCGGTCTCTTCCAAAATTTCACTTGCGAGCAAAATTCCATTGCGCACGCGTCTCGTCAAGTGCATTATCCAAATGAATTAGATAAGCTCCGCACGCTCACTTGGGAGGATGGCATGATCGCCGACATGCGCTTTGGCACCAACCTGTACCGGTTCCCCAGCTTCGGGCCGGAACTCCAGCCGCTTATCGAGTTCGTGAAGCTCTCCGAGGATTTCGGCTTCGAGCGGATTCGCCTGCCCGACCATGTCGTCGGCATCATCGCGGAGCGGCACGGCGGCATCGCCGAGACGCCCTACACCGACAAGAGCGTGATCCGCGAGGTGTTCACGCTGATGGCCTATCTCTCGGCGATCACCAGCAGGATCACCTTCGTGCCCGCCGTGATCGGCCTGCCGCAGCGGCAGACGGTGCTTGCCGCGAAGCAGGCGGCGGAGGTGGACATCCTCTCTGGCGGCCGCCTCGTTCTCGGCGTCGCCATCGGCTACAACGCGCTCGAATTCCGGGCGATGGGCTTCGAGTTCTCCGACCGCGCCAAGCGTTTCGAGGAACAGATCGACGTGATGCGTAGGCTCTGGACGAGCGCGGACGTCAGCTACGAGGGCGTCTATCACAATTTCGTCGACGTCAGCCTGTCGCCGCTGCCGATCCAGCGGCCGATCCCGCTCTATTTCGGGCTCGGCCGCCGCATCGCGCCGATCCCGCCCGACGCCGTTCTGAAGCGCATCGGCCGCCTCGCGGACGGCTGGTTCCCGATCTTCAAGCCGGATGCCGAGGGCCGGAAGGCGTTCGACACGATGCGCGCCGCCGCCGTCGAGGCCGGGCGCGACCCGGACAGGATCGTGATGGAGATGACGCTCGACACGACCGGCATGGATGCGGACCGGATTCGCGACGAGATCCTGAAGCGCCGCGATTTCGGCGTCGACGTGATCAATTTCAGCCTGCCGGGCGCGACGGCGGCCGAGCATATCGACGCGCTGAAGCGGCTCAAGGAAACGCTGGACTCGGCCGCGAACTGATCGGCGGGGGCGTGCGCGGCGGACGCGCACGCCCCCGCCGGCATCACTTGAAATACTGGTAGGATTCGTCGCTGCGGTCGTGCTTGCCCGCGACTTTCGCGAACGCCGGCCAGTCCTTCCAGTCGTAGCGGATTTGTCCGTAGATTTCGCCGACATAGCGGCGGTGCTGGATCGCCCAGCGGCCGTTCTTCAGCGTCCAGCGGTCGATGTAGCGGCCGCGATAGATGCTCTCCACGACCGTCCCGTCCTCGAGCGGATGATCGCGGATCACCGAATCGCCGTAGCCTTCCGAGACCGCGCGGTCGCCGTTCACCTCGATGTAGACGTTCACGATGCGGTGGTGCGTGTGCGCCTTCGAATCGACGAACGTCTGGCCGCTGTCGAGCGGCGCCGAATAGGGTCCGAGCGGGTTGTTCATGTACTGGGCGGTGGCGTCCGTGTGCCAGATCGTGTCCTGGAGTGCACGGTCGCTGCGGTCCATGGCGCGGCAGTAGCGTGCGAGGCCGTCGAGGATGGCGAGGCGGGCGGCCGCTTCATGCTGCATCTGCTTCGCGTCGATCCCGCGCGCCGCCGCGGGCGCGGCCTGCGCCTTCGCGGTGCCGGAAAGCGCCGCAAGGCCGAAGACGCCCGCCGCCAGCGCAAGGAAGCCCCGTCGCTCGGGCTGCGCGTCGGCAAGCCACGCGCGGTCGGTTTCGTCGATCATGCTCATCTCTTCTTTCTCCCCTCGGGTTTCAGCGGAACGCGGGCAGAACGTCGCGCGCGAAGGCCTCGATCTGCTCGATGTAGACGTCAACATTGGGCATCAGCAGCCCGAGCGCGACATGGTCCGCGCCGATAACTTCGTAAGCTTTGAGCTCCGCGATCGCCTCCGCCGCGCTCATCAGCGGCTTGCTCCCCGCCCGCGCGCTCGGCGTCGCCAGCCGGATGCGATTGGGCAGCGAAACCGCGACGCGCGGCAGTTCCGTCCGCCCCATCTCCTTCGCCGTCGCTTCCAGAAGCTCGATGCCTTTCGCAAGTCCCTCGGCATCGGCGGCATTGGGTAGCCAGCCGTCGCCGAGTTCGATGGCGCGGCGGATGGCGCGCGGTCCGTTCCCGCCCGTGTAGAACGGCGGGGCAGGCGACTGGACGGGGCGGATCAGCGTCCTCAGCGGCCCGAACGAGACGAACTCGCCCTCGAACGCCGCTTCCTCGGACGACAGGATCGTGCGGATGACGCGCAGGTACTCGTCGTGCATCCGCCCCCGTTTCGAGAAGTCGATGCCGAGCGCCTTCGATTCCGCCTCGACGTGCCCGGTGCCGGTGCCGATCATCAGGCGGCCGCCTGAAAGCTGGTCGATGGTACCGATCATCTTCGCCTGCACAATCGGGTTGCGGTAGGGCAGGGTGATGATGTCACTGGCAAGCGTGACGCGGCTGGTGACACCCGCGAGAAACGCCCAGACCGCGTAAGGGTCGAGCCACCAGTCGTCGCCCGCATAATACTGGAACAGCGACACCGGCTGCGCGGGTGCGGCGGCACTTTCTCCCGCTTTCAGGAAGTTACTGGTGCCGCCCACGGAGATTTCCTCCGGCGGACCAAGCGGCGCGACGAGATGGTCCTGCACCCAGAGCGAATCGAAGCCGAGGTCTTCCACGCATTCCGCGATGCGGCGCACCTCCGGCCCGCGGCACCACTTGCGATAGCAGGGAATACGGATGCCGATCTTCACTTGGCGGCGCCTTTCCGGGCTTCGAACACGAGAAGGACGTTGCCGGGCGCCTGCACGGCATAGCCGTAGCCCGAGGAGACGAAGAGCATACCGTCCTTCATCACCGGGCCGGAGCCGCCGCCGAATGCGCCGCCTTTCGCAGTTTCGCCGTTTACGGTGACGACGGGCTCGGTGGTGTCATACTGCCACAGTACCTTGCCGGTCTCGCCGTCGTGGATGCGCAGCAACCCGTCCATCGCGCCGTTCAGCACATAGCCCGGCCCCGCCGTGATCGAGCCGGACGTACCGGGATGGCAGAGCGGCTTGCCGCCGCAATTGTCGGGGACGGGATGCTCCCAGATGTAATTGCCGGTCGCCGCATCGAGCGCATAGATTCCGGGGCGCGGATCGCCTTCGTATTTCACCCCGACATTGGTGTCCGCGACCGGCACGTAGATGCGTCCGCCTTCCGCCGCCATGCTGAAATGGATGCCGCCGAGCAGGCCGCCGCGGGCGATCTTCTTCTTCCAGACGAGCTTGCCGTCGTCGGGGTTGATGCCGAACACCCAGCCGGATTTCTGGCCCGCAACGAGAATCTGCTTGCCGTCCTTCATCGTCGCGAGAATCGGCGGCGCGGCGAAATCGAAATCGGGGCCGGGTTTCTTCGGGCAGTTGGCGTCGTCGGCTGTGCCGCACGACATGTTCCAGGCATCGCCTTCAAGGCCCTGGAAATGCCACTTCTGCTTGCCGGTCTTGAGGTCGATGGCGATGATGGCATCGCTCGTCGTCGTGGCCGGATCGGAATAGTTCTCGCCGGTGCCGAAGTAGAGCAACCCGCGCTTTGCATCGACCGTGGGCGTGTTCCACACGGGTGCGCCGGAGGGACCGAAAATCTCCGTGCCCGCGCGGTTCGTCCCTTGCGAAACCGGCGTGTCCACCGTGTAGCTCTGCCAGAGCTTGCGGCCTGTGCGCGCCTCGTAGGCGGCGATCTGTCCCCGGAACGTGCAGCAGCCGTATGCGGAATTGCCTGCCGCCGCGATCTCGCCGCTCGAAACAGGGACATAGAAGATGCCGTTGTGATAGGTGGCCGCCGCGGTGATCTTCGCCGAGCTGTGCTCCTCGGGCCGGTCGCTCCACACGAGGCTGCCGTCGCGCGCGTCGACCGCATAGACCTTGCCGATACCGTCGCCGAAGATGGCGATCGGCTTCGCATTACGGTCGCCTTTCTTCCACGGCTGGACGACGATGCCGGTCTGCACCTCGCCCGCCGCGTCGAAGGTCCAGCGCACGCAGCCCGTTTCACGGTCGAGCGCATAGACGCGCCCGCTGTGACTGCCCATGATCGCTGCGCCGCCGACAAGTGCCGGCTGCGAGCGCACGCGGCTCGCATTCGGGAAGCCGAACGCCCACTTGAGCTTCAGATTGCCGACATCGGCCTTGGTGATGCCGCCACGCGAGGTAGGGACGAAACGGCTGTTGTCGGCTTCCTGTCCCCAGATCCAGCCGTCGCTGCCGTCATTGAAGTCGAACGTCTTGCGCGGTGCTTCGCACATCTTGAGTGAGGCGGCCTTCGCATCGCCGTACTTGCGCGGCGAGGTGAGATATTCGGCGACCTGAATGCGCTGTTCTTCCGTGATGGTCTCACCGATGTCGCGCATCACCCCGCTCGTCAGCGTCTGCACGATCGCCTCCGGCATCATCGCGCCCATCATGCGCGTGAGCGGCGCCTTCGGCACCGAGCCGTCGTGGCAGACGAGGCAGGTTTCGCGGAAGATCGCTGCGCCGGGCATCGATTCGCGTGCGCGCTCGGCAGCGAGGAAGGCTTCGTTAAGGGCCTTGCCGCCTTTTTCCTCAGGCTTCTGTTCCGGCGCGGCGGCGATTACGATTGCCGACAGGCCTACGAGTGCGGTGAGGGCGAGGGGGGACGTTTTCATGGTCGTGTCTCGTTCGTGTTCGTGGCCGCTCAGGCGGTGCGGAAGCGGATGGTTTTGGCGTAGCTGTATTCGTGCAGGCCCTCGATGCCGTACTCGCGCCCGAAGCCGGACCGCTTGATGCCGCCGAAGGGAGCGTGCACGCTGAAATTGCCCGGGCCGCCGTTGATGCTGACGCCGCCCGTCCGCACGGCGCGCGCGATCTCGAACGCGCGGCCCATGTTTCTCGACCACACGGTGCCGGCGAGGCCGAAATCCGAATCATTGGCGATGGCCACGGCCTCTTCGTCGCTGTCGACCCCGATGACGACGGCGATGGGGCCGAAGATTTCCTCACGCACCACGGCGCTCTCGTTGGAGAGGCCGTCGAACAGCGTCGGTTCATAGAAGAAGCCGTGGTCGAACCCTGC
Organism: Sphingosinicella microcystinivorans; assembly: GCF_027941835.1. NCBI lineage: Bacteria > Pseudomonadati > Pseudomonadota > Alphaproteobacteria > Sphingomonadales > Sphingosinicellaceae > Sphingosinicella > Sphingosinicella microcystinivorans. Next base: position 2,771,115 of record NZ_CP116005.1, read on the forward strand.
CGGCCGCCGGCCGCCGAAAACGAGGCGCCCTCCATCAGCGTGGGCCTTCGCGACATAGGATTCCACCTTGTCGCGCTGGCTCGCGCGGATCAGCGGACCCATCGTGACGCCGGGAGCGAGGCCATACCCGATCTTCACGCCGCGCACCATTTCGGTGAGGCGTTCGAGATAGTCGGCCTTGATGCTGTTGTGGACGATGTGGCGCGTGGTGAGGCCGCAGGCCTGCCCGGCGTGCATGGTCATGCTGCGGAGGCCTGCTGCGACGGCGAGGTCGAGATCGGCGTCCGGGCAGACGATCATTGCAGACTTGCCGCCGAGTTCGAGAACGAGCCGCTTCAGCGTCGGCGCTGCCTGCGCCTGGATCAGCGAACCCACGGCGTCGGACCCGGTGAAGCTCACCATGTCGACGCGCGGGTCCGAGGTGAGCAGAGAGCCGACATCGACACCGCCGGTAACGACATTGAAGACGCCCTGAGGAAGGCGTGCGGCTTCTGCTGCCTCTGCGAGGAGCAGCGATTCGAACGGCGTGAACGGGGAGGGCTTCAGGACCACGCTGTTGCCCATCACGAGCGCCTGCATGGATTTGACGACGCCCATCAGCAGCGGGAAATTATAGGGCGTGATGACGGAAACGACGCCGATCGGTTCGCGTACCACGACGCCCGCGCCGACATTGGCGGTGCCGTCCGGCAGCGGCACGGTTTCGAGCGGCAGGTTACGGTCGAGATCGGTGCGGGCGAGCGACAGGATCGCACGTCCGACCGCGACGGACGTGTCATAGCCGACCGCGCGCGCAATGCCCTGCGCCACACCGGTTTCGGTGACGATCAGCCGGACGATCGCATCGCCGCGTTCGGCGAGCCATGCGACGAACGGCTCCAGGCGCGCGGCGCGCTCGGCGGTTGAAAGACGCGGCCACGGTCCGTGATCGAAGGCATGGCGCGCTGCGGCGATCGCGGCGTCCACCTCGCGCACGCCGCCGACCGGCGCCCGCCCGAAAACCGACTCCGTTGCGGGATCAGGGATTTCGTCGAATGCGCCCGTGGACGGCGCCAGCCATTCGCCACCCACATACAGGCGATGATAGCTGCTGAACGGAATCTCGGCTGAAGCCACCGGCGTTCACCTCCCACGACCACAAACACGGCGATCTTCCGTCACCATTTTTGCATGGTGGTGCATATTCTTGAGAGGGTCAAGCGAAAGCGCGAAAATCCTCTTCGGTGTCGACGTCGCGTTGAAGGCCGGGGCGGCGCACGAAGGCGACCCAGAGGTGGGCTTCCTCGGCCGCTTGCCGGTGCGCGGAGGCGCTGTTTTCCCCGTAGAGATAAGGGATTGCCGCAGGCGGCGAGACGAGGAGGGCGTTGGTGCCGAGGTCTGCGTGATCGGGTGCGATCACGCAGACAGACGCGCCCTTTGCCGCATCGAGCATGGCCAGAACGTCGTCCGTTTCGAGCAGCGGCAAATCCGTGCTGAGCGACAACACTGCCGCTGCACCGCGTTCCCGCGCGTAAGCCGCAGCCTGCGCAAGCGCGGCGTTCAGCGTGTGGCCGTACTCCTCCAGGAATATCGCGCCCGCCGCCTTTGCCAGATCGCGGACCTCTGCCGCACGGCTGACGACGAGGATGCGCGCTGGGGGGACGACAGCGGTGGCGATGCCCAGAACATGGGCAAACATCCGTCGATTGAAGGCTTCGCGCTCCGCCGGGGGCAGCACGTCTGCGAGGCGGCTCTTGCCTTCGCCGAACGGGCGCACGGGGATGATGATCCACACCGACATGTCGCTATCGTGCGCTGAGGGTACGGGCGAAATCCAGCGTGATCTGTGCGAGGCGCTTGCGGTCTGCGGCGTCGCGCATCAGCGTGTCGTCGGCATGGATCGCGGGGCCGTTGCAGGGCAGGGCGGCGTCGGCGCGGTCGATGACGAGGCCGTCCAAAAAGTTGACATAGTAGTCGGCGAGGGCGGATGGCGTGGCTTCGAAGCCGCGCTCGTTCATGATCTTTGCAGCTGGCCCCTTCACCGCCTTGCCGCCGATGAAGGGCGATACGGCGACCACGGGCACGCGCCGGGCCTCCAGCGCCCGGCGGATGCCGGGGATGGCGAGGATCGGCCCGATGCTGAGGATCGGGTTCGACGGACAGATAATTATCGCCTGAAGTGCAGGATTGGAAAACGCGTCCGCGAGCGCCGGGGACGGGGCCGCCGCATCGGCGCCGCCGTAGCGGATCGACAGGAAGCGGGGTTCGCAGCGGCGGCGGACGAAATAGTCCTGAAACGCGAGCTCGCCCTCGTCCGTTTCGACGACGGAGCGGACGGGATCGTCGCTGACCGGCACGATGCGGTGACGGATGCCGAGCCGCTGCGCGAAGCGCGCGGTGATTTCGGACAGCGTGTGCGTTTTCAGGAGCTGCGTGCGGAGCACGTGCAGCGCCATGTCGCGGTCGCCGAGGTTGAACCAGTCCTCGCCGCCGAGGGTCCGGAGCATCGCCATGAAGTTCCACGTCTCGCCCTCGATGCCCCAGCCCTGCGCGCGGTTGGCGAGGCCCGCAAGCGTGTAGGTGACGGTGTCGAGGTCCGGGCAGACGGTGAGGCCGAGATGCTCGAAATCGTCGCCGACGTTGACGGCGATCAGAAGCTCTTCGGGCGGAAGCACGGCGGCGAGACCGGCGGCGAGCTTCGCGCCGCCGACGCCGCCCGCGAGCGCGACGATCATGGAAACAGGTCCAGCGCGCGCGGGCGCACCAGCTCCGCCGCATTGCCCTCGCGCCGCGCGTAGGAAACGCCGCGCACGATCGCGAGCGGGCGGCCCTCGCCCGCCTGACCCATCGCAAGCGAGGCGGCGGCGGCGATCTCGTCGGCAAGGCCGAGTTCGCTGGTTTCGAGGCGGCGGCCATAGATGTCGGGCGTGCCGCGCAGGTCGAGCAGCGCGGGGAGGCCCGCCGCGCCGATGGCGGTGCCGGTCGTGCCGTTCCGCCACGCGCGGCCGAGGCTGTCGATGATGAGCACGGCGACGTCGGCGCCGCTCGCGGCGCGGAGCGCATCGCGCAGCACCGCCGCGCTCGCGTCGGGGTCGCGCGGCAGCAGAAGCGCGGCGGGACGGCTATGGTCGATGTTCGACTGGTCGATCCCGGCGTTCGCCAGCACGATGCCGAGGCGGTGACGGACGATGAGCACGCCTTTCCGCACGCGCATCACCGTGTCGGTTTCCGAAAGTACGAGTTCGACGAGGCGCGGGTCCTTGTCGCACTGCGCGGCAAGCTCCACGGCGCGCGGGGAGGGCGTGACCGTGTCGAGGGGGACGAGACGGCCTTCGGCCTTCGAGACGATCTTCTGCGCGAGCACGACGATGTCGCCGTCTTCCGGCGTATGCGCCGCAAGGACGAGCGTCGCGAGGTCGTCGCCCGCGGCGACCTGCGGCACGCCATCCGGTGCGAACACCGTTATCGTTGCGCCGGAGCCTGTCATGAAATGCCGTTCGTCAGATGCCTGTGATGCGGATACCCGATCCCGGCACCTTGTACTTGCGGTTGAGCGCGATCAACACCGAAGTCAGCCCTTCGGCCACCACGGAATTCGCGAGCGGCCCCGCGTTCCACGCCTTGAGGCCGATCGCCTCGGCGAGCGCGACCACGGTGTCCGCCGTTTCGGGATCGTCGGCGCAGACGAGGACATCGCATTCGATTTCCTCGTCGAGCTTGGTCAGGTGGTGTGCGGAGATGTTCTGGAACGCCGAGACGACCTTCACGCCTTCGCCGAGCAGCTTCTGCACGGCTTCCACCGCCGAGCCGCCCTCGGGAAGCTGCACGCGGCTCACCTTCGGCGGCACCAGCGGCACGGTGACGTCGATGAGGATCTTGCCTTCAAGCTGCGTGCGAACCTCCTGCACGGTCGATTGCTGGGCGGCGTAGGGCACGGCGAGCACGACGATGTCGGCCTTCGCGGCGGCGTCAGCATTGGCGGCCCCGGTCACGGCCGCGCCGCCCAGCGTTTCGTTCATCGCGGCGGCGGCTTCGGCGGCGCGTTCCGCCGTGCGGCTGCCGACGATGACGGGATAGCCGCGATGCGCCCAGCGCAGCGCGAGGCCGCCGCCTTCCTTGCCCGTGCCGCCGAGGACCGCGATGGTCGGCTTCGCTTCACCCTGCATACTCGAACTCCTTGCCCAAGGTCTTGTCGCCGTCCTTGCGCGGCGGCGTGAGAATGATCGGCGCGAGGTCCGCGGCCTCGCGGCCCTTGCGGCGCGCGGCTTCGCTCACGTCGCCGTACAGCGTCGTGCGCTGACGCGGCGCGCGCCCGATCGAACGGATCAGCGCGTCCATCGCGGCGGGCGGCATCTCCTGCCCGTGCTGCGTGCCCGCCGCGCGCGAAATGCTCTCGTTCATCAGCGTGCCGCCGAGGTCGTTCGCGCCCGATGCGAGGCAGGCGGCGACGCCCGCCGGGCCGAGCTTGACCCAGCTCGTCTGGATGTTCGCAATCAGCGGATTGAGCGCGAGGCGGGCGACGGCGTGCATCAGCCGCACCTCGCGGAAGGTCGGCCCGCGCCGCGTCTCTCCGCGCACGCCCATCGGCGCTTCCATGTGCACGAACGGCAGCGGCACGAATTCGGTGAAGCCGCCGGTTTCGGCCTGGAGATCGCGGATAAGCAGCAGGTGGCGCGCCCAGTGCGCGTAGGTTTCGACATGGCCGAACATGATCGTCGCGGTGGTGCGGAAGCCGACCTTGTGGGCGGTGCCGACGACGTGCAGCCATTCCGCCGTGTTCAGCTTGTCCGGGCAGATGATGCGGCGCACCTCGTCGTCGAGGATTTCGGCGGCGGTGCCGGGGAGCGTGCCTAGGCCCGCGTCCTTCAGGCGGCAGAGGAAATCCTCGACCGACAGGCCGAGCGTTTCCGCGCCGTGGGACACTTCGAGCGGCGAGAAGGCGTGGAGGTGAATGTCCGGCACGGCGGTGCGGACGGTGCGCGCGAGCGTGAGATAGGTCTCGCCCGTGTAGCTCGGATGGATGCCGCCTTGCAGGCAGACCTCCGTGCCGCCGCGCGCCCACGCTTCTTCCGTGCGCCGCGCTACCTCGGCGAGATCGAGGTCGTAGGGCCGGCCGCGCAGCGCGTCCGACGTCTTGCCCTTGGAGAAGGCGCAGAAGCCGCACTTGTAGGCGCAGATGTTGGTGTAGTTGATGTTGCGGTTGACGACATAGGTGACAGTGTCGCCGTTCACCGCGCGCCGGAGCGCGTCCGCGCTTTCGCAGATGTGTTCGAGATCGACGTCGCGCGCCTCGAACAGCGCGGCGAGGGCGGCTTCGTCCGGACGCTCTCCGGCAAGCGCGCGGTTCACCGTCGCTGCGATGCCGCGATCGAGCGCGGCGAGGTACGGCGCTTCGGGCGGACGGTCGGGGAGGGCGAGACCGGGAGACCAGCCGTCGGCGCGCGCGAAGCCGGAGGTGTCGGCGGCGGCGCGCACGTGGCGCTGCATCGCCGCATCCTGCCAGCGCGCGTTTTCGGCGACGTAGGCGGGATAGACCGGGAGGCGGGGGACGAGGATGCGGTTCGCGCCAGCGGTGGCTGCGCGCAGTTGCTGCACGGCGGGCCACGGCGCTTCGGGGTTCACGTGATCGGGGGTGACGGGCGACACGCCGCCCCAGTCGTTGATGCCCGCGTCGATGAGGCGCGGGAAATCGTCCGCCGAGAGGTTCGGCGGCACCTGGATGTTCATGGCCGGGCCGAGCAGGATGCGCGCGGCGGCGGCGGTCCAGAGCAGGTCGTCCATGTCCGGCTCCGGCGCGTCCGCCATCACGGTGCGCGGCTTCGCCCGGAAGTTCTGGACGATGACCTCCTGGATATGGCCGTGGCGGGCATGGAGATCACGGATCGCGGCGAGCGCATCCAGCCGTTCGGCGCGCGTTTCGCCGATGCCGATGAGGATGCCGGTGGTGAAGGGGATCGCAAGCTCGCCCGCGATGCGGATGGTCTCGAGGCGGACCTCGGGATGCTTGTCCGGCGAGCGGTAATGCGCGCCGCCCTTTTCGCAGAGGCGGTCCGAAACCGATTCGAGCATCAGCCCCTGCGAGGCGGAGACGGGGCGCAGCATCGCCATCTCCTCGCGGGTCATCACGCCCGCGTTGATGTGCGGCAGCAGACCCGTCTCGTCGCGGACGGCGGCGGCGACCTCGGCGAGGTAGGAGAGGGTGGTCTCGTGCCCGAGCGCGGCGAGTTCGTCGCGCGCCGCCTTGAAGCGCAGTTCCGGCTTGTCGCCGAGCGTGAACAGCGCCTCGGTGCATCCGGCCGCCTTTCCGGCGCGCGCGATGTCCAGCACCTGTTCGCGGGTGAGGTAGCACGCCTCGCCCCGGCGCGGCGGCTGGGAGAAGGTGCAGTAGTGGCAGAGGTTGCGGCAAAGCTGCGTCAGCGGAATGAAGACCTTCGGCGACCAGCTCTGGATGCGGCCGTGGCCCGCCTCGCGCAGCGCCGAGGCGCGCGCCAGCATCTCGGGAAGCGGCATCGCCAGCAGCGATTCGGGCCTGATCTCCGCCATCTCAGCCGGCCCGGCCGTATTCGGCATCGTATTCGGGCGCGGCTTCGGCGGCGTGTGTTTCGGTGTCCGCAGGCGGCATTTCGATGATCGCGACGACGCTGCGCGCGAAATGGTCCAGCGTCTCTTCCGCGTCCCATGTCGGGTGGCGGCGGCTTTCGTCGGCAAGCGCGCGCTGGCGGGCCGAAAGCACGGCATTCAGATAGTTGCCGATGAAGATGAAGCGCTGGTTCTTGAGCGCGGGGGGCATGTCCGGCATCAGCCGCCGCAGGTGATCGAGGCAGCGCCGGTAGCCGATGTTGAGCCGGTCGGCGAGCGCATCCATCATCAGGTCGCGGTGGGTCATCGCCAGCATGGTGATGAAGCAGGTGTAGTCGCCTTCGCCGGGGTCCGCCGCCACCGCCGGGAAGATCAGCACGTCCACGACCTCGCGCACCGTGCGCGGGCCGCCGTCCTGCTCCAGCCGGTCGAGCGCGGCGTTGCGGCGGGCGTCGATCGCGGCGGCACCGTCCACGATGATCTCGCGAACGAGCGCCTCCTTCGATCCGAAATAGTAGCCGACCGCGCCGTGGTTCTTCTGCCCGGCCGCCGCCGCGATCTCGCGCACGGTGACGCCGTCCACGCCGCGCTCCGCGAACAGACGCTGCGCCACGGCCTTGATGTGCGCCGCGGAGACGTTGCGCGGCTGTTCGTCGCTGGAAATCTGGAGCCTGACCATGCCCGGCAGATTCTCATTGCAATGGCCTTCCGTCAAGTGCATTATCCAAATGAATTAAACAGCGGGATCAATTTTGCATCGGAGTACCCGTGGGAGGATTGCCGGACATCGAGGCGCTCTCGAAATGGATGGAAACCCAAGGGCTTGGGTCCGATTCCATCGAGGACGTGACGCCGCTCGCAGGGGGCACGCAGAACATCCTGCTGCGATTCCGCCGGGGCGGGCGCGACTATGTGCTGCGCCATCCGCCGGAGCATCCGCGCCCAAATTCGAGCGAGACCATGCGGCGCGAGGCGCAGCTCCTGGCGGCGATCGCGGATACGGACGTGCCGCATCCCCGCCTGATCGCCGCCTGCGGCGACGAATCGGTATTGGGCGCGGCCTTCTACCTGATGGAGCCGGTCGAGGGCTTCAATCCGGTCGCGGGTATGCCGGCGCTCCATGCGGGGTCCGCGGAGATCCAGCACGGCATGGGGCTTTCGCTGGTGGAGGGCATCGCCAAGCTCGGCGCGCTCGATTACCGCGCGCTCGGGCTTTCGGGCTTCGGCAAGCCGGACAATTATCTCGAACGGCAGGTCTTGCGCTGGCGCGCGCAGCTTGAAGGCTACGGCGAGTTCGCGGGCTGGGAAGGCCCGGCCGCGCTCGGCGACGTCGAGCGGATCGGCCGCTGGCTCGACGCCAACCGGCCCGCGACGTTCGAGCCGGGCATCCTCCACGGCGACTATCACATGGCGAACGTCATGTTCCGGAACGACGGGCCGGAACTCGCGGCCATCGTCGACTGGGAACTGGCGACGATCGGCGATCCGCTGCTCGACCTCGGCTGGGTGCTGGCGACATGGCCGGAGCCGGGCAAGGAAGGCGCGGTGAGCGTGAAGCCGTGGATCGGCTTCCCGACCGCCGAGGAGCTCGTCGCGCACTACGCGGCGCGTTCGTCCCGCGACCTTTCCGCGATCGGCTGGTACCGCGTGCTCGCCTGCTACAAGCTCGGCATCCTGCTGGAAGGCACGCACGCCCGCGCCTGCGCGGGCAAGGCGCCGCGCGACGTCGGCGACCGGCTCCATGCCCGCAGCGTCTGGCTGTTCGAGCGCGCCGCCGGGTGGACGCGATGACGGGCAGGACTTCAGGGACGATGACGACAGGGAGCGATATGAGTGTGAACGACACGGATTTCACCGGCCACAACGTGCTGGTGGTGGGCGGCTCCAGCGGGATCGGCAACGGCATCGCGCAGGCCTTCCGCGCGCGCGGCGCGAACGTCCACGTCTGGGGCACGCGCGCCAGCGCCGCCGACTACGCGGGCGACGAAGGCTCCGACCTGACGGGGATCGGCTACACGCAGGTCGATTGCGGCAGCGTCGAGTCGATCCTGTCCGCGCCCGCGCCGTTCGAGACGATCGACGTGCTCGTCCATTCGCAGGGCGCCGTCCTCTACAAGCGGCAGGAGTTCCAGCCCGAAGGCTGGGACAAGGTGATGGCGGTGAACGTGGGCAGCGTCATGCACATCTCGCAGCGTTTCCACGACGCGCTCGCCGCCGCGAAGGGCAACGTCATCGTCATCAGCTCGATCGGCGCGTTCCGCGCCACGATGGGGAATCCCGCCTACGCCGCATCGAAGGCGGCCGCCGTGAACCTCGTCCGCGCGCTCGCGCAGGCGTGGGCGGCGGACGGCATCCGCGTGAACGGCATCGCGCCGAGCCTCGTCGACACCAAGATGACCAAGGTGACGATGGACCACGAACACCGCCGCGAGCGCGCGCTCGCAAAGATTCCGCTGGGGCGCTTCGGCAGCGTCGAGGACATGGCGGGCGTCGCCGTGTTCCTCGCCTCGCCGCTCGCCGCCTACGTCTGCGGCCAGACGCTGGTCGTCGACGGCGGCATGACGCTCTGAACACCATAACGCGAGGAGACAGGACATGGACTTCGAATACTCGGACAAGGTGAAGACACTGCGCGAGAAGCTGACGGCGTTCATGGATGCCCACGTCTACCCGACGGAGCAGGACCGCATCGACTTCCAGCACGACCACGCCAACCTGTGGAAGCCGTGGCCGGGGATCGAGGACATCAAGGCGAAGGCGAAGGCGGAAGGACTCTGGAACCTGTTCATGCCGCACGAATACGGCGAATGGAGCCCCGGCCTCACCAACCTCGAATACGCGCCGCTCGCCGAGCTGATGGGCCGCGTGGTGGGGGCGTCGGAGTTCTTCAACTGCGCGGCGCCCGACACGGGCAACATGGAGGTGCTGGCGAAGTACGGCACGCCCGAGCAGCAGGAGAAGTGGCTGAAGCCGCTGCTCGCGGGCGAGATCCGCTCGGCCTACGTGATGACGGAGCCGGAGGTGGCGTCGTCCGACGCGACCAACATCGCCACCACGATCATCGCCGACGGCGACGACTATGTCATCAACGGCCGCAAGTGGTGGATCTCGGGCGTGATGGACCCGCGCTGCAAGGTCTATATCCTGTTCGGCCGCACGCCCAGCGACGGCCCGCGCCACCGCCAGCATTCGCAGATCATCATCCCGGCGGACACGCCCGGCATCGAGATCGTGCGCCCGCTCCCCGTGTTCGAATCGCTGCATTCGCCGGGTGGCCACTGCGAGATGCTGTTCAAGGACGTGCGCGTGCCGAAGGAGAATCTGATCCTCGGCGAAGGCCGCGGTTTCGAGATCGCGCAGGGACGTCTTGGGCCGGGCCGCATCCATCACTGCATGCGCCTCATCGGGCAGGCGCAGCGCGCGGTGGAATACATGGCGCGCCGCGTCGAGAACCGCGTCGCGTTCGGGCGCAAGCTCTCCGAGCAGTCAAGCATCCGGCAGGACATCGCGCGCTCGTTCTGCGAGATCGAGCAGGCGCGCCTGCTGACGCTGAAGGCCGCCGACGCGATGGACCGCCACGGTAACAAGGTCGCGAAGGACCTGATCGCCGCGATCAAGATCGTCGCGCCGCAGATGGCGCAGACGGTCGCCGACCGCGCGATCCAGGCGCACGGCGCGATGGGCCTCACGGGCGATACGCCGGTGGCGCAGATCTTCGTCTCGGGCCGCTTCCTGCGCATGGCGGACGGGCCGGACGAGGTGCATCTCTCGCAGCTCGGCAAGCTGAAGATCGCGGAATACAACGCGGCTCCCTTGCGCTGATAAAGGTCTGTTCGGGGAGGGTCGGAACATGGCGGCGCTGACGGAAACATCCGCACGAAAGCCGGGCGAGGCCGCCGCATGGTGGATGGTCGCCGTGCTGTTCCTGATCTACGTGCTCGCGTGGCTCGACCGGCTGGTGATCTCGATGCTGGTCGAGCCGATCAAGGCCGACATGGCGCTCAGCGATTTCCAGATGAGCATCATCCTCGGCCCGGCCTTCGCGATCTCCTATGCGGTGTTCGGACTTCCGCTCGGCTGGGCTGCGGACCGGTTCCCGCGCCGCACCGTGATCTTCTTCGGCGTGCTGACATGGGCGCTCGCAACCGTCGCCTGCGGCTTCGCGCGCACGTTCGAGACGCTGCTGCTCGCGCGCATCGTCGTGGGCGTGGGCGAGGCGGCGTTGCTGCCGTCCGCCTACTCGCTGATCTCCGACGGTTTCCCGCGCGAGAAGCTGACGCTCGCGACCTCGACGTTCCAGATGGCGGGCAAGGTCGGCTCGGCGACCGCGTTCGGCCTCGGCGGCATCGCGATCGCCTTCGCCGTCGGGCTGAAGGGCGTGGACCTGCCGATCCACGGCCCGGCCGAGCCGTGGCAGATCGTCATGATGCTCGTCGGCCTGCCGGGATTCCTGTTCGCGCTCCTGCTGTTCAGTTTCCGCGAACCGGCGCGCCGCGATCTCGGCGCCGCCGATCCGAAGGCGGGCTCGGTCGCCGCGACCGTCGCCTTCGTGCGCGCCAACTGGCAGCTCATCGGCCTGATGCTGATCGCCTTCTCGGCGCTCGCTGTCTGCGGCTACTCGATGACGGCGTGGGTGCCGACCTTCATCGGCCGCGAATACGGATGGGAGCCGGTCGCCTACGGACCGGCGCTCAGCCTGATGAACCTGCTCGCCGCCGCCTCGCTCGTCGTGAACGGCAAGATCGTCGACACGTTGTTCTCGCGCGGCATGAAGGACGCGCACCTGCGCTTCTACGGCTGGCTGATCCTCGCGCTCGCGCCTGCGATCCTCTACATGTTCTTCACGCCGAACCCGTGGGTGTTCCTCGCGCTCTACGGTGTCGTGCAGTTCGTCACCGTGCCGTTCATGGTCTACCTCTCGTCGGTGATCGCGCTGCTCGCACCGAACGCCGTGCGCGGCCAGATGATCGCCTTCTTCATGTTCGTGTTCACGATGCTCGGCATGGGCGCCGGGCCGGCCGTGGTCGGTGCGCTCACCGATTTCGTATTCGCGAGCGAGGACCGGCTGGGCGATTCGCTGGCGATCGTCGTTATCGCCGGGGCCGGCATCGCGCTTGTCGCGCTCAGGCTCTCACTCCGATACCTCGGCCCGGCGATTGCCCGGCGCGAGGCGCTCGCCGCGGACAGCGTTCATGGCTGAGCCTTCACCCGGTTTTGAAAGGGATGCACGATGTCTGTGACGGTAGAGGCGATTGATCCGGCGAACCGCGGCGCGCTGGCGCTGGCCGACGAGCGCGTCGAATACAGCTGGAACGATCTCGATCCGATCCTGAACCGTGCCGCGAATGCGCTCCACGCCGCCGTGGACGCGCGCCGCCGCGCGGCGGTGTTCGCGCCGAACAGCGCGGAGACGGCGCTCGCCTATGTCGCGTGCCTCGAGGCGGGCGTGTCGAGCGTGCCGGTGAACTTCCACCTGACCGTTCAGGAACTCGTCTACATCCTTCAGGACTCGAACGCCTCCGTGCTGTTCGTGGGGCCAGAAACGGCCGAGGTCGGCCTGGCGGCGGCGCGCGAGGCGGGCGTCACGCAGGTCGTCGGGTGGCGCTGCGAGGCCCGCGAAGGGCTCACGCTCTGGGAGGACTGGCTCGCCGCAGCCTCCGCCGGGGCGCTGCCCGCTGATCTGAAGCCGTTGCCGCACCTGCACTACACCTCCGGCACCACCGGCAAGCCGAAGGCGACCGAAACGCCGCCGAGCTATTTCCCGGCCGCGGACACCGTGCGGGCGTTCGCGGAAATCCTGCGACCAAAGGTCACGCCTTCTCCGGGTATCGCCGTGGGGCCGCTCTATCACACGGGCCCGCTCGGCATGGTGCGCAACCTGTTCGCGGGCATGTCGCTGGTGACGGTGCAGGCGTTCGATCCCGAAAAGGTGCTGGCGCTGATCGAGCGTTATCGCGTGGCGGGTTCGGTGATGGTGCCGACGCATTTCCAGCGGCTGCTTTCGCTGCCCGAGGAGGTGCGCGCACGCTATGACGTGTCCAGCATGAAGCGCCTCGCGCACACGGGCGCGGCCTGTCCGCGCGACGTGAAGAAGGCGATGATCGACTGGTTCGGGCCCGTGCTCGTCGAAGCCTACGGCGGCACCGAAGCGGGATCGACGACGTTCATCACGTCGCCCGAGTGGCTGGAGCGGCCGGGTTCGGTCGGGTGCGCGCTGCCGCCGTTCGAACTCGTCATCATCGGCGAGGACGGCAAGGAATGCCCCGCGGGTGAAGTCGGGCAGGTGTATTTCCGCGACACGACCGGGCGCGGCATCGTCTATCACGGCGACCCGGTGAAGACGGCGGAGGCGCACATCGCGCCCGGCGTCTTCACGCTCGGCGAGATGGGCTATGTCGACGCCGAGGGCTACCTGTTCATCACCGACCGCGTTTCCGACATGATCGTGAGCGGCGGCGTCAACATCTACCCGGCCGAAGCGGAGCATGTGCTGCTCTGCCATCCGGACGTCGCGGACGTAGCGGTGATCGGCGTGCCGAACGCGGAGATGGGGGAAGAGGTGAAGGCGCTGGTGATCCCGGCGGACCCCGCGAACCCGCCGTCGCCGGAAGCGCTGAACAGTTTCTGCCGGGAGACTCTTGCCGGCTACAAATGCCCGCGGTCCTACGATTTCGTCGACGACATCGGCCGCAATGCGATGGGCAAGGTCAACAAGCGCGCGCTGCGGCAGAACTATTGGCCTTCCGATCGCACGATCGGCGGATGAGGCCTTCCGCGTGCCCGGTGTGTCGCGAATGTCGCGCCGGGCATGATTTGAAACCTGCACAGCGGATTAATAATTGACATGGCCATAAAACTGCATTTAAGTGCAGAAATTGCAAGGAATCGTGTATTCCTTGCAATGTTGAGCGCCTGAAGGGCGTGCGACGGGCCGTCGGTAAGAACGGCAAGAGGGAAGATCGTCATGGGTGTCAGCAGCACTCCAGTCATGCCTCTTGGGTTCGATCCGCAGCCCGGCGCCCGGCGTCGGGAACGCTGTACGCAATGGAATTCTTCGTCAGCCGCAAGGTTTCGGCAGCCAACGTATTTTTCGGGGGAGGATATATGAAGACGATTCGAATGAAGCACCTGGGTCTTTCGACGGCGCTTTGCAGTGCGGGCGCCCTGCTCGTGGCGGCGCCTGCCGCGGCGCAGGAAGCGGCGCAGGCACCTGCCCAGGACAGCGTCACGGTCGGCGGTCTCGATGAAATCGTCGTGACGGCGCAGCGCCGCGCGCAGAACCTGCAGGACGTGCCGCTGTCGATCGTCGCGGTCGGCGCCGACACGCTGTCGCGCACGGGCGTGGCAACCATCGAGGCGCTGAACACGCTGATCCCCAACGCGGTCATCGAGCACGTCGGCCTGTTCCCCGGCGTCGCATCGCTGTCCATCCGCGGCGTCGGCGTCAGCGGCATCGAGAGCTTCGCCGACCCGCAGGTCGCGGTCTACATCAACGGCATCTTTCAGGCGCGCAACGTCAACGCGCTCTCCAGCACGGTCGACGTGTCGTCGATCGAGGTTCTGCGCGGGCCGCAGGGCACGCTTTACGGCCGCAACGCCTTCTCGGGCGCCATCTCGCTGCGCACCAACCGGCCGGACCTGAACGAGACCAGCGGTTCGGCGATGGCGACGATCGGCAACTACGGCAAGATCGACGTCGATGTCGTCGGCAACGTGCCGATCGTGGAAGGCAAGGTCGCGGCGCGTCTCGCCGTGCGGTCGCACAACTTCGACGGGTTCTGGAAGAACCACGGCATCGTTGCGCCAAGCGTTGTCGATTCGACGCTCGAGGGCAAGTCGATCGGCAAGGAGCAGAGCCTCTACGTGCGTCCGACCCTGCGCCTCACGCCCAATGACGCGTGGGACATCAACATCATCGGCGAAATCATGCGCGAGCGCAGCGAGGCGTATTCCGCCGGGCAGATCGTCCTGCCGGGCAGCACGCTTTCCAGCCTCGGCTTCCCCGGTTTCAATCCGTTCGGCGACAAGCGTTTCGGCATTTCGTCCGACGGCACCAACCCGCTGCGCGCGGGCACGAACTTCAGCGGCAAGCCGACCGACAACGACCAGTGGAACATCACCACGGATGCCGCCTACACGACCGATCTCGGCACGTTCCGCGCGCTTGTGAACTACAACCGCGCCACGTCCGAGATCTGGACCGACACGGACGGCACCAACATCAACTCCTATTCCACCGTCCGCTGGGAAACCTATCGCGCATTTTCCGGCGAGCTTCAGTTCGCTTCCGATTTCTCGGATTCGATCAACGTGGTCGCCGGCCTGTTCTATCTCTGGGATCACTACAATACGTCGCAGCTCAGCTTCACGGACTTCACGGCACCGTTCGTGTCGGAATTCTCGATTGCCGACACGACGCAGAACCCAGGCTATGTGAACAACACCGGCAAGCGCAAGACATGGTCGGCCTACGCGCAGGTGGAGTACAACTTCACGCCGGAACTCGCGCTCGTCCTCGGCGGCCGCTACAGCTACGAGAAGAAGTACGGCTATCGCGGCACGAACTCCACGTTCAACACCACCGGGCTCGCGCGCGACATTGACTTCAGCGATCACATCTGGCCGACCAACACGGCGATCATCTTCGGCCCGGCGAAGAAGGCCTGGGAAAGCTTCTCGCCGCGCGTCGGCGTGAACTACAAGGCGAACGACGACGTGATGCTGTTCGGCTTCTGGCAGCGCGCGTTCAAGTCGGGCGGCTTCAACGCCAACTCCTCCGACCAGACGGCGTTCATGACGCCTTATGGACAGGAGCGGGTCGACAACTACGAAGTCGGTATCAAGAGCGACTGGTTCGATCGCCGTCTGCGTCTCAACGTCAACGCCTTCTACAGCAAGTTTGACGGCCTGCAGCGCAGCCTCGTGACGCCGACCCCGTCCTCGCCGAACGGCGTGACCACGGTCAACCAGAACCTTGCGGACATGAAGAGCTACGGCATCGAGGCGGAAATCTCGGCGCGTCCGGTCGACCAGCTGACGCTCTATGCGAACATCGGCTGGAACAAGGCGTCGTACACCTCGTACTGCGCGGACCTCGATGGTGCGGAGACGACGACGACGCCCGCGAACGGCCGCGCGGTTTGCGGCCCGATCACCACGGTGACGTCGGGCGGCGTGGACCGCTACCTCGTGCCGACCGACTTCTCCGATCTGAAGCCGATGCGTGCGCCGCGCTGGGACCTCACGGCGGGCTTCACCAAGGACTTCACCGCGGGCTCGGGCACGATCTCGGTGAACGGCAGCGTCAACTATCGCAGCTCGGTGTTCGTGCAGCTGCTGAACGTGCCGTATTCGTACCGCCCGGCGATGACGCTGGTGGATGCCAGCATCAGGTGGACGCCGGATAGCGACGCCTACGAAGTCACGCTCTGGGGCAAGAACCTCACCAACCAGATCGAGATCCTGAACTACCTGCCGGTCGGCAACTTCTTCGCGGACTATCATGTTACCAATCCGCGGACGTATGGTGTTACGGTCGGCGTGAAGTTCTAGTCGGGAAGAGTGGAGGCGCGGGACATGCGGCTTGCCGTGTGTCCCGCGCCGGTTTCCGGTGCGATGGAGAGGTGGATGCGCGGCGTCGTGAAAGTCGTGAAAACGGACAGGTTGCCTGCCCTGCTGGTCTCGGCCGCGATGCTGATGACGCTCGGCTTTTCCGATAATGCCGCGGACGCGACGGGCGCCAAGCGTTCTCCTGCCTACGACGAGGCCGACGGCAGCAACTGGCAGGCCTTCGGCCGCACCTACAGCGAGACGCATTTCAGTCCGCTCAAAGAGATCAACGAAGCCAGCATCGGGCGGCTCGGACTCGTCTGGGCGCACGATCTGGAGCCGACGTTCAACAGCTTCTCGGCGCCGCTCGCGGTTGACGGCGTGCTCTATTTCGCGACCGGCTACAGCGTCATCCACGCGATGGACGCGCGCACCGGCGAGCTGCTCTGGAAATATGATCCCGAAGTCCACAAGCACGCCGGGCACAAGATGCGCGCCGGCTGGGGCATCCGCGGCATCGCCTTCGACAACGGCAAGGTGTTCACCGGCACGCTGGACGGGCGCCTGATCGCGCTCGACGCCAAGACCGGCACGCTGCTGTGGAGCGAACTCACGCTCGATCCGAAAGACGAAAGCTACATCACCGGGCCTCCCTGGGTCTTCAACGGCAAGGTGGTGATCGGCAGCGGCGGCTCGGACTACGGCCCCGTGCGCGGCTATGTGACCGCCTACGATCAGGCGACCGGCAAGCAGGCGTGGCGTTTCCACACCGTACCCGGAAACCCGGCGGACGGCTTCGAGAACAAGGCCATGGAAATGGCCGCGAAGACGTGGACGGGCGAGTGGTGGAAACACGGCGGCGGCGGCTCCGTCTGGCACGCCATGGCGTTCGATCCGAAATTCAACCGCATCTATCTCGGCGTCGGCAACGGTGCGCCGTGGAACCAGAAGATCCGCAGCCCGCAGGGCGGCGACAATTTGTTCCTCGCCTCCATCGTCGCGCTCGACGCCGACACGGGCGAGTACGTCTGGCACTATCAGGCGAATCCCGGCGAGACGTGGGACTACAACAACACGATGGACATCCAGCTCGCCGACCTGAAGATCGGCGGCAAGGTGCGCCCGGTGATCATCCACGCGCCGAAGAACGGTTTCTTCTACGTGATCGACCGCAAGACCGGGAAACTGGTCTCGGCGGAGAAATTCTCCAAGGTGACATGGGCCGAGCGGATCGACCTGAAGACCGGGCGGCCCGTGGAAACGCCGGACGCCCGCTATCCGGACGGCAAGGCGGTGATCATCTATCCGTTCCCGAACGGCGCGCACGGCGTTCAGGCGATGGCGTTCAGCCCGCAGACGGGCCTTGCCTACATACCGGCGAACGAGGGCGGACGCGTCTATGTGGACGCGCCGGGCGATTTCTCGAAATGGCAGCACCGGCCGGGCATGTACATCAACACGGGCCTCGGCGCCGCGCCGCCCGGAATGACCGTGCCGCCGCCGATCAGCTTCCTGCAGGCATGGGACCCCGTGAAGCAGAAGGAAGCGTGGCGCGTGCCCATGAAGGGCGCGTTCAGCGGCGGCGTGTTGACGACGGCGGGCAACCTCGTCGTGCAGGGCAACGCCGAGGGCAAGCTCGTCGCCTATGAGGCGAACAGCGGCAAGCCGCTGTGGTCCTTCGACGCGCAGAACGGCATCCTCTCGAACCCGATCACCTACACGGTGGACGGGCGCCAGTACCTGACGGTCATCACCGGCTGGCGGTCGAGCTACGGCACGGCGCCGACATGGGACTATTACGGCCAGAAGCGGCGCGTGCTGACGTTCGCGCTGGACGGCAAGGCCGCGCTTCCGGACGACGAGCCGGTGGAGATGCCCATTGCGGACGACGAGAGCTTCGTGGTCGATGCCGAAAAGGCGAAGCTGGGCAGCGCCATCTACAACACGGCCTGCATCGTCTGCCACGGCGTCGGCATGATGGCGGGCGGCGCGGCGCCGGACCTGCGCAAGGCGGGGGCGCCGATGGCGTTCGAATCGCTGGCCGCCGTGGTGCGGGACGGCGAACTGATGCAGAACGGTATGCCCCGCTTCGAGCAGCTGACCGATGCCGAGATCGAGGGGCTTCAGCATTTCATCCGGCAGCGCGCGCGCGAAGCGCTCGCGTCCGTGGAGGCAGCGCCGCAGGCGTCTCCCAAATGAGCGGCGTATCCTGCTGATGCGGAAAAGGGCAGGGCCGGTCTTCGCGGCGATTCTCGCGGGCGTGCTCCTCAGCGGATGCCTCGGCGATCCGCCCGCCGCCAGCGGGGCGGACTGGCCGGGCTACGGCGGGCCGGTCGATGAAGCGCACTACAGCCCGCTGAGGGAAATCAACGCGGGCAATGCCGCGAAGCTGGGGCTTGCCTGGTATCACGACATCGACGTCGGGCCGAGCAGCCTGTCCGCACCGGTGGCGGTTGACGGCGTGCTCTATTTCGCGGCCGGTTACAGCGTCGTCCACGCGATGGACGCCGCGACCGGCAAGGAATTGTGGCGGTACGATCCCGAAGCCCCGAAGGCGGCGGGGCGCAAGCTGCGCGCCGCATGGGGAAGCCGCGGCATCGCCCATGCGAACGGGCTGATCTTCACCGGCACCATCGACGGGCGGCTGATCGCCATCGACGCGAAGACCGGCAAGCCGCGCTGGAGCGCGATGACGATCGAACCCGACGACAGCCGCTACATCACCGGCGCGCCGTGGGTGTTCGGCGACAAGGTGGTGATCGGCCACGGCGGCGCGGATTTCGGCCCCGTGCGCGGCTACGTGACCGCCTATGACCAGAAGACCGGCAAGCAAGCGTGGCGTTTCCACACCGTGCCCGGCAACCCGGCGGAGGGCTTCGAGAACAAGGCCATGGAAATGGCCGCGAAGACGTGGACGGGCGAATGGTGGAAGTACGGCGGCGGCGGCACCGTGTGGAACGCCATGGCCTACGATCCGAAGCATAACCGCATCTATATCGGCGTTGGCAACGGCGCACCGTGGAACCAGAAGATCCGCAGCCCCGAAGGCGGCGACAACCTGTTCCTCTGTTCGATCGTGGCGCTCGACGCCGACACGGGCGAATATGTCTGGCACTACCAGACGAACCCCGGCGAGACGTGGGACTTCAATTCGGCGATGGACATCGAACTCGCCGAGCTGGAGATCGACGGCAGGAAACGCGAGGTGCTGCTGCACGCGCCGAAGAACGGTTTCTTCTACGTGCTCGACCGCGAGACGGGGAAGCTGATTTCCGCCGAGGCGATCGTGCCGGTGAACTGGGCCGAGCGCATCGACGTCGAGACCGGACGCCCGGTCGAGCGCCCGGAGGCGCGCTATCCGGCGGGCAAGACGGCGATCGTCTACCCGTCGCCCTACGGTGCGCACAACGTGGAGGCGATGTCGTTCAATCCGGGCACGGGCCTCATCTACATCCCGGTTCTCGATCAGGGGCGGGCGTATACCGACCCGAGCGGCCCCCTCGCAGAATGGAAGCATCTCGATGGCCAGCGGCTCAGCGTCGGCACGGGGACGCCGCCCGCCGATCTGAAGCTCCGGCCGGCGTCGAGCGCCCTGCTGGCGTGGGACCCGGCCCGTCAGCGCGAAGTCTGGCGGCAGTCCTATCCCGGGATGCGCGGCGGCGGCGGCACCGCGACGACGGCGGGCAACCTGCTGATGCAGGGCCGCGCGACGGGCGCGTTCGTCGTCATGGCGGCGGATACGGGCAAGACGCTCTGGTCGTTCGACGCGCAGACGGCGGTGATGGCGCAGCCGATCACCTATCTGGCGGGCGGGAAGCAGTACGTCACGGTGATCGCGGGATCGCGCTTTCAGGGCGCGGCGGGCCTCGAGCGCGAGTGGAACTATCACACGCAGCAATGGCGCGTGCTGACGTTCGCGCTGGGCGGCACCGCGAAGCTGCCGCCCGCCGAACCGGTGGACGTCCCGATCGCCGACGATCCGGCGTTCAAGGTGGTTCCGGCGCGCGCGTCGCTCGGCGAGACGGTCTACGGCCAGCGTTGCTCGATCTGTCACGGTCCGACGGCGCTTTCCGGCGGCGCGGCGCCTGACCTGCTGCGCTCGGCCATGCCTCTGGATTTCGACGCCATGAACACGGTATTGCGCGAGGGCGTGCTCCTCGAGCGCGGGATGCCGCGCTTCGAGGAACTGTCCGACGACGAGATCGCCGGGCTCCAGCACTTCATCCGTAAACGTGCGCGCGAGGTGCAGGCCGCCGATCCGCGCGCTTCGGTCAGCAGAGGTCACAATGAAGGTCAATGACGTCACCACCTACGAAGAGGACGGCCGGGTTGCGGTCGTCACCGTCGATTCGCCGCCGGTAAACGCGCTCTCGAACGCCGTGCGGCAGGGGATCGCCGCCGCGGTCGAAAAGGCGATGGCGGACGACGCGGTGGGCGCGGTCGTCCTGATCTGCGAGGGGCGCACTTTCTTCGCGGGCGCGGACATCACGGAGTTCGGCAAGCCGCAGGTGGAGCCGTCGCTTCGGAACCTCCAGAAGATCGTGGAGAACGCCACCAAGCCGATCGTGGCCGCGATCCACGGCACGGCGCTCGGCGGCGGGCTGGAGCTTGCGCTCGTCGCGCACTACCGCGTCGCGGTTCCCTCGGCGAAGTGCGGCCTTCCCGAAGTGAAGCTCGGCCTGCTGCCCGGCGCGGGCGGCACGCAGCGCCTGCCGCGCGTGGTGGGCGTGCAGAAGGCGCTCGAAATGGTGACGAGCGGCAACCCGATTTCAGCGAGGGAGGCGCTTTCGATGGGCCTTCTCGACGCGCTGGCGGAGGAGGGCGGGCTGCGTGCCGCCGCCGTCGCTTTCGCGAACAAGGTTCTCGACGAGGGGCTGCCGCTGCTGAAGGTGCGCGACCGCACCGAGAAACTGGAGGAGGCGCGTGCCAATCCCGGCATCTTCGACGAATTCCGCAAGGCGAACGCGCGCCAGTTCCGCGGCTTCCTCGCACCCGAGTACAATATCCGCTGCATCGAGACGGCGGTGAGCGACCTGCCGTTCGAGGACGCGCTGGTCCGCGAGCGCGCACTGTTCGACGAACTGATGAAGGACAGCCAGTCGGCGGCGCAGCGGCACGTGTTCTTCGCAGAGCGTCAGGCCGCGAAGGTGGACGACATTTCCGCCGACACGCCGACGCTGCCGATCGCGAAGGTCGGCGTGATCGGCGCGGGCACGATGGGCGGCGGCATCGCCATGAATTTCCTGAACGTCGGCATCCCCGTCACCATCGTGGAGACGGCGCAGGCGGGCCTCGACCGCGGCCTCGGCATCATCCGCAGCAATTACGAGACGACCGCGAAGAAGGGGCGCCTGAAGCCCGAGGACGTCGAGACGCGCATGGGCCTGCTCACCGGATCGCTCGATCTCGGCGACCTTGCCGACTGCGACCTCGTCATCGAGGCGGTGTTCGAGCAGATCGACGTGAAGACGGACGTGTTCGCGCGGCTGGATGCCGTTGCGAAGCCGGGCGCCATCCTTGCGACGAACACCAGCTATCTCGATGTCGATGAAATCGCCGCCGCAACGAAGCGTCCGGAAAGCGTGCTCGGGCTGCACTTCTTCTCGCCTGCCAACGTCATGAAGCTGCTGGAGATCGTCCGCACCAAGGACACGGCGCCGGAGGTGGTGGCGACGGCGGTGAAGCTCTCGAAGACCATCGGCAAGATCGGCGTGACGGTCGGCAACGGCTTCGGTTTCGTCGGCAACCGTATCCTCGCCGCGCGCAACACGCAGGCGGACGCGTTGATCCTTGAAGGCGCGACGCCACAGGACGTCGACCGCGTCCTCTACGATTTCGGCTTCCCGATGGGGCACTTCCAGATGCGCGATCTCGTCGGCCTCGACGTGGGCTGGGACCGCAATAAAACGAGTTCCTCCACCGTGCGCGAGATCCTGAACGAGATGGGGCGGCACGGCCAGAAGTCGAAGGCCGGTTATTACGACTACGACGAGAACCGCAAGCAGACGCCCTCGCCGGTGGCGGCGAAGGTGATCGAGGATTTCGCGGTGCGTCAGGGAATCGCGCGCCGCGCCGTCAGCGACGACGAGATCCGCGACCGCATCCTCTACGCGATGGTGAACGAAGGCGCGCGAATCCTCGACGAAGGCATCGCCGCGCGGTCCTCCGACGTCGATATCGTCTGGATCACCGGCTACGGCTGGCCGCGCTACCGCGGCGGCCCGATGTTCTGGGCCGACCTCGAAGGCCCGGCCAAGGTGCTGGAAACGCTGAACGCGCTTCGCGCCGCGCACGGCGACGATTTCACGCCGTCGCCGCTCATCGAACGGCTGGCGGCGGAGGGCAAGGCGTTCAAGGACGCGTGACGCGTCTCTTTTGCACTGGATCGGCGCGCCGGAAAAATATATACCTCGGTGCAGAATTTGGGTGAGGGTCCGATATGACAAGCGCCACCGCCGCGATCGCGGGCATAGGAGAAACGGCATTCGTGCGGGCGACGCCGCGCACGACGCTGGACATGACCGCGGAAGCGGCGCGCAGGGCGGTTGCGGACGCGGGGCTCGGCATCGCCGACATCGACGGCTTCGTGTCGTGCGGAAGCGCCGATCACGTCGACGAGCTGGTTTTCGCGCTGGGTGTCGCCGATCGGGGCTTCAGCGCCGCCACCTCCGTCGTTGCCGGAACGGCGACGGTGGGGAGCGGGCTTCAGCTCGCGCAGCTCGCGGTGCAGGCGGGCCTCGCGAGGCATGTGCTCGTCTACTACGCGATCAAGTGCTCGAAGCCCGGTGGCCCGCGCACCACGCACCTCGCCGAGCCGCTGAAGGTCGACCTCGAAATGCCGGTCGGCTATTTCGGCCAGCCCGCCTATTTCGCGGTACTCGCCAACCGCTATGCCCACGAATTCGGGCTTTCCGAGGAAGAGCTGGCCTCGGTGGCGCTCACCTACCGCAAATGGGCCGTGCTGAACCCGGACGCGCAGAAGCGCGAGCCGATGGACATGGAGGGCTACCGCAAGAGCCCGATGGTGGCGCGGCCGATGCGCGTCGCCGACTGCTGCCTGATGACGGACGGCGCGGGCGCCTATCTGGTGACGACGCTGGAGCGCGCGCGCGATCTCGCGAAGCCCCCGG
Source organism: Sphingosinicella microcystinivorans (assembly GCF_027941835.1). Taxonomy (NCBI): domain Bacteria; kingdom Pseudomonadati; phylum Pseudomonadota; class Alphaproteobacteria; order Sphingomonadales; family Sphingosinicellaceae; genus Sphingosinicella; species Sphingosinicella microcystinivorans. The sequence goes on from NZ_CP116005.1 coordinate 2,794,352, forward strand.
CGGTGGTCGCGGGCATCGGCATCGCGTCGAACCCGGAGCCGATGTCGACCGTGCTGACGCAGCGCCGCGACCTGCTCGACCTGCCGGGGCGGCGGTCTGCTGCCGCGGCTTATGCGGCGGCGGGCATCACGGCGGCGGACGTGGACGTCGCGCAGGTGTACGACTGCTTCAGCATCTCCGCGATCCTGCAAACCGAAATGCTCGGCTTCTGCGAAAAGGGCGAGGGCGGGCGCTTCTATCACGCGGGCCATGCCGCGCCGGGCGGCAAGATGCCGGTCAACACGAGCGGCGGCCACATGTCGGGCGGCTATGTGCCGGGCATCAACCTCCTCATCGAAGGCGTGCGGCAGCTTCGCGGCGAGCGCGGCGCGGCGCAGGTCGAGGGCGCGGCCGTCTGCGCGGTCGCCGGGCTCGGCGGCAACACGCACGCGACCACCATACTCACCCGGGATCAGTGACCATGGGCGTTCCGAATTTTCCGCCGCGTTTCGATACCGACCTCTGCAAGCCCTTCTACGAGGGGCTCGCGGTGGGCGAGCTCAGGATCACGGCCTGCCCGGAATGCGGAACCTTCTACTGGTATCCGCCCGAGGTGCTGCCCTGCCACCCGGAAAGCCACGCGGTCTGGAAGCCGCTTTCGGGTGAGGGCACGATCTATTCGTTCACGAAAGTCGAGCGCAGCCTGCTGCCCGGCGCCGATCCGGCGAGCGTGCCGCACACCATCCTGCTCGTCGAGCCGGTGGAAGCGCCGCAGGCGCGGATCATTTCGCTGCTGGTCGGCGATGCGGAGCCCGCGTGCGGGATGCGCGTGAAATTGTCGCCCGTGCCGGCGGGAGAGCATGTGCTGCCGGGCTTCGCGCCGGCCTGAAGAAGACTCGGGAGATCAAGGAATGTCCGGACCGCTTGTTGGATTGAGGATTGTCGACGCCTCGCGCGTGATGGCGGGGTCGATCGCCGGCGTCCTGCTGGCCGACCACGGCGCGGAGGTCATCCGCATCGAGCCGAAGGGCGGCCTCGCCTTCTCGCACCTGCCGCTGCGCAAGGGCTGGGAACGCGGCAAGACGAGCGTGGAACTCGACATCGCGGCCGACAAGGACGCGTTGCTCGGCCTGCTGGCGACCGCGGACGTGTTCATCCACTCGCTGGAAGACGCCGAGGCGAAAAGGCTCGGTCTCGATGCCGAAACGCTCGGCGCGCAGTTCCCGGCGCTCATCGTCTGCGCGCTCACCGCCTACGGCGCAAACACGCCGTTCGCGGACCGTCCCTACGGCGAGTCGCTCGCCGCCGCGCGGCTCGGCGCGATGGTGGAGAAGGGCAATCCGCACCGGCCGGACACGCCCTTCTACCTCGGCCATCCGGGGCTGCACTACGGGCAGGCGTTCCTTGCCGCGATCGACATCCTCTCGGCGCTGCGCGCACGGCATGAAACCGGGCTGGGGCAGGGCGTCGAGGCGTCGCTGCTCGACAGTTTCCTCGCCCAGTCCTCGATGAACTGGTGGTATCACCCGGAGGGCAAGTCCTACATCGCGCGCGGCGGCAAGGCCTCCACGAAGGGCACGCCGTTCGGCTACACGCGCCTCATCACCGGCCTGTTCCAGTGCGGCGACGGCGAGTTCCTGCAAGTGCACAGCGGCGGCCCCGGCGCGTTCAAGGTGCTGACCGACCTGCTCGGTTTCGGCGACCGCGTGAAGGCCGTGAACGGCCCGGAAATGGCGATCCCGCTCGACGAGGAGGAATACAAGGCGGTGCGCGTCGACATCTACGACGCGTTCAGACAGAAGCCGCGCGCCGAATGGCTGGAGCTGTTCTACGCGAACGACATCGCGACGCTGCCGGTGCTGCGCCCAGCCGAGGCGCTGCTCGATCCGCAGGTGGAGCACATGGGCCAGCGCATCGAGATCGCCGATCCCGATCTCGGCACGGTGCATCAGGCGGGCCCGGCGATCCGCTATCGCAGCGCGGGCGCCGCGCGCATCGCCGCCGCGCCGAAGGTCGGCGCCGACAACGGCAGGCTCCCGGCGCTGCTCGCCGCGCCGAAGCGCACCGCCGCGCCCACCGGCAAGCGGCTTTCGCACGCGCTCGAAGGCGTCAGGGTGCTGGATTTCAGCTCGTTCTTCGCCTGCGGCTACGCGGGCAAGCTGATGGCGGACATGGGCGCGGACGTCATCAAGGTGGAAACCCCGACGGGCGACCAGATGCGGCCGCTTCCCGACCCGTTCGAGGCGTGCCAGCGCGGCAAGCGCGGCATCGCGCTCAACATCAAGTCGGCGGAAGGGCTGGAGATCGTCCGCAAGCTCGTGGAGACCGCCGACGTCGTCATGCACAACTGGCGGCCCGGAAAGGCCGAGAAAGCGGGCATCGGCTACGACGACCTCGTCAGGATCAAGCCGGACCTGATCTATGCCTACCTGCCGGGTTACGGCTCTTCGGGTCCGAAATCGAAGCTGAAGAGCTTCGCGCCGCTCATCTCCGGTTTCTGCGGCCTGCTCTACGAAGGCGGCGGCGAGGGCAACGACCCGGTGCCGAGCGTGTTCGGCAACGAGGACTACAACAACGGCTTCCTCGGCGCGGTCGGCGTTCTGATGGCGCTCGAGCGCCGCTACAGGACCGGCAAGGGCGATCAACTCGAATGTCCGCAGGTCCATTCCAGCCTGTTCACGACCTCCGAGCATTTCCTCGACAGCAAGCGCGACATCGTCTGGGGCCTGCGGCTCGACCAGCAGCAGATGGGCTTCAGCGCGCTCGACCGGCTGTTCCGCACGAAGGACGGCTGGCTGGCGATCGCCTGCGAGGACAATGAGCGCTTCGCGGCGCTGGCGGGCGCCATCGGCAAGCCGGAGCTCGTGGACGATGCGCGCTTCGCGAGCCCGCAGGCGCGCACCGAAAACCGCAAGGCGCTGGAAGCCGAGCTGGAGCCGGTCTTCGCCGGGCTGACGAGCGCGGAGGCGTTCGCGAAGCTGGACGCGGCGGGCGCGCCCTGCGAGATCGCGGTCGAGGACCCGTGGCTGCCGGGCTTCTTCCACGAAGGCTGGGCGGAGACGAGCGGACGCGTGTTCGATCAGGCGGATTCGATCCACGGACCGATCCGCGAGATCGGCCTCGTCACGCACCTCAAGGGCACGCCGGGGCTGAAACGACCGACCGCGCCGCGGCTCGGCGAGCACAGTCGGTCGCTGCTGGTGGAACTCGGCTATGCGTCCGACGCCATTGAAAAGCTGGTCGGTGAGAGGGTCGTGATCGCCGCCTGAGCCGCCGCGCGGTTGACGCAAGCGGCAAGAGCGGTCATGAATTTTCGTCTGACGCGCAGTTTATGCGCCTCATGGGGGATGTTTGAGGGATCGTGCGTTTGCTGAACGAAGTCACCGAGAGACCGCAGACCTATTCGAGCCCGGCCATTCGCGCGCGGCGAAGCCGTATTCTTGACGAAACCCGCAAGATGATCTCCGAGCAGGGCGTTTCGGCGCTCAGCATGAACGAGATCGGCAAGCGGGCCGGCGTTGCGAAGCGGACGCTCTACAACGCCTTCCAGACGCGCGAGCGGATGATCGCGGCCGCCATCCAGGAATATTTCGACGAGTATCTGGCGCGCATCCCCTACAACAGCGACCCCGGCACGCTGATGCACAACCTGGAGCGCATCGTCGCGGTGGTGCAGCGCAACCGCAAGATCCGTAACTACATCCGCGCCATCATGGGGCTGTATTTCAGCCCGGACACCGATCCCGACATCTGGACGGCGATGCAGTCCATGGGAACGCGGCCGAACCTCGGCTGGATCCGCAACCTGCAGACGCGCAAGCATCTCCAGCCGTGGGTGGACGTGGAGAAGCTGGCTGACGACATCGTCCGTTACGAATATGCGACGATCAACGACTGGGCGCGCGGCCGCATTGGCGACGACGAGATCGTGCCGCGACTGGTGCGCAGCTATCTGACCTTCATGAGCGGCGCGACACGCGGCGCGGCGCGCAAGGAGATCGAGGAACTGCTGGGGCGCATCGACGTGGAAGGGTTGTCGGCGATCCCGGTTTTCGCGACGCCGCGCAAGGCGTCGGCCGCTTAATTCTATCCCGCGATGCAAAATTTCTTGCACTTTCCCTGAGACGAGGGCTTTGTGCGGGAAAGGCTTGGGGAAGGATTGATCATGGCCGAATCGGACGCCGCAACTGAGCGGGAGCTGATTTTCGAGCGCAGGGACGACGATGTCGCCGTGCTGACGCTCAACCGCCCGAAAGCGCGCAACACGGTGTCGTTCGCGATGTGGGATCAGTTCTCGCAGGCGCTCGACACGCTGGAGGTCGATCTGCCGCGCGCGGTCGTGCTGTGCGGGGCCGGCGGCTATTTCAGCAGCGGCGGCGACGTGAAGACGCCGCCGTCACGCGGCGACGGGGCGCAGCGTCTCGCGGCGCGGCTCGAAATGGGGCAGCGCATCATCGCACGCGTGCGGGCGCTGCCGGTGCCGGTGATCGCCGCGGTGGAAGGCGGCGCGTTCGGCGTGTCGTGGAGCCTCGCCATGGCCTGCGACATGATCTTCGCGTCGAAGACCGCGCGCTTCGGCGCACCGTTCCTGTCCTTCGGGCTTGTGCCCGACGGCGGCGCGGCATGGTTCCTTTCGCGGCAGCTCGGGCGGCATCGCGCGGCCGAGATCATCTTTTCGGGCCGTTATCTCGATGCCGAGGAGGCGCTTGCGGCGGGCCTCGTCAGCCGGCTGGAGCCGGAAGGCACGGTGGTCGAGGCCGCGCTCGCCTTCGCGTCCGACATCGGCAGCGGCAACCGCCATGCGGTCGAGCTGACGAAACGCCTGCTCCAGACCTCGGACACGTCCGACCTCGCGGTGAGCCACGCGCTCGAGCTCTCCTATTGCCACACCTGTCAGGCGGGCGACGAAGTGGTGCGGGCGCGCGAGGCCTTCATCGCCCGGGCTGCCGCCGCGAAGGCGGGCAAACCCGCCGGCTGAAAGGGCGATCATGCAGTTCGACATGCGCAACCTGCCGATGCCGGTGAACTACAAGATCGTGAATTCCACGATCACGCCGCGCCCGATCGCGTGGACGACGACGCTGTCCGCCGACGGTGTGCTCAACGTCGCGCCCTACAGCTTCTTCAATTGCGTGGGCGTCGAACCGCCGCTGGTGGCGCTGGGGCTGCTGAAGGACGAGGCCTGCGCCCTCAAGGACACGGCGACGAACATCATCGCGACGGGCGAGTTCGTCGTGAACCTCGTGTCGGAAGACGACGCGGCGCGGATGAACGAGACCAGCGTGTCCGCACCGCCCGAGGTGAACGAAGCCATTTACGCGGGTGTCGAAACGCTGCCCTCGGTGTTCGTGAAGCCGCCGCGCATCGCGACCAGCCCCGTGAGCTTCGAATGCCGCAAGGTTGCCGCACTCGACATCGGCGTGCGGCAGACCATCGTGATCGGCGAGATCCTGATGGCGCATATCGGGGATGAATTCATCACGGACCCGGAGAAGCTCTACCTCGATACGCCTGCCATGAAGTTGATCGGCAGGACGCACGGTGCGGGCTGGTATGTGCGGAACTCGGACCAGTTCCAGATGAACCGCACCCCCTACGATTCCGAAAAGGCGAAGACGCTGGGCGCGATCTGACGCCCGGCCGGCTTGTCACCGCCGAAGATAGACATTGCATGTCCGGCGGCTCTCCGGCATAAATTGACCTGCGGTGCAATAATGAGTTTGGCGTCGAACGGCCTTCGCAGGCGCGCGCGGGACAGGCTCGACAGCGAAGGTTCGGGGAGGTCACCATGCCAGAGGACGCGTCACGGGGGGCGAATGTGCCGCAGGAGGCGGATTATCCGAAGCCCGCGACCGGCTGGCTGACGGTTTCCGTCCTGTTCCTGCTCTACATCCTGTCGCTGACCGACCGCTACATCATCGCGCTCCTCGTCGAGCCGATCAAGGCGGACCTCGGGCTTTCGGATTTCCAGATCAGCCTGCTGCAAGGCCCGGCCTTCGCGCTGCTGTTCTGCCTGTGCGCGATCCCCGTGGGTGTCGCGCTCGATCGCTACAGCCGCCGCTGGGTGCTGTTCGTCTCGATCACGGTGTGGAGCATCGCCGCAGCCGCCTGCGGCCTCGCGCGCAACTTCGGCGCGCTGTTCGTGGCGCGCGCGGCGGTGGGCGCGGGTGAATCCGGCTTCGGCACCGGCAGCTATTCGATCATCGGCGACAGCTTTCCGCCGCACAAGGTGTCGCTCGCCATGTCCGTGTTCGTGATGGGCGGCGTGATGGGGGCGGGCATCGTGTTCCTGCTCGGCGGGCCGATCGTTGCCGCCGTGATGAAGGCCGGGCCGGTCGAATGGCCCGTGCTCGGGATGCTGGAGCCGTGGCAGCAGGTGTTCATCATCACCGGCGCGCCGGGCATCGCGATGGCGTTCCTCGTCTTCCTGTTCCGCGAGCCGAAGCGCCGCGCCGCGCGCTCCGCACAGTCCGGCGCGGGATACGGCGAGGCGATTCAGTTCCTGAAGCAGCGCGCGCGCCTGTTCACGGCGATCTTCCTCGGCTTCGGCCTCACCTATTCGGTGACGATCGGGCTGCAACTCTGGACGCCGACCTATCTGGTGCGCGCGCACGGCTGGGAACCGGCGCGCATCGGCGTCGTGCTCGGCATCGCGCAGATTCTCTCCGCCGCGACGCTGCCGGTCCACGGCTGGATCGTCGACCGGCTGTTCAAGGGCGGACGCAGGGACGCGCACCTCTTCTGGTGCATGGCGACCGCATTCCTCGCGATTCCCTGCGGCGTCGCGGCGTTCCTGATGACGAACGCGTGGGCGACGGTCGTGCTCTACGGTCTCTACATGACCTTCATCCTCTCCACGGCGAGCATGGGACCGGCGGTGGTGCAGGTGGTGACGCCGCAGCGTCTGCGCGGGCGCGTGTCGGCGCTCTATGTGCTGAGCACGGGGCTCGTCGCGATGGCGGGCGGCCCGGCGGTCGTCGGGCTCATCACCGACATGATCCTCCGCGACGAGCAGAAGGTCGGCATCTCGCTGATCGCGACCGTGCTGTGCGTGCTGGTGCCCGCCACGCTGCTGTTCGCCTTCGGGCGGCGCGGAATGCGCGATGTGATGGAACCCGCCAATGCCGCATGAGACGATCCTCTGCGAGGTTTCGAACGGCGTCCAGCGGATCGTGCTGAACCGGCCCGACACGCTCAATGCCTTCAATGTGCGGATGCACGAGGACCTCGCCGATGCGATCGCGCGGGGCGCGGACGATCCCGATGTGCGCGTGCTGCTGCTGACCGGTGCAGGGCGGGCGTTTTGCGCGGGGCAGGACCTCGGCGACCGCAAGCCGGCGGCGGACGGCTCGCCGCCCGATCTCGGCCATTCGCTCGAAACGTACTACAATCCGCTGATCCGGCGGCTGACAGGCCTTCCGAAGCCGATCGTGTGCGCGGTGAACGGCGTCGCGGCGGGCGCGGGCGCGAACATCGCCTTCGCCTGCGACATCGTGGTCGCCGCGCGCAGCGCCCGCTTCATCCAGTCGTTCGCGAAGATCGGGCTCATTTCGGACAGCGGCGGCACGTGGATATTGCCGCGCCTCGTCGGGCAGGCGCGCGCGCTCGGCCTTGCGCTCACCGCCGAGCCGCTCTCGGCCGAACAGGCCGCCGACTGGGGGCTGATCTGGAAAACGGTCGACGATGACCGTCTCGCCGAGGTTGCCGGAGAGATCGCGGCGGGTCTCGCAGCGTCCGCGCCGCTCGGGCTCGCCGCAATGAAGCAGGTGATCCGGGGAGCGTGGTCGCGGACGCTGGGCGAGCAGCTCGATCATGAGCGTGATACCATGCGTGCGCTCGGCTGCACCGGGGATTACCGCGAAGGGGTCGCCGCGTTCAGGGAAAAGCGGCCGGCGCAATTTCACGGAAGGTAGGGATGATGACTGGAACGCCAACGATGCCGGCCTCTCTTTCCGGCGGCCCGAAGAAATTGCTGATCGGCGGCGAATGGGTCGACGCGCTTTCCGGCGAGACGTTTCCGACGCTGAACCCGTCGACGGGCGCGGTGCTCGCGCAGATCGCGATGGCGGACGAGGCCGACGTCGACCGCGCCGTCGCGGCGGCGCGCGCCGCCTTCGAGGGTCCGTGGAGCCGCTTCAAGCCCGCCGAGCGCCAGCGCATCCTGCTGCGCCTTGCCGATCTCGTCGAGCGCGACGGCGATGAACTCGCGATGCTCGACACGCTGGAGATGGGGCGGCCGATCACCGATTCCGTGCGCGTGGCGGGCATCGTCGCGCGCGGCCTCCGGCATTTCGCGGGCATGGCGACGGCGATCCACGGCGAGACGCTGGCGAATTCCCATCCGCTCGACGTGCTCTCCTACACGCTGAAGGAGCCGGTGGGCGTCGTCGGTGCGATCATCCCGTGGAACGGGCCGCTGTTCAGCGCGGCGTGGAAGATCGCGCCCGCGCTTGCGACGGGCTGCACCGTGGTGCTGAAAGCTGCGGAGGACGGATCGCTGACGCCGCTGCGCTTCGGCGCGCTCTGTCTCGAAGCGGGCGTTCCGCCCGGCGTCGTCAACGTGCTGACCGGCTTCGGCGCGGTCGGCGCGGCGCTCTCCCGCCACCCCGATGTCGACAAGATCACCTTCACGGGATCGGGCGAAACCGGGCGCAAGATCATCGAGGCCTCCGCCGCCACCGCCAAGCGCGTGACGATGGAACTCGGCGGCAAGTCGCCGAACATCGTGTTCGCAGATGCCGATCTCGACCTCGCGGTGCAGGGCGCGGCGATGGCGGTGTTCTCGAATTGCGGACAGGTGTGCGCTGCGGGCACGCGCCTGTTCGTCGAGCGTTCCATCCACGACGAATTCGTCGCCCGCGTCGCCGAGTTCGGGAAGACGCTGAAGATCGGCATCAGCAACGATCCCGAAACGCGGCTGGGGCCGATCGTTTCGTCGCGCCAGTTCGACCGGGTGACGTCCTATATGGCGCTCGGCCCGGAAGAAGGCGCGCGGGTGGTCTCGGGCGGCACGCGCGTCACCGAAGGCGAACTCGCGAACGGCTGGTTCGTCACGCCGACCGTGTTCTCCGAGGTGAAGGACGACATGCGTATCGCGCAGGAAGAGATTTTCGGTCCGGTGATCTGCGCGTTCCCGTTCGATGATTTCGACGAGGTGATCACGCGCGCCAACGCCACGCGCTTCGGTCTCGCGGGCGGCGTGTGGACGCGCGACATTACCAAGGCGCACGCGGCGATCCGGCGCATTCGGGCCGGGTCGATCTGGGTGAACCACTATATGGCGATGGACCCGGCGGTGCCCTTCGGCGGCTACAAGCTGAGCGGCTACGGCCGCGAAGGCGGCACCGAGCATATCGAGGCGTACCTCAACACCAAGGGCGTCTGGATCCGCACGGGTTGAGGATTATGCCGCGGCGTCCCGCGCCTTCGCCTCGGCGATCATGCCGCGCATCGGCGCCAGCGCGCGCGAAAGCACGAGAGCTGTGAGCGGCAACCCGGTGGCGAGGCAGATCAGGATGGCGCTGCCGACCCGCTTTGGATCACCGAAGCCGTAGTCCGTGATCAGCGCGACGACGAGCGGACCGAGGATGGTGCCGCCCATGCCGATGATAAGCAGCATGATCGACGATGCCTTGCCGCGCAGGTCGCTCGGCACGATCGCCTGAACCGCGACGATCGACAGGCCGCCGTAGGTCGAGATCACGAAGAACAGCAGGCCGATCAGCAGCACCGCGAGATAGGGATCGCCGACCATGAACGCGGTGACGCCGATCGGCCAGCCGATGACGGCCGAGATCGCTGTGTAGCGCAAATGGATGTCCGTGACGCCGCGCTGGAAGAAACGGTCGGCAAGGTAGCCGTGGAGCGGCATACCCGTGCATGTGCCGACGAGGAGCGCCGTGCCGAGCCAGAGGCCGATCCGGCTCTCCTCCCAATCGTGGGCGCGGCCGAGATAGGCGGGTGCCCATGTGATCACCGACAGCGCCGTCATGCCGTAGACGAGGATACCGAGATGGTGGCTGATGTAGAAGCGCAGATGCTGCCGCACGAATTCCAGATAGACGGCGAAGCCCGCGGGCTTGTCGTCGGTCTGGACGCTTTGCCGAGAGCGGCGCTTCGGTTCGGGAATCAGGAAGATCAGGAACGCCATCAGCATACCCGGCGCGCCGACGACGATGAAGATCAGGTGCCAGCCGCGCAGGTCCCCGATGAGCGGCAGCGTGTAGAGCTTGTCCGGCACGAACAGCGTGGTGAGCGCGCCGCCGATCAGCAGTGCGAGGCCTTGCCCGACCTTGATGCCGAGCGCCGAGACGGACATCGGCATCGCCATCTTCTCGCGCGGGAACAGATCGCCGATGATCGAGTGCGATCCGGGCACCAGAACCGCCTCGCCGGCGCCCACGACCGCGCGCGCCGCAAAGAGCGCGGCGTAGCTGCGCGCGAACCCGGTCATGAGCGTGGCGAAGCTCCACACGATCACGCCCCAGAAGATCACGACGCGGCGCTGGAACCTGTCGATCATCCAGCCCGAGGGCAGGCCCATCACCGCATAGAAGATCGCGAAGGCGAGGCCGTAGAGCAGGCTGAGCTGAACATCGGAAAGTCCGAGATCAGCCTTGATCGGTCCCACCAGAAGCGTGAGCAGGTTGCGATCGAGAACGGACAACACCGTGAACAGGAACAGCACCGCGACGGCGGTCCATCCGACGCGCACGGGAGGATAGTCGTGCCGCGGGGCGGCGGGCCGATTCTGCTCCATGATTGATCTTGCGGCCCTTGTTCACGAGCGTATAAATTCCATGAGTAGCCTTGTTCCGGCGCCTGTCAAATCGGCACTGACATGCGCGTAGAAATCTAGTCCTTCACCGGGTCCGGACGAGAGAATTCCTCGAGCGCTGTGCGATCGGCGATCCGGATGCGCGCGCCGTCGACGATGACGCCGTGCCGGGCGAGCGTGCCGAATGCGCGCGAGAGATTCTCGGGGGTCATTCCGAGCAGGGACGCCAGCAGGCGTTTCTCGGCGCGGAGCTGCACCTCGCCCGTCCGGCCCTGCCGGCGGTCCTGTTGCAGGATCAGATTCCCCAGCCGCTCCGCCGACTGGCGCAGCTTCATGTCGATGAGCGCGCGCACGAGGTCGCGGTAGCCCAGCGCCAGTTCGTGCATCGTCGCCTGCATCAGCGCGGTGTCCCGCTTGATCACTTCGCGCACCAGCGCCGCAGGCACCAGCAGGATGCGCGACGGTGCAAGGGTACGGGCCGACATCAGGTACGGCATGTCGGTCACGACCGCGGCAAGAATGAAGCTGCTGACCGGCTCGACGATCCGCATCGTCGTGTCGCGGCCCGCGCTGGTGGCGTAAAGCTCGGCGAGGCCATCCACGAGGACGTGGAGGAAGTCCGCGTGCTGGCCGGATTCGAACAGGACGAGCTGCGGCGGGAATGTTTGCAGGAAGGACCCGGAGAAGATCCGGTCCCGTTCCGCCTCGTTCATCTTCGAGAACAGCGGCAGACGCGCAATTTCAGGTCTTTCACCGGAACGCACCGAACCCGGACTCCTCCCACCCGCCAAGCCATTTGGCAGTGTGGTTGATATATGTCAATTGTAGGCTTGATCTGCAACTGGCTCGGAATGGGTTTGGATCAGGCCGTTTTTGTTTTCCCGAATAAGGCGGCGCCAGTTTGATCCCAATCAAGCTTGCGTGTATCAGACAAGGCATGTCGGTCTCCACCACGCCCGTAAGGCAGAGAGCACGTCATGCCGTTGCAGAAAGCCGTAAGTGAAGGTGAGCAGAACCGGGCCCTCGGGCTCAGCACGTTTGCCTTCACCATATGTTTCGCCGTCTGGACGATCTTCGCGATCATCGGGATCGAGATCAAGACGGAGCTGGGGCTGAACGAAACGCAGTTCGGCCTGCTGGTCGGAACGCCGATCCTGACCGGATCGCTGGTCCGCCTGTTCCTCGGCGTCTGGACCGATCAGTACGGCGGCCGGATCGTCTTTCCGCTGACCATGCTCGCATCGGCGGCCGCGACCTGGCTTCTCTCCTATGCCGACAGCTACGGGCTGCTGCTGCTTGCCGCGCTCGGGCTCGGGCTGGCGGGCGGCGGGTTCGCCGTGGGCGTCGCCTATGTCTCCAAGTGGTATCCGCAGCAGAAGCAGGGGGCCGCGCTCGGCTTTTTCGGCATGGGCAATGTCGGCGCCGCGGTTACCAAGTTCGTCGCGCCGTGGGTCATGGTCGCGTTCGGCTGGACGGCGGTCGCGCAGATCTGGGCGGCCGTGCTCGCCGTGGTCGCGGTGCTGTTCTTCCTGTTCGCCAAGGACGATCCCGAGCTTGCCGCGCGCAAGCTCAGCGGTGAAAAGCCCATGGGACTGATGGCGCAGCTGGAGCCGCTCAAGAGCGAGCAGGTCTGGCGCTTCTCGCTTTATTACTTCTTCGTGTTCGGCGCGTTCGTTGCGCTGGCGCTGTGGCTGCCGCAGTACCTGATCGGTGTTTACGGCGTGGACGTGAAGGTCGCCGGTATGCTGGCGGCAACCTTCTCGCTCTCGGCCAGCGTCTTCCGCGCTTACGGCGGCGTCCTTTCGGACAAGTACGGTGCGCGCAAGATCATGTACGCGACCTTCGGCGTTTCGATGATCTGCCTGTTCATGCTGTCGTATCCGGCAACCGACTACACGATCCACGGGATCGAGGGCGAGATCCGCTTCTCCACCTCGATGAGCCTCGTGCCCTTCGTGTTCACCGTGTTCGTCCTCGGGTTCTTCATGTCGCTGGGCAAGGCGGCGGTGTTCAAGCACATCCCCGTCTATTACCCCGACCACGTCGGTTCGGTCGGCGGCCTTGTCGGCCTGGTCGGCGGGCTCGGCGGTTTCGTGCTGCCGATCGTGTTCGGCGCGGTGAGCGATCTGACCGGCATCTGGACCAGCTGCTTCATGGTGCTGTTCGGCCTCGTGGCCGTCGCGCTCGGCTGGATGCACATCGCCATCCGCCAGATGGAGCAGAAGGCGAGCGGAATCGATCCGCGCGCGCTGCCGCAGTTCCCGGAAATGGCGGACCTGCACGACGAGGTCCGGCACGGGCACGTCCCGCCGGCCAAGGTCCTCACCGAGTGGCGGCCGGAGGACCCGGCGTTCTGGGAGGCGACGGGCCGGCGCGTCGCCCGGCGCAACCTGATGATCTCGATTCCGGCGCTGCTGCTCGCCTTCGCGGTCTGGATGGTCTGGTCCGTGGTGGTGGCGAAGCTTCCGCTCATCGGGTTCAACTACACGACGGACCAGCTGTTCTGGCTGGCGGCGCTGCCGGGCCTCTCCGGGGCGACGTTCCGGATCTTCTACAGTTTCATGGTGCCGATCTTCGGCGGGCGGCTCTGGACCACGCTCTCCACCTTCTCGTTGCTGATCCCGGCCTTCGGCATCGGCTATGCGGTGCAGACTCCGGGCACGCCCTACGTCATCTTCCTGGTGCTCGCGCTGCTTTGCGGCTTCGGCGGCGGCAACTTCGCCTCGTCGATGGCGAACATCGGCTTCTTCTTCCCCAAGGCGCAGAAGGGCAACGCGCTCGCGCTCAACGGCGGCCTCGGCAACCTCGGCGTTTCCGTCATGCAGTTCATCGTTCCGCTGGTGATCACCGCGGGCGTGTTCGGCGCGCTGGGCGGCGGTGCGCAGGTGGCGCAGGACGGCAGCGAGCTGTGGTTGCAGAATGCCGGGTTCATCTGGGTGCCGTTCATCCTCGCGTCGAGCCTGCTGGCGTGGTTCGGAATGAACGACATCGCCGATGCCAAGGCGAGCTTCGCGGAACAGGCGATCATCTTCCAGCGCAGGCACAACTGGCTGATGTGCTGGCTCTACACCGGCACCTTCGGCTCCTTCATCGGCTTTTCCGCCGGTCTGCCGCTGCTCGCCAAGTACGAGTTCCCCGAAGTCGACGTGCTCAAGTACGTCTTTCTTGCCCCGCTGGTCGGCGCGATCAGCCGGGCGGCCACCGGCTGGGTGTCCGACCGGTTTGGCGGCGCGCGCGTCACCTTCTGGGTGTTCGTGGGGATGATGATCGGCACGCTCGGCGTCGTCCACTTCATCGAGGCCGGCAACTTCGCGGGCTTCCTCGCGACGTTCGTCTTCATGTTCTTCGTCACGGGTGTCGGGAACGCCTCCACCTTCCAGATGATCCCGGTGATCATGCGCAGCGAGGTGCCGAGGCTGATGCCGGAACTCTCCGCGGCGGACGCGAACCGGCAGGCCGAGAAGGAATCGGCGGCCATCATCGGCTTCACCTCGGCGATCGCCGCCTACGGCGCGTTCTTCATCCCCAAGGCGTTCGGCAGCTCGATCACGCTGACCGGCGCGCCGATGGTGGCGCTGTGGGGCTTCTTCGTCTTCTACGCCAGCTGCGCGGCGCTCACATGGTTCGTCTACACGCGCAGGGGCGGGCTGCTGCACGACATCGAACGCGGCCGCGGCGCCCCGCCTTCCACTCCAGTCCCCGTTCCAGGAGCAACCGCATGAGCTATCTGCTCGACCGCCTGACGTTCTTTCGCCAGAAGACGGAAACCTTCTCCGACGGGCACGGCGTGACCACCGCCGAAGCCCGCAGCTGGGAAGACGGCTATCGCAAGCGCTGGCAGCACGACAAGATCGTGCGCTCCACCCACGGCGTGAACTGCACAGGGTCCTGCTCGTGGAAGATCTACGTCAAGGGCGGGATCATCACGTGGGAAACGCAGCAGACCGATTATCCGCGGACCCGGCCCGATCTCCCCAACCATGAACCGCGCGGCTGCCCGCGCGGGGCGAGCTACAGCTGGTACATCTATTCGGCGCAGCGCCTGAAGTACCCGCTCGTCCGCAAGCGGCTCATCAGGTTGTGGCGGGAGGCGCGGAAGGCGCTGCCGCCGGTCGCCGCCTGGGCCTCGATCCAGAACGACCCGGAAAAGCGCAGGAGCTACACGGCGATCCGCGGCCACGGCGGCTTCGTTCGTTCGACGTGGGACGAGGTGAACGAGATCATCGCTGCCGCCAACGCCTACACCGCCAAGACCTGGGGGCCGGACCGCGTGATCGGCTTCTCGCCGATCCCGGCGATGTCGATGGTCAGCTACGCCGCGGGGTCGCGCTATCTCTCGCTGCTCGGCGGCACGTGCATGTCGTTCTACGACTGGTATTGCGACCTGCCGCCCGCGAGCCCGATGACATGGGGCGAGCAAACCGACGTTCCCGAAAGCGCCGACTGGTACAACGCCGGTTTCCTGATGATGTGGGGATCGAACGTGCCGCAGACGCGCACGCCCGACGCCCACTTCATGACCGAGGCGCGCTATCGCGGGGCGAAGGTCGCGGTGGTCTCGCCCGATTATGCCGAGGCGACCAAGTTCGGCGACATCTGGCTCAACCCCAAGCAGGGCACTGACGCCGCCCTCGCGCTGGCGATGGGCCACGTGATCCTGCGCGAATTCCATCTCGACCGGCAGGTGCCCTATTTCGAAGACTATTGCCGCCGCTATTCGGACATGCCGATGCTGGTGCGGCTCGTCGAGAAGGACGGCGCCTTCGTGCCCGACCGCCTGCTGCGCGCTTCCGATTTCCCCGGCAACCTCGGCGAGACCAACAATCCCGAATGGAAGACCGTCGCCATCGACGACGCCGGCGGCGCGATCGTCGCCCCCGCCGGTTCGGTGGGCTTCCGCTGGGGAGAGCAGGGCAAGTGGAACCTCGAGGAGAAGGACGGCAGCGGCGCGGAGGTCAAGCTGCGCATGACTGCGATCCTCGACGGGGACCACGACGAGGTGGTGGACGTCGCCTTCCCCTATTTCGGCAATCGCGAGCATGATCATTTCGAGGGCACCGATCATCCCGACGTGCTGCTGAAGCGCGTGCCCGTGCGCGCCCTCGACCTTGCCGAGGGGCGCAGCTACGCCGCTTCCGTCTTCGATCTACTTTGCGCCAACTACGGCCTTGATCGCGGCCTCGGCGGCGAGCACGTCGCGCGCGATTATGCCGAGGCGAGCCCATACACCCCCGCCTGGGCCGAACGGATCACCGGCGTTCCGGCGGAACAGATCATCACCGTGGCGCGCGAGTTCGCCGACAACGCCGAGCAGACCGGCGGCAAGTCGATGGTCATCCTGGGGGCCGGACTCAACCACTGGTACCACATGGACATGAACTATCGCGGTATCATCAACCTGCTGGTGATGTGCGGTTGCATCGGCCAGTCGGGCGGCGGCTGGTCGCACTATGTCGGGCAGGAAAAGCTGCGTCCGCAGACGGGCTGGCTGCCGCTGGCGTTCGCGCTCGACTGGTCGCGTCCGCCGCGCCAGATGAACTCGACCAGTTTCTTCTACGCGCACACCGACCAGTGGCGTTACGAAACGGTGGGGGTGGACGAGATCCTGTCGCCCACGGCGCCGGACGGGGACTGGGATGCCTCGCTGATCGACTACAACGTGCGCGCCGAGCGCATGGGCTGGCTGCCTTCGGCGCCCCAGCTCAAGACGAATCCGCTGGAGGTGGGCAAGGCGGCGAAGGCCTCGGGCGTCGAAGCGAAGGACTATGTCGCCGGCGCGCTCAAGTCGGGCGAACTGGAGCTGTCGTGCCTCGATCCCGACGATCCGGCCAACTGGCCGCGCAACATGTTCGTCTGGCGGTCGAACCTGCTCGGTTCCTCGGGCAAGGGCCACGAATATTTCCTGAAGCACCTGCTCGGCACCGCGCACGGCGTGCAAGGGAAGGACCTCGGCGAGATGGGCCGCCAGAAGCCGCGGGAGGTGAAATGGCACGACGACGCGCCGAAGGGGAAGCTCGACCTGCTGGTCACGCTCGACTTCCGCATGTCGACGACCTGCGTCTATTCCGACATCGTCCTGCCCACCGCGAGCTGGTACGAAAAGGACGACCTCAACACGTCCGACATGCACCCGTTCATTCACCCGCTTTCGGCCGCGGTCGACCCCGTGTGGGAATCGAAGAGCGACTGGGAAATCTACAAGGGAATCGCGAAGGCGTTCTCTGAAGTCGCGCCGGAGGTGCTGGGCGTGGAGACCGATGTCGTCCTCACGCCGATCCTGCACGACACCGCGAACGAGATCGCGCAGCCGTTCGACGTCGCGGACTGGGGCAAGGGCGAAACCGCGCCGATCCCGGGCAGGACGATGGCGAGTGTCGCGCTCGTCGAGCGCGACTATCCCAACCTCTACAAGCGCTACACCGCGCTCGGCCCGCTGATGGACAAGCTCGGCAACGGCGGCAAGGGTATCACCTGGAAGACCGAGCACGAGGTGGAGAACCTGCGCAAGCTGAACGGCGTCGTGACCGGCGAGGGGCCGACGAAGGGCATGGCGCGCATTGAGACCGCGATTGATGCGGCCGAAGTGCTGCTGATGCTTGCGCCGGAAACCAACGGCGAGGTCGCGATCAAGGCGTGGGAGGCGCTGTCGAAGTTCACGGGACGCGACCACACTCATCTCGCGCTGCCCAAGGAAGACGAGAAGATCCGTTTCCGCGACATCCAGGCCCAGCCGCGCAAGATCATCTCCTCGCCCACGTGGTCGGGGCTGGAGAGCGAGCACGTCTGCTACAACGCGGGCTATACCAACGTGCACGAACTGATCCCGTGGCGCACGCTGACGGGGCGGCAGCAGCTCTATCAGGATCACAAGTGGATGCTTGCGTTCGGCGAAGGGCTCTGCGTGTACCGCCCGCCGATCGACACCAAGGCGGTGAAGCCCATGCTCGATCAGGCGGTGGGGGAGAAGCACGTGGTGCTGAACTTCATCACGCCGCACCAGAAATGGGGCATCCATTCCACCTACACCGACAATCAGCTGATGCTGACGCTGTCGCGCGGCGGGCCCATCGTCTGGATGTCCGAGGTGGACGCGGCAAAGGCCGGGCTCGTCGACAACGACTGGGTGGAAACCTTCAACACCAATGGCGCGCTGGTGGCCCGCGTGGTCGTTTCCCAGCGCATGAAGGAGGGGACGCTCTTCATGTATCACGCGCAGGAGAAGATCGTGAACGTGCCCGGTTCGCCGCTGACCGGACAGAGAGGCGGCATCCACAATTCCGTGACGCGCGCCATTCTGAAGCCGACCCACATGATCGGCGGCTACGTCCAGCAGAGCTACGGTTTCAACTACTACGGCACCGTCGGTTCCAACCGCGACGAATTCGTCATCGTCCGCAAGCTTGCAAAGGTCGACTGGCTCGAAGGAGCCCTCGCAGAAGGGGAGACGGCAGCATGAAGATCCGCGCGCAGATCGGCAAGGTCCTGAACCTCGACAAGTGCATCGGCTGCCACACCTGTTCGGTCACCTGCAAGAACGTGTGGACCAGCCGCGAAGGCGTGGAATACGCCTGGTTCAACAACGTCGAGACCAAACCCGGCATCGGCTATCCGAAGGACTGGGAAAACCAGCGCCGCTGGAACGGCGGCTGGGACCTGCGCCACGGGCGCCTGCAGCCGCGCATGGGCGGCAAGTGGCGGCTACTGGCGAAGATCTTCGCCAATCCCGACCTGCCCGAGATCGACGATTACTACGAGCCTTTCACGTTCGATTACGGTCACCTGCAATCGGCGGCGGAATCGAAGGCGTTTCCCACTGCGCGCCCGCGCAGCCTCGTTTCGGGCGAGCGCATGGAAAAGATCGAGTGGGGTCCGAACTGGGAGGAAATCCTGGGCGGCGAATTCTCGAAGCGGTCCGAGGATTACAATTTCGAAGGCGTGCAGAAAGACATCTACGGGCAGTTCGAAAACACGTTCATGATGTACCTGCCGCGGCTGTGCGAGCACTGCCTCAACCCGACCTGCGTCGCGGCGTGCCCGTCCGGCTCGATCTACAAGCGCGAGGAGGACGGGATCGTCCTCATCGACCAGGAAAAGTGCCGCGGCTGGCGCATGTGCGTCTCCGGCTGCCCTTACAAGAAAATCTACTACAACTGGAAAACCGGAAAGTCCGAGAAGTGCATCTTCTGCTATCCGCGCATCGAGGCGGGCGAGCCGACGGTGTGTTCGGAAACCTGCGTCGGGCGCATCCGCTACCTCGGCGTCATGCTCTACGACGCGGACCGCATCGAGGAAGCGGCTTCGACGGAGAAGGTGGAGGATCTCTATCAGGCGCAGCTCGACATCTTCCTTGACCCCAACGATCCGGCGGTCATCGCGCAGGCGCGCGCCGACGGTATTCCCGAGGCATGGCTGGAGGCCGCGAAGCGGTCGCCGGTATGGAAGATGGCGATGGAATGGAAGATCGCGTTCCCGCTGCATCCCGAATATCGCACGCTGCCGATGGTCTGGTACGTGCCGCCGCTCTCGCCGATCAGCGCGGCGGCGAACGCCGGGCGGATTTCCGCCAACAACGGTATGCCGGATGTCCGCTCGTTGCGCATTCCGCTCAAGTATCTCGCGAACCTGCTGACCGCGGGCGACGAGGAGCCGATCGCGGCCTGCCTCGAACGGATGCTCGCGATGCGCGGCTACATGCGCGCGAAGACCGTGCAGGGCGTGATCGCTGCGGACATCGCCGAGGCCGTGGGACTGACGCCCGCACAGGTCGAGGAGATGTACAGGGTGATGGCCATCGCCAACTACGAGGACCGCTTCGTCATACCCACCGGCCACCGCGAGGATGCCGAGGACATGTACGACGAGAAGGGCTCGTGCGGCTTCTCGTTCGGGAACGGCTGCTCGGGCGGTTCGACCGACACCAACCTTTTCGGCGCCCCCGCGCGCAAGAAGCTCCAGACCCCGACGGAGGTGTTCTGATGCGCCTGACCTTTCGCATATTGTCCGCCTTGCTGCGCTACCCGGACGAAGCCGTGCAGCGGGCCGCGCCCGAATTCGCCGCAGCGCTCGCCGAAGACGGATTGCTCTCCGCCGGCCAGCGTGCCGCGCTCCAGCCGCTGATCGGTGCGTTGGCATCCGAGGATTTGCTCGATCTTCAGGAACGCTATGTCGCGCTGTTCGACCGGGGGCGGGCGCTGTCGCTGCACCTGTTCGAGCACGTTCACGGCGAGAGCCGGGACCGGGGGCAGGCGATGGTGGACCTGCGCGACCGCTACGAGCGTGAGGGGCTTGAGATCACCGCGAAGGAATTGCCGGATTATCTGCCGCTGTTCCTTGAATATCTCTCGATCCTGCCGTCCGCGCAAGCGCGCGAGGAACTGGCGCAGCCGGGCGTGATCGTCGCGGCGCTGGCCCGGCGGCTGGACGAAAGGGCCAGCCCCTACGCGCCGGCGATGCAGGTTCTCGCGGAGCTTGCAGGGGTGGATGGCGAAGCGTTCGACATCGCGCCGCCCGACAACCCCGACGACCTCGCCGCGCTCGATGCCGCGTGGGAGGAGGAGCAGGTCCGCTTCGAGGCGCCCGCCGCGCCGACCGCGCCCGGCGCGGCCGCCTGTCCGCAGGCCGCCGCGCTCGTCGCCCGTTTCCAGTCCCCCGAACCCGTCAGGAACCCTGCTCATGGCTGACCTCGTCCACACCCTGGTTTTCGGGATTTATCCGTATATCGCGCTGGCCGTGCTCGCGGTGGGGTCCGTGATCCGCTACGACCGCGAACCCTACAGCTGGCGCGCCGGATCGAGCCAGCTTCTGCGCCGCAAGCAGCTGATGATCGGCTCGGTGCTGTTCCATGTCGGTGTGCTGGTGATCTTCTTCGGCCACCTCGGCGGCCTGCTTACGCCGATCTGGGTGTTCGATGCGCTGGGGATCAGCCACGGGGCGAAGCAGTTGTTGGCGATCATCGCGGGCGGCATCGCCGGCGTCATGGCGATCATCGGCGCGACGCTGCTCATTCACCGCCGTTTCTTCGATCCGCGCGTGCGGGCCGCGTCGACCTTCAGCGACAACATGATCATCGTGCTGCTCTGGGTGCAGCTCGCACTCGGGCTGGCGACGATTCCGCTTTCCGCCGCGCACCTCGACGGCGGCGAAATGGTCAAGTTCATGACCTGGGCGCAGGGCATCTTCACCTTCCGCGGCGATGCCGCCGGCCACATCACCGACGTGCACTGGATCTTCAAGCTGCACCTCGCGCTCGGCCTCACGATCCTGCTGTTGTTCCCCTTCACCCGGCTGGTGCACATGCTCTCGGCGCCGGTGCGCTACATCTGGCGGCCCGGATACCAGGTCGTCCGCTCGCGCAAGCTGGCGGCCCGCCGTGGCTGACCTGCCCGACAGCCCCCGCGTTGCGGTGAACGGGCGGGAAATCCCCGCATTGGACATCGCGGCGGAAACGCAGCACCATCCGGCGCCGGATGCCGCCTCCGCGTGGACGGCAGCGGCCGAGGCGCTGGTGATCCGCCAACTCCTGCTCGACGAGGCCGGTCGGCTGGGGGTGGACGGCGCGGGGTTTGCCGACAGCGAAGGGCGCCCGCTTTCGGATGACGAGGCGCGGATCGAGGCGCTGATCGCGGCGCAGGTGCGGACGCCCCGGGCCGACGAGCAAACCGCGCGTCGCTATTACGAGACCCACCTTGAGCGCTTCACCTCCCCCGTGCTCGTCGAGGCCGAGCATATCCTGTTCGCGGCCTCCCCCGACGACAGGTTCGCCTATGGCCTCGCCACCGGCGACGCGCGTCTCGTGATCGGCCGCCTGCAGGCCGATCCGACGGCCTTCGCCGATCTTGCCCGCAAGCATTCCGCCTGCCCGTCGAAGGCTGAGGGCGGCAATCTCGGCCAGATCGGGCCGGGCCAGACGGTGCGGGAGTTCGAGGAGGTGCTCTTTTCGCTGGGCGAGGGAGAGCTGCATCCCGAGCCGGTGAAGACCCGCTTCGGCGTTCACGTGATCCGCGCCGGACGGCGGGAGGAGGCGCGCCGGCTACCGTTCAAGCTGGTCCGCGAAAAGGTCGCGGATTATCTCGAGGAGGCGAGCTGGCGCCGCGCGATGGCGCAGTATGTCGCGATCCTCGCCGCGCAATCCACCGTCGAAGGGGTAGAGATCATGGCCGCCGAAGGGCCGCTGGTGCAATGACGGTGCCCGTGTTCCCCGCAGCGAGTCTTGCCGACGCGCACGGCCGCAGGTTCGAATACCTGCGCCTGTCGCTTACCGATGTCTGCAATTTCCGCTGCACCTATTGCCTGCCCGAAGGCTATCGCAAGATCGCCGGGATGCCGTCCGATCTCTCCGTGGCGGAGATCCGCAGACTGGTGGCCGGATTCGCGAGGCTCGGCCTCTGGAAGGTGCGGCTGACCGGCGGCGAGCCGAGCCTGCGACGCGAGCTGCTGGAAATCGCCGAAGCCGTCGCCGCCGTGCCCGGCATCCGGAGGCTGGCGATGACCACCAACGGGTATCGCCTTGCCGAGCGCGCGGGGGACTATGCCTCGGCCGGAATCGCCGCGCTCAATGTCAGCGTGGACTCGCTCGATCCGGCACGGTTCCGGACGATCACGGGACATGACCGGCTGGACGAGGTGCTCGACGGCGTCGGGGCCGCCCGTGCGGCCGGGATCGGCACGGTCAAGCTCAACAGCGTCCTGATGCGCGGCATCAACGACGATGAACTGGGCGGCTTCATGGCGTTCGTCAACCGTCATGACCTGACGCTGCGTTTCATCGAGGTGATGCGCACGAACGACAATGCTGCGTTCTTCGACAGGCACCACATGCCGGGTTCGGAAATCGCCTCCCGGCTCGAAACGCTGGGCTGGCGGCGCCTGCAGCGTGCCGCCGGGGCAGGGCCGGCCATCGAATACGAGCACCCGGCCGGGCGCGGCCGGATCGGCATCATCGCACCCTATGCCAAGGACTTCTGCACCACCTGCAACCGTCTGCGCGTATCCTCCAGAGGCAAGCTTCACCTGTGCCTGTTCGGAGATCACGGCATCGACCTGCGCGACCTGCTGCAATCCGATGACCAGATCGACGCGCTGATCGCCAGGATCACGGCGCTGACGGCGACCAAGGCGCCCGCGCACCGCCTGCACAGCGGCAACAGCGGTGCGACGCCGCATCTGGCGTCGATTGGCGGCTGAGATGTCGGCCGTAACCGGCGTGTTTTCCCTTATCCGCTGCGGCCTGAAATACTCTCAATCGGCCATCTGGCACGTGTAGTTCGCCGCGCGATCGCGGCCGCCCGTGCCGACATAGCGGGCGACCTTCGGATACGGGCAATAGGGGCGCGTTCTGAGCGTGTCGCTGTCGCTGCCGAAACCGATCACCGTTGCGCGCGGCGAATCCGCATCGGGGGCGATGCCGTGCTCCACCCAGTTCTCGACCGCCGTCAGCCAGGCCAGATCGTGGGTGTCGCGCATGCCGCCGACCGGACCGTCCCCGCAGTGCGCCATGCCCGGAATCATGAACAGGCGCGCGAAGCTGCGAAGCGAATCCCCGCCCATTTGCCTTTCGAGCGCGTGCCACTTGTTCGTCGAGAGATAGGGGGAAATCAGCGGGTCCGACCAGCCGTGGTACAGGATCAGCTTGCCGCCGCGGCGCGCGAAGGCGGAGAGGTCCGCGCTGTTCGCATCCATGATTGCGCCGAGCTTTCGCCGGCCGGCCTCGATGTCCTTTTCCGGGTCGAACTGTCCGAACGCCCAGTTCGGGTCGTTCTTGAGAAGCAGGCGATAGAAATCGTGATAGCTTCCGGAAATCGGGTCGAGCGAGTCGGTCCACGGCCAATATTGCTCGCTGCCGGGGACGAAGCCCGGCGCGTCGCCGCCGGATTGCGAGCCCGGAGACCCGCCATAGATCGCCCGCGTCGCTTCGACCTGCGCGGAGGTAAGGCACGCCGCCGGGTCGGCGCCCTCCCGTCCGCACTGCATCACCGCCGGATCGAAGCGGCAGGCGCGGGGGTCTTCGATCAGTCCGTCGGTCAGTCCGTCAAGCGCGTCGCACTCCGAGATGGCCCGGCGCGACACCGCCTGCGCAAGCGCCCTTGAAAGCGCACCCGCGCGGTTCTGGCGGGTCACGAGATAGGCCGCCCAAGCCTGCCCGCCGACCATGCCGGTCCAGTCGCCGCCGTGGGCGCCCGCGACGATGCCGTCATAATCGTCCGGATAGCGCTCCGCCTCCATCAGGCCGTGATGCCCGCCCTGGGAACAGGCGACATAATAGGCCCTTTGCGGCGCCTTGCGGTAATAGGCGTGGGCGACGGCCTTGGCGACGACCGTCGACACGTGCTGGGCGCGCGATGCGAAATCGACGAGAAGCTCTTGCTTCAGAGCGCCCTTTTTAGCGTCGAACGCCCAGTTCTGCTCATAGATGTTGGTGCTTTGGTGCCCGTTGTCGTGGGCCATCGCGGCAAAGCCGCCTTCGACCGGCGCCGAAAGCGCCGCATACTGGATCGCGCCCATGGACCCGCCCGACGCCGTGCCGAAGAACTTTCCGTTCCATGCGCCCGGCGCGGGCAGCCAGACCTCGAACCGGATCGACGATTGCGGAGTCGGGGTCGCGATCCCCTGAACGCGGCAGAAGGGCGACTTCACGACGGCCGGGCCGCGAAAGCCTCCCGGGCTCGACCACGGCCGGACCCCGGTGGCTGCAATCCAGGTCGCGCCTTCGATGCGGACGTTCCGGCCGAACGAATGCGTCTTCAGCGCTTCGCAGGTGCCCGGATCGGTCTTGCCGGTGCGATCGTCGCGCGGGCTGCCGGACGCGCCGACCAGCAAGGAGAGGCTTGCAGCGGCGATCACCAGAGGCTGGGTCATTCTCATGGTCCGAACTCCCTTCCATTGTTGCCGAATGCCGCGGTTCGCGCCTGAACCGCGGGCGCCCTCCATATGCGAGACTTACGTCAGGTGGCCGTGCGCGCGGGGTTCGCGCATACGCAGCGCGACGATGAAGGCGACGGCGCATACGCCCGATACGTACCAGGCAAAGACCTGCTCGTGTCCTATCTGCTTCATCAAAAGCGCGGCGTATTCCGCCGTTCCGCCGAAGATCGCCGAGGCGATCGCATGCCCCAGACCGACGCCGAGCGCCCGCACGCGCGCGGGGAAGAGCTCCGCCTTGAAGAGGCCGGAAACCGAGGTGTAGAAGCTCATGATCACAAGCGCGGCGAACACCAGCAGCCCCGCCGTCCACATCGTCTGCGCCTTGCCGATTGCGCCGAACAGAGGCACGGCGAACAGCGTCATGCCGCCGCTGAAGATGAGGAGATTGGTGCGCCGCCCGATCCGGTCGGAGAGCATTCCCAGCACGGGTTGCAGAAGCAGGAAGGCGAAGGTGACGACGAGCATCGTCCGGCTCGCCGCCGTCACGTCCATTCCGGCGGTATTAACGAGATATTTCTGCATATAGGTGGTGAAGGTATAAAGCGTGACCGCGCCCGCGGCGCTCAGCGTCATGACGATCAGCATTGCGCGCGGGTGCTTGACGAGTGTCTTCAGCGATCCCGCGTCCTCGGTCGTTCCGGCCGGTTCCGCGGTTTCGTGCATGAGGTTGCGGAACAGCAGGAAGAGGCCAGCGAGCACGGCGCCCAGGATGAAGGGAAGGCGCCAGCCCCATTCGCGGATCGCCTCATCGCTCATGACCGCCTGAAGCAGAAAGATCACCAGCAGCGCGAAGAGTTGTCCGCCGATCAGCGTGACGAACTGGAAGGACGCGAAGAAACCGCGTTTCCCGGGCTCGGCGATCTCGCTGAGATAAGTGGCGGCGGCACCGTATTGACCGCCAGTCGAAAAGCCCTGCATGAGGCGCGCGACGAGCAGCAGCGCGGGCGCGGCCGCACCGATCGTCGCATAGGTGGGCAGGATGCCGACGAGCAGCGAGCCCGCGCCCATCAACAGCACCGAAGCGATCATCGCCGCGCGGCGCCCGTGCCGGTCAGCATAGCGCCCGAAGAACCAGCCGCCCAGCGGGCGGATCAGGAAGCCCGCCGCATAGATGGCGGCGACGTTGAGCAGTTGTGCGGTGCGATCGCCCGCCGGAAAGAAAGCCGCGGCGAAATAGAGCGCGGTATAGGCGTAGGCGTAGAAATCGTACCATTCGATGAGGTTGCCCGCCGAACCGGCGATCGCCGCGCGGGCACGCATCCTGCGGTCGAGTTCGATCGGCACGGCGGGGCGCGTGTCGAGAGGTGCATCTCCTTCGGCGGGGACGCCGATCATGCTCGGAATCCGGGTCATGTCGTCACCTCCTGCGCCGACATCAGGCGCGGCGATGTCGTGATGCTGGACAACCCGCCGGCACATAAGGTCACGGGCGCCCGCGAGGCAATCGTCGAGCGCCGTGCCCAGATCTTCATGAATATTCTAATTGCGGACGGGCGACCTCCACATCTTTGTTTCGGTCGCCGCGTGCGCATGGAAATTCGGAAAGACCGACCGGCACTAGAAACGGTAGGTCAACGTGCCCTGGACCGTGCGCGGTTCGCCGTTCGCGCAAGAGCCGAAATGGGAGCAGGACGGGTAGTAGAGATCATCGAGGAGATTGATCGCGTTGAACTGCAACGTCCAGTTCTTGTACTCGAAGGCCGCCATAGCGTCGACAAGCGTATAGCTTGGCGTTACGACCCGAAAGACGGCGGGATTCCCGGACGTCATCCGACCCTGATAGCGCACGCCCGCACCAAGGCGCAGCGTTACATCGTCGCTGAGCGCCACGGTCTTGGTGCCGAACATGCTCGCGAGATATTTCGGAACGGCGTCCCGCTGGTAGTCCTGATCCGACAGCCTCGACGTGGCGTAGGAGAAGGCGGCAGTGATCGAAAGGTCATCCCTGACATTGTGATTGGCCTGGAATTCGACGCCTTCCGATTTTGTGCTGCCGATTTGAATCGATCTCAGCGGATTGCTCGGATCGACCCGGAGAGACTTGTCCTCCTTGAGGTCATAATAGGATACGCGAAGCAGCGTCGTCTGGAACGGCTGCCACTTGAGGCCGATTTCCTTCTGCTTGCCGAACAGCGGCTGATAGGTGTCGCCGAACTGGTTGAGCCCGGAGATCGGCAGGAAGGATTCTGAGTAGCTGACAAAGGGCGCCAGCGTCGGCGTGACATTGACGGTCAGGCCGGCGCGCTTGGTCGTTTTCTTGGTGACTTCCTTTGGCAAGCCCGCGTCTTGCTTCGTGTAGCGGTCGCGCCTGATGCCGACCACGAGCGAGGCCGTGTCGCCGAAATCGATCTGGTCTTGCGCGTAGAAGCCGGTCTGCTTCAATATCTGAGTGTTGAAGAAGGTATACACCGGCGGCGCCACCGTGCCGTAGACCGGGTTGTAGATGTCGATCGGGGCGACCCCACTAATAAACGCCTGTCCGGAAACCTGACGGAAGTGGGAATAGTCCACGCCGGCAAGGAACTGGTGGGAAATCGGCCCGGTATCGAACTTGACGCCGAGATTATTGTCGGTGTTGAAGATCTTGTATTTTATGCCAATGGCGAAAAGGTTGCGGGGAACCATCGTTTCACCCGGCTCGAAAATCCCGTTTCCATTCGTGTCGATAAAGGGATTGAGCGGATTCCCGGTCGCGGACGGATTGAGGTAAACCTCCGCCTGGTCCGTATCCGCTTTCGTGTAGCGGGTCGCGCTGCGGAAGCTGAACATGTCCGAGAACTCATGGCTCGCGAGCAAGGTGATCGACTTGTTTTCCTTGGTGCCCTTCATGATCGACGGTTCGCCGAGCATCCGCGAGTCGGGCACCCGCATCCCCGGAAGCGCATAAAGCGATGCGACGAGTGGCAGGACGTTATAGTTCGGGGGGTTCTTGTCGCGCTGGTAAAGGCCGATCGCGGTGATGTCGGTGCGATCGCTGGGCTTCCAGGTGATCGCCGGCTGCACCAGTATGCGATCGTTGGGAATATAGTCCATCCGGGAGTCGGAATCGCGCACGAGGCCGACCAGACGCACGGCGAGCGTGTCGCTGAGCGGGCCCGTGAGGTCGACCACGGCTTCCTTGCGGTCATGGGTTCCGTAACTCACGCTCGCAGTGCCGCCGAACTCGAACCGAGGACGCTTGCTCTGCATGTTGGTGAGGCCGCTCGCGCTGCCGGAACCGTAGAGCACCGATGCCGGCCCGACCAGGACCTCGATACGCTCCATCGAGTTGACGTCGACGCGGGGCAGGTAGACGAAGCCGTAGTTGCGCTTCAGCCCATCGACATACAGGACGGACTGAAAGCCGCGGATATTGTTGAAATCACCGCGCAGATCGTCCGAGGCGTTATAAACGCCCGCCGTGTATTTCAGCGCTTCGCGAATGCTGAGGGCGCCGAGATCCTGCACCTGCTCGAGGGTGACGACCTCGATCGACTGGGGGATGCGCAGTATCGGCGTGTCCGTTTTCGTGGCCGTCGTGGCACGCGCCGTGACAATGATGTCCGCGTCATCCGATTCGGTCGTTTGAGCCTGGGCCGACGATGCGAACGCCAACGCCAGCAGCGACGCTCCGAGCGATACACGCCCCATCGCCGCACGATTTTGATATGCGCTTTTCATGAAGTCCCCCTTTTGCATTTATTGAGCCGAAGCAAGCGAACTCTTGGTCATCATCTTGACTCTGTTTCGGGGAGGAATAATAGCTCGGCTGCTACGGCGAGGTAGGTCGGATTTGGGTAACAAGCCGGTTCCGTTGGGTAAGTCCGCGGTCGAGGCTGAGTTACTCGTGAAGTTGCTCCTTCTCGCCGCAAGGACGCGCATACGGGCAACGCTCCGGTCCGGATTCTACCGGAAACGCAAAAGAAGCACCCGGTTAGCCAAGCCGTCAGCCGCGATCATCGTTGCGGACGGTGGCTCCGGCATCGACGATGCGTGCGCGGCGAGGAACTGATGTGCGGCGGGCCGCCTCGACGGGGCGGGACCCGGCAACGGCGCTTCCGATCAGCAGCAGGATACAGGCATCCGGATCGACGGATTTTACCGCCAGCGGCAGCAGGTCGAGTCTCGTTCTCAGCAGAAGCGCGTCGGGGCGGCTGACGTTCGCCGCCACCAGCACGGGCGTGTCGGAGGCGAGGCCGTTCTCCGTCAGCCGCGCGGCGATCTCCGCCGCCGCGCCGCGTCCCATGTAGACGGCGAGCGTTGCGGCAGGATCGGCGAGGGTTTTCCAGTCGAGCGAAAGGGTTTCGCCTGCGCGCGCGTGCGCGGTCACGAACTGGAGGCGCCGCGCAACGCCGCGGAGCGTGAGTGAAATCCCGGCGCCTGCCGCGGCGGCGCTCGCGGCCGTGATGCCGGGGCAGATGCGCGCGGGGATGCCCGCAGCCGCCAGCGCGGCGAGTTCCTCGGCGGAGCGCCCGAACACGGAAGGGTCGCCGCCCTTCAATCGCACCACCCGCTCGCCGGCCAAAGCCGCCGAAACGAGAAGGCGATTGATCTCCTCCTGCGTCTTCGAATGCCTGCCCGATCGCTTTCCGACCGGGATGCAACGGGCATCCGCGGGCGCAAGCGCGAGGACCGCCGGGCTGACGAGTGCATCGTGGAAGATCACGCTCGCCGCGCCGATCAGCGCTTCCGCCTTGCGCGTCAGCAGTTCCGGGTCGCCCGGCCCGGCGCCGACGAGCCACACCTCGCCGGGGGTGATGCGCGTGTCAGCCATGCGCGCGCGCCTGAGCTTCGCCGATCAGCCTCCGGATCGCCGGGCGGCACGAACCGCAGTTCGTCCCGGCGGCGAGCGCGGCGCCGACAGCCTCCACGGAGGTCAGCGCCTGATCGGCGATGGCGGCGGCGATCGTCTTCAGGCCGACATCGAAACAGGCGCAAACGATCGCGCCGCGATCGGGCGGCGGCGTGGCAGGCCTTCCGGCGAGCAGCTCGACCGATGATGGTGCCTCGCCCGTACCCAACTGCGCGATCAGCCACGCGCGATCGGGAAGACCGCCGTCGCGCGCGGCGAAGAACGCGGCCATGAGCCTGCCGCCGTTCAGGATCGCGATCCTCGCGCTGCCGCGGGCGGCGTCGGTCACCTCGATGCGCTCGCCTCGCGGCAGCAGGCTCTTCGCGAATGCCATCACATCGCCCTCGCCGGCGAATTCCACGAGCCAGCCCTGCGGCAGGCGCACACGCGTCGCATAGAGAACATTGATGCCTTCGGGGACGGAGCGGGCGACAAGGAAGCCGCGCCACGCAGCGACGAGCCTTTCGACGCGCGCGGGGGTGGACTTGAACCCCGGCTGGCCGGAATGCGGATCGACGAGCGGGCGCGGCAGCAGGCCCGCGCGGCCGCCTGTCGATTGGCGGTCCGTCCAGTGTATGGGGACGAACGCCTCGCCGCGGCGCTGCGTGTCGACGCTCCGGACGCGGAAGACGCTTTCGCCCTGCGCCGTGGCGACGCGGGCGAGATCGCCGTCCGCGAGGCCGAGCGCGGCACAATCCGCCGGGTGGAGCTCCACGAGCGGTTCCTGCCGATGCTGCGCGAGCCGCGGCGACAGTCCCGTCCGCGTCATCGTGTGCCACTGGTCGCGGTAGCGGCCTGTGTTGAGCGTCATCGGCCACTTCGGCAGCGGCGGCTGAAGCTCTATCTGCGAGACCGCAATCATGCGCGCGCGGCCGTTCGGGGTCGGGAAGCGGCCGTCGGTGAATGGCGTTCCGCCCCAGCACCACGGCTCCATCTCGTCATAGGCATGGTTGCCGATCGCGGCGTGGCGGCCGATGTCGAAAAGGCGCGTGCCGCCGTTCTGGTACGTGGAGAGGCGCGCGTGCTCGCGGTAGATGTCCGCCGGGCGGGCATAACGGAATGTGCTCTTCCAGCCCATGCGCGCCGCCACCTCGGCAACGATCCACCAGTCCGGGCGCGCCTCGCCGGGGCAGGCGAAGAGGGCGCGCTGGCGGCTGATCCTCCGCTCCGAATTGGTGACGGTGCCGTCCTTCTCGCCCCAGCCGGCCGCCGGCAGGCGCACATGGGCGAAGGCACTCGTGTCGGTCTCGGCGATACAGTCCGAAACCACGACGAAAGGGCATGTTCCGAGCGCTTCGCGGACCGTACCCGCATCCGGCATACTCACCGCCGGGTTTGTCGCCATGATCCACAGCGCCTTGATGCGCCCGTCACGTACCGCCCGGAACAGGTCGACCGCTTTCAAACCCGGTTTCGCGGCGACCGTCTGCGTGCCCCAGAAGCGTGCGACGCGGGCGACATTCTCCGGCGAAAAATCCATGTGCGCCGCCAGCGTCGAGGCAAGCCCGCCGACCTCGCGGCCGCCCATCGCGTTCGGCTGGCCGGTGATCGAGAACGGCGCCGCGCCCGGCTTCCCGATGCGCCCCGTGGCGAGATGCACGTTCAGGATGGCGCTCACCTGATCGGTGCCGCGGATCGACTGGTTCACGCCCTGGCTGAACAGCGTCACCGTGCGGGGATGCGCGGCGAACAGCTCGAAGAAGCGCTTGAGATCGGCGGGCGCGACATCGCAGACCCTCGCTGTCGACCAGAGATCGCCGCCCTGCTCAAGCGCTTCCCAGAACCCCTCGGGCACGTCGACGCTCGCGGCGAGGAAGGCTTCGTCGACGAGTCCGGCGCGGCGGCAATGCGCCAGCAGCCCGTTCATCAGCGCCACGTCGCTGCCCGGCCGCAGCGCGAGATGAAGGTCGGCGTCCTCGCACGTCTCCGTGCGGCGCGGGTCGATCACCACCAGCTTCGTGCCGCGCGTGGCGCGCGCCGCCTGAATCCGCTGGTAGAGCACGGGATGACACCACGCGGCGTTGGAACCGACGAGGACGACGAGATCGGCCTGTTCGAGGTCCTCGTACTGCGCGGGCACCACGTCCTCGCCGAAGGCGCGGATATACCCGGCGACCGCGCTCGACATGCAGAGCCGGGAATTGGTGTCGATGTTCGCCGAGCCGATGAAGCCCTTCATCAGCTTGTTGGCGACATAATAGTCTTCTGTCAGCAACTGGCCCGACACGTAGAAGGCGACGCTGTCCGGACCATGCCGTGCGATTGCCTCCGAAAACCGCCGCGCGACGAGGCCGAGCGCCTTGTCCCAGCCGGCGCGCGCATTGCCGATCATCGGGTGCAGGAGCCGACCTTCGAGGCTGACCGTCTCGCCGAGATGCGTGCCTTTCGAGCACAGCCGCCCCCGGTTCGCGGGATGCGCGGCATCGCCCTTGATCTCGACGCTCCGGTCGCCGTTCGGCACGCCCGAAATTCCGCAGCCGACACCGCAATAGGCGCAGGTCGTGCGGATCGCCATCTCAGGCGGCCCTTTCCAGCACGGACGCCCGGCAGATAAGCACGCGTCCGCTGATCACCCGCACCGGGATCGTCGGCGTGCAGCCGACATCGGCGCCGATCGCCTCGCCGGTGGACAGCGAGATGATCCAGTTGTGCAGGGGGCAGGCGACGCTGTCGCCGTGAACGATGCCCTGACTGAGTGGGCCTTTCTTGTGCGGGCAGCGGTTGACAAGCGCATAGATGCGGTTCGATCCGGTGCGGAACACGGCGATCTCCTCGCCGTCCGCCACGGGGACCGTCCGCGCGCCGCGCAGCGGGATGTCGCTCGCCGCGCCGATATCGAGCCATTCGGGTGTCATGCGTCTACGCCTTCCATCGTCCTGATCGGCCGCACCTCGGCCAGCGGGCGGTGCAGCAGATCGCGCGCGCCGCCCGCCGCGCGTTCGGCCCAAGGGTCGTCCTGCATGAATTGCTGGCTGTGCCAAAAGCGTGCGGCGAGCGCGTCGCGGCCTTCGGCGTCCTCGACGACCCGCGCCTTCAGCCAGTCGAGCCCGACGCGCTCGATCCACGGCGCGGTGCGTTCCAGATAGCGCGCCTCCTCGCGGTAGAGCTGGACGAAGGCAGCGGCGTAGTGGATCGCCTCCGCCTCGGTCCCGACCTTCACCAGCAGGTCAGTCGCGCGCACCTTGATACCGCCGTTGCCGCCGACGTGCAGCTCGTAGCCGCTGTCGACACAGACCACGCCGAAATCCTTGATCGTCGCCTCGGCGCAGTTGCGCGGGCAGCCGCTCACCGCCATCTTGAACTTGTGCGGCATCCAGCTTCCCCAGAAGCCGCGTTCCAGCTTCACGCCGAGCCCCGTCGAATCCTGCGTGCCGAACCGGCACCATTCGGAGCCCACGCAGGTCTTCACCGTGCGCAGCGCCTTGCCGTAGGCGTGGCCGGACACCATGCCCGCCGCGCCCAGATCGGCCCACACGGCGGGGAGGTCCTCCTTGCGGATGCCGAAGATATCGAGCCGCTGGCCGCCGGTGACCTTCACCATCGGCGCATTGTATTTCTCCACGACATCGGCGATCGCGCGCAGTTCCTGCGGCGTGGTGAGGCCTCCCCACATGCGCGGCACGACGGAGTAAGTGCCATCCTTCTGGATGTTGGCGTGCATCCGCTCGTTGACGAAGCGGCTCTGCTGATCGTCCGCATACTCGCCCGGCCACGCGCAAAGCAGGTAATAGTTGAGCGCCGGGCGGCACGACGCGCAGCCGTCCGGCGTCGACCAGTGCAGTCTCTGCATCACTTCGGGAATGGACTTCATCGCCTGCAGGACGATCTCGCGGCGCACGTCGTCGTGGCCGAAGCTGGTGCATGTGCACATCGTCTTCGTCGTGCGCTCGCCCGCGTAGTCGTCGCCGAGCGCGAGCGCGAGCAGCATCTCGACGAGGCCCGTGCAGGAGCCGCACGAGGCCGATGCCTTGCACGTCGCCCGCACCGCGTCGAGCGTCTTCGCGCCGCCTTCGATGCAGGCGGCGACCTTGCTTTTGGAGACGCCGTTGCAGCCGCAGATTTCCGCATCGTCCGGAAGCGCCGCAACGGCCGCCTTAGGGTCCGCGCGTTCTCCCTGCGCGAAGGCCTGGCCGAAGATCAGCGCCTCGCGGATGGGCGTGATGCTTTCGGCTTTCCGCAGCAGGTCGAAGTACCAGTTGCCGTCTGTCCGCCGTCAGCACCAATGGCACAGATTTGAGGTTGTGAAGTAAGGAGGATTTGGGCTTCGTCGTAGTGACGAAGGAACGAAGATGAAGCCCAAATCCTCCTTGAAAAAATCGGCCAAGCCCCCTGCGGAACGGGTGGTGAAGGATATCCGGCGCGCGACACGCCGGCACTTCTCAGCAGAGGACAAGATCCGGATCGTACTGGAAGGGCTGCGCGGCGAGGACAGCATCGCCGAGCTGTGCCGCAAGGAAGGCATAGCGCAGAGCCTGTACTATACCTGGTCGAAGGAGTTCATGGAAGCGGGCAAGCGGCGCTTGGCGGGCGACACCGCCCGTGCCGCGACCACCGGCGAGGTGCATGACCTGCGCCGCGAAGCCCGTGCGCTGAAGGAATGCGTCGCCGATCTGACGCTGGAGAACCGTCTGCTCAAAAAAAGCATGATCGCGGATGGGGAAGGCGGCGAATGAGGTATCCCGCATCCGAGAAGCTGGAGATCCTCAGGATCGTCGAGCAATCGCACCTGCCGGCTAAACGCACGCTGGACCAGCTCGGTATCCCGCGCAGAACCTTCTACCGCTGGTACGACCGTTACCTCGAGGGCGGCCCGGAGGCACTGGAGGATCGGCCATCGGCTCCAAGCCGAGTGTGGAACCGCATCGGCGATGATATCCAGCAGCAAATCATCGACATGGCGTTGGATACAACCGATCTGTCACCCCGCGAGCTCGCGGTGCGCTTCACCGACGAGAAGCGCTACTTCGTGTCGGAAGCCACGGTCTACCGTCTGTTGAAGGCCCATGACCTGATCACCAGCCCGGCCTTCATCGTGATCAAGGCGGCCGATGCGTTCCACACGAAGACGACACGGCCGAACGAGATGTGGCAGACCGACTTCACCTACTTCAAGATCATCGGGTGGGGCTGGGTGTATCTGTCGACCGTGCTCGACGACTTCTCCCGTTACGTCATCGCTTGGAAGCTGTGCACCACCATGCGTGCCGAGGACGTCACCGACACGCTGGAGCTGGCGCTCGAAGCCTCGGGTTGTTCTTCGGCCAGGGTCGTGCAAAAACCGAAGCTGCTCAGCGATAATGGTCCCAGTTATATCGCTGAAGAGCTGGCCGAATGGATCGGCGCCAACGGCATGAGCCATGTCCGCGGTGCCCCGATGCATCCTCAGACCCAGGGCAAGATCGAACGCTGGCACCAGACCCTCAAGAACCGCATCCTGTTGGAAAATTACTTCCTGCCCGGCGATCTGGAGGCCCAGATCGAGGCCTTCATCGACCACTATAATCACCGCCGATACCATGAAAGCCTCGGCAACGTGACGCCAGCCGACGCCTACTTCGGCAGGGCACCTGCCATCATCAAACAGCGCGAAAGGATCAAACGACAGACCATCGAACATCGGCGCTTGCTGCACCGCAAGCTCGCCGCCTAATATCAGCCCCCAGACGAGGCCCGCGCTCCGCTAATTTACGCCGCGAGTTGCGCCAAATGTTCTGACGACGGACACAGACTCGTATCAAGCTATTGAAATTTCTGCATGTATCCGGTCCGCCTCTGTAGATCGGCGTCGCAGGACCGTGCCGGTATGGGGATGAGCGCAATAAGCAGCCAGTGCGGGCGTTCTCATGTCATCACCCCCCAAAGTCGATGATTTGGAGAATGCAACAGAACGATGTCAACTACGCTTGGGAGTGATCCGCGCTACCAGGATAAGGCATAAGTCCGCCCATAGACTGCGCTAGTCGCTCACTGAGCTCACGGTTTTCAATACGCTCCTGACCTGAATTCAAAAATTGGACCACTTTTGGGGAAAAGGCCAGATCTATGTCATTGATTTCCTTTTGTTCTGTAGCAAAATTACAGGATCAACGATCACGGTAACCTTCAGGCTCACCATCTGATACTACTCAATTTAATTTCGAACCAGATTCTTAAAGATGGTTTCAAACCTGCCCCTTGCCAAGCCGGGATGGCGAACTTCCCTTGCGGCTTCCAGATTGACGGGCTTGCCGACCACGACCAGCATGACCATTCCCATGGTGTAGTGAGGGGTACATTTGATGCCGTAGACACCCTCTTTGGTCAGCGTGACAGTAAAGTTCTCACTGGTCTTGCTCCTGAAGGCTCCTGCCCCCGCGGGAAGCATTCCCTTTATGGTCTCGGCATTGTGCGTCTTGTCCGTGGCAACGAAGTGGATCGTGTCGCCAGGAGCGGCCCGGACAAAGTCGGGTTCAAACACCATTGCACCTTTCTTTCCCTTATTGAGCATACGGACCTCGTGTTCGGCAGCCGTGGCCCCATAAGAGCCCACCATCAGCAGCGCGATGGCAGATGCAGCAAGGATCGACTTCATGCTTTTGTCCTTCTCTTTCTGACTTTGCTTTTTGTACGGTTGACATGCGCCCGTGCTGACGGCTTGAGGGCTAAGTTCGCCCAGCGCCAACATTGAGCCGCCGCGATTTGTACTTGGCCAAAACATGGTGCGCAGTCGTCTTCATCTCGCGCCACCTGGGGATGTGCTGCGCGCTATCTCTTGCACGGCCGAGATGCACTCGAGCATCTGCGCAGCGTAGACTTGGGCGCGTGCGCGCGCCGCTTCGGAAGATGCGTGATCACCCAGGTCGAGATAGCAATCGAGCAGCAATTCACATATCGGGCGCAGTCGGGCGGTCATCAGCCCTTGCACGTGGTTGAGCAGGGGCGTGTTACCGAGTGGCGTTTCACGGAGTTGACCGGCACGCGTGCGCGCCTCTGCAGCGCAACCGATGAGACTTTCCCTCATCTCGGAGCTCTCAAGTTCGGATACGA
The DNA here is from genome assembly GCF_027941835.1 of Sphingosinicella microcystinivorans. Taxonomy (NCBI): domain Bacteria; kingdom Pseudomonadati; phylum Pseudomonadota; class Alphaproteobacteria; order Sphingomonadales; family Sphingosinicellaceae; genus Sphingosinicella; species Sphingosinicella microcystinivorans. The sequence goes on from NZ_CP116005.1 coordinate 2,830,885, forward strand.
CACCATCGACGAGGTTCGCGAACTGTTGCTCAAGCGAAGCAAGCGTCCAGTTGGTCGTTGCAAGAAGCGATGCACGCTGCCTGTGAAAAGCACGTCGCCGCTCCCGCCGCAGCGTTGCGACATGTTGAAGTTCCTCGCGTGCCATCTGTTCCGCCGCATCGCACAGCTCTCGCGAGGTGCTGCCGGCGGCGACATAAGTCCAGAACGCGAAAGCACGTTCTTCGTTATGTACGGCGGTTGATAAGGCTCGATAAGACGTAACAAGCTCGGGCGCCACAGTGGCAGCGTCATCGTCATCTTCGTCGTTACGCGCAGCGGCCGAGAAAGCCCGATAGAACGCAAAAAGCTCGGGCGCCACAGCGGCGGCACCTTTGTCGTCGAATGCCGGCGTCTTCCCGGTTATCTGTAGCGCCAGGTGCGAAACGTCGTTGAGGTGCCGGGTTTCCTCGGCGACGAGGTGCTCAAACGTCGCAGCCAGCTCCGGCTGGTTCTCGTCCCGCATATGCTGAGCAAGCTGCGAATAGCCGGCGATCGCCTCCCGCTCCATCGCCGCTGCGACCGCGAAAAGCTCCTCCATCGTTTCCACGGATCCGAAAGATCCGCCTTTGAGCTTTGGCACGCAACGATTTCCCATGGCCGACGTCGGTAGTCTTCCATCTGAAATCGCCGTTTGGTTTGCGGTAGATCAAATATGCATTTAAAATATTACTTATCGTCAGCGGTATTGAGCAACCCGCTTGCGAAAGACCGCTTCGTGATTGGCCGTCATTGCTCCCGACACCATCATCCAGGCGGAGGCAAGGCCGGGAGCATCCCGTTCGTCGGTGGACTTGCACGCCTTCCGGTCGCAATCCGCTGGTTCCTGCTCACTTCGCTCCTGGTGTTCCTGATCACACCACCGCTGGCCGGGCAAACTCTCAGCACGACCTCACGACTTGCAGAGTATCTTCCAAAGGTTCAGCCCAACGAGCTGTTCACCGGCGCAGACCGCTTTGGTAACCCGGTCGGAGAGCCAGCGATTGTCCCGGTTTGGCGCGGCAAGGAACTTGAGGGCTACGCCTATCTCAATTCCGATTTCACCAGCGCTATAGGCTACTCGGGCAAGCCGATACGGATCGTGGTTGGGATAGATACGCGGGGTGTGCTGCGCGGGCTCAAGATGGTCGAGCATCATGAGCCGATTGTTCTGATCGGTATTCCCGAGCAGCGCGTGATTGCGTCACTCAATACTCTCATCGACTGCGACATCGGCCGTGTCGCGGCTGGCGGCGAGCGACCGCCGCAGGTGGATATTGTAAGCGGCGCGACGGTGACCGTGCTCGTCATAGGTGACAGCGTGGTGCGTTCAGCAGTACGGTTGATCCGTAGCGGAAGACTTGGCGGCGTAACATCGGCAGAAGCTGCGCCTGCGCTCGCCGAGCGCCCCAAGCTCGACCTCTCAAAGAGAGAGCTTCGTAGCTGGGAAGAACTCATCGGCGACGGATCGATACGCAGTTTACAGATGACCGTCGGTGAGGTGACGAACGCCTTCCAGCGTGCCGGTAAAGCACTGGCGGCAGGGCGGTCTGAGAGCCAGAATCCCGACGATCGCTTCATCGAACTCTTCGTAGCGCCGGTCAGTGTGCCTGAAATCGGCATGAGCCTGCTCGGCAAGGAGGGGTTTGAACGTTTGCAGGCACGGCTCGGGCCTGACAGGCACGCGATCGTGGTTGCCGGCAGGGGAGCCTATTCCTTCAAGGGCTCCGGCTACGTCCGCGGCGGTATTTTTGACCGCATCGAGCTCATCCAGGACGGCCAGGGCGTGCGCTTTCGCGATCGGGAGCACACCCGTCTTGCGAGCTTCGTGGCGACGGGCGTGCCACAATTGAACGAGATTGCACTGTTCACCATACCGCAAGACTTCTCCTTTGATGTTACGGCACCGTGGGAGCTGCAGCTTCTTGTATTGCGTGGCTGGAGTGCGCGCGAGCGGGCGACGCTCGCCTTTGATCTCGGCTATTCGCTGCCGGCCCGTTACCTGACAGGCCAGCTTGCTTCCTCTGCCGCAACGCCAGCAGAGACGGCCGAACCTTCAGATGAGGCTGCGGAAGCCGAGCCGCTCTGGATGACGGTCTGGCGGATGAATGCAGTATCCATCGGCATTACGATCGTCGCACTGCTGGCGCTTACCGCGATCTTCTTCTTCCAGAATTCGCTGGTCCGGCGGCCGGTTCTCTTCACATGGACGCGCCGGGCCTATCTCTGCTTCGTCCTGATTTGGCTTGGCTGGTACGCAAATGCTCAGCTTTCGGTTGTCAACGTCCTGACCTTCACCAATGCCTTCATCACCGGCTTCCATTGGGAGTTCTTTCTCGCTGCACCTCTCATCTTCATCCTCTGGGCGGCGATCGCTGCAGGGCTCCTCTTCTGGGGAAGAGGTCCATTCTGCGGATGGCTGTGTCCGTTCGGGGCATTGCAGGAACTGACAAACAGCCTCGCCAGGTGGTTCAAAGTACCGCAGATCAAGGTACCCTTCGCGTTACACGAGCGGCTGTGGCCGATCAAATACATGATCTTTCTCGGTCTCTTCAGTCTTTCTCTGTACTCACTTGCGCTTGCCGAGGTGTTTGCCGAGGTTGAGCCCTTCAAAACCGCCATCATCCTCAACTTCGTTCGGGAATGGCCATTCGTCCTCTTCGCCGTAGGGCTGCTCGTCGTCGGCTTGTTTATCGAGCGCTTCTACTGCCGATATCTCTGTCCGCTGGGCGCTGCGCTCGCCATTCCCGGCCGCATCCGCATGTTCGAGTGGCTCAAGCGTTGGCCCGAGTGCGGATCACCCTGCCAACGCTGCGCCGTTGAGTGTCCGGTCCAGTCGATTCATCCGGAGGGGCAGATCAATGTCAACGAATGCATCTACTGCATGCACTGCCAGGAACTCTACAACGATGATTACCGCTGTCCGCACATGATCCAGGTGCGGCTCAAACGAGAGAAGTATGCGCGGTTGTCCTCGCCCTCGATGCGGAGCGACGGTCCGAAGTCTTCAGTCATCATGCATAAGAGCGTGCCCATCGCCAGATCGGACGCTGGCGGTAACCCCGCACCATTGCAAACAGAAGGAGAGAACGGTCATGTCTCAGAATGAAGACAACAAGGGTATCAATCGACGGAACGTACTCGGTACGACGGCAGTCGTCGCGGCCGCAGCAGGAGCCGCGGGGGCCGGTGCACTCACATTTGGTTATAGTGCGCTGAGACCAACGGCGTCGCAAACTGCACGCGGAGCCTTCGAGGTGAAGCCGGGGGAATTGGATGAGTATTACACTTTCTTCTCCAGCGGCCAGACGGGCGAGGTTCGCGTAGTCGGCCTGCCCTCAATGCGTGAACTGATGCGCATTCCGGTTTTCAACCGATGCAGCGCCACTGGCTGGGGGCAGACCAATGAAAGCCTCAAGATTCTGCGTGAAGGAATGCTGCCTGAGTACAGGGAATTGATGGCAGCGACGGGTGGCCTCTATCTGAATGGCGACCTGCACCACCCCCATCCCTCCTTCACGGACGGCACTTATGATGGCCGCTATCTGTTCGCGAACGACAAGGCAAATACGCGTGTGTGCAGAATTCGTCTTGATGTGATGAAATGCGACAAGATCATCCAGTTACCGAACCAGCATACTGTCCACGGTTTGCGCATTCAAAAGTATCCCAAGACCGGATACGTATTCTGTAACGGCGAGGACCGCGTGCCCGTTCCCAACGATGGCTCGGTACTCGACGATAAGGAGAAATACCACAGTATTTTCACCGCGGTGAACGGCGAGACGATGGAGATTGCCTGGCAAGTGATTGTCGATGGCAATTTGGATAACGTCGATGCGGACTACCAAGGCAAATATGCCTTCTCTACCTGCTACAATTCTGAGGAAGGGGTCACGCTTGCCGAAATGTCCATGAATGAGCAGGATTGGGTCGTCATCTTCAATCTCAAGCGTATCGAGGATGCCGTCGCCAAGGGGGATTATCGGGCCATCAATGGCGTCAAGGTCGTCGATGGGCGCAAAGGCTCGCCCTGCACGCGTTACGTTCCGGTCGCCAATAGCCCGCACGGCATGAACACCGCGCCCGATGGTATCTACATCGTGGCCAACGGCAAACTGTCGCCGACGGTTACCGTGATGGATGTCCGCAAGTTCGATGATCTGTTCGATGACAAAATCCAGCCGCGCGACGTTGTCGTCGCGGAGCCTGAGCTCGGTCTTGGGCCACTCCATACTGCGTTCGATGGCAAAGGCAATGCCTACACAACCTTGTTCATCGATAGTCAGATCTGCAAATGGAGCATTCAGGACGCCATTCGATCCTATCGTGGCGAGTCTGTTGATCCCATCCGCCAGAAGCTCGACGTTCACTATCAGCCTGGCCACAATCACACCTCCATGGGCCAGACCAAGGAGGCGGACGGAAAATGGCTATTGTCGCTTAACAAGTTCTCAAAGGATCGCTATCTCAATGTTGGGCCACTAAAGCCGGAGAACGATCAGCTCATTGATATTTCGGGCGACGAGATGGTCCTCGTACACGACAATCCGACCTTTGCTGAGCCGCATGATGCAACCATCGTGCACCATAGCAAGGTCAACCCGGTGCACATATGGAATCGTTCCGATCCCTTCTTCGCCGATGCCGTAAAGCAGGCGGCAGCCGACGGCGTGGACCTGATGGCCGACAGCAAGGTCATCCGCAATGGCAACAAGGTTCGAGTCTACATGACCTCGACCGCACCAGCCTTCGGTCTCGAGAGCTTCTCGGTCAAGCAGGGTGACGAGGTTACGGTATATATCACGAACATAGACGAGGTTGAGGACCTGACGCACGGCTTCAGCATCATCAACTACGGCCTCAACTTCGAGGTCGCCCCCCAAGCGACTGCCTCGGCTACGTTCATCGCCAACAAGCCGGGCGTCTACTGGTACTACTGCTCCTGGTTCTGCCATGCCATGCACATGGAGATGAAGGGCCGCATGTTTGTGGAGCCGAGGCCAGCTTGAGCGATGGCTTTTCCAGTCAGAACGGTGATTGTTATGGCAGCGGCTATTCTGGCCGCTGCCACAGGTCTTGCGGCCCGCGCAGAGACGAGAATCATCTCCGTGCGGGCCACCGTGAATCTGCAGGCTGTCATAGATGCAGCCTCCGCGGGCGACACCCTCCGGCTTGGTCGCGGAGAGTACAGCGGACCGATCGTCATTGCCAAGCCCCTGACGCTCGAAGGCGAACCCGGCACGATAATCGTCGGCTCGCGTGTCGGTAGCGTCATTACGCTCGAGGCCGTTGGCACGATTGTGCGCGGCCTTGAGGTCAGGGGCTCGGGGACAGACATCGGCGCCTTTGACTCCGGCATATACGTATCGAGGTCCGCGAAAGGTGCACTGATCGAGAACAACGCGATCCTGGACAATCTATACGGTGTCTATCTCCAGGGCGCCGACAACTCGATGGTACGCGCCAATCGTATCGTCGGCATTCGCGAAGGCCGGACAGCAGCGGCCGGTAACGGCGTCCATCTTTGGAATGCACCCGGCGCACAAATAGTCGGCAACGATATCAGCCACGGGCGTGACGGCATCTACACTAACATCAGCCGCAACAATGTCTTTTCAAGGAATCGCTTCTCGCACCTGCGTTTCGCGATCCACTACATGTACACCAACGATAGCGTTCTGAGCAGCAATATCTCCACCGGAAACTCGGCCGGCTATGCGATCATGTACTCAGACAGGCTGGTTATCACCGACAACATCTCGGATGGCGACCGCGACTACGGCCTTCTCCTCAACAGCGCGAACGGGTCGATGATCACCGGCAATGTGGTGCGCGGCCGCTTCCAGCCCGTGTCCCGCTGGATCAACGCCGGCCGCCGCGGCGGTCTGCACGGCACCTTCACGGAAGCTGCCACAAACCTGCCGATCACTGGGGCGCAGCGGCTCGGCCCGGAAAAGTGCGTCTTCATCTACAGCGCAAACCACAATCAGTTCTCGAACAACCGATTTGAGAATTGTGCGATCGGTATCCATTTTACGGCCGGCTCGGAGCGCAACCGCATGACAGGCAACGCCTTCGTTCGGAATCGTAACCAGGTGAAGTATGTCGGTACACGCCATCTCGATTGGTCAGCCGGAGGACGTGGAAACTACTGGAGCGACAACTCCGCCTTCGACCTCAATGGTGACGGCATAGCCGATATTCCGTACCGCCCCAATGGAATCGTCGATCACGTGCTGTGGATCGCTCCGCAAGCCAAGATTCTGATCAACAGCCCCGCAGTGCAAGTCATCCGCTGGGCGCAACGGCAGTTCCCGGCGCTCCTACCCGGCGGCATCGTAGATAGCCGGCCGCTGATGGCGCCACCACCGATTGGAGAACAGCCGCTATGAATGCCACCGTCGCACTTGATGGCGTCTCAAAATCCTTCGGCATCATCGAGGCTGTCAAATCCGTGACCCTGATGCTTGGTGAGGGCGAAACAGTGGCCATGGTCGGCCACAACGGTGCGGGGAAAACGACCCTTATCAAACTGATGCTTGGACTGATCCGGCCGACAGAAGGGACCGTGCGCGTGCTTGGCGAGAATCCCTTGACCGGCGACCCTGCCGTACGGGCGCGCCTTGGCTATTTGCCGGAGAACCTCGCCTTCAACCCCTCACTGACGGGGCGTGAAACCCTCGGTTTTTATGCCGCGCTCAAGCGAACGCCGCGCATGCAGATCGACCCGCTGCTGGAGCGTGTCGGAATTTCAGCGGCAGCGGACCGGGCTTTGCGCACCTACTCAAAAGGGATGCGCCAACGTCTTGGTCTGGCGCAGGCGCTACTCGGGGACCCTAAAGTCCTCTTGCTCGACGAGCCGACAACCGGCCTCGACCCGGCGCTGCGCTACGACTTCTATGCGTTCCTCGATGAATTACGTGCAAGCGGCGCGACAATTCTTCTGTGCTCACATGCGCTAAGCGAGCTTGAAGGTCGCGCCGACCGCGTCGTCATCATGGGGCGAGGCGCCATGATCGCCAATGGCACGCTTGATGAGCTGCGCCGCATAGCGCAATTGCCGACACGCATCCGCGTTAAACTCGGCGATGTATCACTGCGAAAGCCGAGCGGTACGGAAGGCTGGAGAGCCATCGACGACCGGACGTTTGAGACCTATGCCTTGCCGGAGCACAAGATACCCCTGCTACGCTCGGCTGTCAGTGCCGAGATTGCGGATATCGACGTCACGCCGCCGCCTCTCGACGAGCTCTATGCACATTTTCAGGGCCATGAGGAGCACTGTCGATGAGGATCGTACTGATCATCGCGCTCAAGGAGATCCGCGAAGGGCTTCGCAATCGCTGGGTGCTCGCCACAACCCTGCTGCTGGCCATTCTTGCTCTCACGCTCGCCTTCCTCGGCAGCGCACCTACAGGGAGTATTGGCGCCAGCCCCCTCCGCGTCGTCGTCGTCAGCCTGTCCAGCCTATCCGTGTTTCTTGTACCGCTTATCGCTCTCCTTCTCTCGCATGATGCAATCATCGGGGAAGCCGAGCGCGGAGCGATGCTCTTGCTGCTTAGCTATCCACTTGCCCGATGGCAGGTCATTGCAGGCAAGTTCGCCGGACATCTGGCGATTCTTGCATTCGCCACACTCATCGGATACGGCGCTGCTGCCGGTATGCTGACTGTTGTCGGTGAGGCCGTGGACCCGGCGAGCTGGGCGGCTTTCAGCGCACTTATCGGATCTTCGGTTATCCTGGGCGCGGGGTTCCTCGCAATAGGCTATCTCGTCAGTGCGCTTGTCCGGGAACGTGGTACAGCCGCCGGTATCTCCATCGGTATCTGGCTTGTATTCGTTCTCATATACGACATGGCGCTCCTCGGCCTGCTTATCGTCGACCAGGGTCACGCAATCACGCCGAGCATACTCAATGCGCTTCTCCTCCTCAATCCCACAGATGTGTACCGGCTACTGAATCTGGACGGCGGCGCTGTCGGCGCACTGTCCGGAATGGGCAATGTTGCCAATCACCCGTCACTCGGCCCCACTGCACTGATCGCGGCACTCATCATGTGGACTGCCGTGCCGCTCGTCGCTGCTATGCTGGTCTTTTCAAAAAGGGAGCTATGATGCGCATCCTTATAGGCCTTTCCTTCGCTGTCGCTATGGCGGCTTTCAGCGGATGTTCGTCGGAAGATGGTACTAAAATGCCAGCCCCCTTCTCACTTACCGAGGAGGCGGTGGGCCACTATTGCGGTATGGATATTCTGGAGCATGATGGCCCGAAGGGGCAGATCATCCTTACCGGCGCCATCGTGCCGATCTGGTTCTCATCGGTGCGCGACGCGGTTGCTTTCACCATGCTACCTGATGAGCCGAAGGACATCGCAGCCATTTATGTATCGGATATGGCTGCATCGCCAAGCTGGGAGCAACCGGGTGCCGATAATTGGATCGACGCCAAAAAGGCTTTCTTCGTCATTGGCAGTCAGAGGCGTGGTGGAATGGGTACGGCTGAAACAGTGCCATTCTCGACCGAGGCCGCCGCGCGCGATTTTGCCGGTACGCACGGCGGCAAGGTGGTCCGCTTTTCGGATATCCCCGCCGACTATGCACTCAGTGGTGAGAACGCGCCTGTTGATCCCGCCACATTGCCGCAAGATCATACGGGGCACTAAGCCATGGTTTCTACCTCCACGCGCCGCCGGTTTATCGGCATTTCTGCCGCCGCCGCAGGATTGGCGCTACTCCCTTTCGGACGGGTCGCCCAGCCTCATTCACAGACTGTCCGCTGGCATGGTCGTGCCTTCGGCGCTCCGACAGAGCTGATTCTGCATCATCGCGACCGCGCAGAGGCCGAGCGACTTGTCATGCAGGTCGCGGCAGAGATCGCGCGCCTGGAAAGCATATTCAGCCTCTATCAGCAGCACTCGGCTCTGAGCACACTCAATCGGCTCGGCGTGCTGATCACCCCGCCCCCGGAGCTCGTGACGTTACTTGAGAAAAGCCGCACGGTCTGGGATTTGACCGGCGGCCTGTTCGATCCGACAGTACAACCGCTTTGGCAGGCCTATGCCCAGTATTTCTCCATTGCCGCTTCGGACCCCGCTGGCCCTTCGCGCCAGAAAATCGAGTCTGCACTCGACCTGATCGGTTTCGACCGTGTCATCTTCAACCACGATCGCATTGCTTTCGCGCAGCGCGGCATGGCGCTCACGCTCAACGGCATCGCTCAGGGATACATAACTGACCGGATCGTCGATCTGCTGCGCGAGAATGGCATCACCAGCACCATTGTGAACATGGGCGAAGTTCGCGCCGTGGGTATGCGTAGCGATGGTACGCCATGGCGGGTCGGCATCAATGACCTGGATACCGGGCCCGTAGAAGGGTACCCGCTGGTGGACCGGGCCATTGCGACATCGAGCCCGAATGGCTTTCGCTTCGGGGGTCCCGGGTCACCCTCCCACCTGCTGCATCCGCGAAGTGGCGCATCCGAGAGCTTATATGGCAGCGTGAGTATAGTGGCTCCCGAAGCGGCGACTGCCGATGCACTTTCGACTGCCTTTGGCTTCCTCACGGTCGAACGTATTTCTGGGCTTCTCACTACCCTGCCGGATACAGAGGTGCATCTTGTTAGGCATGATGGCCGACACCTGCATCTTGCCTAGATGTTTGGCGCTGGGATTGGCCCGCAGCTTGTCTCGTAGCTGAAGGCTGGGTGAGCTTGACGCCGACGCGCGCAAGCTTGGCGTCAAGCTCGAAACTTTCCTTGGGGGGGCGTCTTGAGCGAAGGGAACCAAGTTGTTGTTCCTTCCAAAGTAGGCGGTGCACCCATATCACGCTAATCTGACAGATGGCGATCGGCCAAGCTGGTCGATCGCCAGCCGATGTGGCTTCGTCTGGATTCACCGAGGTGTCGATCAGGCCGGTTCGTGGCGCCAGACGGTACAGCAGCCTGTTGATGCGGGCCGTACTCTGGAGCTGATCGTCTATCCCGACGAATGCCACGTGAAATAGCAGCCCACACACCGTTTGGCCGTGTACGGACGCAACCTCGACTGGTTCGCCTTCTGGCTGCAAGGCTTGGAGGACGCCGATCCTCGGAAAAGCTCCCAATACGAGCGCTTGCGGGACATGGGGCAACGCGCGGGCTGAATGTCATTTCAGGTCGATTACACCAGCGGGACCGTTGGGGCCGCGCCCACCGCGTATGCGCGCCATGAACGCAGCCACGCTTCCACGTTTACCCAACAGTGCGCCGAAAAGAATGGCGCCGTGACGCCGAACACCCAGTCAGCCGCCGCGTCGGCCTTTCCGAGGTAGAACAGCAATGCCAGCGAATCGGACATGCACCGATCGACGCCCGACACCAGCGGCCGTGCGGCCGCAAAGCGTGCCGCCTTTTTCAGCAATCCGGCCTCGTCTCCTGCACGCCGGCTCCATCGCAATCGCTGTGCTCGCCGCCTCGCCATGATGGCTTTTAGCGGGTGGCGGGCGAGAGCTTGCTTTGCGAGAGCCTTGCAGGCGAGCACGCGCGGCAGATCCCAGAGCGGGCCGCGCAAGGCGGTCTGATCAATCGCAGTCGTCGCAGTCTGACACGTCGTCAGATGCGCCGCTGCCGACGAAAGCGGATCATCGGCAAGCAGCCCGGCGCGCCAAAGCTGAGCAGATGCCTTGCTGGTTCGGTACGACTCGTCCCGTTGCGGCGAAAACAGGAAATCCGCCTTGTCCCGCTTCATTGAGGATCAGCGTGCAATAGGCACCCCCTTCGTGGGGTGATCGGCGTGCAAAAAGGACCCCTTCATCCCGGGGATTTAGTCGGCCGACTGGTTTTGATCAGTTGGCGAGAACGGGATGTTGATCGTGGAGACAGTGGTTCGGATTCGGCGTGAGCATGCAGCGGGTAAGGCGATCAAGGCGATCGCTCGTGACCTTCGTTTGTCGCGGAAGGTCGTCCGCAAAGCGATCCGGTCGCCGGAGGCGGCGTTCAACTATCAGCGCAAAGTCCAGCCGCTGCCGCGGATCGGTCCTTATCAGGATCGTCTCGATGCGCTGCTTGAGGAGAACGAAGGTCGCGGCCGCCGCGATCGGCTACGGATGACGCGTATCCATGACCTGCTGGTGCGCGAGGGGTTCGATGGATCCTATGATGCGGTGCGCCGCTATGCGGCGCGCTGGCGTGCTGCGCGGCGGAAGGATGCTGGCGAAGGCGCACCGGCGTTCATCCCGATGACCTTCCAGCCGGGTGAGGCCTACCAGTTCGACTGGAGCCACGAGGATGTGGAGATCGCCGGCAAGCCGATGCGGGTGAAGGTGGCGCATATGCGTCTCTGCGACTCGCGCGCACCCTATGTCCGGGCCTATCCGCGCGAGGGCCAGGAGATGCTGTTCGATGCCCATGCCCGGGCGTTCGCGTTCTTCGGCGGTGTGCCGCGACGCGGTATCTACGATAATATGAAGACGGCGGTGACGGCCGTGTTCACCGGCAAGGAGCGTGTGTTCAACCGCCGCTTCCTGATCATGACCGATCATTACATGGTCGAGCCGACCGCCTGCTCGCCGGCGGCGGGATGGGAGAAGGGCCAGGTCGAGCAGCAGGTCCAGACGATCCGAGGCCGCTTCTTCCAGCCGCGACTCCGGTTCGCCAGCCTGGCCGAGCTCAACGGGTGGCTGGAGGCCGAGTGCCGGCGCTGGGCCGAGCATCATGCCCATCCCGAACGCGGGGATATTACCGTCGCCGAGGCGCTGGATATGGAGCGACCGGCCCTGCAGCCGATCCTGGCACCGTTCGACGGCTTCCATGAGAGCGAGCATGCCGTCACCGGCACTGATCTTCCCCCGGTTGCGCGGACACCGATGAAGGGCTCATTGGAGCCAGGAGGTGTAAGATGGCAAAGGTTGGGAAGCGATATTTCACGGACGAGTTCAAGCGCGAGGCGGTGACGCTATGGGAGACGAGCGGTCGGATGCAGGCCGACGTTGCGCGTGAGTTGGGTATCATGCCGACGATGTTGAGGCGCTGGCAACGGGCACTGGAGATCAAGGGGACAGTGCCTGCGGCGAAGCCGCTATCATCGTCGATGGCGTCGCCGGCGGATCAGGCGTCGGAGATTGCCAGGCTACGCCGCGAGCTCGATCGCACGCGCATGGAGCGCGACATTCTAAAAAAGCGGTCGGCATTTGCGCGGAGATGCCACGGTGAAGTTCCAGTTCATCCGCGCCCATGCTGGCCCCTGGCCGGTCAGCGTCATGTGCCGCATGCTCGGTGTGTCGCGCAGCGGCTATTACGATTGGCGCGATCGACCGCCGAGTATGCGCATGACGGAGAACGCCGTGTTGCTCGCCGATATCCGCCGGATCCAGGCGCGGCATTCCGGGCGATACGGCAGTCCCCGGATGCATGCCGCGCTGCGCGCGGAAGGGCGCGGCTGCAGCCGCGGTCGTGTCGAGCGGCTGATGCGCCGTCACGGCATTCGTGCGCTTGCCGGTCGCCGCTTTCGGCCCTCGACGACCGACAGCCGCCATTACCTGCCGATCGCGCCGAACCTGCTAGCGCAGCGCTTCGAAGCAACGGCGCCGAACCGCGTGTGGCTGGCCGATATCAGCTATATCCCGACCGGCGAAGGCTGGCTGTATCTGGCGGCCGTGCTCGATCTGGCGACGCGCAAGATCGTGGGCTGGGCGATGCGGGATCACATGCGCACCGAACTGACGCTCGCTGCGTTGATGATGGCCGCCCAACGGCAGCGACCAGCACGCGGACTCGTGCATCACTCCGATCGCGGATCGCAATATGCCGCCGGGGCTTATGTCGATCAACTCACCGCGATCGGCGCGACCGCGTCGATGAGCCGCACCGGAAACTGTTACGACAACGCGCCGATGGAGAGCTTCTTTCATACGCTGAAGGTCGAACTGGTCCATCAATGCCGCTGGGCAACGCACGTCGAAGCCCGGCAGGCTCTGTTCGGATATATCGAAGGCTATTATAATCGGCATCGCATGCACTCGGCGCTCGGGTATCTCACCCCCGAACAGGCCGAGCAACGCATGACGGGCTAACCCTAGTGTCCGCACAACCGGAGGAAGATCAGCACCTGCCTCATCAGCTTCGATCGCAACCGCTACTCGGTCATGTCGACGGCCGCACGCCGGACCGTTCAGGTGCGCTCCTATGCCGATCGCATCGTCATACGCTGCGGCGATGCGATCGTCGGGGAGCATGAGCGCCACTTCGGTCGGAACCGCACGATATACGATCCCTGGCATTATCTGCCGGTCCTCGCGCACAAGCCCGGCGCGCTGCGTAACGGCGCACCGTTCCAGGACTGGGATCTGCCGCCCGCCCTGCACCGATTACGGCGAAGGCTCGGCACCGGGGACGAGGCCGATCGCAGGTTCGTGCGGGTCCTCTCGGCGGTGCTCACCGATGGCCTGGAGCCGGTAGAGGCTGCCGTGCGCGAAGCGTTGGCGAACGGAACGGCCAGCGACGAGCTGATCCTCAACATCCTCTCCCGGCGCCGCGAGCCGGCGACACCCCACAGCATCGTCACTTCGGAAGACCGGATGCTGCAGCATCCTCCGCTCGCCGACTGTGCCCGCTATGATCTGCTGCGAGGCTATGATGCAGCGGCATGATATGATCGACACGATGCGCGGCCTCGGACTCAAGGGCATGGCGGCGGCGTTCGACGAGGCGGTCACCACCGGCCTCCAGCGCAAGCGCACCACCATGGAGATACTGACCGACCTGCTCCGTGCTGAGGCGACCCACCGGGATGCAGCCTCCATCCGCTATCGGATGACGGCTGCGAGGCTGCCCGTGGTGAAGGACCTGGAGCGGTTCAGCTTCGAGGGCACACCGATCAATGAGGAGATGATCCGCTCCCTTCACGATGGCTCCTTCCTCCCGCCTCGCCGCAATATCGTGCTGGTCGGCGGCACGGGGACAGGCAAGACCCACCTCGCCATCGCGATCACCGCCAATGTCGTGCGAAGGGGCGCTCGCGCCCGCTACTTCAACACCGTCGATCTGGTGACACGCCTCGAAGAGGAGACCCGGATCGGCAAAGGCGGGACCCTGGCGGCGCAGCTGTCGCGGCTCGACCTGATCGTGCTCGACGAGCTCGGTTATCTGCCGTTCGCCCGCTCGGGAGGGCAGTTGCTGTTCCACCTCATCAGCAAGCTTTATGAGCGGACCAGCGTCATCATCACCACGAACCTCGCCTTCGGCGAATGGCCGACCGTGTTCGGCGATCCCAAGATGACCACGGCGCTGCTCGACCGCGTCACCCACCACTGCGATATCGTCGAGACGGGCAACGACAGCTGGCGCTTCAAAAACCGCAGCTGACAGCCACCTTCGGCGCCTTCAAAAATCTATCTTGCGCTGCGCGCGCCTCCGGTCGGGCTACGCCCGCCCTCCGCCGCACGCAGCGCAAGGCCATCTTCAACAAACCAGCATCATATTATCCGAAAAGGGGGTCCCTCTTCGACGCCGATCGGGGGTCCCTTTTGAACGCCGTTTGACAGGCCTGTCTGCGGCAAGCACGCGGGGAAGCGTGCGCAGCTCGCCGATCAGCGCAAGCGCCAGTTTTCGTGCATGGTGCCTGCCGCTGACAAGTGTCAGCAAATGGGTCAGCAGGTCTCGATCCGCGGCCGCCCGGTCTATGCCGGGCCCGGCTCCGTCATGTGATTGCATCGTGTCCGCACCGGTCGGGTGTTGATCGGGCGGCCCCTCTTCGATTGACCGCTCAGGTCAGCCCCTCGATCCCTTCCGGTGTCGGCTTCGACGGTCCTTTTCACTATCCAGCATGCTTCTCTCCCGTTTTCTTGCGCGACCTTTTTTATGTGGGCGGTTCTATAATCAGAATCAAAAGCAAAAACGTTGATATGTATGGTAAAAAACCTGGGAGAATTTCGTGGCTGATCATGGCGAATGGCAGTGACGGAACCGCCTCGACCCTGGCTCAGAGGAACCCGAAACCGGGGAGAACCATTCAGGAACGACAGGGGCAACTGGAGAAAACATATGGCGAGCAAGATCATCAACTGCCTGTGGTTCGACCACGGCGAGGCGCGCAAGGCCGCGGAATTCTACGCGAACGTCTTTCCCGACAGCCATGTCGACAGGGTGGTAACCGCTCCCGCCGACTTCCCGTCGGGTAAGGAAGGCGACGAACTGACGGTGGAGTTCACGCTTCTCGGGAGGCCGTTCGTCGGTCTCAATGGTGGTCCCGCGTTCAAGCCCGATGAGGCCGTGTCGTTCATGATCGAGACGGAGGACCAGGCGGAGACCGACCGTTACTGGAACGCGATCGTCGATAACGGCGGTGCAGAAAGCGCTTGCGGCTGGTGCAAGGACCGCTGGGGGTTCTCCTGGCAGATCACGCCGCGCGTGCTCAGCGAAGGGTTCGCCGACCCGGACAGGAAGGTCGCAAGGCGTGTATTCGAGGCCATGATGACGATGCGGAAGATCGACGTCGCGAAGATTGAGGCAGCGAGGCGAGGTGAAGGCTGACGCGCAGACGATCAGCCGATCGAGGGCGTGCATGGCAACGGCGGCCTTCCGACGACTGCGAAGAATCTGTCGAGCGGGGCCGGCCTCCGGCCCATGCGGCAAAGCGCGGCCGGTCACGCCTTGACGGGAAAGCGCCACATGAGGCTTTGGGCGAACGGTGTCCAGATGCCGACGCGCACGCCTGCGTGTCTCAGCGTGGTGCCGGTCCATTCGTTCGATGTCCGGAAAAGGCTGTACCGGCCGCGAGCTTCGTAGAAACTGTCGGTGTCCTCGTAGCCCGGGAGCGGGACGAGCGCCCCTTCCGTCAGGCGGAAGCTCGTGAGAATGAAGCCGGCGATCCGCCGGTATTGGTCCTCGGTCACGAGCAGGGGCCGTTGGTCGGGCGCGGGGCGAGGTGCCCGAAGGTGATAGACGTGCATCAGCGTACCGCCTCGCCCGGCAAGGGCCCGCAGCGCCACACCGGCGCGCAGGTCCGACCATTCGGGCGTCGTCAGGTAGAACTCGCGCTGGCCCCAGGCGACGGCAAGATGATCGCCGGCAAGATCGGGGCGCTGCAGATGTGATGGATGAATCAGCTGCCCCCAATCGATACCCGCGGCGCGCACCGGCATCACGATGGCGGTGTGGACGCCGTTGCTGAGGATGTACAGTTGGACGCCGCGGGTCGGGGGCGACCAGCCGAGGTTGGCGGGGATCAGTGCCCCGGCAAGGGCGGCAAGCAGATAGATGAGCGGAAGCGTCGCAAGACAGAGCAGACCCCTTCGTATCCAACGCAACAACCGCAGTCTCCTCATTGGGTTCGCGAGTAATCGCGCCATTTATTTGCGGATGACGAACTTCTGCACCCTCCTGGTCACCAACTGATCGCTTGAAGCGGTGCTTCAGACGTCCTCAGGGTCGTCGCTATTCTCGCCGATATGGCGTTGAAGTTCCATTGCATCGTGGAGGATCCGGATCACGCCTACGGTTGCGTCATCGATGATGGAATAGAGAATCAGGTGCCGGGGCCTGCGGACCGGGCCGCCCGGTCCGCGTGCACGTTCACGGCTCTGTCGCAGGTGCCACGACCGGATGCCGCTACCGATTTCCGGCCGGGCCGCGCTCCCTGGCCGTTCGGGTCTTTCGGCGATGTCGCGCAGCGCCGTGGCCAGCAGCCGCTCGTAGCGCTGCCGCGCCGCAAGGCCGAAATCAGCTTCCGACTGCTCCAGTATATCGATGATGTCGGCTTCGGCCGCCGCAGCGAGCCGGATCGCCCGGCTCAAGCGCGGGCGCCCGCGCGTTTGCCCGCTTCGGCACCGAACTCTACAATGAGGGTGTCGATCCCGTCAGGTGCGACGTCACGGAATCGGCCCGCGGCGATGTCGGCAAGGCCGGTGCGTGCGGCTTCGCGCAGCGCCTCGAGCCTGAGCGCATCTTCGCGCTCACGCTGTTCTACAAGCCGGAGGCCCTCACGCAGCACTTCGCTGGCGTTCTGATAGCGGCCGGACTGCACCAGCGTTTCGATCACATCCTTCTGATGATCAGTCAGAACGACATTTCGGGTTGGCATCTGCAGTCTCTACTCGCTCGCTTCCGGGGCGTATATAGCATCATTAGCATATTATGCCAATGCCGACTTGGACGCCCCAATATGGCAGCGGACGGACACTGCGGCACGCGTAGACCCCTTTGATCGCTGAAATGTCGGCAGAAAGGCGGTCCGTGACGGCAGAGAGGCTCTAACGCTCGCGAGCCACCTGGTGCGAGTCTTGCCGGGTCAGAGCACCCCGTTCTTCCCGGAGCATTTTCGTGACCCCGACCAAGCTGCTTGTCGGCCAGATCCTTGTCGTGTTTGCCATCGTCATTCTCGGCGTATGGGCTGCGACGCAGTGGTGCGCCGCGCAGCTCGGCTATCAGCCGCAGCTGGGAGCCCCGTGGTTCACCTTCGCGGGCACGCCGGTTTACCGCCCCTGGGAGATTTTCCGGTGGTGGTATTCGTTCGAGGCCTATGCGCCGGACGTCTTCAACAAGGCGGGTGCGCTCGCCGGAGCGAGCGGCTTTCTCGGTTGCGCGGCGGCCATCACCGGTTCGCTGTGGCGCGCGCGACAGGCGCGGCATGTCACCACCTATGGCTCGGCGCGCTGGGCGACGAAGCGCGAGGTCGAACGCGCCGGGCTGCACCGTGACGCCGGTGTGTTCCTCGGTAAGCTGCGCGGCCGCTATCTGCGCCATGACGGCCCGGAGCATGTCATGGCCTTTGCCCCGACGCGGAGCGGCAAGGGTGTCGGCCTTGTCATCCCGACCTTGTTGAGCTGGACCGGTTCTGCCGTCATCCACGACATCAAGGGCGAGAACTGGAATCTCACCGCCGGCTGGCGGTCGCGATTCAGCCACGCATTGCTATTTAACCCGACCGATCCCGCATCCGCCAAGTACAACCCGCTGCTTGAAGTGCGCCGCGGCGAGAACGAGGTCCGCGACGTCCAGAACATTGCCGATATCCTCGTCGACCCCGAGGGCGCGCTCGAGCGCCGCAACCACTGGGAAAAGACCAGCCACAGCCTGCTTGTCGGCGTCATCCTCCACGTCCTTTACGCCGAGGAAGAAAAGACTTTAGCGCGGGTTGCGACCTTCCTTTCCGACCCGCAACGCTCGTTCACGACGACACTGCGCCGGATGATGACCACCAATCATCTCGGCACGGCGGACGTGCCGCAGGTCCATCCCGTCGTCGCGTCGGCGGCGCGCGAGGTGCTGAACAAGTCGGAGAACGAACGCTCGGGCGTCCTGTCCACGGCGATGTCGTTCCTGGGATTGTACCGCGACCCCACCGTCGCGGCGGTCACGTCACGCTGCGACTGGCGCATCGCCGACCTGGTCGAGGCCGATCACCCCGTCTCGCTCTACCTCGTCATCCCGCCATCCGACATCAGCCGCACCAAGCCGCTCGTGCGCCTGGTGCTCAACCAGATTGGCCGCCGGCTGACGGAGACGCTCGATGCCGCGTGAAGGTCACAAGCGTCAGCTTCTCATGATGCTGGACGAGTTCCCGGCATTGGGGCGGCTCGACTTCTTCGAGACGAGCCTTGCCTTCATGGCGGGGTACGGGGTGCGCGTCTACTTGGTGGCGCAGAGCCTCAACCAGATTGAAAAGGCCTACGGCGAGAACAACTCGCTTCTCGACAACTGCCATGTCCGGGTGAGCTTCGCGACCAACGACGAGCGCACGGCACGGCGGATTTCGGACGCGCTCGGCATCGCCACCGAACAGCGCGCGATGCGCAACTATGCCGGGCACCGCCTCGCGCCGTGGCTCGCGCACGTCATGGTCAGCCGACAGGAGACGGCGCGGCCGCTGCTGACCACCGGCGAGGTGATGCAGCTCCCACCCGCCGACGAGCTTGTCCTTGTATCGGGCATGGCGCCGATCAAGGCTAAAAAGCTGCGCTATTACGAAGACCCCAACTTCACCGGGCGCGTGTTGCTGCCGCCCGACCTCGCGCGAGGCGCCTATCGCGATCGTCCGCGGCCACGCCCCAACGACTGGAGCGGCCTTGTCCGCGCGCCCGACATGCGGCTCGTCAAGGCGGAGGACGAGGCGAAGCCCGAGGACGAGGGCGGCCTTCAGCAGCAGCGCCATCCGGGCCTTGAAGAAAAGGCCGCCAAGCCCGAACCGCCCAAGCAGCTGGAACTTCTCGATACAGACAAGGACGACGGCGACGCTGCTGCCGACAAGCGCGCCATGGACCGCGTGCGCGCCGTGCTCATGCGCGGTCATGCGATGAACCAGGGTCCGACCCAGGACCTCCTGCCGGGTCTGTAAGCGATGAAGGTCCGGCAGAACCTCTATATCGACCGCGAGCTCAGCGATGCGCTGGGCGCGCTGGTCATCCGGCGCGGCAGCAACAAGTCGCGCATCGTCAACGAAGCGCTCAAAAGCTGGCTTGCCCGCCGCGCGAGCAAGGAGGTCGACGACCTCCTGAAGGTCCGGCTCGACCGCATCTCGCGCGAGATCGGCGCGTGCCGCCGCGACATCGAGGTGGTGCTCGAAGCGCTGTCGCTGTTCGTGCGCTACCAGCTCACCGTCACCGCGCCGCTCCCCGAAGCCGACGCCGCCGCGCTCGCCACCGGCAACGCGCGGTTCGAGCGCTTTATTGCCCAGCTTGGTCGCCAGATCGCGACCGGCAAGCGCACGCTCGATACCGCCGACGCGGCGTAGGTGCGGAGATGAGCGATATCGTCTCCTTCGAGCGTCGCCGCGCGATGCTGAAAAGCGCGATGGGACCGACAATCGCCACTGCGCTCGCCGACCCGGCCGTGATCGAGATCATGGTGAATCCGGATGGTGCCTTGCGTCTCGACAGGCTTGGTGAAGGCCGCATTGACACCGGCACCCGTTATGATCCCGCGCAGGTCGAACGCATCATCCGGCTGGTAGCATCCCATGCCCGCACCGAAGTCCATGCGAACGCGCCGATCGTGTCGGCGGAGCTGCCGCCGCACGGGGACGGGGCAGGGGAGCGCTTCGAGGGCGTCCTGCCGCCGGTCAGTCTCGCGCCGTGCTTCTCGATCCGAAAGCCCGCCGCGAAGATCTACACGCTGCTCGACTACGTGACCGACGGTATCATGTCCGCCGAGACGGCGCGGGTGCTGTCGATGGCGGTCGTCGAGCGCAAGAATATCCTTGTCGCGGGCGGCACATCGTCAGGCAAGACGACGCTCGCCAACGCGCTTCTCGCCGAGATGGCGCATTTGGACGAGCGCGTCATCATCATCGAGGACACGCGCGAGCTGCAATGCGCCGCGAGCGATGTCGTCGCGCTCCGCACCCGTTCGATTGGCGCTGGCAGCATCGGCAGCATCACCATGGCCGATCTCGTGCGCTCGACGCTGCGCCTCCGTCCGGACCGCATCGTCGTCGGCGAGGTGCGCGGCCGCGAGGCGCTGGACCTGCTGAAGAGCTGGAACACGGGTCATCCGGGCGGCATCGCCACGGTCCACGCGAATAGCGCCATCTCCGCGCTCTACCGGCTCGAAAGCCTCGTGCAGGAGAGTGTCGTCACCGTGCCGAGGCGGCTGATCGCCGACGCTATCGACATGATCGTGTTCATCTCCGGGCGCGGCTTCGCGCGCCGGGTGGAGACGATCGCACGCGTCGCCGGCCTCGACCCCGACGGCGGTTACGCCGTGATCGACCTTACCCCTGACCGAACCCCCGAACCTCAAGGAGAATGACCAATGCGCCTGTCTTGCATTCCTGATCGCCAATCCATCGTCCTTGCCAGCATCGCCGTGATTGCGGGGCTCGCGCTTGCCGCCACCGCGCAGGCCGCGGGCTCGGGAATGCCGTGGGAAGAGCCGCTCCAGCAGGTGCTGGAATCGGTGCAAGGTCCGGTTGCCAAGATCGTCGCGGTGATCATCATCATCGTGACCGGCCTGACGCTGGCGTTCGGCGAGACGGCGGGAGGATTCCGGCGCCTGATCCAGATCGTGTTCGGCCTGTCGATCGCCTTTGCGGCATCGAGCTTCTTCCTGTCCTTCTTCAGCTTCGGCGGCGGGGCGCTGATCGCATGACGGCCAGTGCCCACATCGAGGGGTTCGAGGCGCCGATACACCGCGCGCTCGCCGAACCGATCCTGCTCGGCGGCGCGCCGCGCGCCATCGCGATCGTCAACGGTACGGTCGCTACGGCGCTCGGGCTCGGCCTCCAGCAATGGATTGCGGGCTTCGTGATGTGGGCGCTCGGGCACACGCTCGCCGTGTTCGCGGCGAAGCGCGATCCCGACTTCGCACCGGTGCTTGCCCGTCACCTCCGGCAACGTGGATACCTGTCATGCTAGCCTTGCGCGAATACCGGCAGAAGGCCGACCGGCTGCCGGACCATCTGCCGTGGGCGGCGCTGGTCGCCCCCGGCGTGGTGCTGAACAAGGACGGCAGTTTTCAGCGGACCTTGCGGTTTCGCGGGCCGGACCTTGAATCCGCCACCGAGGCCGAGCTGGTTTCGGCCTGCGCGCGGGCGAACAACGTGCTCAAGCGGTTCGGCTCGGGCTGGGCGCTACATGTCGAGGCCGAGCGGCGGGAGGCGCCGGGCTATCCGGTGAGCGATTTTCCCAATGCCGTGTCGTGGCTTGTCGACGAGGAACGTGCCGCCGCGTTCGAAAGCGCCGGGATGCACTTCGAGAGCCGCTACTATCTTACGCTCACTTTCCTACCGCCGCCCGACCAGGTTGACACGGCGGGCCGCGCATTGGTCGAGCGCAGCGACGACGTAAAGGGTCGCGACTGGCGGCAGGCGCTCGCCGGCTTCATTGCTGAAACGGATAGGGCGCTGGATCTGTTCTCTGGTTTCATGCCGGAGGTCCGGGCGCTCGACGACAGCGAGACGCTGACCTTCCTGCATGGCACCATATCGACCCGGCGCCATGCCGTCAGTGTTCCCGAGACGCCGATGTATCTGGACGCGATGCTCGTCGACACGCCGTTGACTGGCGGCCTTGAGCCGATGCTTGGGAATCAGCACCTTCGGACGTTGACGATCCTGGGATTCCCGGGCGCCAGCCGGCCCGGCATCCTCGACGCGCTCAACCACGAGGATTTCGGCTATCGCTGGGTGACACGCTTCCTTGCGCTCGACAAGACCGACGCGACCAAGGTGCTGACTAAGCTGCGCCGGCAATGGTTCAACAAGCGCAAGTCGATCACCGCGCTTCTGCGCGAGGTCATCTACAACCAGCCGGTCCAATTGCTCGACAGCGACGCCGACAACAAGGTGGTCGATGCCGATCTCGCGCTCCAGGCGCTTGGGCAGGATCACGTCGCGTTCGGCTATCTGACCACGACGATCACCGTTGCAGATGAGGATCGTGCGCGCGTCGAGGACAAGGTCCGCGCCGTCGAGCGGATCGTGAACGGTCTCGGCTTCACCTGCATTCGCGAGACCGTTAACGCCGTCGAGGCATGGCTGTCGAGCCTGCCGGGCCATGTCTATGCCAACGTCCGGCAGCCCATCATCCACACGCTCAATCTCGCACACTTGATGCCGCTGTCGTCGGTATGGGCAGGACCGGCAGCCAACACGCATCTGAACGGCCCGCCACTGCTCTACGCCGAAACCAGCGGCTCCACGCCGTTCCGCCTGTCGACCCACGTCGGCGATGTCGGGCATATGCTGATCGTCGGGCCGACAGGCGCGGGCAAGTCCGTCCTGCTCGCATTGCTGGCCTTGCAGTTTCGGCGCTATCCGGGCTCACAGGTCTATATCTTCGACATGGGTCGCTCGGCGCGCGCGGCGACGCTGGCGATGGGCGGCGCTCATCATGGCCTTGGTCTTGGCGGTGACGCCGGCGAGACGATCGCGTTCCAGCCCCTGCGCCACATCGACCAGCCCGACGAGCGGGCATGGGCCGCCGAGTGGATCGGGGCCTTGCTCGCCCACGAAAAGGTGCTGGTGACGCCGGAGGTCAAGGAATCGGTCTGGTCGGCGCTCACCAATCTCGCCACGGCCCCGGTCGAAGAGCGCACGCTGACCGGCCTGTCGCTGCTGCTGCAATCGGCGCAGTTACGTGTCGCATTGTCCCCGTACACCTTGGAAGGTCCGTTCGGCCGGCTATTCGATGCTGCCGAAGATGACCTCGCCATTGCCGACGTGCAGTGCTTCGAGACCGAAGCCTTGATGGGACATGCCGGGATCGTCGCTCCGGTGCTGACCTATCTGTTCCATCGGCTCGAGGAGCGCTTCACGGGCAAGCCGACGTTGCTGGTCCTCGACGAGGCCTGGGTGTTCCTCGACCACCCGCTGTTCGCCGCGCGCATCCGCGAATGGCTGAAAACGCTCCGCAAGAAGAACGTCGCGGTCGTGTTTGCAACGCAGTCGCTCGCCGACATTGCAGATTCCACCATTGCACCGGCGATCATCGAGAGCTGCCCGCAGCACATCCTGCTGCCCAACGACCGGGCGATCGAGCCGCAGTCCCGTGCCGCCTATGAACGGTTCGGACTCAATGCGCGTCAGATCGAACTGATCAGCCGCGCCGTCCCGAAGCGCCAGTATTACCTGCAGTCGGCGCGCGGCAACCGGCTGTTCGAGCTGAAGCTCGGTCCGATCGCGCGCACGCTGTGCGGTGCATCCGATCCTGAAACCCAAAAGCGCATCGACAGGATTCTCGCCGAACACGGCGCAGAGGGCTTCGCGGGCCGGTTCCTGAGCGGCGCCGGCCTCGAATGGGCGGCCGACGCAGCCGCCGGTTTTCCCGCTCCCCCGGTGCAACCATGAGGAGAAAAGACATGAAGACGTTCATCGTTGCCGGCCTGCTCGGCATTGGAGCCGTGGGCTCTGCAGCCCTCGTCGTTCCCGCGGCACAGGCGATGCCGGTGTTTGACAGCAACAACTATGCGCAGAACCTTCTCATCGCGGCGCGGACACTGAGCCAGATCAACAACCAGATCCGGTCGCTTCAGAACGAGGCGGAGGTGCTCGTCAATATGGCGAAGAACCTGTCGCGCATCGACTTCCCCCAGCTTTCCGAACTGCAGCGCAAGCTTCGCCAGATCGACCTGCTGATGAACCAGGCCCGGCTCATCGACTTCCGGCTCGACGAACTGGACGCGAAGTTCCGCGCGCTGTTCCCCGAGGAGTACGACCGGGCGCTCAGCACCGACCGGCGCGTCATCGAGGCCCGCAGGCGGCTCGATGCCGGCATGGAGGGGTTCCGTCACGCGATGGAGGTGCAGGCGCAGGTCGTCGGGAATGTCCGCGACGATGCTGAAGCGCTGTCCGCCATCGTTGCGTGTCAAACGGCGTTCAAAAGGGACCCCCGATCGGCGTCGAAGAGGGACCCCCTTTTCGGATAATATGATGCTGGTTTGTTGAAGATGGCCTTGCGCTGCGTGCGGCGGAGGGCGGGCGTAGCCCGACCGGAGGCGCGCGCAGCGCAAGATAGATTTTTGAAGGCGCCGAAGGTGGCTGTCAGCTGCGGTTTTTGAAGCGCCAGCTGTCGTTGCCCGTCTCGACGATATCGCAGTGGTGGGTGACGCGGTCGAGCAGCGCCGTGGTCATCTTGGGATCGCCGAACACGGTCGGCCATTCGCCGAAGGCGAGGTTCGTGGTGATGATGACGCTGGTCCGCTCATAAAGCTTGCTGATGAGGTGGAACAGCAACTGCCCTCCCGAGCGGGCGAACGGCAGATAACCGAGCTCGTCGAGCACGATCAGGTCGAGCCGCGACAGCTGCGCCGCCAGGGTCCCGCCTTTGCCGATCCGGGTCTCCTCTTCGAGGCGTGTCACCAGATCGACGGTGTTGAAGTAGCGGGCGCGAGCGCCCCTTCGCACGACATTGGCGGTGATCGCGATGGCGAGGTGGGTCTTGCCTGTCCCCGTGCCGCCGACCAGCACGATATTGCGGCGAGGCGGGAGGAAGGAGCCATCGTGAAGGGAGCGGATCATCTCCTCATTGATCGGTGTGCCCTCGAAGCTGAACCGCTCCAGGTCCTTCACCACGGGCAGCCTCGCAGCCGTCATCCGATAGCGGATGGAGGCTGCATCCCGGTGGGTCGCCTCAGCACGGAGCAGGTCGGTCAGTATCTCCATGGTGGTGCGCTTGCGCTGGAGGCCGGTGGTGACCGCCTCGTCGAACGCCGCCGCCATGCCCTTGAGTCCGAGGCCGCGCATCGTGTCGATCATATCATGCCGCTGCATCATAGCCTCGCAGCAGATCATAGCGGGCACAGTCGGCGAGCGGAGGATGCTGCAGCATCCGGTCTTCCGAAGTGACGATGCTGTGGGGTGTCGCCGGCTCGCGGCGCCGGGAGAGGATGTTGAGGATCAGCTCGTCGCTGGCCGTTCCGTTCGCCAACGCTTCGCGCACGGCAGCCTCTACCGGCTCCAGGCCATCGGTGAGCACCGCCGAGAGGACCCGCACGAACCTGCGATCGGCCTCGTCCCCGGTGCCGAGCCTTCGCCGTAATCGGTGCAGGGCGGGCGGCAGATCCCAGTCCTGGAACGGTGCGCCGTTACGCAGCGCGCCGGGCTTGTGCGCGAGGACCGGCAGATAATGCCAGGGATCGTATATCGTGCGGTTCCGACCGAAGTGGCGCTCATGCTCCCCGACGATCGCATCGCCGCAGCGTATGACGATGCGATCGGCATAGGAGCGCACCTGAACGGTCCGGCGTGCGGCCGTCGACATGACCGAGTAGCGGTTGCGATCGAAGCTGATGAGGCAGGTGCCGGTGACGGCATGCTCGCTCTCATGGAAGCCGTCGAACGGTGCCAGGATCGGCTGCAGGGCCGGTCGCTCCATATCCAGCGCCTCGGCGACGGTAATATCCCCGCGTTCGGGATGGGCATGATGCTCGGCCCAGCGCCGGCACTCGGCCTCCAGCCACCCGTTGAGCTCGGCCAGGCTGGCGAACCGGAGTCGCGGCTGGAAGAAGCGGCCTCGGATCGTCTGGACCTGCTGCTCGACCTGGCCCTTCTCCCATCCCGCCGCCGGCGAGCAGGCGGTCGGCTCGACCATGTAATGATCGGTCATGATCAGGAAGCGGCGGTTGAACACACGCTCCTTGCCGGTGAACACGGCCGTCACCGCCGTCTTCATATTATCGTAGATACCGCGTCGCGGCACACCGCCGAAGAACGCGAACGCCCGGGCATGGGCATCGAACAGCATCTCCTGGCCCTCGCGCGGATAGGCCCGGACATAGGGTGCGCGCGAGTCGCAGAGACGCATATGCGCCACCTTCACCCGCATCGGCTTGCCGGCGATCTCCACATCCTCGTGGCTCCAGTCGAACTGGTAGGCCTCACCCGGCTGGAAGGTCATCGGGATGAACGCCGGTGCGCCTTCGCCAGCATCCTTCCGCCGCGCAGCACGCCAGCGCGCCGCATAGCGGCGCACCGCATCATAGGATCCATCGAACCCCTCGCGCACCAGCAGGTCATGGATACGCGTCATCCGTAGCCGATCGCGGCGGCCGCGACCTTCGTTCTCCTCAAGCAGCGCATCGAGACGATCCTGATAAGGACCGATCCGCGGCAGCGGCTGGACTTTGCGCTGATAGTTGAACGCCGCCTCCGGCGACCGGATCGCTTTGCGGACGACCTTCCGCGACAAACGAAGGTCACGAGCGATCGCCTTGATCGCCTTACCCGCTGCATGCTCACGCCGAATCCGAACCACTGTCTCCACGATCAACATCCCGTTCTCGCCAACTGATCAAAACCAGTCGGCCGACTAAATCCCCGGGATGAAGGGGTCCTTTTTGCACGCCGATCACCCCACGAAGGGGGTGCCTATTGCACGCTGATCCTCAGGCTGGATGATGGACTTTCCGTCTGGGTGGCTCGCACGCGCGTTGCGCTCGGCGATGGCAGGCGGTCGTCTGCTGCCAGCCTGATTGTCGAGGCGTTCGGTGACGCCGTCCTGCCGCAGATTCCCGAAGCCATCGGCCGCGCCATCCTGCGCACCGAGGCGGCCCTCGATGCTGTGATTGGATGTGGCTTTCGGCGCAGCCAGAGGCGAGGGGAGGGAGAACGGTCATGAGAGCCCGCGTTCGATCCAGGTGTGAGGAAAATCCCAATAATATTCCCCAGACTCCGGTTCCGTCCTTGTCAAGGGATGCTTTCGATCCCCGGCTTCGCCCGTTGACTGTGCGGGTGCGCGTTGCGGCTTCGATGCTCGGCATCGGGCGGTCAAAACTCTATGAGTTGATCGCAGCCGGCGAGATCGAGACGATCAAGATCGGTAACGCAACACTTATTCCGGTGGAGTGCCTGGAATCCCTCATCAACAGCAGGCGAGCCCGGATCCGGCAATCCTGATTCCCTGATGTTGGTGAAGCTTGCGGCGGCACTCAACCCGCGCGGCCGAAGCTCCTGACAATGACCGTCCCGCCTGCGCGCAGTTCATCGAGGTGATCGGACCACCACTGCGCCATGCGCACACGTTCCGCCCAGTATGTGCTGCGGTGATACGCTGCGCGAACGGCATTGCGGTCGCGGTGCGCAAGCGCGCGCTCGATCGCGTCCGGGTTCCAAAGGCCTGATTCGTTGAGAAAGGTGCTGGCGATTGCCCGAAAACCGTGCGCCGTCATTTCGTCATTCGCGTAGCCGAGCCGTCGCAAGGCTTGGTTGAGTGTATTCTCACACATGTAGCGCTTGCTCGTGTGAAACGCCGGGAAAAGAAAGACGCCGTGATTGGCAATGGACCGCAGTTGCCTGACCAGTTCGAGTGATTGCTGTGACAGGGGCACCATGTGTGGCTGTGCCATCTTCATTTTCTCGCCGGGGATGCGCCAGACCGCCTGGTCGAGATCAAACTCGGACCATTCGGCCTTACGGAGTTCGCCAGGCCGAACGAACAGGTGAGGCGCGAGCTGCAGGGCAATGCGTGTTTCGGGCCGACCCTCATATCCGTCGATCGCACGCAGGAGCTCGCCGACCTTTCTCGGTTCGAGCACGGCGGCACGATGCGTGACTTTTGGGGCAGTAAGTGCGCCGCGGAGGATGTCGGCAGGACTTGCCGTCGCCCGCAACGTAACGATGGCATAGCGGAACACGCGATCGGCGAACGCGCGGAGCCGGTGCGCCGTCTCGCGATGGCCGCGGCGTTCGACGCGGCGGAGCGCATCGAGCAGTTCGTGCGGGGTGATCTCCGCGATCGGCCTGTGGCCGATGTCGGGCTCAAGCAGGTCGCGGAACCAGCGCATCTTGACCAGCGTGGAGTCGGCCTTGCCCTCACACGCCATCTTCTCGATGTATTCGTCGGCCACCACGCGGAACGTTGTTGCCTGACTCATCGCAGCTTCGAGCGCGGCCTGCTTTCGGGCAACAGCAGGATCGATACCGGAGGCAAGCAGGCGGCGGGCTTCATCCCGCCGTTCCCGCGCCTCCGCGAGTCCGATTTCCGGGTATTTTCCGAGGTTTAGCTTCTTTTCATAACCCCGAAAGCGATACTTCAGGCGCCAAAGACGGGCTCCGGAGGGCTGAATCAGGAGAAAAAGACCCCTTTCGTCAGCCATTTTATACGCATTTTTGCGTGGCTGTGAGGCGCGGATTTCTGCGGCTTTCAGAGACATTTGGGGGCCACCGATTTGGTTTCCGTTTCGTGGCCCCCACCGTGGCCCCCAAAATGCCCGGAAACGGGTGGATCGGGGTGGACACCGGCGGATGACCGATGGCATATTTTACTCTATTTTATAATGACTTGCGAGCAAATATGGACCGCTGCGGAAGGGCTCCTGGTGCCCCAAGCAGGACGAAAGCGATGAATATGAGTCGCCGCTTCTCCTACGCTAGGACCGCTTTTCTTCGCATCCTGCCGCCGAATGTTGCCGTCAGACACCTCGGAACACTACGATGTAGCGCCCGGTGGTGCTGGCGCAGCGATACGGACTCTGGTTCCCGTTTCCGCGTCAAGCTCGTCGACGATAGTTCCTGCGGCGGCCTTCGCAGCGTGGATAGCGATGATATTCCTCAGAACTCCATCAACAATGAATAGAATATTTCATCTCGTCTTAATATTAAAATATGATATTTTCGTAATAATTAATTTCATCAAAAATGAATTTTTATAACCCTAAATAATGTGGTTAATCGCGATGCAAGTGGCCATGCCAACGGCTAGATTCATCGGCACACCGAACTTCAGGAAATCCGAAAACCGGTAGTCGGCTGCTGCATAGACCATCGTATTCGTCTGATAGCCGATCGGGGTGGCAAAACTGGCCGACGCGGCGAACATGACAGTGACGATCATGGCTCGCGGGTCTTGGTTGGTCACCTGCGCCAGGGAAATGGCGATCGGGGTCATGATGACCGCTACCGCATTGTTGGTGACGGTCTCGGTAAGCAGCGACGTGAGAAAATAGAGCATCACGATCAACGCGAGAGGAGAAAGCCCCGTCAGCCATGGTGACACGGCGGCGACAACCAGGTTTATGGTCCCGATGGCTTCCAGCCCGCTGCCAATGGCGAGCATCGCGAAGATCAGCACCAGAACGCTGCCATCGATCGATTCCCAGGCCTCGGCGGGATCGATGCAGCCGGTGACGAGAACGATGCCCACACCGATAAGGGCAAGCGAGAGGATCGGTGCGACGGACGCCGCGGCGAGCACGATAACGCCCGCAAGCGTAAGGACCGCGATCGGCGCCCGATCGCGGCGGAAGCGCCGGACATGGCTCGTATCCTCGGCGATGAGATGCGTGTTGCCGTGCAGACCGGCGATAGCAGGCGCCTCTGCGGCCACGAGGAGGTTGTCGGCCGCACGCAAGCGCACGCTACCAAGATCCGGACCGGGCATGTGCCGCGCTCGCCCGATTCCGAGTATACGCGCCGGCAAGTTCGATAGAAAGGGAATATGGTCCAGCCGGCCACCGATCGCAGGGTGCGACGGCGCGATGGTGAGGCCGACCAGCCGAACGTCATCTGATCGTTCATCTTCGGCGAGCCGGATCGGTTGGCCGACATTCTGCAAGCCGACAACGACGGAATTGCTACGCGCCAGACTGTCCAATTCGTCCGCAGAGGCCGCAACGACAAACCGGTCGCCGCGCTCGATCAGCATATCAGGCGGCAACTCACGCAGCAACGCGCCACCGCGCCGAACCGCAATCAGCCGGACGGCATCTCGCTTCAGAAAGGACAGGTCAGCAATTGTCCGCATTTTGCCGGGCGATCGTTCGGACAGGCTCAGCTCGGTAAGATATTCCAGGCGGTGCCGGTCGGCGATATCGTTATCGGGACGAGCGGGCAGCAGGGGCGGACCAAGGACCAGCATCATGATAACACCCGCCGCCATGGCGACCGCCCCGACGGCGGTGATGTCGAAGATGCCGAAGCCGGGCTGGCCGTTCGCACGCGCGACGCCATCGACCAGCAGATTGGTCGACGTGCCGATCAGCGTCAGTGTGCCTCCCAGGATCGACAAATAGGATAAGGGGATCAGCAAACGGGTCGCCGGGATACCGACCGTGCGCGCCAGTCGGCGGACGATCGGGATAAGGACCATGACCACGGGTGTATTGTTGACGAAGGCGGGAACGATCCCGGCGCCAGCAAGCACGCCGGTGATGGTCCGGCGCGGCGCCTTCTGCGCTCGCCTCACAATGGCGCTCGCCAAGGCTTCGACAGCGCCAGTTCGGACCAGCGCACCCGACAGGATGAAGAATGCAGCGATCGTGATCGGCGCCGGATTGGCAAAAGCCGCGGTGACGAGAGCCGGGGTCAGCCAGCCGAACGCGATCATGGCGGTGGCGGCGACGACCGCGACGGTTACGGGCGGAAGCCTCTCGCTTGCGAAGACGGCAAACAGCACGACGACGAAGAGGAGACCCTGGAGGGCATGATCGTTCATAAGCGTCGTGACTATGTTTTCCATATGCTCCTTCGCGGGTCTTTGTGGTGGAAAAGGCCTGAGCCGGAATGATTGCTGGTCCCCGACGTGGGGGCAAGGACGGATCGGGATTTCCTATCGTCGGATCACGGCCGGCGATTATTGCGTCGTGCTTGCAATTATCCACGCCAGAAGCGCGGCAAGAAAAGGATGAGCACGGTGAACAGTTCAAGGCGCCCGAGCAGCATGCCGACCGACAACAACCATTTTGCGGCGTCGGGAAGCGAACCGAAATTGCCCGCCGGCCCGATAACATCACCGAGACCTGGTCCGACATTGGAAAGAGCTGTCGCGGCGCCGCTTGCTCCGGTCAGAAAATCGAGACCCACCCCCATCAGCGCGATCGTAAGGACCGCATAGCAGAGGAAGTAGACTGCAAAGAACGCCACGACCGAGCCGATGACTTCCTCCCCGATCGGCCTTTCGCCATAGGATCGCGGAAAGACGCCGCGTGGAAAGAGCAGCCGGCGAAAATGTGCTTTGAGCATGATCGCCATCACCTCGAAGCGGAAAATCTTGATCCCGCCTGAAGTCGAGCCGGTGCATCCTCCGACAAACATCAGGCCGAAGAACAATCCCACCAGCGCATTGCCCCACAAAGAATAATCGGCGCTTGCATAGCCCGTGGTCGTCACCACCGAAACGACATTGAAGGCCGCGTGCCGGAAAGCCGGCTCGAGCGCATATTGGCCAGAGACGGCAAGCCACGAGCCGACCAGCAGGATGACAATGGCCACGAAGGTCAGCATCGTTTTCACCTGCCGGTCCCAGATCGCCTTATGATCGCCCGCCAGAATGCGGACGTAGAGCACGAACGGAACGCTGCCCGAGAGCATGAACAGCGTGGCAAACCACTGAATGCCGTTCGCCTCCCACTTTCCGAACGAAGCGTCCGAGGTGGAGTAGCCGCCGGTCGCGATCGACGTCAGAGCATGGGCTAGCGCATCGAACGCGCGCATGCCGGTGAGCCAATAAGTGACCGTCGCAATCGCTGTCAGGCCGAGATAAACAGCACCGATGGCGCCCGCCATCTGCCGCACGCGCGGCATGACCTTTTCCGAGCGATCCGAGGATTCGGTGCGGAAGAGCTGCATGCCGCCGATGCCGAGCGCGGGAAGAATGGCGATCGCGGTGGCGATGATCCCGATGCCGCCCATCCATTGCAGGAGCGCGCGCCACAGCAGCATTCCCGGCGGCGCATTCTCAAGTCCCGTAATGACCGTGCCGCCGGTGGTCGTAATGCCCGACACGGCCTCGAAGAAGGCATCGGCCATGCTGCGGCTGACGATGCCGTACTCCGCAAAGTAGAATGGCATGGCACTGACAATGCTGACGCTGAGCCAGCAGAGCGGCGTCAGCAGGAAGGCCTGCCGAAGCGTCAGTCCCGACTGGAGCGACGCCCGTCCTATTCGCATAAAGGTCAGACCGATGGCAGCCGCCAATGCGGCGGCGCTGGCGAAAGATTGCCAGTCACAATTGTTGAGATAGATATCCGCCGCCATCGGGATCAGCATCATCCCGGCCGTCGACAGCAGAACCAGTCCGATCAGATAGAGAACCGGTTTCATGCCGTTTGCGAGCAGCGGCCCGCGCGCGAGTTTGCCGGCGGACCGGCCATTCATCCGAACGGTCTCCGCCGCGTGCCAAGCAGGGCTTCGGCAAAGCGCAGGTGGCTGTAGGTCACCAGGGCGACAACGTGATCGCCGACCTCAAGCTGTGTGGTATCGTCAGGCATGATGGCAACACCGTCCCGAACAACCGCACCGATCTTCATGCCCGCGGGCAAGCCGAGCTGACCCAGCGGACGACGCAAGAGCCGGGAGCCTTCGCTGATCTCGGCTTCGACCACTTCGCCAAAATCCTCACGCAAGGTGTAGAGCGCGAAAATCGTACCATGCCGGACATGCCGCAATACGGTCGAGATTGTGACCGCGCTCGGGCTCACCACCGCGTCGATCCCCAGCGTCGGGATCAGACTTTCGTAATTGGACTTGTTGACGAGCGTGATGGCGCGTTTGCAGCCGGCTTGTTTGGCGAGGACCGAAACGAAGATATTGGCTTCATCGTCATTGGTCACCGCCACGATCGTATCGGCGGAGCCGGCCTGCGCTTCGGCGAGCAATTCCCGGTCGAGCGCATCGCCGTTGAGAACGATTGCACTATCGCCGAACTCCCGCGCGGCTTCGCTTGCTCTCACCTGATCGCGTTCGATAAGCTTGACGTCGATCCCTGAAAATTCGCGCAGGATTTTCCGGGCGAGGTGGAGGCCAACATTGCCCCCGCCGACGATCACGACCTTGCGGGCTGCCTGCTTCTTATGGCCGAATGCGCGGACGACGGCATCGACCTGTTGGCTTAGCGCCAGCACATAAACATCGTCGCCAGCCGCCAACCGATCATCCGCATCGGGGACGAAGCAGCGCCCGTCGCGCATCACGGCCAGGACGGCCATCCGCGCATCCTCATCCTCTTCGGCAATCTCGAAAAACGGGCGTCCGATGACAGCGCAGTCCGTCCCGCTATGGATACCGAGAAGCTCGACAAGACCACCCGCCATCGGCACCCGGTCGAACGCACCAGGTGTTCGCAGCCGGCGGGCGATGCTGTCCGCGATCTCGATCTCAGGCGAGATAATGATGTCGATTGGAAGATGTTCGGCGGCATAGAGGCCGCTCTTGTCCTGCGCGAGATATCCCGCGTGGCGCAGCCGGGCTATCCGCCGTTTCACATTGAAGAGCGAATAGGCAACCTGGCAGGCTACCATGTTGACTTCATCCGAATGCGTAACCGCGATCAGCATATCGGCTTCGCGCGCGCCGGCTTCCTGAAGCGTGGCGGGATGCGAGGCATGTCCGACAAGGCCGCGCACATCATAGCTTTCATCGACCCGGCGAACCTGTTCGTGGTCGATGTCGATCACAGTGACGTTGATACCTTCCGTCGCGAGGTGCCGGGCAATCGTCGTTCCGACCTGACCGGCGCCACACACCACGACTCTCATAACCAGACTCCCATCACGGCTGTGTGGGGCCGGCTCTTAGCGTGATGGCCGGGCAAGGCCCAGCCGCCTTGGTGAAAGCAGACGGGTTGCGGCTTGCCCGCGAGCGTGGAACAATGACCATGTGCCCGTTCATCCATGATCTTGCGGAGACCTCGTCATGATCGAAGCGCTTCTGTTGGTCGAACGCGGCTCGATCCGGGATAAGTCGCAAGACTGGGGCGCTCATGCCTTTGTCGCGCTTCCCTCCCCTGGCGACAGGATCGTCGTGCCGCGCGACGGGGAAGCCCATTATCTCACGGTACTTTGCGCCCATCATCGGCCGGTGCCGATGGATGCGGTGGCGAACGGCACGGCAGAACCCGCGGCCGAGGTCGTCGCGAAATGGACGGGGTCGGAATAGCGAAGCCCCTGCCATCGTTCGAATCGAACATTCCGGGTACGTACAGACGCCGTTGATTGGTGCTCGCGTCGCCATTTTATTTGCATTCGCGGACCATCAGGACATCGACGTTGACGGCAGGCAAGAGTCCCTCGGCCTGGCTGCCGATAGTGGCATGGGCAAATCCGCTGCGGCCATGCGTGCCCAGCACCAGCAGGTCGGCGTCGGTCCTGCCAAGCTCCTGCACAACCACCGTTCCGGTCTCGCCTTCGACGAGCCGAACTTCGAGTTTCGCCCGGAAAGCCGGATCGAGGCCGGCGAGAAAAGCATCCAGCTCTTCCTGCGCCTCCGCCCGAATATCGGCTTTGACGTCATCGGATTTGATCCAGCCTTCGTATGGAACATGAAAGGCATGGATGAGCGTGATAGCGACTTCCGGGAACAAGTCGGCGGCGGCCAGCAGGGCGGCGCGTGAGCAGTCCGAAAGGTCGGTCGCGACAACGAGCCGCCGATAGGGGGCGACCGCTCGGCGACGCACGATGAGAACCGGCCTCTCGGCATTGCGGATGATGTGGTCGACGGCCGTGCCGAGAAAATAGTCGCCGATGCTGTTGTAGCGCGCGACACCGGTGACGATCAGGTCGCTGCCCCGTTCCGCCACAATGGCAGCCAATGTCTTTGGGGCCGAACCCGCGCGCACGACCAGTTCGGCGTTTGCCGCCCTTTCCGGCAGGTCGGCGCGCAACCGGGAGATGACATCCTCTTCATCGACCCTGGCGCCTTTTTCAAGGATATGGGCGATAATCAGAGTTCCATGTTTCTCGTCCACCAGCTGCATGGCGCGGTCCAGGGCGCGATCCGAGCGTGCGGTAAAGTCGCTCGCCAGCAGGACTTCGAATGGAGGCATGATTATTCCTTTCCGATCGGACCTTGCCTAGCGGGGCTCGGTTCTTCTGGGTTCGACATCGCCATCCCGCGCAATTTCCTTCGCCTGTGCGACTTCTTCGTCGGCATGTTCGGAATGAAGGGGGGCAAAGCGCAACAGCGCATATCCGACGAACGCGGCCAGCAACGACCCGCCGAGCGTGCCCAGCTTGGCCTCTTCGACAAGCAGCGGGTCGTTGAAAGCCAGCCCGCCGATGAACAGGCTCATCGTGAAACCGATGCCGCAGATGATGGCGACGGCATAGATTTGCAGCCAGGTGGCGCCGCGCGGCTTCGCGGCAAAACCCGCTTTCACCGCCAGCCAGACCGCCGCGAAGATGCCGAACTGCTTGCCCAGGAACAAGCCCGCCGCGATGCCGATCGGCATCGGCGACAAGATGTCGTCGAGCGTCAGACCACCAAACGCGACGCCGGCATTGGCAAAGCCGAACAGCGGGACGATGAAGAAAGCGACCGGCACGTCGAGTGCTTGTTCAAGCTTGTGGAGTGGTGAATAGGGAGAGTCCGGAGCGCCGGGTGTCCTGACGATCGGGATAGTGAACGCGGCCAGTACGCCGGCTATTGTCGCATGAACTCCGGAGAGCAGCACCGCGAACCAGAGCAACCCGAAGCCGATCAGATAGAGCGGCAGCGACCTGACGCCGAAGCGGTTGAGCGCGAACATCGCGGCGAGGATAACTACCGACGCGAGAAGTGCCGGAATGACGATGCCCGAGGTATAGAAGAGCGCGATGATCGCGACCGCGCCCATATCGTCAACGATCGCGACCGTCACGAGAAACAGCTTGAGAGACGTCGGCGCCCGTCGACCGAGAAGCGCGAGCACGCCGATCGCAAAGGCGATGTCCGTCGCGGCCGGAATGGCCCAGCCATTGACGAATGCCGGATCGCTGCCAGCTATCATGAGATAGACGGCCGCAGGAGCAGCCATACCGGCGAGCGCCGCCAGAACCGGTAAGCGTCGCTGGTCCCAGGTGGAGAGCCGTCCATCGACCAGCTCGCGCTTGATCTCGAGGCCCACGAACAGGAAGAAGATCGCCATCAGGCCATCGTTGATCCAGTGCAGGATCGAGAGACCGCCCACATAGTTGTGGAGCGTGTCGAAATAGGCTGCCGAGAAAGGAGAGTTCGCGATCATCATCGCCAGCAGCGCGGCGACCATCAGAACGATGCCGCCGGCGGACGCGCTTTCGATGAAGCGGCGAAGGACCGGTCCGAGCCCGGACCTGGAAGAAGAACGTGACGACGCCACGGAGAAAATACTCCCGGAAAAAGGTTTCAACCATTCTCCGTATTCGGGCATCGCACCCGGGCGCACGCAGCACACGCCAAGCCCGTCTGCCATAAGCATGTTGGTGCCGAACTTCAACGCCGCCGACACAACTACGTCGGGTTCTCGCTGCTATTCAGTCTGGATGTCGAGCCTCGGTTGACCACATTGATCGACAGGCATGCGCCATACCTGAGATTGAAAGGGGCGCGGATCCTGCAACCCGCGCCCTTCCATCGATGCTCTCCAACCTCAATCGGTGGATTGGCTGCGTCCTGTCTTGTTGGACTTGCTGGCCTCGTCCAGCTTTTCCAACTGGCGCGAAGCCCAATTGCGTCCGCCGAGACCGAAGGCCAAAGCGCCGGCGACCGCTCCCCCGATCACCAGTGCGCCGAAGGCGAGCCGGACGATGTCCTCGCCCACGCCCATGAACTGAAGGCCCATGAAGGTGAACAGGATGATCGCGGCCCATTTGACGATCGTGGCGGCCAGCGAAGATTCACCAGCGCCGCCGATCAGCCGCTCCAGCAGACGCGCGATCAGGAAGCCGACGATGATGACGACGGCGCCGAAGACGACTCGCCCGCCAAGTTCCAGCACACGGTCGAGGATTGCGGTGAGTTCGGGAAAGCCGAGCAATCGCGTCGCGGCGATCGCGAAAAAGAGAATGATCGCTACCTGCGCGATCCGAGCGACTATACCCGACACGGTTGCGCCTTCGGGCAGGATTCCGGCCGCGCCGACGGCGCGGTCAGCGCCGAGGCCCGGCAGGATTTCCGTCAGGATCTGCACGACGAACCGTGAGACCAGATAGCCTACGCCAAGCAGCAGCGCCGCGCCGACGATCCGTGGAATTGCCGCCAGGATCAGGCGAAGCATGTCGCTCGCCGGGGCCGATACGCTTGCCAAATCGAGGGCATCGAGTGCGAGGATGGCAACCGGGATAATGATCAGGACATAGACGATCACCCCGATCGTCTTGCTGATCTGGGAATTGCCCGTCAGCGCCTCGGCGCCGCCCCGATTGACCCATTTGTCAAAGGAAACGGTTTGAAGGGCGGTCACTACGATATCGCGAACGATCCTTGCCACCATCGCGCCGATGA
This sequence comes from Sphingosinicella microcystinivorans, assembly GCF_027941835.1. Taxonomy (NCBI): domain Bacteria; kingdom Pseudomonadati; phylum Pseudomonadota; class Alphaproteobacteria; order Sphingomonadales; family Sphingosinicellaceae; genus Sphingosinicella; species Sphingosinicella microcystinivorans. The sequence continues at coordinate 2,868,483 of NZ_CP116005.1, forward strand.
AGAAGATCAGGCCTGCGCCGATCAGCTTGGGGACGAACGCCATGATGCTGTTGAGCAGGGTCTGGACCGGCGCCATGACGCCGCCCAGATCGAAGACTTGCAGGATCGCGAGCAGGCCGAACAGCCAGATCAGCAGCGAGACGATCTTGCCAAGGGAACTGCCGAAAGATTCGCCGGTGGAGGTGCTTCGTCGGAAAAGTTCGACCGTGTCTATGAGCTTTGCAAAAGCCCATTTGGCGGCCTTCGCGAGTATCCAGGTGATCACCAGGATAAGCAGCGCGATGGCAGCTTTCTCCAGGATAGCTAAGGCCAGATTCTGGTCGAACACGTAGTTTCCGACATGCAACAGTCTTCTCCCCTTGTTGAAACCAGGCGAAGCCTAACACAGGCACCATGGATTGTGAATTTCAGCAACCGGCAGCACCTCCTAGAGAGGTGCAGCTTCCACCGGCGCCGTCAGGAGGCTGAAGCTTTGCCCCGCTGCTGGAGCGGACATGGGGCGCACGCCTTGCTGCCTCAGCAATTCAGCAATGGTGAGCGCGCGTCGAGCCGAGAGCGGTGGATTGTTACTGGCGCTACCTTCAACAGGTAATCCGGGAACGCCAAGCGCCGGAATATTCCATCGCTTTGCAGCCCAGGCCGACAGGAGTACGGCTCGACGGGCCGCGTCATCGAGGTTGTCAGCGCCATTGGCGAAACCAATCTCAGGCAACGGCAAAAGCGGAGGCAAAATAGCGATTTGCCATCCTTCCGCATCGCCGGAGATACGCTGCTCCAGCGCATGGTAGGTCGCCAGATTGGCGCCAGGTAGCACTGCGGCCGTGGCGGTCGCACGCTGATGCTCCCGATCGAGCGTGACCTGTTCTGGAGAAACCCCTGCCGCGAGAGCTACCATACGGCCGATTGTGTTTTCCATTCTTATGGCAGCAGAAGCCGCTTCATTGGCCTGACGCAATTCGGCACGCTGCACATCAAGCGCGCCTGCTCCCGGATCGAGCAGGACCTGATCGACCTGAAGCTGGACCGGCCGTTGCAACCGCTCGGCCAGAGCTGTCTCCAGGGCGCCATTGTTCTTGGCCATGGACCTGGGGGCGATAACGACGGATCGGACCGTGATCGGTCTCCGGTCGAAATCGATATCGAGCTGCGTGACCCGCGCATTGGCGCCGAAGCGATCGGATAGGAAGGAGCGGATCTGGTTGGTCGTCACGGCTTCCCGGGCGATATGGCTAAGCGACAGACCGAGCGGCACCGCCATCACGATGAAGGCGAGCAGCAATAGCCAGGTCTGTGTCCAGCTTTGCTGGCTCGAGAGAAAATGACCGAAGCCATACAGGCGGGCCATGATCGTTGCGGCAAGAGCGATCGTGACGAAGTTGGTAACGAAGAGGGCCAGCGCGCCGCCGAGTACGGCCATATTCCAGGTTGCCAGTCCATAACCGACGACGGCGAGCGGCGGCATCAACGCTGTAGCGATCGCCACGCCCACGATCGTTTCGCCACGCCCACGGATGATCGCAAAGGTGCCCGCCAAGGCGGAGAACAAGGCTACCAGCAGATCGAACAGATTCGGCCGCGTTCTCGCGAGGATCTCTGCGGTCGGTGCTTTCAGCGGCGAGGCGAGCACGATCAACGCCGTAAACAGGATCGCCACACCCGCGCCTATGGCAAGCGCGATAAGAGAACGTCGCATCTCCGCGAAATCGAACAGGGCCAGACTGAATCCCAGCCCCAGGATCGGACTCATTAGCGGCGAGATCAACATGGCGCCGATGACGACAGCCGGCGAGGACAGCAGCAGCCCAAGCACCGCGATGCCGGCCGACATCATGGTCATGAAGGCGTAGCGTGGAGACCAGCCACTGTCCTCAGCGACCTGCGCGACAACCTTTTCGTGATCGATCGTTCCAACCACGGCTAATCGCCACCAGCGATAGAGCGGCATCCGATCCCAGCGATTGTCCGAAAAGGGATGATCAGACGCAGGGGTGAAATGTGGATTCACAGAGGGCTTGCTTCTTCTGATCGCTTGAGGAGCATGCTTTCTAGGCTGCGGCGTTCCAGACTAAAAGCGTCAAAAGCATGATGAATGGAGTAACAGCTGTTTGACCGCGCCCTATTCAAACCTGCCGTGTAGTGGACTGATTCCCTAACGAAGTTGGTTTCGGCGGCGTCTCGGGATAGGAAGTCTCGGATGAACAGCACCATGAACCCTCGCGTCTTTTGGGGTGCGACGCTTATTGTCCTGCTCTTGCTTGGTGGCGCATTTATCGCACCGGGCGCTTCCGACCTGATCTTCCGCCATGCCCAGGCCTGGGTGATCGACCGCTTCGGCTGGTTCTATGTCGCATCGGTCGCCGGCTTCCTAGCCATGATGGTCATCCTGGCGATTGGACCCGCCGGGCAGCTTAAGCTCGGTCCCGATGATGCCGAGCCCGATTTCCCATATGTTTCCTGGCTGGCGATGCTCTTTGCGGCGGGCATGGGCATTGGCCTGATGTATTTCGCCGTCGCCGAGCCGATCCAGCACTATAGTGCGCCACCAGAGGCTCAAGCGGGAACCATCGACGCGGCGCGCGAAGCGATGGTGATCACCTTCACCCATTGGGGCGTCCATGCCTGGGCCATCTACGCGACTGTCGGTCTCAGCCTCGCCTATTTCACCTATCGCAAGGGGTTGCCCCTGACCTTGCGGTCGGGCCTGCATCCGCTGCTGGGCAAGCGCATCAATGGATGGGCTGGCGACATGGTGGACATTTTCGCGATCTGCGGCACGCTGTTCGGTATCGCGACGTCGCTCGGTCTCGGCGTCTCGCAAATCGGCGCAGGCCTTGCCTATGTCTATGATTTTCCCAACGGCACGACCGCCCGAGCCATTTTGATTGTCGTCGTGATGGGCCTGGCGATGCTGTCGGTCCTGAGCGGCCTCGATCGTGGTGTGCGCCGGCTGTCGGAACTCAACCTCGTCCTTGCTGTGTTGCTGATGCTGTTCGTGCTCGCCACCGGACCGACTTTGTTCCTGCTGCGCGCTTTCGTTCAGAATTTCGGCCTCTACCTCGATCACTTTTTCGTTCGAACCTTCACGCTCTATGCCTACGAACCTCGCGGCTGGATGGCCGACTGGACGCTGTTCTACTGGGCATGGTGGATTGCCTGGTCGCCGTTCGTAGGAATGTTCATCGCACGCATCTCGCGCGGACGAACCGTTCGGGAATTCGTGGTCGGTGTGCTGTTGGTGCCGACCGCATTCACCTTCCTGTGGATGACCGTGTTTGGGAACACGGCCATCTCACTTGATCTAGGCACCGCCGCCGGAGCTATCGCGAATGCCGTGGATGCCGACCTTTCGACCGCGCTATTTCAATTCTTTCACTATCTGCCTGGCTTTACGATCACCTCAACGCTCACGATCCTGCTGGTCGGCGTGTTCTTCGTGACTTCGGCGGACTCGGGCTCACTGGTGATCGACACGCTGGCGTCTGGTGGCGCCGACGAAACGCCGCGCTGGCAGCGCATCTATTGGTGTATCATGCTGGGAGCTGCGGCGATGCTGCTGCTTCTTGTCGGCGGTCTTGGGGCGCTTCAGGCAGCGACTCTCGTCGCGGCGCTGCCGTTCTGCTTTATCATGATCCTGCTGGCCTTCGCCCTGGCGCGGCAAACCAGTGCGGACCTGGAAGGAACGACGATCCATACCGACGTGGCACCGATCCGCGGACGTCTCAAGCGCCTCTTCACATCGGCCAGCCGCAAGGAGATTGTCGAGCAGATGGTTCGCAACGGTTTACCTGCGCTGCAAACGGTTCGCGATGCGATGATCGCCGAAGGATGGTCGGAGTGCAGGATCGACCAGGAAGAAGGCACGATTACCTTGTCGATCGGCGCCCCGCCGGAGCGCCGCTTCATCTATCACCTCGTGGCGCGTTCGCGGCCGTTACGTAAGCGGTGGCGTCATCCCACGGCAGTCCAGGGCATGAGCTCGCCGACGCCATTTGCGGGGTGACCGTTGGCGAGCTTGCTCAGCGTCTCCGCCAGCCAAGCGTGCGGGTCGATGGCGCTGAGCTTGCAGTTCTCGATGAGCGTGGCGATCACGGCCCAGTTGTCGCCGCCTTCATCGGAACCGGCGAAGAGGGCATTCTTCCGGTTCAACGCGAGCGGCCGGATCGATCGCTCGACGGCGTTGTTATCGAGGTCGATGCGGCCATTGTCGAGGAAGCGCGTGAGGCCGTCCCAGCGGGTGAGCGTGTAGCGGATCGCCTCGCCGAGCTTGCTCTTGGCGCTGACCTGGCGGTTCCGAGCCTCAAGATACTGGCGAAGGTCATCGACGATGACGCGGCTGCGGTCATCACGGATGGCTCGGCGCTGCTCAGCCGGTGATCCTCGCACTTCGTCCTCGATGGCATAGAGTAAGGCGATGCGGCGCAGCACCTCGGTCGCGACCGGCGAGCTATCGGCGAGCTCGTAAAACTTACGTCGCGCGTGCGCCCAGCAGAAGGCGAGGCTCAAGCTCCGCTTACGCCGTTACCGGCCTTCACCGCGCTCGACGCGCCGGAGGCGCACCGCAGCCTGGTGTGGTGGCTTGCAGCGCAGGTCGAAGGCGGAGAGAAACCGCGTGATCTGACTGGCTTCACACAAGGCCAGATCACCGGCGATCTGCTGGAGCAACTCGAACGCTGGCGGCTCAGCTAACCCAGTTTGGTCACGCTCACACGGCGGGGCGCAATGGCAGGTCTGCAAGCGCCGCGATATCCACGCCTGACGGACGCTGGAACAAGCGCAGGCCGAACTCGGGCATGATGGCAATAAGATGGTCGAAGATATCGGCCTGTATGCCCTCGTAGTCGCCCCATGCCGTCGTGCTGGCAAACGCATAGATCTCCAGCGGCAGACCATGCTCGCTGGGCGCGAGCTGGCGCACAAGCAGCGTTTTGTCATCAGCAATATCGGGCCGTGACTTCAGATAGGCATGTACATAGGCACGGAAGGTGCCGATGTTGGTCAACCGCCGGCTGTCGAGCACCTGTTGTCCGGCATGGCCCGCGTTCCAGCGTTCCACTTCCTCCTGCTTGGCCTGGAGATAGTCGCGCAACAGGCCGAAGCGCGAAAGATCGGCGAGACTGCCATCATCGAGAAAATGGACACTGTTCTGGTCGATCATCAGCGAGCGCATGATCCGTCGACCGCCCGATTCCGACATGCCGCGCCAGTTGCGGAAACTTTCATTGATCAGCCGGTGAGTGGGGATGGTAGTGATGGTCTTATCGAAATTCTGCACTTTCACAGTATGCAGCGCAATGTCGATCACATCCCCGTCGGCGTTGAGCTGCGGCATTTCGATCCAGTCACCCAGCCGGATCATGTCATTGGAGCCGATCTGCACCGAGGCGACCAGCGAAAGGATGGTGTCCTTGAATACCAGCATGAGCACTGCGGCCATCGCTCCCAGACCGGAGAGCAGCAGCAAGGGCGAGCGGTTCATCAGCACGGCGATGATGAGGATGGTCGCAGCACCGTAAATGAGCATCTTGCCGACCTGGACATAACCCTTGATCGGGCGATCGGCGGCGTCAGGACGACGTTGATAGATGTCGTTCGCCAGTTCCAGCCCGCCGCACAGCGCAATCGCGATCGTCAGGATGATGAAGCCCGCGCACAGGCTCTGGACAAGACCGATCACACCCACCGGTATATGAGGCACCGCGACGATGCCGTTCTGGATCACGAGTGCCGGCACGATATTGGACAGACGCGCCACGATGGCGCCGATATGCCGGGCTTCGACCTGGAACGGGAAGCGGTCGAGCACACGCATGACGATCCTGTGCACGATCAGCTTCGCGACCCAATTGGTCAGCCAGGCGAACAGCAGGAGAAGAAGCAGGGATAAAGTTGCCTGCATCCAGGGCTCGGGCATCCAATCCTGTATCAGATGATCGACTTGGAATCGGGCGTTGAAAGGATCGGTCATCAATCTTGCTTCTTCTCGGAAAACGGATCGTGGTGGAGCGACCGGCCCGCCGTCTCCGGCATGAACCGCAGAGCGACAAGGCCAACGAGACAGGCAGCCATCATGTAGAAGGCAGGCATCAGTTCGTTGCCGGTCACGGTGATGAGCGCACTGCCCATGGCAGGCGCGGTGCCACCGAAGATGGAGGTGGAGATATTATAGGCGATGGCAAAACCGGCGAAACGCACCGAAGTGGGGAACAGTGCCGGGAATGTCGCGGAAATGGTCGCGAGCTGCGGCACGTAGAGCAGACCCAGCAGGATAAAGCCGACGATCGCTCCGGCAAAACCCGTCGCCATCAGCATATAGAGCGGTACTACGGCCACCAGCAGTCCGATCAGCGACACTCTCCACATGACGCGCCGCCCGACCCGGTCGGAGAGGCCGCCGGCGAGCGGCACGAACATCATCATGAACAGCATACCGATGATCGGCACGATCAGTGCCTCGTCGGGCGAAAGGCCGATGCGCCGCTGGAGATAAGTCGGCATGTAGCTAAGCAGCGTGTAGTTCACCACATTGAGGGCGACGACCAGGCCGCCCACGACGAGCATCGGCTGCCAGTGCCGCCGCATGAGCAGAGCCAGAGGCGGTGTCTCCGCTCGCTTGCCGGCATGGCCTGCCTCGCGGAAGATCGGCGTGTCCTCCATCCGCGAGCGCAGATACATGCCGATGAGGCCCATAGGCGCCGCAATGAGAAACGGGATGCGCCAGCCCCATTCGTGCATCGCCGCATCGCCCAGCAGCAGCGAGAAGGCCAGCATCAGGAAAGCACCCAGGGAAAAGCCCGCCAGCGTCCCGAATTCCAGGAAACTGCCGTAAAAGCCGCGCCGGTCGTCCGGCGCGTATTCGGCCATGAAAGTCGCCGCCCCGCCATATTCGCCGCCGGTCGAGAAACCCTGCACCATGCGCAGCAGGATCAGCAGCGTGGGCGCCCAGAAACCGATGTCGGCATAATCAGGGATCAGCCCGACGCAGAAGGTCGCACCGGCCATCAGCAATATTGTGAAGGCCAGCACTGACTTACGCCCCAGCCGGTCGCCCAATGGCCCCCAGAAGAGACCACCCAGCGGCCGGACGAGGAAGGAAATGGCGAACGTCGCCAGTGCGAACAGGACGGCCTCGTCCACATCGCCGGGAAACAGCGCCGCAGAGATATAAGTCACGCCATAGGCATAGATGCCATAGTCAAACCACTCGGTCGCGTTGCCCAACGCCGAGGCGGCAATGGCGCGTCGAAGCGTCGCCCGATCCGTCACTGGTTGCGGCGGGAGAGCATCGGGAAGATCAGAGGAAGCGCTCATAGCGATTGTCCTGTGGCCGGGGGTTCATCGTCGGCGGTATTGGGATCGAGGAGCGAAGCCACCGGCGTCGTGCGGGGCACGATCTGAAATTCCTGCTGCTCGGATACGGGCACCGCTTCCGTTGCGGCCTGCCGCCATATGCCGAAGAGCAGCGTTATCACCGCGCAGAGCGCGACGAAGAGGAACAGTCCGGTTGTCCCGGCCAACGTCATGACAATTGCAGCACCGACAGGGCCGAGCGCTGCGCCGATGGAATAGAGCAGCACCAGCCGGCTACTCGCCGCCACCCTTTCGGTGGCGAAGAGCCGATCGTTGCAATGCGCGACGCACAGCGGATAGAGCGCGAAGCTGAGACCACCGAACAGCCCACCGAGCGCCATCAGCAGCAATCCACCTGATGTTAGCAGCGCCAGCGCCACGCTAACAGCCAGAGTGGCGGCAAAACAGCCGATGATGACGCCCCGCCGGTCATAACGGTCGGACAGCCGCCCCAGCGGCCATTGGAGCGCAACACCACCCAGGATCACGATCATCATGAAATTGGCAGTCTGCGTCAGATCCAGTCCGAGCCTTCGGACATGGACCGCTCCCAGGCCATAGAAGGCGCCCAGCATCAGTCCTGTCGAGACCGCTCCCATCGCTCCCAATGGTGAAGCGGACCAGAGCGATCGGATCGAGAAGCCGCTCGGCTCGTCGGGCACAGGCGCAGTACTTCGCGTCAGACACAACGGGATAATTGCCAGCGAAATAAGGATCGAGGCGATCTGGAAAGGAATTGCGGGCAAGGCACCGCTCGCTCCCAGCAGCAATTGGCCGATGGCCTGTCCGGAATAGAGCGCCACCATATAGGCCGCGAGCACACTCCCTCGGGTCTGCTCATCCGCCCGATCGTTGAGCCAGCTTTCGAGGCAGATGAATACACCCGCCACGCACAGGCCGTCGATCAAGCGCAAGCACGCCCACATCAGCGGATCACCGAGCAGCACATAAGACAGAGTGCTCGCCGACAGCAGCGCGACGAAGGCGGCGAAAGCACGGATATGGCCTACGCGCCGAACGATTGCGCCCGCCCGGACCGCACCGATCACCAGGCCAACAAAATAGGCGGTCGCGACCACGCCGATCGCGATCGTGCCCGCGCCTGCGCGCTCTATCCTCAGGCTGATGAGCGTGGTGAGAAAACCGCTTCCCGCCATCAGCATGAAAATGGAGAGCAGCAGACTGCGAACGGGTTGGATGACGGCAAGCACGCGTACGAAGTCTAGGCCGCGCGCTGGGTTTCGACTTTGCCCCCGTCCGTCTCGACGAGCGCGCGATGCAGCGCCCTGATCGCACTCTCGAACTTGTCGACGTCGACGATGAACTGAACGTCGACATTGCGGATCTGATGCTGCATCGCGACGATATCGATTCCGGCTTGTGCCAAGGCGGCAAGTGCGTCGGACACCAATGCCAGGCGCGATATGTCGCTGCCGATCACCGACACCATGGCCACCGGATGCGCGGAGATCGACGCATCGGGATAGCGCTTCTGCAAATCGTCGATCACCTGGGAAATCGTCGCCGCGTCGGTCGACAGATAATGGGTGATCGTATTGGCGTTCGACGATTTGCTGACGATCCACGCTCCGTGCCGGGTAAGCGCCTCCAATATGGCGGCGTCGTAGCCCTTCACGCCGACCATATCCTGCTCGAAGAACTGGAGGGCCTGGGCATGGCGAATGCCCGTCACGATCTCGACGCGAGGCGTGTCGGAAACATAGTCGCCGCAGATCAGCGTGCCTTCATCCTCCCGGTCGAACGTGTTGCGCACGCGCAGCGGAATATCCGTTTGGCGCAGTCCGCGCCCGGCGCCGGGATGGATCGCCTCCATGCCGAGATTCGCGAGCTGATCGGCCACGTCGTAATTGGTTCTGCCGATCTTGCGGGCCTTGTCGGCGCCGACCAATTTGGGGTCTGCGCTCGACAGATGAAATTCCTTGTGAATGATGGCTTCCCGAGCGCCCGTCAGCACGGCGATGCGCGAAAAGGTCATTTCCGAATAACCTCGTGCATAGCGGCGCACCATGCCTTCGGCGCATTCGGCATAGCCCGTAATGATGGGCAACGTGGTGGCAAGATCGATGGGCTTCAGCGCCTCAACGATGCATTCGTCCAGATCGTGCATGTCCTGCTGATCCCAAAGCGTCAGGTCGACGAACCGCCCATTGACGCCGCGATCGCGAAGCAGCAGCGCGGTGCTGTGTGCGCTATGGGCTTCGCCCAATCCGGCAAGCAGTTCGCGCACCGTCACTAGTTGCTCCTTGAGGCAGAAGCGGCCGTGACTGCGCAGCCGCGCCAGATCGTCAAGGCAAGCGGAGACGGCATCGATCCGCATGTTGACAAAGGTATCGGCGTTTTTGAGGCTCTCGCCCCGAGCGAACATCTCCGCATTGCGTACATGCATGGCCCGGCGCACATCCGACATGGCGTCGCGCCAACCGTTGGCGCCGTCATCGGCGACAAAGCGCGCATAGACGCCCGGCTTGCCGCTCTTCTTGTGCTCAAGCAGCAGATCCGTCATCCCGGCATAGGCCGATACGACGAAAATGCGATTGTAGAGATCAGCCCCTTTGCGGCCGGCAATCAGCACATTGTCGAACAGTGTGGCCGTAGCCGCCATGGACGTGCCGCCGATCTTCTCGACGCTGTGCGCTCCCTTCATGCCGGCGCCTCCTCCACCAGCGAGCCGGAGACCGGCTGGACCATCTGCGGCACGCCGCGCGCGGCAATGAAATCGGGGCGCGGCTTTTCGACGCCAAAGGGCGCGGCCAACGCATTACTGACGGCGTTGTAGACCAGGAAGGCGTTCGCGCGCGGGAACGGAGTGATGTTGCCGTTGGACCCGTGCATGACATTGCAGTCGAAGATGACCACCGTGCCCGGCTTGCCCGTCGGTGCGACGATCCCATTCTTGTGCGCCAGTTCGGCAAGACTGTTCTCATCTGGAACGCCATATTCCTGACGTTTCAGCGACATCCGGTAGTGGTCCTCCGGTGTCTCTCCCACGCACGTCAGGAACGTGCGATGCGATTCCGGAATCAGCATCAGCGGGCCGTTATGCGGCGTATTTTCCGCCAGCAGGATCGACATCGAAAGCGCGCGCATGCGCGGCATTCCGTCCTCGACATGCCAGGTCTCGAAATCGCTGTGCCAGTAGAACTCCTTGCCCTGGAAGCCCGGCTTGTAGTTGAGCCGCGACTGATGGATGTAGACTTCGTCGCCCAACAGGAAGCGGGCGACACCGGCAAGGCGCTCGTCGGCGGCCAGGCGCGCGAGAACGCGGCTCTGGGCATGGATCTTGAAGATAGAGCGGATTTCCCGCCCACCCGGTTCGGTGATGACCGTTTCCTCTTCCAGCGCGTCGGGATCGGCCAGCAGCGTGCCCGCTTCCCTTTGCAGGAAAGCGATTTCGTCGTCCGAGAAAATGTTCTCCAGAACCAGAAAGCCATCACGATCGAACCAGGTGACCTGCTCGTGGCTCAGCGGTGCGCCCTCGAACCAGTCATTGTGGACCACGGGATCGAGGCGCGGCAAAAATTCCGCCACTTCGGCGTGACGGGACGGGTAGATGTCTTTCATGGGACTTCCCCCTTTCTATTTCATAGTCAGATTCAGTCGGTAAGTGCGGCTTCGGCGGGATAGGCGCCGTTCTCGTCATGCACCTCGCGGCCCGTGACCGGTGGATTGAACACGCAGGCGCACAAGATGTCGGTTTCCGGGCGCACGATATGCTTGTCATGTGCATTGAGCGCATACATCACGCCCGGCGCGAGCTCATGCGTTACGCCCGCACCCAGATCCTCGATCGTGCCGTTTCCCTTGAGCACCAGAACCGCCTCCAGGTGATTCTGGTAATGCATGTGCAGTTCCTCGCCCGCGAACATCGTGGTGACGTGGAACGAGAAGCCCATGCCGTCATCCTTCAGCAGCAGGCGCGCGCTTTCCCAGCCATTCGACTTCACGTTGCGGTCGGATTTACGAATGTCCTGGAGTTTGCGGACGATCATAGGTCATTCCTTTCCTTATTCCGCGGCCACGCCATAAGGGGCCGCCAGCACCGCGCGGATGCTTTCCTCAAGAATGTCGAGGCCAGCAGAGAGAGTTGCGTCGTCGATGACGAGCGGGGCAAGCACCTTGACGATTTCGTCATGGGCGCCGCTGGTCTCGATGATAAGGCCCCGCGCGAAGCAGGCGGTGGTGATGGCGGCGGCGACTTCGCCCGTCCCCACGTTGATCCCGCGCATCATGCCCCGGCCACAGACCGACAGGCCATGCTCCGCCGCCATGGCTTCCAGACGCCGTTCGAGCAGCGCGCCGCGCCGGGCGATATCCTGCTGGAAGGCGTCGTCGCTCCAGAAATGGCGCAGCGCGGCGGTCGCGGTCACGAAGGCATGGTTGTTACCCCGAAACGTACCGTTGTGTTCGCCGGGCGACCATTGGTCGAGTTCCGGGCGGAACAGCGTCAGCGCGAAGGGCAGGCCCATCCCGGACAGCGATTTCGCCAAAGTGACGATATCGGGTGTGAAGCCCATTCCCTCGAAGCTGAAGAAACCACCGGTACGGCCGCAGCCCGCCTGGATGTCGTCCACGATCATCAGGGCGCCGTGACGCCTCGCGATCTCCGCGATCTTGCGCAACCATTCGGACGACGCGGTGTTGAGGCCGCCTTCGCCCTGCACCGTTTCGACCAGGATGGCAGCAGGTGCATCGAGACCGCTTGACGGGTCCGACAAGCGGCGTTCCAGCAGATCGGCTGTATCGACCTCCGGCCCATGATAGCCGTCGTAGGGCTCGTGAGCGACATGGCTGAGTGGCACGCCCGCACCAGCCCGCTTGGACGCATTCCCGGTGCAGGCCAGAGCTCCCAGCGTCATTCCGTGGAACCCGTTGGTGAAAGCAATCACCAGTTCCCGCCCCATCACCTTGCGGGCCAGCTTGATTGCCGCTTCCACCGCATTGGTCCCGGTTGGCCCTGTGAACATCGCGCGGTAGTCCAGCCCGCGCGGCTTCAGGATGAGCATTTCCAGCGCGTCGAGAAAATCGGCCTTGGCGTCGGTGTGCAGGTCAAGGCCGTGCGCGATGCCGTCCGCGGCGATATAGTCCAGCAGCGCGGTCTTCAGCACGGGATGGTTGTGGCCGTAGTTCAGCGTCGAGCAGCCCGACAGGAAGTCCAGATAGCGGCCGCCCTGATTATCGTGCATCCACACGCCTTCGGCCGTCGTGAACTGGCGCGGCATGGCCCGCGCATAGCTGCGCACGGCGGATTCCCGTCGCTCATAGATCCGCGTGTCAGGAATGGCCGATGTCGGCTTGGGAAGGGTGATGGTCATGTCATCCATTCTCCTCGGAGGATGTGCCGCCCGTGGGCAACGGGCCGATGCGCGCCTGCCACTCGGTGGCGTGGGCGCCGGCAAAGTGCGCATCGCGTTCGAAGCGCGCGCTTTTGTGCAGGGAAACCCGCCATTTGCGCGCGAGGCCCTCGAACAGCGCCCAGGATGCCCGGTTATCGTCAGTGACGGTGGTGATGAGGTGCGCGACGCCCGCGTTCTCTGCCCGGGCCAGCAGCGCTTCGATCATGCGGCCGGCAAGGCCCTGACCACGCGCCGCCTCCGCGACCGCGACTTGCCAGACGAAGAAATCGTCGGGCGCGGATGGTGGACGGTAGCCCGATACCCAGCCCATCAATTGGCCGTCCCGTTCCGCGACAATGCAGAAGTCGGCGAAGTCGGTGCATTGCAGGAGGTTGCAATAGGCCGAATTCGCATCGAGCGGCGGGCAAGCCGCGATCAGTGCGGTGACAGCCGGCCCATCAGTTGCGGCCGGCTTGCGAAGTCTAAAGTCCTGCCCCTTGCTCCGACTGGAGCGTGCAGAAGCTCGTGGCGGCGTGGCAGCCGCCATAGCTTGGGATTTGAAGATTGTTCATCTCCCGAAGTTATTCTCAGATATGGAGAAGCGTGCCCGTCCCCGTTTCGCCGCGAAACATACTCATCTATGATATATTTTCAACCCCCGGCGCAGAAATTATATTTCGTAGAATGAAGGATATGATGGAGGAGTGGAGCCTAAAGCTCTCTTCCTGTTGGCGTCCTCTGTGCGTTCCGGCTATGTACCCGCGCATGGATTTCGAGATCGCCTCCCGGACCCTGCGCGCGCTGCGCCGCGCATTACGGGCGATCGAAATCGGTCGCCGCCAACTGGCGACCGCGACCGGGCTGACGCCCTCGCAACTGCTGGTCTTACGCGAGATCGATATGCGCGGGTCAGCAACTCCCGGCGCGATCGCCCAGGCATTGCAATTTAGTCAGGCGACAATCACCGCTATCGTTGATCGTCTCGAATCGCTGGACTTCCTCCAACGACAGCGCAGCGAGAGAGATAAGCGCCAGTACCATCTGAGCATCCTGCCAGCCGGTAAAACAGCACTGGCCGATGCGCCGGATCCGCTGCAGATGATTTTCACGGACCGTTTCGTCGCGCTGCCGCCATGGGAGCAGGCCATGATCCTGGCGGCGGTCGAGCGCCTCGCCACGCTGTTAGATGCACAGAACATCGACGCCGCGCCTTTGCTCGATAGCGGACTAATCGATCGCTCTACTCCCGTCTGATTGGGTGTGCTCACCGCACATCGCTTCACTCCGGATGCAGTGAAAATTACGGAAATCGGCGCGCGAACTACCGCATATTCAAAGCTGAAGACCAAGATGCGCGATCGGCAGGTCTCTCCAACATCCCCGTCGTTCGAAGTTACAGGCATGTCATCGATAGATGCTGCGAATTATCTCCCCACTTCCCGCCTTCCGAGCGGGCAGCCCCGGTCAAGAATTATGGCAGCTCCAATAATCAGCGACTGGCATTCTGAATAACGGTATCGAGGCGCTAAGGCATGGCAGGAGAGAGGCCCTGGCCCTACCCCAAAACAACGGCATACCGCCGGGAGGACTACGCTAATTCCGCACCATGCCGCCCACTGCCGCCGTACCTACGATTTTTGAGAATGGTGCCCCAAGGCGGACGAAAGCGATGAGTATGAATCGCCGCTTTTGCTACGCTAGGGCCGCATTTCTCCGCCTCGCACCGCCTATTGCCGCCGTCAAATACCTCAGGGTAATATGACGTAAGTGTAAGCCACACATCCACTGTCAGATTTGAAATCTAACGTTAATATACCTGCCATTCAGGGCTGCGTTCCTGATGGACAGATTACACCAACATCACCATCATTCGAGAGTTCAGTTGCGTTCCCCGAAAGCTGTCGTCCATTCCGTCGCCTAAAGTCCGACCCGACATGTCTCTACGGCGGCGTCCTGTGGTCGTCGTAGATCATGCGTCGTGTTAGGTAGATTTGATCCGCATGTATCGCAGGACCTCTGCGCAAACGGCGTGATCGCCGAGATCCGCGATCATTTCGTCGTCGACCTTATCCAACGTCCCGCCAAGTGCCCACTCCACAGCTTTGTGACCTGCAGGCAGCATCGCCGCGATCTCTTCGGCAATCCCGCGCTCGCGATCCGCAAGGGTCCAGACGGTAAGGAGCAACAACACGCGGCGCTTCGGATGGGACGCTATCGCTTCGGCCACCGAACGAATGGCATCGACTTCGCCTCGCCACCCCAGCAGCATGGCGAGTGCGGCCGCGACCGGCTCGTAGCGCGTTGCGATGAGTTGCGACGTGATGGCGTCGATAAGCCCTTGGTCCAGCTCAGAGCCTGCAGCAAGCAAGGCATAGGCCGCCGACTTGCGCACTCGGGCTCTGCCGGGCTCAACTGCCAGATCGAAAATCTGCGTTTGGATGGCAACGTTGGCGGTCTTCGCAAGCAGGTCCAGAATCGCGCCGCGAACATCGGGGTCCGAAGTATCGATGGCGATCGTATAGAGCGCCGCATCGTCGGCCGCTCCCAGCGGCGCGATTTCCGCGAGCGCCGCTATCGCCGTCTGCGCGATGGGGTAGTCGTCGCTGTCGCTGCCGTAAGTTTGCGAATGCCTCGACCACTGATCGCCGGCGAGTTTGACCAGAGTGGACTGGTGCACCGCAGACGGCTTTGACCTGAGGAGGTCGACCAAGGCGCGGCGCACCGGGCTGGCCCGGTGCGCGGCAAGGTCCAGCACGCGTTGGGGAAACGGCGTCTCCAATGGAGAGGCAAAAACAGTCAATGCGGCCGCCGCCACATGCGCGAAGCGGTGGCCGATCGCCGCTTCGATCTCGGAGCTCATGCCGTGCCGAATGGCGGCGTGGAGGCCGTCGATAGCCGTCGCGGGATCACTGGAGGAATTTAGTGCCCAGCGGACATCATCCTCGACGGGAAGCACGATGTAAGCATCGAGAGCAAGCCGGAATGCCCGGACATGGTCGGTGGGCTCCGAAAGACCCGTGAGAAAATCTTGCGCGGCAGCGGACAGAACCGGGTCTTCCTTGGTTCGCAAGGCGAGTGCGGCATCGCATATATCGCGGTATGGAGCGGGCAATTGCGCTGCCGCCGCTTCGGCAGCCTCGACATGCTTGTCGCCGTCGAGTGACTTGCCGCTGCGCAGATAGGCAAGGCTGCGTGCGATCTCGATCAGCCGGTTGTATGCCTGCTTCTGGGCGAGATCGGCAATGATCGCCGGCCACGATTCTGCCAGGTTCTCCACGGCGCACGCTAACGCGGCTTGTTCGGTAAGCTCCTGCGGCGAGCCTTCGACGACACGCGTGCCGAGCTGCGCCGCGTAGCGATCATCCCACCTCTTGGCGAGAATATACCAGATGTCGTCTTCGTCATCCGTGCCGAAGCCTGCCTGAAACGCCCCCGTTAGTTCCTCCGGATCGATCGCCGCATCGCGTGCCTGTTTGGCAAGTTCGCGCAGCCAAAAGGAACGAAGCCGCTCAGCGTGGCGATGCTGAGCGAGCCGCTGCCAGCCCTTCTCCTGTCGCACGCGCGAGACATAGGCTTCGAGAAACTCACCGGCCGTATGCCCGTCATCGTTTTCCGAAAGATGCTGGGCGTAGTCGTCGCTATAGACGTCGTTAGCGATGTCGAGGCGTAATTCCGCCGCGTCAGCCAGTTCCTTGGCCGAGGGCGTGAGTACCTTGATCGCGGTATCGACCACCGCCTCGAAGCCTTCAAGATCGTCGAGCGCGCCCGCAGCAATGGCATCGTCCGAGGAGATATAGCCATAATGGACGGCCTGTCCCGCCGCCGCGAGAAACGCAGGTGTCAATTCGCCAGAAAACCGCCTGAGGTCTGCCACGAAGCTCGCCGGATACATCGTGCGATCGCGAGGCAGAACGGTGCGGATGAAAGTCTCAAGAAGCGGCTTGGTCGAGAGATCGTCGGCGCGGGCCTGATACCATGCGCCGGGGTGATCTGGGCGTCCCCAACGGTCTAGGCCGGCAAAGCTGCGATCGGGACGGTGCAGTAGGAATCGGGCGAGTTCGGCCTGGTTGCTGGCGGGCGACCCCGCGCGCGCAGCAAGGTCAAGGTTGGCCTCGAAGTCCTTCCCACCTTCAGTAAGCCGCGCCTCGAGCCAAGCGTCGATGTGTGGCCATGCTGCCTCCCCCGGCCTCACGCCGAACTTGTCGCGCAGTCGTCCCAATATGCGCGCGGCGGCGCCCGCCCTCAGGCTGCGCCTGGACCTTCATCGGAGACCAGCAACTCAACCAAGTGACGAAGAATGCCGCGAACGTCCTGCCGATGCCCGCTCTTTTCGAGAGTGCGAAGGATTCCGGCTTCGACACGCGGATGATAGTAAGTGATGATGCCGCCATCACCTTGCCGAAGGTTTCGGGCGGCGACGAAGAAATCGACCAGCGGCGAGAGGCCGCGTTCGAGCGCAACGTTGCGATCGGCAAGGCCGTCCTCGATCTCGCGAAGCACCCCGCGCGTGACCTTGTCGCTGGCGATCAGAAGAGCATAGAGGATCGCGGCAGCACGGACGTCGCGCCGCTCCTCGATCTGGTCGATGACGGTCTGCTCAATCGAGTTCACGTGCGCAGCGTCGATCGCCCCTGCGACGAAGCCCGGAGGGTTCTTCAACCCCTCACGGTCTTGGGTCCGCATCGCGTCGAAGAACTTCTGGATCTCGTAGGGCGTCGCCAGCTTGTCGAGCACCTTGCGCTCGGCTCCCCGGGCCAGCGGCTGAAGCTCGCGCGACAGGCTGTCGATACGGGTGCGATAAAGCCGCTGCCGCTCGGCCTTGCCATAGTTTTCAGCTTCGAGGTTCACGATCCAGGGCTTGACGGTGTTGAGCGCCTTGGACTCCGACGCCACATCGAGCCTCGAGGTGGCGACGATCATCGCGTCAGGTCGCGCGTCTGCAAGGAAATCCGCAAGCTTGGTGTTCCACGGGCGGCTTCTGGGGTCAAAGTCGAAACGGCCCCACGGGTCTTCGATGTCGAACAACACCGGACGGGGAGTCATATCGTTGGCTAGCTGCGAGGGACCGAGGCTGATCGGCACGCGGGTCAGCCCCGGGTTCGCCGCATGCAGCTCTTCATAGAGTTTCTTCGTCGCCAGCGTCTTTCCGGTCCCCGACTGGCCGATGATGATGGCCGCCGACTGGTTCACCATTGCCGCACGCAGATCGTTCCAGTTGTTGGGATGGACGTAGTGCTCGAGTTCCGGTGCGCTCGCGAGATAGCCTTCGTGCTCGCGGACAACCGTCTCGATCTCCGCCCGCCGCCAGCGTCCTGCCCCGGCGCCCGCGATACGAGCGCGGGCATCTTCGCGCAGCCTGGTGCGGCAAGTCTCAAGCCGGGAATTGGGAACCCGGCACCCTTCGGTCAGGAGCCGGTCGATGTCGCCGCGCAACCGCTCATCGTCCTGATTGGCGATGACCGCGACACGCCCGGAAATGTCATGGGCGATACCATTGGCGATGACCTGCGGCATCGCTGCCGGTTTCGGCCATGAGCCCGGCTGCCGGCGTCTCAGTTTCCTAGCGTCCCCATTGAGGCCAGCGCTCGTAACCAGGAGGTAGCGCGCCGAAGCCATCTTCAGGCGTTCGGCGGCCGAGATCCGCGTATCGCTGCCATGTTTGAGGAGCGCCTTGAGCCTGGTCGGCGTCCACGCGTCACCCCCATACCGTTTCGCCTGCACGATCAATGTGTAGTCATCGATCGAGGCTCGGCTGACGACGCGGCCCGGTTCGATGTCGGCTACCGTCGCCTCGAGATCCTCCTGGCTGGCCGGCTCGAGGATCAGCGTGTCAGTCGTTCCCGTCACGAGAACGAGGTCAAGCGCCAACCAGACAGAGACGTCGATCTGGTATTCATATCCGGCTAAAGAGGCAGAACCTGCCCCCGATGCTTCGTCGCTTTCGTCAATGCCCTGCGACATTAATCATCTCTGTAACCTTGCTGACATTGTATGGTCTATCCTCACCATTCATAGCCGCACTTCAACAAGAGGGTAGCAAGAACTGCTCGAATAGCCCCCGGGGGCTATGCGGCAAGGACTGAGCGCGAGAAGTAAAAGATTATTCTTTTTAATTAGCAGCGCGTGCAGTCGTCGTCTCCGCAATCGAGGTAATATGCCTAAGTTTTGGAATGGCGAACTGAAGCAAAAAAGAGGCTCTCAGACGAGAAGAACGCGAAGATCCGGAACCGCCGGCGCAATCACTTGAATGAAATCCCGGTCGGACGTGACGACGACATAGTTTCGTTCAAGCGCCTGTGCCGCAATCCAGAGATCATTCTCATCGATCTGCAGAAGCTGGCCGCTCACACGATCGGTCCAGGCCTCGACCCAGCGTGGAATACGGCGCCTGATGTCAAGCCGCGCCAGCGCGACGCTCGACTTGACGATCGCGAAGGCATCTGCCGTGTGCCTTGTGACTTCGGCCAGCGGATGCGCCTCGGTGCTGAGGAGGCACGCTTCGATATGCGTGAGTGGCTGGCTTGCGGCGCGCGCGAGCGCCAACCCGAACCTGAGCTCGCCGACCGTCACTACCGATACAAGCTGCGCGGCTTGCGCCGGTAAGGCGGCGACTGCCTGGCGGACGGCGATATGATTGGGTCTCCGCGCGTCATAGAGCACGGACACAAGGTTCGTATCGAGCAGATAGGTGTCCATCCGCTACTGGACGTAAAGCCTGAGCCGCTCAATCTCGTGCTCAGGCGCCGGCGTGAAGACGTCGAGCGCCCAGGCGCCGGTGTTTTCGCGTAGCAGTGGGCCGATATATTCGTGCAGCGGGAGGTAGGCGGTAAAGTTTTCGGGGAACCAGCCCTTGAAGGGATGTGCGACACGTCGCTCAGCTTCGTGCCCGCGAAACGCCTCGAGCAATCGCCGTTCCAGACGAGGAGGCAGATCGAAGGCCTTCAAGAGCTGCGCATCGATATCGATCAGTAAGGCTTCCAGCCGCTCGTCGATCTCAGGCGTGCGCAGCGCATAGGCTGCGGCCGCACCAAGCGCCTCGCGGTAGCGCCACACCGCGGCGACCACATCGCCAAGCGCGCCTCGCTTTGGCAACGGCAACTGCTTCATGACTACGTTGGTGAGATGCTGGTTCGAGGCCCGCTCGAGGACGAAGGCGCTCGCCAGCGGGCTGTTGATCAGCGCTTCGATCGCTTCCACGGGCAAGTCCGACGTGGTTGGCCAGATGCCAAAAAACGCCTGCGACGGCACAAGCCCGCTCGTGTCGAGCGCCCCGTCCAGCCGCCAGGGGCCGCGCGACCGGCGCGCCACATTAACCAGTATTTTGGGTTTGTCCCAGGCGCGCGTGAGTGGACCGAGCCGATACGCGGATTCTTCGCGCATATCGACGAAACCGGTCGTGGTGATACCAAATTGAAGAAGCGAGTCCGCGGGCTTGAAAACACCTCTGGCAAAGCCCTCCCGAGGGACTGCGCTCCAGCCGGCGGATTGGCTGATCCACTGAAGGCCGCGATGAACTTCGGCCTGGCCACCAAGCACGGGATAGTCCGCTAGATATTCCCAGACCTCATCGAGCGCACCAATCCAAAGGTCACCCGAAGATACCAGCTTGGTGCGGCGGCGCTCGGTGGTGACCTTACCCGTCATGAGAAAATCCGGACGGCCTCGGTCGGTGACTTCGAGGGAGCGCAGCTGGCTCGGAAGACTCTTCCCATCAGCGTCGCGCTGGCCGGTCGCGATAATCACGGCCGCCTCCAGCCCGGCACGCTGAAAGATGCGGTCAGGAAGCGATGTCAGCTCGATCCGGTCATATGTGTCAGCGAGCAGTTGGCGCAGTTCACCATATTGCTTCTGGCGGAGAAAGCCTTGCGGCAAAACGAAACCCAGCGCTTGGGGCTTGGCTTCGATGAGCGTCCGTAGCACCGCCATCGGCTTCGAGAAGGACTTTGCCGCCATCTCGGGATAGCGCTGCCGCTCGTCGCTGTCGAAGTCCTCCCAGGGTGGGTTGCACAGGACGATGCGCTTGCCAGTGGCATCTGTCGCGAGCGTATCTTTCTCGAACAGGTCCTTGGGTGCGATCTTCCAGCCATTCGCGTTGGGATAATCAGCCAGGATCAGCGATAGCGTCGCGACTTCGCAGGCGAAGCTGTCGAGTTCCGCACCGCTGATCCGCTTGACGAGAAAAGCGTGCCGTTCCTCGCCGGTCAGCGTATCGGGAAGCTGATCGCGCAGATGCCGCAGCGCCGCGACGAGGAACATGCCCGCGCCGGCGAAGGGCTCGTAGATCGTGATGCCCTCAAGATCGAAGCGGCCCAGATCGAGTTGGCCAACGACATATTCGGCGACTTGCCTGGGGGTAGCGTGCGTGCCGAAGCGCTTACGCGTGTCTGCCGTCACCAACGTGTTTTCATAAACGAACGCCAAGCTGTCCGACGAAATGTTGCGGAAGGTGATGGCGCCACGAAGCGTCGTCCATGCAGTCTCCACGGCCGCCAACGGAAGGGTATCGACCGCAGGCCGCAGCATGTGATCGAGATGATAATAGGTCTCGATACCGGCGAGCACATCGCGCACAGGCGCGTCGATCCATGATGTCGCGTCAGGATGCTGGCGATCAATCAAAATCTTGGCAGCAAGGAGCCGGAAGGTCGTGCGGAAAACCGCTTCTTCGCGTTGCGGATCGTCAATCCCGGTCAGCAGTTGGGTAATGACCTCGCCGAGAAGCCGATCGAGCTTCACTTCGATCTCATGCTCAATCGCTGGCATCAGTCCCAGATCGACGAAGTCCAGCTGATAGGCTGCCTGGGTCTGGCCGAGCGACTTGGCGCGGTGGACGGCGTGCGGGTTCCAATTATTGGCATTACGCTGGAACAGCGCTTCGAGCTGGTCGAGCGGGACCCGTTCGCTCAGACGTGGCTTGCCTTCCGCGCCAACCCGCCAGACCCCAACATCTTCAGGGCCGATCGAGAACAGGATCGGCGCACCAAGCGCCCGGCGGCGCAGCACGGCGTCCGCGTCGTGCGCGCCGGTGATCACGCCGAAGGCGGCCGAGCGATAGGATTCGGGAACTTGCGTGAACGCTGCAAGCGCGACACATTGTTCCTCTCCCGCCTCCGACAGCACGTCAGCGAAGCTATAGTCGTGGATCAGCGATTCCGACCGATAGCCGATCGCACGTAGGCCAGCTTCGATTCTGGCGAGCGCGGTCACGCCGCGTCACCTTCGGCAGTGCGTAGCACGGTGCCGCCCTCTGCGTCAGCTGGCGCTTCGCTTCGGCGCAATCCCACCGCTGGGAAGAGCGGGAGCTGCGCGATCGGCTCGGAAACGCCGAAGCCCTGCGACAGCGCCTCAAGATGGGCGTTCAGCCGAAGCAGGATTGCATCCTGGTCGGTTGGCAACGGATCACTGCCACTGAGCAGCGCACAGCTCTCGAGCCCTAAGATGGCGAGCCGGTGGTTCCACAGGCCCGGGAAGGACCGGCCGTTCAACAGCTCGCGTGCGCGAAGCAGCAGGTCGCGATGAACTTGGAGCTCGATATGGAACCGGCTGCGCATAACGACGGCGAGACGGAGCAGCAGCACGGTCTGCCAGCCAAACTGAGCCTGCTGACCTTGGCGCGATGCCGGGATGTCAGGGTAAATGAGCCCGCGCCGCACGGTCCATTCGCGCAGCTGATCAGCCGAAAGGCCGGTCAGTTTCAAGACATCCCGGGATCCGATCAGGCGCACCATCTACCTCCGGTTCGGGTATGGCACCCGAACTCGGATCGGGTATCATACCCATTCTTATCGGTAAAGCACCTTGTTCTCGGTCCGTCCGCTCCACACGGCCTGTCCCATCGGCCCGCCCAATCGATCAACGTGCTGTCCGGCAGCTATCAAGATCAAGCAGGGCCGGGTTGTAACGATCAATAGGCGCACCGCTGCCTCCGCAGACAGCCGCAGCGGGAATGACAGCTATCACCGCCCTGCCGCCAAAATTGACCTGTCGGGATCGTCCGCGCCCCTGATCATTCAAGGGAGCGCAACCAGCCATTTCGCCCGAACGAGAATCGAACTGCCTGTCGTAACGCGCCGCCTAGCCTACGCTATTGAGCGATCTCACCAACGTAGGCCCGGCGATCAACGGCGGTGCACGGCGGCCTTAGCGTAGTGTGGCGTAGTAGCCACGGCGGTTTTGGTGCCCCAAGGCGGACGAAAGCGATGAATATGAATCGCGGCTTCTACTATGCTAGGGCCGCATTTTTCCGCATAGCCCGCAGAGTGTCGCCGTTGATGCCCTCAAAACGCTATGATGTAATTTGAGGCTGTATGCACACTGCCAGATTTGAAGTCGGCGGCTGCGAGATCTGTCGTTCAAAGCGACACTCAGGATAGGCGGGTCCTGCGAACAACGCTGACGTTCAGATATATCTCTACGCTATGGTTTCAGTGGCCACTGAGCATGCACGTATTTCGAGGGCTCGCTCCTCGTCCGGGTGGCGATCCGAGCGGTGCGTAATGCCGACCACTTTTCAGCGTCCTTTATGAAGGTGGAGAGGAATCAGTTTGTCTTACGGAGACAATTTCTTAGGCTTCATTCCATCCTTCCCCCTTACTATGTCGGTCAGGAACGGGCGCTCACCAGCCAGGCCTTCGCGCCCATACATACACCATCATCATCGCGATTGCGGTCGAACAGCTGGACAAGGCTCAAATATATAGCCTCATGCACTTCTGACCCGCTGGCTCGAACGAGATCGCCGATCTGCATTCCGTCGAGCACGAAGCTCGCAGCGCTCTCGGAATTGCTGCCGGGGCCGCCCACGCGCTGATCGCCGGTCCAGGCATCGAACTTGATGTCCGAGAAGCCCGCGCTTTGCAGAAGGTCGATCACATAGTCTTGCTCGCCCAGCGCAAACGGACCCGGTGCACGGGGTAGAGGCGCTGGCAAGTCGATGTGCCGCTTGATCACCGCCATAACTTCGCGCTGCCAGGGGTTTTCGGCGATGGGCGCCCAGACCGAGATGTCGAGCCGCCCGCCGTCGCGCAGCATCCGGCGCAGATTGGCAAAAGCGGGATAAGGCTCAGGGAAAAACATCGAGCCAAAGCGCGAGAACAGACGATCGAACGGGGCTTCCTTCGGCATCGCGGTGGCGGCATCGCCTCGCTCGAAGCGGATATTGGCAAGACCCGCGCGTCGTGCCCGTTCCTGAGCAGTCCCCACCAGATCGGGCGAGATGTCCAGGCCAAGCACAAATCCGGTATTCCCGACCGCCCCAGCGATCTGACGTGTCGTCCAGCCGCCGCCGCACCCGACATCGACTACCGTTTCGCTGGCGCTGTAGGCGGCCTGGTCCAGCAAGGCCTTGCCGATCGGCTCGATCATGCTCTCGAAACGGTCGAGCTGGGCAAGCCAGCGCTTGCCCGCTTCGCTCGCCCAATCATGCGCGGCCAGCCCTTCCATTCTATCGCCAGCGTCAGCCATCAAAATCCTCCCATTGCAGTTGTATAAGAAATCAATTCCAGATGGCGGCTGCGCTTTGCCACAGCATATAGGCGGCGACCGCGAAGATCAGCAGGGCGAAGATCGTATTGAGCGCGCCTTTGTGCGCAGACAGCCGGTGCGAGAGCGCGGCGCCGGCAATGCCTCCAATGATGCCACCGCCAATGAACACTGCGGCAAGCGCCCAGTCGACCAGCCCGGAAAAGGCGTAGTTGAGCGCCGCCGTCAGACCAAAAGCCGTCACCGCGACCAGCGATGATCCGACGGCGTTGCGCATGGGCATCCCTGTCGAAGCCATAAGCCCCGGCACGATCAGAAAGCCGCCGCCGATGCCGAAGAATCCAGAGAACAGGCCGGTCGCGCTGCCGTAGCCGATGACCTTGGGCGCGTTCTCGCGGCGGCACTGGACATCGGGATTGCCGGGATCGCCGCGGCTTTTGAGCATCAGCGCGCCGACGAGCACCATCAGCAGCGCGAACAGGAACAGCAGCTTCTGCCCGTCGAACGCCTTGCCGAGCGTCGATCCGGCATAGGCCCCCGCAACCCCGGCGGCGGCGAACATGCCCGCGCAGCGCCATTTGATCGTGCGCTGCCGGGCATGGGGAACGAGATTGGCGCCGGCATTGGCGGCCACGGCAAGCGCGCTGGTGCCGATCGCCACATGGGGCGATGCGACGCCCACC
Organism: Sphingosinicella microcystinivorans; assembly: GCF_027941835.1. Taxonomy (NCBI): domain Bacteria; kingdom Pseudomonadati; phylum Pseudomonadota; class Alphaproteobacteria; order Sphingomonadales; family Sphingosinicellaceae; genus Sphingosinicella; species Sphingosinicella microcystinivorans. The sequence goes on from NZ_CP116005.1 coordinate 2,893,348, forward strand.
AGATAGACCATGAGCGGGACGGCGAGGATCGACCCGCCGCCCCCCACGAGGCCGAGCGTGAAGCCGACGAGCGAACCCGATCCGGCTCCGAGCAGATATTGGACAGGTTCGAGTGTCATGGCCTTACAGCGTGTTGACCGGGAGCTTGAGATAACTGGTGCCGTTGTCCTCCGGCTCCGGCATATGGCCGCCTCGCATGTTGACCTGAATGGACGGCAGAATCAGCCGGGGCATGTCGAGCGTCGCATCACGCGCCTCGCGCATGGCGACGAACTGGTCCTCGCTCACGCCATCGCGGACATGGACATTATGCTCACGCTCCTCGCCCACCGACGTCTCCCAAGCATAAGTGTCGCGCCCAGGGGCCTTGTAGTCGTGGCAAAGATGGAGGCCAGTATGATCCGGCAGCGAAAGCAGGCGCCGGATGGAGCGATAGAGCGTCCGCGCATCGCCACCGGGGAAATCGGCGCGTGCGGTGCCATAGTCGGGCATGAACAGCGTGTCGCCGATGAACGCCGCGTCGCCAATCACATAGGTCATGTCTGCGGGGGTGTGGCCGGGGACATGCAGCGCGATCGCCTCGATCGACCCGACCTTGAACCGGTCGCCATCATCGAACAGCCGGTCGAACTGCGAGCCGTCGCGGGCGAAGCGCGTGCCCTCGTTGAAGATCTTGCCGAAAACCTCCTGCACCGTGAGGATATGGCGGCCGATCGCCAGCGTGCCGCCCAGCTTTTCCTGAAGATAGGGCGCGGCCGACAGATGGTCGGCATGGGCGTGCGTCTCGAGCAGCCATTCGACCTCTAGGCCTTCGCTCTGGACATAGTCGATCACCTTGTCGGCCGACGCGAAGGACGTGCGCCCCGATGCCGGGTCGAAGTCGAGCACGCTGTCGATGATCGCGGCCTTGGCGGTCGCGGGATCGGAGATGACGTGGGTCACGGTGAAGGTGTCCTCGTCGAAGAAACTGCGGATGACCGCAGGCCGCGCATTGCTCGCGGCCTCGACGATGCGGGTGGCTTCACGGATCTGCGGGTCGGTCATGGTCTTGTCCTTTCATTCGATAACCGGGTGTGCCGGCTCCGCGCTGAGGGGAGAGGTGCGCGGAGCCGGCCCGACCGGCTCAGAGTGTCTTCTTGCTGAAATACCAGTCGGTGTAGTCGTAGCCTTCGTCCTTGCGGGCCTTGGCAGCCTCGGCGGTGGCGGGCGGCGGCACGATCACGGGTTCACCGGGCTGCCAGTTTTCCGGCGTCGCGATCTTGTTGGCGTCGGACGTCTGAAGCGCGGTGAGCAAGCGGACGAACTCGTCGACCGAGCGGCCGTTCGACATCGGGTAGTAGACCATCGCGCGGATGATCCCCTGCGGGTCGATGATGAAGGTAGCGCGAACCGCCGAAGTGTCCGAGGCGCCGGGATGGATCATGCCGAAGGCCTTCGCGACGTTCATCGACAGGTCGTCGATGATCGGGAACGGGATCTCGACGCCGAACTTCTCCTCGATGCTGCGCATCCAGGCGATGTGCGAATGCACGGAGTCGATGGAGAGACCCAGCAGCTCGCAGTTGAGCGCCTTGAAGCGGTCGGCCGCCTTGGCGAAGCCCATGAACTCGGTCGTGCAGACGGGCGTGAAGTCGGCGGGGTGGGAGAAGAGGACGAGCCACTTGCCCTTGTAATCGTCGAGCGAGCGTTCGCCGTGGGTGGTTTTGGCCTTAAAGGCGGGCGCCGGTTCGTTGATCCGAGGCATGGTGGGGGCGGCCAGGTCTGTCATTTGTCGTCTCCTGTCGTTGAGTGGCTGACAGACATTGAATACATAATTCATTTAATCGTGAAAACACGATAAACCTAATTCCTCTGATCGGATTTTTCAATCTTTTCCGTAAGCGGCGGCAAAGGCCGGATTTGCGGCGCGCGGAGGCGAGCGCGCAAACGCTTCAAAGCATCATTTAATCTAATTTATAGGGTGATCGTGGCCCGAATCAGGCAGCGGCGAGCGCCTGTCTTGCCCATGCGACGAGTCGCGCGCGGTCCATCGCGCCGGCCTGCCGGGCGATCTCGCGGCCGTCCTTGAAGAGTATCAGCGTCGGGATCGACTGGATGCGGTAGCGTCCCGATATGCCTTGCTCGGCCTCGGTATCGACCTTCAGCAGACGGACATGCGGTTCCAGTTCGGCGGCGGCCGCCTTGAACGCCGGGGCCATCGCGCGGCACGGCCCGCACCAGATCGTCCAGAAATCCACAAGAACAGGCAGACTTCCGCGCCCCACATGGCGGTCGAAGGCGGCGGCATCGACGTCGACAGGCTGGCCCTGGAACAGCGGCATCGAACATCGCCCGCAATTGGGCGCGGCGCCGATCTTCGCAGCCGGAACCCGATTGATGCTCGCACAGACCGGGCAAACCACAAGCTGGGACTCGGACATGCGGACATCTCCTATGGAACGCTATCGCTGCTTAATCGTTTACCCGCATGATGTAACCGTGTAAGAAAGGGGGTTCAAGACTTGCCTCCCTTCAGGAGTAGGAAATTTGAATCCCAGCGCAAATGAGAGTGGCGTGTGTTCGCCGGTCCAGATCGGCGACGCCGCGCCCAATTTTCAGGCGCGCACGACCATGGGCGAAATGAGCCTGTCCGACTATCGCGGCCGCTGGGTGTTGCTGTTCTCGCACCCTGCGGACTTCACGCCCGTCTGCACCAGTGAATTCGTCGCGCTCTCGCGCGCCGGGGAGCGGTTCAAAGCGCTCAACTGCGCGCTGGTCGCGATCTCGGTCGACAGCCTCTATTCGCACCTCGGATGGATACGGGCGATCCATGAGCATTTCGGTGTCACGGTTGGTTTTCCGATCGTCGAAGATCCCTCGATGGTCATCGGCCGCGCTTACGGAATGATCGCAGACGATGCGCCCGACGCAGCGACGCTCCGTGCGACCTTCTTCATCGACCCTGACGGCATTGTTCGCGCCAAGCTCTGCTATCCCGCCACCATCGGCCGCTCGGTGGAGGAACTGCTGCGGGTCGTCGCCGCCCTGCAGCGGGTCGACAGCGACAATGTGGTCACGCCCGAAGGCTGGCACCCCGGCGATGACGTGTTGCTGCCGCCCTATCAGGATCAGACCACGGCGCTCGATGCGGCGGGCGATGCCTGCTGGTTCCATCGAACGCGCCCCGATGCACATAGCGAGGCAGGCAAGTGACCACCTTCAGCGATACCGAACTCGATACGATTACCGATGTCCTCAAGGCGCTCGGCCATGAGGTGCGGCTGAAACTGATGCGGACACTGCTCGAAAGCGGGGAGAAGTCGGTCGGTGAACTCGAAACCATGACCGGCATCGGCCAACCGGGTCTGTCGCAACAGCTTGGCATTCTCCGCAAGGCCGAACTGGTGCAGACGCGCCGGGAAGCCAAGCTCGTCTTCTACAGCCTGGCGCCGGAGGCCCTCGAAAGCACTGCAACGCTGCTTTGCGCTTTGTCGGGCATTTCGTCTCAAGCAACGCCACCTGAAACCAGGAACGCGCATGCGCGCGCACGGGGATCGGCCGCGACCTTCGCCAGGATCTTGTGATCGCACCTTTGACGACGCTTCGGTGATGATCGCGCCCGCGTCGTTACGCGCGAAATTCGACGATGCGACCCTCGCCTCCTAGCGCCAGCAATGCCCGCCTGTGGCTCACGACCACGAGCCCGGTTCCCGTCTCGCGAAGCCAGGTGTCGAGTCGGCGTGCAAGCCGCGCTTCCGTCACCATATCGAGCCCTTCGCTCGGCTCGTCGAGCAGCAGCCAGGACTTCCCGGCCAGAACGGCACGCGCGATCGACAGCCGCTTGCGTTGCCCGCCCGACAAACGCGCGCCGCCATCGCCGACCCAGTGGTCCAGCCCATGTGGCATCGCACGGACGTCGATCGCGAGGCAGGCCACTTCCAATGCCGCCCAAAGCTGATCGTCGCTAAGGCCGGGGCGGGCGACGCGCAGGTTGTCGCGGACGGTTCCCGACAGGAGTTGGGCATCCTGGGGTGATAGCGCGAAAGCAGTTCGCACCGTCTCAGGCGGAAGCGCGCAAAGGGGCTGGCCATCGAAGCGAATGCCGCAATCGGAATCGGCAGGACGAATCCCGGCCAGCGTTTCGAGAAGGCTGGTCTTGCCGCTGCCGGACTGCCCCGCAATCCCCAAGCGCTCGCCCGCCTCGAGCCGGACATGCACGCCATTGCGATCCAGAGCGACGGTCCGCCCGACCGGCCCGGACGCGATTTCTACCGGGTCAAGCATCCGATGTCGGCCTGCCATGTCGTCCAAACGCGCGAGGGCGGCTGTGACGAGCGCGCCCCGTGATACGCCGCGCACATAGCCGGACAGGGCCTCGATCGCGCCCGCCGCCGACAGCACAGCGAGCACGGTCATGGGCAATGGGGCCCTGGAGATCGCGAGGACCGCGCCCATGCCGATGCCCCCACCCAGGGTCAGCCCCGCGTCGATGATCGCTTCACCTCGCGCGAAACAGCGCCGCGCCCTGTCCAGCTCGGCCGTCTCGATCGTAAGGCTCCGCTCGATCGCGGGAGCCAGGTCATAAGCCAGGATTTCAGGCGAGGCCGACGCATAGTCGATCATGCTCGCTTTTAGCCGCGCCAGTGCCACAGCGATGTCGGTGGCGGCGGTCGCAAGCATTCGGGGAGTCGCCAGATGCGCCCACGCGGCGAGGCCAACGAGCAGCGCCAGCAAGACGAGGCTGGCCCAGGGGCTTGCGAGCCCTACGAGGACAAGGCCGATGCCCGCGCCGGCAAGGGCAGCGGGGAGCGCGGGCTTGCGGACCAGGCTGTCCTCCAGCGCGCCGATGTCCTGAACGAGCCGGGTCACGGTATCGCCCGCCGATACGGCCCGCACGTCGCGAACCGACATGATGCGGTCGAACATTCGCGTGCGAACGGTGGCGAGCGCCATCAAGGCAGCGCGATGGCCATAGAGCCGCTCTCCATAGCGCGCCATCGTCCTGACGATCGCGAGCAGCCGGATCATCGCGCTCGGCACGAGATAATTGAAGCCCTGCGCGGCCAGCACGCCGCCAAGGCCAGCAAGTGCAGCGCCGGTGATGAACCATCCCGAGAGGCCCAGCAGCAGAACAGCGGCGATCGTCGCGGCGGCGGCAAGCAGTCCCGCGATACGGAAGGCAGGGCGCTCGGGGCCGATGGCCTCAGCCAACAGCCGGTTCATATCCGCGCTGCTCATGCCAGCACCATTTCGTTGTCGGCTATCGCGGCCAGTTCGGCGCTGTGCGTCACTATGAGGACTGTGCGCCCCTTCGCGGCCGACGCCAATATCCGGGCGATGTCGGCTGCTGACCCTGCATCGAGATCCGCCGTCGGCTCATCGAGCAGCCAGAGCGGTGCGTCTTTCAGGAGCACGCGCGCGATGCCGACGCGGCGCCGTTCGCCTCCCGACAGGCCCGATCCGCGATGGTCGAGCGGTAGCTCCAAGCCTTCCCCGCGCGCCGCGATCATCGGTCCAAGGCCGGCGGAACGTGCGGCGGCTTCAACCTCGGCGTCATCGGCTTCCGGGCGCGCAAGGCGGATGTTGTCGGCGAGCGTTCCGAGGATGAACGCGACCGATTGTCCTGCCCAGCCTATTTGGCCGGGAAGAGCGACCTCGGCCGCGTCTCGGCCGTCGACCATTATCCGTCCCCTGCCGATCGGCGCCAGTCCCAGCAGCGCGTGGAGCAGGCTGGACTTGCCGATGCCGGTGGCCCCGCGCAGCGCGAAAGTGGAACCCGCCGCGACGTCCAGAGTAAACGGGCCGATGGCCGTCTCCCCATAGTCGATGACCACGGCGTCGAAGCGCAGCGTGGGCGGAGCGGCGATCGCGCGACTGGAGGAAGACGAGGACGGGGGAGCAATGGCTTCCAGACGTTCGACCGCGGCCTCTCCGACCTGCTTGTCATGATAGGCCGCGGCGAGCCGACGCATGGGAAGGTAGAATTCCGGTGCGAGAATGAGCACGAACAGGGCTTGGCCTAGGGTCAGCTTCTCGGGCGCCGGGAATGGCAGGATACCGAGCAGGTTGAAACCGCAATAAAGTGCGACCAGGGCCACGGACAGCGCCGCAAAGAACTCGATGATAGCGCTCGACACGAAGGCGACCTTCAGCACGTCGATCGTGCGCGCCGCGACCTCTCGCGTGGCGTCGGCCAGATGCCGGCCGATGCGGTCCTGTGCGCCGAAACCGACGATGACTGGCAAGGCCCGCACGCGGTCGACGAACAGACCAGACAGGCGGCTCAATGCGTCGAGCTGGCGCGCGGCGGCACGAGCGGCTGCATTACCTGCAAGCGCCATGCCCAGGCCGAAGGGCAAGAGCGTCGCCAGCATGATCGCACCGGCGACCCAGCTCCCGAAGATGGCGGCAACCGCGATGACGAGGGGAGAGAAGACCGCCGCGCGGCGCAGAGGCTGGAAACGAGCGTGGAAGCCGCCCAGATCCTCGATGCGATCAACGGCATCGGCGACCGCTTCGCCCAGCATCAGGCGATCCCCTGGCGCCGCGACGAGGATGCGGGGATAGATGCGCTTTCGCCAGCTCGTCTTAGCGGCCACGGCCGCGGCCTCGCCGGCGTCGGTCGCACCGATCTGTATCCCGCCGCGAAGCAAGGTGGCGGCAATCAATCCGCCCACGGCAAGCAGCAGATTACCCTGATCACCCCGCGCGGCTGCCGCGACGCCAGCAGCAAGCGCGGCGGCCATGAGGATGGCCGCGCCGCTATCGGCGATCCAGAAAATCGCCCCGCCCTGTCTATCAAATCGGTTGCTCATATACTCGCTTACGAGTAATGAATAACCATAATCTTTTCAACCGACTCATGGCGACCACGCAAAGCCGGGCCGGAATGCAAGGAGTCTTGCCATGGACATGGCCGTGATCGAACTCTCCCGGCTGCAATTCGCGCTGACGGCACTCTACCACTTCCTCTTCGTTCCGTTGACCCTCGGCCTCTCCTTCATGCTGGTCATCATGGAGAGCATCTATGTGATGACGGGCCGCGAGATCTGGCGGACCGTCACGCGCTTCTGGGGCAAGCTGTTCGGCATCAATTTCGTGCTCGGCGTCGCCACCGGCATTACCATGGAATTCCAGTTCGGCACCAATTGGTCCTACTACTCCCATTATGTCGGCGACATCTTCGGCGCGCCGCTCGCCATCGAAGGGCTGATGGCATTCTTCCTTGAAGCAACCTTTGTTGGCCTCATGTTCTTCGGGTGGGACAAATTGTCCAGGGTCGGGCATTTGCTGACCACTTTCATGGTCGCGCTCGGCTCCAACCTCTCGGCGCTGTGGATTCTGGTCGCCAATGGCTGGATGCAGAATCCGGTCGGATCGCGCTTCAATCCCGCGACGATGCGGATGGAAGTCTCCGACTTCATGGCGGTGCTATTCAACCCCATCGCGCAAGCGAAGTTCGTCCATACGGTGAGCGCGGGCTATGTCTGCGCCTCGGTCTTCGTACTCGGCGTCTCGGCCTGGTATCTGCTCAAGGGCAAGTGGACGGCCGTGGCGAAGCGCAGCTTCACCGTGGCGGCTGCTTTCGGCCTTGCTTCCTCGCTGTCGGTCGTCGTGCTGGGCGACGAGAGCGGCTATGCACTGACCGATAACCAGAAGATGAAGCTCGCCTCACTCGAAGCCATGTGGCACACCGAGCCGGCCCCTGCAGGCATCGCCGTCATTGGCTTTCCGAGCGTCAAAGACCGCGAAACCTATTTCGAAGTCAAGATTCCCTATGTGCTCGGCCTGATCTCGACCCGCAGCCTGACGGGCGAAGTCTCCGGCATCTTCGAACTTGTCGCCAAGGCGCAGGACCGTATCGAACATGGCATTCAGGCCTATGACGCGGTGGAGCGGCTGAAGCTCAACCAGAACGACATGGCCGCGCGCGAGCAATTCGAACGAAGCAAGGCCGATCTCGGCTATGCCCTGCTGCTGAAGCGTTTTGTCGCCGACCCGCGACAGGCGACGCCCGAGCAGATCGAGAAGGCCGCATGGTCGACCGTGCCCAACGTGCCCGTCATGTTCTGGGTCTTCCGGGTGATGGCGGGCCTTGGCTTCTTCTTCATCGCCTTTTTCGGCGCGGCGTTCTGGATGGCATCGGTGCGGCGCTTCGGCTGCGACAACCGCTTTTGCCGCACCTTCCTGCGCGCTGCGGTCTGGATCATTCCCTTGCCGTGGATCGCGATCGAATTTGGCTGGATTCTCGCCGAAGTCGGCCGCCAGCCCTGGGCGATCGAAGGGGTCCTGCCGACCTTCCTTGCCGCATCGAGCCTGACCGTCGGGCAACTCTGGACGACGATCATCGGTTTCACATTACTCTACGGCGCGCTTGCGGTCATCGAAGTGCGCCTGATGCTGGCGGCGATCCGCAAGGGGCCTGACGAGCATCGCGCGACCGCGCCGACGCCGGCGAGCCCCAACGGCTACGCGCCCATTCCCGCCGAATAAGGAGATAAGGTCATGGCACCTCCCATCGACTATGAAATGCTCCGGCTGATCTGGTGGCTCCTGATGGGCGTCCTCCTGATCGGCTTCACCCTGACGGACGGCTTCGATCTCGGCACGGCCGCCCTCCTGCCTTTCGTCGCAAAGACCGATGCCGAACGCCGGATGGTCATCAACTCGATCGGGGCGACGTGGGAGGGGAACCAGGTCTGGTTCATCCTCGGCGGCGGCGCGATCTTCGCGGCCTGGCCGTTCGTCTATGCGGTCAGCTTCTCGGGTTTCTACCTCGCGATGTTCCTCGTCCTTGCCGCGCTCATCCTGCGGCCCGTGGGGTTCAAGTATCGCTCCAAGAAGCCCGATGCGGCATGGCGCTCACGCTGGGATTGGGCGCTGTTCGTTGGCGGCTTCGTGCCCGCGCTGGTGTTCGGCGTCGCCGTCGGCAACGTCCTCACCGGCATCCCCTTCCGTCTCGATAGCGATCTGCGCTCCTTCTATGAGGGCAGCCTGCTCGGCCTGTTCCATCCCTTCTCGCTGGTTGCCGGTCTGCTCTCGGTCGCGATGATCGTCCTGCACGGCGCGAGCTGGCTCGCGATCAAGATCGAACGCGGCGTGGTCCACGATCGCGCGCGCATGTTCGGCCAGGTCGCGGCGGGTGCCTCGATCCTGCTGTTCGCGCTCGGCGGCGTGATGATCGCCACCATGGGCTTTGGCTTCCGCCTGACCCACGGCGCCGATCCGCTCGGCCCCTCCAATCCGCTGCTGTCGGGAACGGTCGCAGCGCCGGGGGCCTGGCTCGACAATTATGGGCGATATCCCTGGATGCTGATCGCGCCGATCCTCGGCTTCGCGGGTCCGCTGCTGGCATGGATCGGCATCCGCAAGGGCCGCGAAGTGCTGGCGTTCGGCGGCTCGTCGATCGGGGCGGTGGGCATCATCGCCACCGTGGGCCTCTCGATGTTCCCGTTCATCCTGCCCAGCTCGATCGACCCGGCCTCCAGCCTGACCGTGTGGAACGCCTCGTCCAGCCATGTGACGCTGTTCATCATGCTGGCGGTGACGCTTATCTTCCTGCCGATCGTGCTCATCTACACGGCCTGGGTCTACAAGGTTCTGTTCGGCCGCATCACGCTGCGGGACGTCGATACCAACCCCGACTATTACTGAAAGGAACGACTGCGATGTGGTATTTCAGTTGGGTTCTGGGGGTCGGCCTCGCCGTGGGCTTCGGCATCCTCAACGGCATGTGGCACGAGTTCCACTCCGACCCCGATGACGACGCGGCTGCCTGAAGCCGATCTGATGATTAGCATCGGCCCCCTCGCGCTGGCGTTGGAGCGGCTGTTCGCGGTTCTCGGCATCATCGCATTCATGGCCGCGGCGAGCTGGATCGGCCGCCGTCACGGGAAGGACGTAGACAAAGCCGCATGGCGCGCTCTGCTCGTCGGCCTCGTCGCGGCGCGCCTGAGCTTCGTGGCACAGAACTGGCCCGCCTTCGCGGTCGAACCCCTGACCGTCCTCTACGTCTGGCAGGGAGGTTTCTCGCCGCTGATCGGCCTCGTGTCCGCCGCGGTCGCGCTGGCCGTATCGTTGCGGCGATCGCGGGCGCTACCGCCTCTGGGACTTGCGTTCATGGGTTGCGCCGGGGGTGCCCTCGCCGCCACCGCGTTGTTCCTTGCCGCTGCGCAGCGACCGCTGCCGCAGGGGATCGTTCTCCAATCGCTGAACGGCGGAACAAGCTCCCTCGACGATCGCATGGGCAAGCCGTTCGCCATCAATCTCTGGGCGACCTGGTGCCCGCCGTGCCAGCGTGAAATGCCGATGATGGTTACAGAAGCGGCGCGCTCGACCGTGCCGATCCTGCTCGTCAACCAGGGCGAGGACGCGGCCAGGGTGCGCGCATGGCTGGAGGGCAAACGGCTTGGGTCGGCAGACGTCCATCTAGACCCAAACCAGAACGCGGCGGCGATCGGGTCTGCAGGTCTCCCCGCGACGCTGTTCGTCGATAGCAAGGGCGTCATCCGGGAGCTGCATGTCGGCGAGATCTCGCGTGCAGCCCTGCTCGCGGGATTACGGAACCTGGAATAGAATTTCAATCAAGGAGAATACCATGACCAGACAAGTGAATATCGGGGTCGGCGAGGAGGATCGGATCGCGATCTGCGAAGGTCTGAGCCGCCTGCTGGCAGACACCTACACCCTCTATCTGACCTCGCACAATTTCCACTGGAACGTGACCGGGCCAATGTTCAACAGCTTGCACGCCATGTTCATGACGCAATATACCGAGCTGTGGAACGCGATCGACCCGATTGCCGAACGTATCCGCTCGCTCGGACAGCCCGCGCCCGGTTCCTATGCGCAGCTCGCCAGGCTCAGTTCATTGCCGGACGCGCCGGAAGTTCCGCCCAAGGCGCTTGAGATGGTGGACATCCTCGCAAAGGGCCATGAAGCGGCGGCCCGCACCGCACGCGCTCTCTTCCCGGTTGTCGAGAAGGCGAGCGACGAGCCGACCGCGGACCTGCTCACCCAGCGGATCGGCGTGCATGAGCAAACCGCCTGGATGCTGCGGGCCCTGCTCGAGGAATGAAGCAGAACGGGAGTGAGGGCCTCGCCGCGCAAATCATAGCGGCCACGGCCCGCTCTCCCGCAACGGGAAGGAGAAAAGCGGTATGACTCGGAATGAAGGCACCATCGATCGACTGCTAAGGATGGTCGTCGGTCTAATCCTGATCGCATTGGTATTCGTCGGGCCGCGCACTGCGTGGGGCTGGATCGGCGTTGTTCCCTTGCTGACCGGGCTGGTGGGCATGTGCCCGATATATTCGTTGCTCGGCATCAACACTTGTCCGCGGCGCTGACGAAAACAGCCGCCATGCGTTGACGATCCGCTCAGCGCGGGTCGTAGCCGTCGCCGCCGGTATCTTTTTGTCGTGCGCCGAATTGAAAACCCTGGCCGCCGCAATGCGAACGGCCAGGGTCGGTGGCAGCTTCAGGAAACCGGGGCGGCGTGTTGCTCGGAGCCTTCGCCCATTCCCTGCGCGGGCGCGGGAGCCGCACCAGCACGCACGCATTCCTCGATGCGGCGGCCCACATCGGGGTCGACGCTTTTCCAATAGTCGATGGCGCGTTCGAGCACGGGCGAGCGGACGCCGCCCAGCAAGCTGCCAGCGACCGTCTCCACGAGCCGATCGCGCTGCGCGTCATTGAAGACTTCGCGCACCAGGATGCCGGACTGCGTGAAATCGTCATCATCGGGCCGTAGCGTGTAGGCTTGCCGAACCATGTCGCCATCGGTTTCCCAGCCATCGGCGACGGGGCCGGTTTCATCGGCCCAGCTACGTCCGCCGCTATTGGGCGCATAGACCGGCGCATTGCCGCTATGCTGATAAGCCATCTGTCCATCGAACATATAGGTGTTCACCGGCACCTTGGGCTGATTGACGGGGAGTTGGTGGAAGTTCGTCCCGATGCGGTTGCGTTGCGCGTCATTGTAGGCGAACGCGCGGCCCAGCAGCATCTTGTCGGGCGAGAGGCCGATGCCCGGCACCGTGTTCCCCGGCGAAAAGGCCGCCTGCTCGATCTGAGCGAAGAAGTTTTCCGGATTTCGGTTCAGGGTCATCGTGCCGACCTTGATGAGCGGATAATCCTTGTGCGACCAGGTTTTCGTGAGATCGAACGGGTTGATCCGGTAGGTCTTCGCTTCGGCATAGGGCATGGCCTGCACGAACAGCGTCCAGCTCGGATGATCGCCGCGCGCGATTGCCTCGAACAGATCGCGGCGATGATAGTCGGCATCGGCGCCTGCCATCGTTGCCGCCTCGGCATTGGTGAACTCGGCCGGGCCCTGGTTGCTGATGAAGTGATATTTGACCCAGAATTTCTCGCCCTGGGCGTTGATCCACATATAGGTATGCGAGCCGTATCCATTCATGTTGCGCCAGGTGCGCGGCAGGCCGCGGTCGCCCATGAGATAGGTGACCTGGTGGGCCGATTCCGGGTTCAGCGTCCAGAAGTCCCATTGCATGTGATTGTCGCGCAGCCCGCAATCGGGAAGCCGCTTCTGGCTGCGGATGAAGTGCGGAAATTTCATCGTGTCGCGGATGAAGAAGACCGGCGTGTTGTTACCGACGAGATCGTAGTTGCCCTCGCTGGTATAGAATTTGAGGCTGAAGCCGCGCACGTCGCGCCAGGTGTCTGGGCTTCCCGCCTCGCCAGCGACGGTCGAGAAGCGCGCGAGCATTTCGGTCGAAGCGCCCTTCTGGAAGAGGGCCGCGCGCGTATAGGCGGAAACGTCTTCGGTCGTCTCGAACACCCCGAATGCGCCTGACCCCTTGGCGTGGGGCTGACGCTCGGGAACCTTCTCGCGGTTGAAGTGCGCCATCTGCTCGAGGAAATGGACGTCGTGCAGGAGGATCGGGCCATCGGCCCCGATGGTCAGCGAATTGCGGTCGCTTGGCGCCGGCGCGCCGCTACTCATCGTCAATCCGGAGGTATTCTTGGTATCTGTCATGGCTGCTCTCCCTTTCCAGCAGGGCCGCCGCCCGCCGACTCCCTGCGAACAGCCAACCATACGCTGAATCGGCAAAGCCTCAATACAAAGATATAATAAGTTTGTAATCATGTTAGACTGCCGGCCGAGTCACCAACCGCGAAAGGACAACGCGATGGCTTCGATAGAGCTGGCGAAGATCCTGCTCGATGCGCTCGACGACGAGTGGAAGGCGGAGGCGACCTATGCGGCCGTGATCGACAAGTTCGGCCCGGTCCGACCCTTCTCCAATATCATCGAAGCCGAACAGCGCCATGCCGCGGCGCTCGAACGCCAGCTACGGCGCCTGGGGCTGACCGTGCCGCCCAATCCCTGGGCCGGAAAGGTATCAGTTCCAGCGACGTTGGAAGAGGCGTGCGAAAGCGCAGTCGAGGGCGAGATTGAGAACATCGCGCTCTACGATCGGCTAATACCGATGATCGACGATCCTGCGGCACGACAGGTCATGGAAAATCTGCAAGCGGCCTCGCGCGAGCGTCACCTACCCGCCTTCAGGCGATGTCTCGAACGCGAACGAGGTAGCACTCACCGGTGAATAGGTAACACCAAGGCTCGTTGATCAGCACCTTTGAGCCCAGTTGCGAAGCCCAAGGGCATGACACGGCATGGCTGATCGACGAGACGGGTCACCCTCCTGCATTGAAGCGCCACTGCGACTTCATAACATCCGGGAGGGTGGCTAATCAATTACGCGGTGCCTCACTTCCCCGAGGACATCTGCTATTGAGCGAGTCTGTGGCTGAAGCCAGTATCCAATTGAGGTCGGAGGGGTTCCTCCCCATGTATGACACTAAAGGTTCACCGCAAATATGGGCGGACAACGATAGCACGAGAGCCCTCGTCAAGCGGTGGCAACAACGAGAATATCGCGGCTAGCGCTGTGCAATGCGCGCCTGGTCACGCTCCCGAGCAAGGCCCGCGAGGCAACATTGCGGCCGTGAGACCCCAATGCCAGCAAATCTCCCGTTTCCTCACGAGACAGTTCCGCCACTATGTCAGCCGGCGTGCCATCAACAAGGCGGACCCCGCCAGTAAGCCGTTCAAGTCCCATATCGGCGAGCAAGTCGTTCAATTTGCTCCCTGCGGCTTTCGCTTTGCTTCTGCGATATGCGTCGATTTCGTTCGCCGGCGTGCCTGCTTTCAGCATCGCTTGCTCAAAGGGAAGGGGCAGTTCAACGACATGGACGATCTCGAACATGGAGACCGGTGTCAATGCAACGGCCTTTTTCAGCGCCAGTTGTGAGGATGGTGAAAAATCCATCGCAATCGTAACGCGCCGGTATGGCTCATCGGATTGCGTTCTGACGACGAGTACCGGGACACGACCGTTGCGGGTCAATCTGTCGGCGGTCGAACCAAACAGTCTTTCGCGCAGCGTATTGGGATTACCGGGACCGATGACCAGTAGATCGGCCTGTTCAGCGCGTGCAGTCGCTTCGATGCTTTCATGCGCTCGTCCATGGTCGACGATGACATCGACATTTTGATAATCCCTATCCGCAAGCAGACGGCCGATATGCGCGCGGGCATTATCTTCGAGCGTTTGACGCAATGTGCCAAGCGTCGACCACGTTCCGATATCATCTTCCACCAGGATGAGGTTTTCCAGCACATGCACGAGCACCAGGCGTGCCTCATGCATTTGAGCCAATTGCAGAGCCCGCTCAAGGACGGGGTCCGTGTCGGTCTCCAATGCTACCCCGGCAACGATCGTCTTTATGGACATACAGAATATTTTCCAAGGCGATGAAAATGTTGGGTGGCTTTCTTTCCATCCCAGATTGTCGGTCGATATCTCGTTCGGCGTCGAACGCTGGCGTCAAATCGGTTGGCGCAGGATGGCAGCAAGCGTTGCACCCGATTGCAGATCTTCCTTCCGCACCGCGAGCACATGGGCTCCCGTTGCAAAGGCGCGGGTAACAATCTCGTCGACGATCCCATAGGCCCGGGCATCGTCTACCTCGACAAATTCCACGGTGCCGTTCTCGTCATCGACGAAGCCTGGGACGACAGCATCGAAATCGAACAGGATGGTGTCGATGCCGCCGAATGTCGCCGCACGCGCTGCATCCGCGATATCCGTGGTGCTGCGGCCTTCGTTTGATCGCTTCTCAAACAGCACGCGCGCCTGCGCGATTTGCCCTGCATAGGCCCGATCGAGGATTGGCCGCGCGAGATCGGCCAGTTCGGTCTCGGTAAGTCTATCGGGACTGTCTGCGATCGTCTCCGAAAGAAGGTGGGGGTAGGAGTTGACCTGCCGGAAAACCGACGCGAGCCGTCCGGTGGCAGCCAGAATGAGCGGTATTTCCCGGCCGGCAAGAACGCCTCGCAACGCTGCATCAACGTAGCGCGCATATTGTTGGAAGCGGACGTTCTGCCCTTCCGAGCCATGGATACGGCGACTGAACGAGCGATCGTTCAACGTTGATTTGCCGAGCGCGGACGCGGCGCTCTTGGGAAGATCGGGCACCTTGACAATCGTGGGCGGAAGATCGGGGTGAATCTCGACAAGGCGCACGGCGTTTTCGGAAAAAGCGAGGATAAGGGCGGAGTGCGGAAAGGTGATGGCCCGGAACAGTGGTTTGAGATGGGGGCGATCCGAAACCTGCACCATCGAAGTCAGATTGTTGGCGAGCCGATAGGTCCGCAGCGTGTCCGCGGTTGCAAATATCGCAAGGCTGTTGGCCTGATAGCGCCAGAAATCGTCATCGTCGATGAGATCGTGCAGCGGGTCCAGAAGTAACGCCAACTGCTTCTTGCTATGTCCATTTTCCTCCAATTGGCGCCCTGCCTCACGAAGCAGGTTGCCCAATTCGATGCGCGAAGCATCAGTATCCGGTGTCACGGGTGTCGTCTTGAGATAGATGGAAATACAAGCATCGGTCCGTAGCCCTGCCAGCAAGGAAAATTCTGCACGTGTGGGAAGGTCGATATACAGCATTCATCAAAATCCTTTTACGAACGAATTTATTAGCAGTCTGCATCCGTTTCGATCGTGCCCGACTATTTCATTTATCTCAAGCCATTGGGACGTGGGCTATGTACGGTTTGAAATGTTCGGCGTCGGTATCGTGGAACTTCCAAAGATGGCATGATGCTCACGCCGGGCAGCAAGCGATTTTCCCGCCGCGTCTTTTGGATTTACGCCGAGACAAGATCGAATGAAGCTGCCCGAGCGCGCTGCCAGTCTTCCCGATAGACTGCAGGTACGACGCCCCCCAGCAGTCCGCCTTGCGCAAGTTGGAGCGCGCGCGCTTCACCGCGCACGATCTGTCCGTCATCACCGCGAACGTGGATATGGTGTGGGCGCACGTCACCAGGGTGCTTAAGTCCTGCTGCCCCGAGTAACTCCGCCAGAGCGTGCATTGTGCTATGGTGAAAGGCCGCGACCCGCTCGGACTTCTCGACGACATCGATCGCCTTCTGCCGCAACGGGTCCTGCGTGGTGATGCCGGTGGGGCACCGATTGGTGTGGCAAAGCCGCGCCTGGATGCACCCGATCGAGAACATGAAAGCACGCGCGGCCATGACATAATCGGCGCCCAGCGCATGGAACCGGCACAAATCGAAGGCGCTGATGGCCTTGCCGCTTGCTCCCAGTTTCACCCGATCGCGCAGGTCCGCGCCGGTGAGGATCGCATGAACGAAGCTCAGGCCATCGGCCACGGGCATCCCGACATGATTGGTCAGTTCCACCGGCGCTGCCCCGGTCCCTCCCTCGCTGCCGTCGATTACGATAAAATCAGGCGTCACGCCGGTTTCGAGCATCTCCTTGACCATGGCCATGAATTCATGACGATAGCCGATGGCAAGCTTGAGGCCGACCGGCTTACCCCCCGACAATTCGCGTAGGCGCGACACAAAGGCCATCAACTCCAGTGGCGACGCGAAGGCTGAATGCCACGCGGGCGATATGCAGTCCTGCCCCAATGGCACACCACGCGTTTCGGCAATTTCGTGTGTGAGTTTGGCTTGGGGCAACACCCCGCCATGGCCCGGCTTGGCCCCCTGACTGAGCTTGATCTCGATCATGCGCACCTGAGGATCGGCAGCTTGCAGGCGAAAGCGCTCCGGGTCGAAAGCCCCCTCAGCCGTGCGGCACCCGAAATAGCCAGAAGCGACTTGCCAGATCAGATCGCCCCCATGGACGCGGTGATAGGGGCTGATCGACCCTTCGCCGGTATTATGGGCAAACCCTCCCAGCTTCGCTCCACGATTGAAAGCCATGATGGCCCGTGCGCCGAAGGATCCGAAGCTCGTCCCCGAAATATTCAGGACCGACGCCCGATAGGGCTGCCGGCAATCCGGACCGCCGATCGTGATCCGGAAATCCGGATCGGTGACTGTCGCTGGCTGCACCGCATGCGGCATCCACATATAGCCGGGCATGCCCACGTTATGAATGGTCCCGAAGGGCTGGGCATCGTTCACCTGCTTGGCGCGCCGATAGACAAGGGAGCGCTGTTCCAGACTGAAAGGGAGTTGGTCCTTTTCCCCTTCAATGAAATATTGCCTGATCTCGGCGCGAAAGGTTTCGAGCAGAAAGCGCATATGTCCGATGATCGGATAATTCCGCCAAATTGCATGCTGTCGCTGGATGAGATCATGCACCCCCAGCAGAACAAGAGGCAACAAGAGGACCAGTGGCCATCCCAATGCCGGATGGACGGCATAGGCGAGGATCGCGCTAACCAGCGAAAGCAGAACGACCAGAACCAGCACGAAATAGCGCGACAATTATACCTCCCCCGTCAATCCGTCTGCCAGATATCAAACCTCATCATATGCATGAGGCGCCGGGCTCGATGCGGGATAGACGACTTTCCCTTGTGTGGTTTTCTCCGCGCCCGGCGTGGGTGTGGCGTGCTCGCTATGACCCGGTCCCATCAAATGATCGACGGCATAGCCGTCCAGCAGGAGATGGTCGGCGATTATGCGACGGTGGCACCGCCACCAGACCGCTTCCGAGCACATCAAGGCCAGGCGGCGATTCCGGCCAAGGCGCTCCAGTCGGTCGAGTGCTGTGGCGAATTCATCGCTCAAGGCATAGTCGGCATAGTTGTGAAAGCTTTGCACCCGCCAGAGCGCATTGATCTGCTTGTCGACGCCTGACTGCCTTGGCCGCCGACCGCCCAAAGCGGTCCAGTGACGATAGCCGATCTGCATGCGCATAAGGGCTTCGGGCAACTGATCGATATTGTAAGCGGGATTGGTCCGCGATCGCGGGAACCGTCTGACGTCGATCACCTCGCCGACCTGGGCGGCGCGCAGCATATCAAGGAATTCGTCGAGACTTCGGTTGGAGTGGCCAATCGTGACGAATTGGGCCGTCATCATCCGATCCGGGTCAATGCGGCTTCCTTGTGGGCCGCGATGTGAGCCGTCTTATCGCTCTTGATCTCATACTGTGGGTCGCCCTTCGAAGCCCGGTGCCGATGCCCTTTATAATCGAAATCCGCATGATGAACTCGTATGATCCTGCCGGTCACATGGCCGGCTTCGGAATTCCAGCGCACATGATCGCCGACCGCATATTTTGCCAAGATGCTTGTCCTGTTTCGTGACGAGCAGATCAGCCGCGCCAGTAATCATTGGCGGCGGCCACCGTCTGGAAATGGATGGCAATGACCTGCGATGAAGCGATCAATTGCGCTGCATCCTGTTCATAGGCGGCACGGAGCTTGTCGCGCACATCCGCCGATGGTTGGGTCAGCTTCACGCCGACGCGGGCCAGTTTCGTGGCGAGTTCAAATCCCTCTTGCGGTGTTGTCGTCTTGAGGGATGGAAGCCAGGTTTCAGCCACTTCATCTTCCTTTTGTTCGTGATTCCAGTATTTCCCAATCTATCGCCCCGGAAACGCCTTGCAACCTTCGCAGGGGAAGCCGCTCCAGCATCATCAGGCGGGTTCCGCCAGAAGCCGCGAATGACAAGATCGGTCGGCTCGGTCGCAGTTGCCACCGGAAGGCCAATAGACGGGCAAGAACACCTGATCTCAGTGGACCGTTTCTCCGTTCCGGATCGACCGTGCCAGGGCCGCCTCATCCCAGCGGATCGAAAGGGCCCCGCGAAGCTGGCCGGGTGCGAAGCCCGTCGCTTGATCCTCGGGATAATTTGGACGGACCGCCGCCGTCACTTCGGGCGCGATGTTCGCGCCATGACAGGCAAGGCACATCGGCATGGTGAGGATGGCGCGCATATAGCGATATTGATCGCCTTCATGCACCGTCCAGCGCCGAGGTTTGCCGTCCTCGCCCAGCGGCGCGCTCGACCAGCCCCCCATGACTTGCTGCTCGGTTGCGTCAGCCTTTGCGGCCGGATTGCGGGTGCGCAGCGCCGTGCGCCTGACGCTCGCACCGCTTTCCTCCGAGAGTTGCGCCGCGAGCGCCGGGGCATGCTCAAACAGACGCCGATTGCCCCTTGCGGCCCTTCGGCCGTCATCGCGGCGTTAAGAGCGCTCAGCAACTCCTTCTGGAAACGATCGACCAGGATCTCGGAACGGGCCTGCGCTTCCTTGGCCATCATGGCCTGATCCGGGGCGGCCTTGTCCGACGCGCAGGCTCCGAGCGACAACGCGGCCAGAAGCGGAAAGGAAACGCGAGCGATCATAGGTTCAGGAGCCTCCACCGGCAGGCCCGAAACGATCGCACAACATGTCGATCAACTGGCGAACGCCATCGTCGGCCAGGCTGTAGTAGATTGTCGTGGCCTCGCGCCGGGTCTTGACCAGACCTCCTTCGCGCAGCTTACCGAGATGCTGGGACACGCTCGACTGCGACTGACCGCACAGTTCCACCATCGCGTTCACGGAGAACTCGCCCTGGGTCAGCCGACAAAGGATCAGCAGGCGCTGTTCATTGGCAAGCAGCTTCAACACGCTCGCGGCATGGGCGGCATGCTTGGCGAGTTCGGCAAGGGGGGCAGCGAGAGGGGTCATCTGGTCACGGGCTTCCCATCGTCTCGGAGCACAATGTAAATGGCAGGAATAACCAGCACGGTCAGCAGCGTCGAGGACGCAAGGCCGAACAGCAACGAGATCGCCAGACCCTGGAAGATCGGATCGGTCAAAATCACCGCCGCGCCGATCATCGCCGCGGCGGCCGTGAGGACGATCGGCTTGAATCGGATCGTGCCGGCCTCCAGCAGCACGTCGCGCAGCGATTTGTCCGGCGAGGCTGCGTGGCGGATGAAATCGACCAGCAGGATCGAGTTGCGCACGATGATGCCGGCGAGCGCGATGAAGCCGATCATCGAGGTCGCGGTGAACGGCGCGCGAAACAGCATGTGGCCGATGACGATGCCGACGAGCGTGAGCGGCACCGGGGTCAGGATCACCAGCGGCAGGCGGAAGCTGCGGAACTGCGCGACGACGAGGATGTAGATGCCCAGCAGGGCAACCATGAAGGCCCCGCCCATGTCGCGGAACGTGACCCAGGTGATCTCCCATTCGCCGTCCCAGAGCAGCGACGGCACGCTCTCATCCTCGGGCTGGCCATTGAGGCGGATCTCCGGCTTCTGGAGGCCCTTCGCCGCCCAATCATAATCGTCCACCGCGCGATTGACCGCCAGCATGCCGTAGATCGGCGCTTCATAGGCGCCGGCAAGCTCGGCCGTCACCATGTCGGCATAGCGGCCGTCGCGGCGGAAGATCGCCGGACTGCCTGCCTCGGTGCGCGCGTCGATCACGGCGCCCAGGTCGATAAGCTGCCCGCCCGGCGTGCGCGCGACGGGGGTGCTGGAGAGCGCCTGCGTCCAGCTTCGGTCCTTCTGCTCGAGCGCGATGGTGATCGGAAGCGGCGTGCGCCCATCGCCGCGCGGCGCATAGCCAACGGTCTGGCTGCCCATCAGCATCCCGATGCTATCCGCCACCTCGCGCTGCGAAAGGCCGTAATAGTCGATCCGGTCGCGCTGGAGGTCGAGCCGCAGCCTGGGCCGCGCCTCGCCGAAGCTGTTATCGACATCGACGATGAACGGGACGGACCGGAAGATCTTTTCCAGCTCCATGGCCGTTTTCTGGCGCGTGGCGGCGTCCGGCCCATAGACTTCGGCGAGCAGCGTCGCCAGCACCGGCGGCCCCGGCGGCGTCTCGACCACCTTGATCGACGCGCCATTGGGCAGCTTGAGCGCCTTCAGCCGCTCGCGCAGGTCGAGCGCGACGGCGTGGCTGGACCGGCTGCGCTCGCCCTTGGACAGCAGCGTCACCATCACGTCGCCCTGCTCGGGCTGCGCGCGCAGGAAATAATGGCGGACGAGGCCGTTGAAGTTGAACGGCGCCGATGTGCCGACATAGGCCTCCATCGCCCTCGCCTCCGGCAAGCCGCGCACGATGCCGGCAACATCCTCCAGCACGCGGCCCGTGCCTTCGAGCGCGGTGCCTTCCGGCATGTCGACCACCACCTGCACCTCCGACTTGTTGTCGAACGGGAGCAGCTTCACGGTCACGGCCTTGAAGTAGAACATCGAGCAGGCGACCAGCGTCGCCACGCCGACCCCGATCAGGAAGTTTCGGGCCGACTTGCGCGTGTCGATCACGCGATGCGCGACGCGCGCATAGAGCTGGCCGAGCTTGCCGCCGCTTTCGTCATGGCCATGTCCCTTTTCGAGCGTCTTGCGGGCAAAGCGGATCATCAGCCACGGAGCGATCACGACCGCGACGAAGAAGGAGAAGATCATCGCCGCCGAGGCATTGACCGGGATCGGCGCCATATACGGCCCCATCAATCCCGAGACGAACAGCATCGGCAGCAGCGCGGCGACCACGGTGAGCGTGGCGACGACGGTCGGGTTGCCGACTTCGGCCACGGCCTCGATCGCAGCCTGCGTGCGCGTCCGTTCGTCATCCATCGCCCAATGGCGGGCGATATTCTCGATCATGACGATCGCGTCGTCCACCAGGATGCCGATCGAGAAGATCAGCGCGAACAGACTGACCCGGTTGATCGTGTAGCCCATGAGGTTCGATGCGAACATGGTCAGCAGGATCGTCGTCGGGATGACCACCGCCGTCACGCCGGCCTCGCGCCACCCGATCGCAAAGCCGATCAAAACCACGATCGAAACGGTCGCCAGCGCGAGGTGGAACAGCAGCTCGTTCGCCTTTTCGTTCGCCGTCTCGCCATAGTTGCGCGTGACTGCGACCGTGACGTCATCGAGGATCAGCTTGCCTTTGAGGCTCTCGACGCGCTCGAGAATGGCGTCGGAGACGACCACCGCATTCGCTCCGGCGCGCTTGGCGAAGGCGATGCTGACGGCGGGGGCGCTATCCCACTTGCCGTTCTCCGCCCCATTGTCCGACTTTGCCCAGCGCCATGCGCGGGCCTGATCCTCGCGTGGCCCCTGCGTGACGCTCGCAACGTCGCGAAGATAGACGGGCGACCCGGTGGCCGACCGGACCGTCAATAGTCCGACTTCTTGCGCCGAAGACAGCGTGCGGCCCGCCGTCACACCGACTGTCTTGCCGTCCTCGCGGATATTGCCCAGCGGGAAGCTGCGGTTGGCCTGGCTCGCCGCCTCGATCACGCTGCCCAGCGGAACGCCATATTGGCGCAGCTTCGCCGGGTCCGGCGCGATGCGGATTTCCTCGGGGCGCCCGCCCACGAGGAAGCTGATGCCGACGTTATCGACCTTGGCGATCTCGGTACGCAATTTCGCGGCCAGCTCGTAGAGACTGGCGTCGTTCCACTGGCCCGCCGCTCCGGGGTTGGGGGTCAGGGTAAGGACCACAGCCGGCACATCGTTGATCCCGCGCACCGTCACCTTGGGATCGGGGATGCCGACCGGCTTCCTGTCCCAGTTGGCGCGCAACTTCTCCTCGATACGGATGGCAGCGTCCTCGGGGTTCGACCCGACGAGGAAGCGCGCTGTCACCATCACGCCGTCGTCCTGCGCCTGCGTATAGACGTGTTCCACGCCGTCGACGCTCTTGACGATGGTTTCGAGGGGGATGCCGACCAGCTCGGTCGCATCGGCGGCGGAAAGGCCCGGCGCCATGACCTGAATATCCACCATCGGCACGCTGATCTGCGGCTCCTCCTCGCGGGGAATCGCGAAAAGGGCCAGCAGGCCGACGGCGATCGCAGCGAGCAGGAACAGCGGCGTCAGGGGCGAGGCAATGGTGGCCTTGGTGAGGCGACCGGAAATGCCGAGGTTCATTGGCCCGTGGCCTTGGCGGGCGTGCGGGTCGCGAACAGCGTGTCGCCGGCGGACACGCCGCTCAGGATCTCGACCTTCGCGGGATCGGCTGTCGGTGCGATCTGGACCGGCACCGTGCTGAGCCGCTTGCTGTCGCTTACGATCTGAACCTGATCCATGCCGTAGCGCGTGATGACGAACGAGCGCGGGACGACCAGCGCATTGCGCATGCCGATCTCGACCGATGCGCTCACGCGGCGACCGATGAATTGGGTGGTGAGCCCAGGCAGCGTCGCATCGACGCGAACCTGGCCTCCGGTGATCGCGGGATAGACCTGCATCACCTGCCCGACGCGCGACCCGTCGGAAATATCATCGCTTGTGATCGTCACCCGCGCGCCGGGGCGGACCTGACCCGCGACCGATTCCGGCAGCATCAGGCGCAGGACCGGGGGACCGGCCGTGACGGTGGCGATCGACATGCCCGGCGCAACCGGAGCGCCTGCCGGGATGTCGGCCCGCAACACGCGCCCGCTCGCCGGTGCGATCACCGCGCCTTGCCCCGCGACGCTGGCGCTCGCCCCCTGCTGGGCACGGGCGGCGGCAACCTGCGCGTCGGCCGCGCGCGCACCGGCCACGGCCTGATCGAGCCGTGCCTTCGCATAGACGCCGTTGTTGTAGAGATCGCGGATGCGAGCGAGGTCCGCATTGGCGCGGGCGGCTTCGGCCTGGGCGGCGGCGACCTGCGCGCCATAGGCGCTGGTCTCATAGCCAATCCGCGAGTCGACGATCGTGCCGATCCGCTGACCCTTCTGCACCATGTCGCCCTCGGTAACCGACAGCGAGGTCAGGATGCCGGGAATGCGCGCCAGCACCTCGGCCTGGTCACGCGTGGCGATTTCCGCGCCGACCGCCTTCATGTCGGGGATTTCGGTCAGGGCGAGCCGCAGGGTATCCCCGGCGGGCAGCGTTGCGGCCGCAGAATCGCGCTCCGGCTGACTTCCGCATCCCGACAGCGCCAGCGCAGCGCCCGCCAACCAGAGCCACTTGCCCATCCTGCTCACCCCTTCTTGACCTGCTCTCAGCCGCCGACAACCGGCATGCCGGCATCCTTCCATGCGCCGATGCCGCCGGCGAGGTGGGTGTCGATCGCGCTCTGCGCCGCCGCGCATTGGTCGAGCGCCTTGCCCGAACGCTTGCCGCCCGCGCATTGCAGCACGACGGTCCGGCCCTCGGGATCAGGGATGTTACGAGGCGAAAAGCCCGACAGCGGCAGGTTTATTGCGCCGGGAATATGCCCCGACCTGAACTCATCGACTTCGCGCACATCGATCAGGAGCGCCTTGCCGTTCTTCAGCATGGCGTCGAGTTCGGCGGGGTCGATCTCGCGGTGCGCATCGCGTTTCTTGAATCCGAACATGGGAACCTCTTTCAGTTTGTAGGTTGCATATAACGTGTAATGATTATATTCGTCAACGGCATCGAGACAGGAAGGATCGCAGATGGGCAAGCCGTTGATCGTGGTGTTGGGTGCGGGACTGGGAGGCACCATCGCCTCCTATGAGATCAAGGACGCCGTAAAGGGCCGCGCCGAGGTGATGACCGTTTCCGACACGGACACCTACAGCTTCATCCCGTCAAATCCGTGGGTCGCCGTGCGTTGGCGCGAGCCGGAGGCGATCCAGGTCCATCTCCCCCCGGTGTTCGGGAAAAAGAAGATCGGTTTCACCTCGGTCGGCGCGAAGCGCCTCCATGCGAGCGAGAAGCGACTCGAACTCAATGACGGCACATCAATCACTTACGATTATCTCGTAATCGCCACTGGCCCCGATCTGGCGTTCGACGAGATCGAGGGTCTGGGTCCGCAAGGCCATACCGTCTCGGTCTGCCAGACGTCTCATGCCGCTGCAGCGGCCGATGCCTTCGACGCTTTCGTGCAAAACCCCGGCCCGATCGTCGTCGGTGCGGTCCAGGGTGCGTCCTGCTACGGCCCGGCCTACGAATTTGCCCTGATCCTCGATACTGAACTGCGCCGCCGCAAGATCCGCGACAGGGTGCCGATGACCTTCGTTACCGCCGAGCCCTATATCGGCCATCTCGGTCTCGACGGAGTCGGCGACACCAAATCGCTGCTCGAAAGCGAGCTGCGCGACCGGCATATCAAATGGATCACCAACGCCCGCGTCGCCAAGGTCGACGCCGGCCTCATGCACGTCGAGGAAGTGGGTGAGGACGGCGCGGTTAGGAAAACGCATGACCTGCCGTTCGGCTACTCGATGATGCTCCCGGCCTTTCGCGGCGTTCCGGCGGTCAGCAATATCGAAGGCCTCACCAATCCGCGCGGCTTCATCATCATCGACAAGCACCAGCGCAATTCGGCCTTTCCGGAGATTTTCGCGCTGGGCGTGTGCGTCGCCATTCCGCCGACGGGTCCGACCCCGGTGCCGGTGGGCGTGCCCAAGACCGGCTTCATGATCGAATCGATGGTGACGGCGATCGCCGCCAACCTCGCCTCGATCCTCGACGGCAAGGAGCCGAGCGCCGAAGCGACCTGGAACGCGGTCTGCCTCGCCGACTTCGGCGACGGCGGCGTGGCCTTCGTCGCCCAGCCCCAGATTCCGCCGCGCAACGTCAACTGGTCGTCCAGCGGAAAGTGGGTCCACCTGGCCAAGATCGGCTTCGAGAAATACTTCCTGCGCAAGGTCCGCAAGGGCGAAAGTGAGCCCTTCTACGAGAAGCTGGCGATGCACGTCATGGGCATCCGCAAGCTGCGTTTCTGACTGTCCTCAAGCGAAGGAGTGTAAAGATGACTCTCGATCGTGCTGTGATGACGTTCGCCGGATGTGTCGTGCTGCTGGGCGTCGTCCTGTCGCTCACCGTGCATCCCTGGTGGCTGGCACTGACCGCCTTTGCCGGTCTCAACATGATCCAGGCGAGCTTCACTGGCTTCTGCCCCGCTGCGATAGTGTTCAAGGCGCTGGGCGTCCGTCCGGGGACCGCCTTCAAATGAGGCGATCGGCGCCGATCGCCTTGCCCCTGATGGCCTGCCTCCTCGCGAGCGCCGCCGTGCCGGCGCACGCGACGACGCTGGACGAAGCGATCGCGGCTGCCATGATCCATGCGCCCGAAATCGAAGCCGCGCGCGCCGATGCCGACGCCGCCGATGCCCGGATCAAGGAAGCCAGGGGCCAGGGCCTCCCCAGCGCGACGCTGAGCGGGACGATCGGCTATGGCCGCCTCGATCCGCAGGACTTCTTCGGCCTTCCGGCGGCGAACGTCACCCCCCGCGCCGCGCAGCTCACCATCGAGCAACCGCTGTTCATGGGCGGCAGGGTCAGCGCTGGCATCGCGCAGGCACGCGCCGGGAGTGAAGCGGCGCACGCGGGCGAGAGCATGACCCGCAGCCAGATCCTGGTCGCGACGGTCCAGGCCTATGGCGATGTGCTGACCACGCACCGCATGGTGGCGCTCTACGAACAGATGGTCGACCAGATGGAGGAGATCCAGCGTCAGGCCCGGCTCCGCTTCAAAGCGGGGGAAAGTCCCAGTACCGACGTCGCGCAGGCGGCCGCCCGCCTCGCCGAAGCGCAGGCCGCTCTTGAAGGCGCTCGCGGCCTCGCTGTCTCGGCCGATGCACGGTTCACCAACCTGACCGGCCTTGCTCCGCAGGACCTCCAGCCTATTCCGGCAAGCCCGGCCGTGCCCGGTTCGCTGGACGAAGCACTCGACAGCGCGCGGGCCAACAATCCTGCGCTCGCCCAGGCGGAGGCTGCGCTGGATGCCGCGCGCGCCGGCGCCAGGGGAGCGCGGGCGGAGCGCTTGCCCACGGTCGGCGCGTTCGCCGAAGGGGCGACCGTGCGCGATCAGTTCTTTCCCGACTATCGTTCCGATGGCGCGACGGTCGGTTTGCGCGCCCGCTGGCAGATATTCGCTGGCGGGCGGGTCTCAGCGAAGATCACCGAGTCGGACAGCGCGGTAAGAGCCGCCAATGCCCGTGTGCGCGCGGCGCGCTCCGCCGTCGACGAACAGACTATCAGCGCCTTTTCAAGTGTTCGCTCGGCCGCGCTGGTCGAGGCGGCTGCCGCAAGCCAGGCCCTTGCCGCCGCGCAAGCACGCGACAGCGTGCGCCATGAGGTCCGCGTCGGCATGAAGCCCCAGCTCGATTTGCTCGACGCGGAGCGGGAGGCAACCGCCGCCGCCGTCAGTGAGGCCAGGGCACAGAGTAATCGCATCGTAGCCGCGTACCGGCTGCTCGCCCTCATCGGGCGCTGAGATTCAACAGGAGAGGGACACATGCACAAGGACTGGCCGAAAATGGCCGACGAATTGAACGTCGCCATCAAGGAAGTGCGGCTCGGGACGCCCGAGGTGATGAAGGCCTTTTCCGCGATGGCGGCCGCTGCGACCCAGGCGGGAACGCTCGACGCCAAGACCAAGGAACTGATCGCGCTCGCCATCTCGGTCGCGATCCGCTGCGACGGCTGCGTGGCCTTCCATGCCAAGGCGGCGGTCAAGCAGGGCGCGACGCGCGACGAGGTCATGGAGACGATGGGCATGGCCCTCTACATGGGCGCCGGTCCCAGCCTCATGTATGCCGCGCAGGCTGTCGAAGCCTTCGATCAATTCTCCGGTTAAGCGAAGCGATAAAACGCCCCGGCGCCACGGTTGCGAGAACCTCAACATAAATAACGTGGGATTCGACAAGGCCCGGTGGCTGATCAAACAGAAATACGGCCACAAGCTCTTCTGGGGATTTATGTCCTTCGACATCCGTCAACTTCGCTATGCCATCGCCGCGGCAGATCACGGCAGCTTCTACCGCGCCGCGCGGGCGCTGGACGTGGAGCAATCAACATTAAGCCGCGCCATCCTCAAGCTGGAACGCGCGATCGGGGACAGCATCTTCAACCGCTCGCGGGCCGGCGTCACCCTTACTATCGCCGGCGCTCAGTTCATTCGTAGTGCCCGGCCGATGGTCGCAAACGCGGACAAGATGGTCGGGACGATGCGGGCTGCGGGACAAGGCCGCGCCGGTGGCTTGATGATCGGGCACTATAATTCGGTGTCGGCTGGGAACCTGCGCGCGACCATGCTGGGGTGGCGCGATGCCCAACCCGATGTTGATCTGGATGGCGTGGAGGCCGCCCGGGGCGCGCTGTTCGCCGGACTCGATACCGGCGAGATCGATATCGCGATCCTACTAGGTGATGCCAGCCACGACGGATTCAGGCATGAGCCCTTCTGGAGCGAACGCATGATAATCGCATTGCCAGCCAGTCATCCTCTCGCTGATCGCGACCTGCTGCACTGGACCGATCTGCGACGCGAGCGGTTTCTGCTTACTGTCGCCGACCCCGGTCCAGAAATCCGCGATATGCTGCTCGGCCGACTGTCGGTGTCAGGGATACAGCCGGATATCAGGCTGCATCAGACCAGCCGGGAAAGCATTTTGAGCGTGCTGGGCAGCGGGCTCGGCCTCACGGTCATCTGCGAGGGCGGGACCGGCGCGCGCTATCCCGATGTCGTCTATCGACCTGTTCACGGAGAACAGGGACCGGCGCTCATCGAGTATTCGGGCTATTGGCGAAAGGACAATGGCAATCCGGCGTTGCGTCGTTTCCTCGCCTTCGTGCGCGACCGCTACTCGCTCGCCTTCGATATTCCCTGAACGAGTGCTGACATGCGACGTTAAGAAGCCGGATCGCAACGGCAAGGGCCGGCCTGAGTTGCCAACTGGAGAAAGGAGCCATCATGACGCAAGGCAAGACACCCATCATCGTGCTGGTCGCGCTCATCATCGGGTTCAGCGCAGGCTTCGTCTTGCGTCCGGTGATCGCGCCAGCCGAGCGAGCCGCCATCGTGGCGAGTCCGGCCCCCGTTACCCCTGCACCGGCCGAACCGCGCGGCAAGCCCTATTTCGCGGCGCATCTCGATGAAGCGCGCCAGATTCTCACGGGATGCGCGGAAGGCTCGGTTCGCGGCGAAGAATGCTTCAACGCCGAGATGGCCGTGACCGAGGCGGAAGGCAGCGCGCGGCACAAGAAATTCTTTGGCAATTGACCGCACGAGGGCGCTTTCATTCCCCTTGCGCGCGATGCCGCCGAAAGGCCCGATCGGTCGCCATGAACCGGGCGACCATGGGCGCAATCAGCTTCTCGGGCGGGGCTGGCGCGTCGCCAGTTTCGGCGGCAAGCGCGGCGGCATAGGCTTGCAAGTCGCGGTGGACGGCCGCCGGTAACTCAACGGCAAGTTTCACCGGCCGATCGTCGGCGAGCGGCCCCAGCTTCAGTTTGGTCATCGTGCGGCTCCGATGGGTTCGAGGATCAGATCGCGAGTAATGACCACACGCAAGGGATGCCCTGGCCGGATGGTGAGCGTCGGCTGCACATTCAATTGCCGCCGCACGATCTGCTGGCCGGTCTGGTTGATGGTGTCTTGCGAGCCGCGCCGCAGCGCGCGATTGAGGTCGTCCTCGCTGTCCGCGCCCAACTCGGCCCCGACGCCGAGCAGCGTCGAGACGGCGGCGGCTTTGAGCAGATTGCCCCAATGCTGATTCACGCGATCCTGTAGGCCAGCATATCCAGCCGCATCGGCGCCGGGCTGGCGTTCCAGCACGATCGAGCGGCCGTCCGGCAATATGAGACGATCCCATGCCAGCAGAACGCGGGTCTGCCCCGCCGCGACCTCGCTGTCATATTCGCCGATCAGCCGGGCGCCCTGCGGAATGAGCAGGATGCGCCCGGTAGGGCTGTCATAGACGTTCTGAGTCACCTGGGCGGTGATTTGGCCGGGAAGATCGGAACGGACGCCGGTAATGAGCGCGGCGGGGATGATGCTCCCGGCCTGCACGATGTTGGGCGAGGCCGGCGCGGTCAGCCGTTCCACGCTCACCGTGCGCTGGTTCGACGCCTGCGCCATGAAGGCCCGCTTCCCGGCCTGATCGCCCTGCGGTGTCTCGGCGGGCTGCGATGCGGCGGTGGGTTCCAGCGCGGCGCCGATCATCGGCAATGCAGCCGTGCTGCCTGTGCCGCCGCCACCAAGGAACAGACTGGCCGTGCGGGCAGCGTCACGTTCCTGTTGGGCGCGCTGGCGCGCGGCTTCTTCGGCCTGGACGCGGGGATCGGGCTGTCCGCCTCCCATCGGCGGGACAGGCACGTTCTCCCCGCGCTGCTGCGCCGAGAGGATCGGCCGCCCGAGATCGCCGGGGAGCGGCCCGCCGAGTTTCGGCACCTGACCATAGTCCTTTGGCCCCGAGGTGATGGTCTCGGCGGCCGTTCGACTCTCGGTGCCGTAGAGTTCCTTTCCCGACCTCTCCCCTTTGGGCGCGAGCGCGAACCAGAGCGAGCCGCCGATGCCGAGGCCCGCGACGACGCCGAGCGTTGCGAGCGCCTTCCTCGAGAGGCGCATTACGCGCGGTGTCGGCCCGCGAAGCTGAAAGGCAGCGGGATTGGCGGGCGCGGGTTGCGGGGTAGCCTGCGGCGCGGGCTGCTGCGGCGCCTGTGGAGCGGGCGTGCCGGCGGGATCGCTCACGGCCGCCGCTCCCGGCGCGTCTCCGCGCCGTCACGCAGGATACGGACGCGCTTCTCGCTGCGCTTGTCACCAAGGCGCAGTTCCGCGCTGGCGAACAGCCGGTCCACCACCATGTATCGGCCCTGGACGCGGTAATTGACCAGTTCGGCATCGCCGCGCGCGCCGGTCACGAACAGCGGCGGCATCTCGCCCTGCGAGATCTCGGCCGCGAACTCGATATAAACCTGCCGCCCATCGTCGAACGCGCGGGCCGGTCGCCAGGCCACGCGGTCGCCCTCGATACGGTAGCGGAAATTGAGAGCGGCGATGTCGAGGCCGGTGGCGATCGGCGCGGCGGCAGCCGCCGCCGCATTGCGTCCTTGCAACGCGATCAGCTCATCCTGCGGATAGGTCCACGATACCGACGCCATATAAGTCGAAGGCGTGGCGCGCAGTTCCAGATGATAGGTGCGCCGATCGGTGTTGATTACCAGATTGGTGCCGATGTCGGGGCGGGTTGGCTTGACCAGGATATGGACGCGCGACGTGGCGCCGTTGCCGCTCACCGTGTCGCCGATGATCCAGCGCACGGTATCGCCCGCCGCGACCGGCCCCGCGCCGACAAGCTGCTCGCCTTCCTGAAGCGCGATGTCGGTGACCTGTCCGGGCGCGGCATAGACCTGATAGAGCGCGCCTTCGGTCCACGGATATTGCTGGATGGCGTTCACATAGCCATCGCGCGTGGGCTGGACGCGGGCGGCGGCATTGGCCGCGCCGACGCGGCTGCGCGGATCGGCGGGTTCGGACGACCGTGCGCGCGCCGCGACCGGCTTTAACTGGCCGGGAAGCGGCAGGGGTTCGGGGATCGTCACAACTTCGATTTGGCGCGGCGGTTCGGGCGCTGGCGTTGCGGCGATCTCCACTGGTGCGGCGCGGATAGGCACTTTGGCCGATGTCGTCGTGCAACCCGCGAGCGCGGCGGCGGAAAGCAGCATGGCCGCGCTGGCGGCATGGCGGGCGGACGTGCGTGTCATTGCGACAGCTCCTTGCTCCAGTTGATGGCGTTGACGAACAGGCCGAGCGGGTTCTTGCGCAATGCGTCGGGCGTGCGCGGGGTCTGGACGACGATGGTGAGGATGGCCGACCAGCGGGTCGTCTCGGCGAGGCTGCCGTCCTGATAACGCCGCTCGGTCCAGGCGACGCGGAAGCTGTCGCCGGAGGCACGGATTACGCTCGACACGTCCACCGCGACTTGCACCTTGCCGACATGGGCGAACGGATCGTTCGACCTCGCATAATCATTGAGCGCCATGGCCCCCTTGTCGGTGGTGAAGTCGTAGGCGCGCAGCCAGTTCTGGCGCACAATGATCGGATCGGCGGGGATGCTCCTGACCTGCTCGATGAAGCGCGCCAGATGAAACGCGATCTGCGGATCGGTCGGCCGATAGCCCGCTTCGGCCGGGGCGACCGCCTGCGCCTCACCCAGCTTGTCCACCTGAACGACCCAGGGGACGATATGGCCGCGCGCCGATTGCCACACGAGGCCGGCGGCAAGCCCGCCCGAGAGCGCCAGCGCGCCGAAGAAGGCGAGCCGCCAGTTCTTCGCCTGCACGCGGGCCGAGCCGATCCGGTCATCCCAGGCTTGCGCCGCGCGCTGGTAAGGGGTGACAGGCTCGGGCGTCTGCCCGTAACGAATGGATGGGCGTCGGAACATTGCGGGATCAATCCTTTTCCTTGATGTCGGGACCGTTGCCGCCGCCGTGGCTGTCCCCGGCCTTCACCGTGTGGGCGAGGACGGTCGCGCCGTGGGCGGCCGACTGGCGGTTCTTCATGCCGGCGGTTCCCGTGGGTTGGGCAGCGACGGGCTGCGCGGCAGCAGGCGCGGCGCTCGCGGCCTGCGGCGGAGCGCCCAGCCCGGCGCGGGCGCCGGTGCGGAAATTGTCCTTCATGGACGCGCCGGCGTTTCCGGCTATCTTCCGCAGCGGTGAGAGCGCGGCGTTCGCGGCGCCACTGGCGGCCTTCTGTCCGACAACGGCCATGCCCCCCGCGACGGCGCCCGCGCCGCTCCTGCCGAACGAACCGACGCTGTAGGCGCCCGCCGCGCCGCCAGCCATGCGCGCGCCGCCGCGTGCGGCTGCCGCGCCCATCCGGCCGGTCGCGCCGATGGTCGAGGCGGCCGCCCCCATGCCGAGCTTCGCGGCGGCGGCGCCACCCACCAGCGCGCCGCCTGCCGCCAGCGCGGTTCCGGCTACGGCGCCCAGGCCAAGCTGCGGGCCGCCCGAGACGATGCCGTTGGCGATGCCGGGGCCGAAGATCGCAAGGCCGAGCAGCGACAGCGCGCCGAGCGCGATCGACAGCACTTCCCGCGCCGTGGGATCGGGGCCGACCGTCGCCGTGAACGTGCTGAACAGCGTGACGCCGATCCCGGTGATGACCGCGAGAACCAGCACTTTGATCCCGCTGGAGATGATATGGCCGAGCACCTTTTCGGCCATGAACGTGGTGCGGTTCCAGAAGGCGAATGGGAGCAGGACGAACCCGGCCAGCGTCACCAGCTTGAATTCCACCAATGTGATAAAGACCTGCCCGGCCATGAAGAAGAAGGCGAGGATGACGATCAGATAGGACAGCAGCAGCACGACGATGATCGCGAGATTGGCGAACACCGCCCAGAGGCTGTTGTAAACCTCGGCCGCATCGATCAGCGGTTGCGCCGCATCCAGCCCCTTGGCCGCGATGCTGCTCGGCTTCATGAACTCCGCGAGGCTGAGCGCGTCACCACTCGCCTTGAGGCCCAGCCCCGCGAAGCTTTCGAACAGGATTGTCGCCAGCGTCTGGAAATTGCCGATGATGAACGCGAAGGCGCCGATGTAGAGCGTCTTTTTGATCAGTCGCTGGATGACGTCCTCGTCGGCGCCCCAGGCCCAGAACAGCCCGGCGATGGTCACGTCGATCGCGATCAGCGTCGAGGAGAGGAAGCCGATCTCGCCGCCGAGCAGGCCGAAGCCGGAATCGATGTAGGTGCTGAAGGTGTCGAGAAAGGTATCGACAATGCCGGTGTCGCTCATGGCGCGGTGCTCGCGGCCTGATCGGCGGGAACGAACTCGCCCGGCAACTCCGGCCGGAGAGCCGCGTTCGCCCGGCCGCCGTCACTGCCCGCGCTATTATAGGGAGCGGGGAGCAAAGCATTCTCGCCGGGCGCGGGCGCATCGGCATCCTTGCCGAAGAAGCGGCGGCGGTTCGCGGCCCATGCCTGTTCGCACCCGGAGTCCGGCATGGTGAGCGTGGCGCAGCGTTCCAGTTCGCGGGTCAGCCGCTTCTGCTGCTCTCCCTGTTCAAGAGCGGGCAGGATGGAATCGAGCGGCGGCTCGTTCGGCTCGCGCAAGCCCGCGAGCGCGACGGCCAGCATGATCCCGGCGAGCGCCGCGACACCGGCGATCTTCGCGTTGCGCGACATGGGCGTCTCTCCCGTCAGTCGCGGCCGAAGAAGCGACGGAAGCGTTCGCGTCCCTCCGCCTCGATCGCGGCTTGCCGCGCCGCGTCGAGCGCCTGCGCCCGGCCCTGCGCGGCGACCGCGGCGGTGAGGTCGGCGAGTTGCTGCGATTGCAGGGCGAGAAGCTGGTTGCCTGCCTGCGCGGCCTGGAGCGCGCCGGTCGCCGACTGACTGGCCGAGACCAGGCTGTCCATCGTGGCGCGGGCGCCGTCGATATTACCGACCACACCGGCCTGGACCTTCAGCGCATCCTCGAACGCACCGACGCTGTCCTCCCAGCGCGCATTGGCGTTGGCTACCATCTGCGCGTTGGTGCCTGTAAGGTTCGCGCCCTTGTAGCGGCCATTGAACGCCTGCTGGATGTCCTGGACATTATAGGCGATGCGCTGGGCCTCCCCGAGAAGCTGCTGCGTCTGCCGGACTTGCTGCTGGAGCGTGTCTACCGTCGAGAGCGGCAGCGAGGCGAGATTGCGCGCCTCGTTGATCAGGCTCGTTGCCTGATTCTGAATCTGGGTGATCTGGTTGTTGATCTGCTGGAGCGCGCGGGCCGCCTGCAGGACGTTGGAGGCGTAGTTGGTAGGATCATAGACGATCCCGCCGAACTGCGCGTAGGCTGGCACGGCCAAGACCATCGGGACGATGGCCGCGCTGGTGAGGACGCCGGCCAGGATGGCGCGGCGAAGGGGAGGCAATTTCATAAGTCGATCTCCATGTCTGTCGTGAGGGGAAGCTGATGCTGGCGATCCGATGGCGGCTCCGGCAGCAACTCGACGGCCCAGGCGCAGCCGCGATGCCGCAGCCATTCGGCGGCGAAGGCGGCAGCCCCGTGGGTTTCGATGATGCCGGCGATGGCGAGCTGGTCGGTTTTCGACGACGCGGCGGCGAAGGTCAGCGCGACCTCGCCCAGCCCCAACTCGAACAGGCGATTGCCGCGTCGGCTCTGGCAGTAGTAGTCACGCTTCGGCGTCGCCCGGCTGAGGATTTCGATCTGGCGGGCGTTGAGTCCGAACCGCTCGTAGATCGCTGCGATCTGTGGTTCCGCCGCCCGCTCATTGGGTAGGAAGATGCGGGTCGGGCAGGACTCGATGATGGCCGGCGCGATGCTCGACGTTTCGATATCGGCAAGGCTCTGCGTGGCGAACACCACGCTGGCGTTCTTCTTACGCAAGGTTTTCAGCCACTCGCGAAGCTGTGCGGCGAAGTCCGGACTGTCGAGCACCAGCCAACCTTCGTCGATGATGATCAGCGTGGGACTTCCGTCGAGCCGATCCTCGATACGGTGAAACAGGTAGGACAGGACGGCGGCGGCCGATCCCGCGCCGACCAGCCCTTCGGTCTCGAACGCCTGAACCGATGCTTCGCCGAGCCGCTCGGCTTCGGCGTCGAGCAGCCGCCCCCATCGCCCGCCGATGCAATATGGGGCGAGCGCCTGCTTGAGAGTCTGCGATTGCAGCAGCACGGCGAGGCCGGTCAGCGTGCGTTCGGCGACCGGCGCGCTGGCGAGCGACCCCAGCGCCGACCAGATATGCTCTTTCGCCTGCGGATCGACCGCGACGCCTTCGCTGGCGAGGATCGCGGCGAGCCATTCGGCGGCCCATGCCCGCTCGGCCGGATCGTCGATGCGGGAGAGCGGCTGCAACTGGACGCCGCTCTCGTCGTCGGACAGCCCGCCACCCAAATCCTGCCAATCGCCGCCCATGCCGAGCGCGGCGGCGCGGATCGAGCCGCCGAAGTCGAAGGCGAACACTTGCGCGCCCTCGTAACGGCGGAACTGCATCGCCATCAGCGCGAGCAGAACCGACTTGCCCGCGCCGGTCGGGCCGACGATCAGCGTATGCCCGACATCGCCGACATGAAGGGAAAACCGGAACGGGGTGCTTCCCTCGGTCTTGCCATAGAGCAAGGGGGGCGAGCGCAAGTGCTCGTCCCGTTCCGGCCCCGCCCATACCGCTGACAGGGGGATCAGGTGGGCGAGATTGATGGTGGAGATCGGCGGTTGCCGGACATTGGCGTAGGTGTGGCCGGGGAGCGAGCCGAGCCATGCTTCTATGGCGTTCATCCCTTCGGGGATCACGGTGAAGTCGCTGCCCTGGATGATCTTCTCGGCCAGCCGCAGCTTTTCCGCCGCTATGGCCGGATCGCGGTCCCATACCGTGACGGTCGCCGTCACATAGGTCATGCCCGCATAGTCGGCGCCGAGTTCCTGCAAGGCCGCATCGGCGTCCGCAGCTTTATTGGAGGCGTCGCTGTCGAGCAGCGTGCTCGCCTCGTTGGTCATCACTTCCTTGAGGATCGCTGCGACCGACTTTCGCTTGGCGAACCATTGGCGCCGGATTTTGGTGAGCAGCCTGGTGGCGTCCGTCTTGTCCAGCATGATCGCACGCGTGGACCAGCGATAAGCGAACGCGAGGCGGTTCAACTCGTCGAGCAGGCCGGGAAAGGTGACGCTGGGGAAGCCGACAATGGTGAGCGTGCGGAGGTGATGGTCGCCGAGTTTCGGCTCCAGCCCGCCCGTCAGCGGCTCGTCGGCCAGCAGCGCGTCGAGGTGCATCGGCGTCTCGGGGACACGCACATGCTGGCGACGGGTCGAGATCGTCGAATGGAGGTAGGTCAGCGTCTCGCCGTCATCGAGCCAGCGGACCTCGGGGACGAAACCTTCGACCAGATTGAGAACCCGGTCGCTGCGATCCCTGAACCCGGCCAGCAATTCCCACGGATCGACGCCCGCGCCGGAACGGCCTTCATAGAGCCAGGTTTCGGCGCGGGCGGCGTCCTCGGCCGGGGGCATCCAGAGCAGCGTCAGATAATAGCCGCTCTCAAAATGCGCGCCCTCCTCGCGGAACTGTTCGCGGCGCTCCAGATCGACCAGCGCCGAGACGGGATCGGGAAACGCGGATTCCGGGTAGTCGAGCGCGGGCGTGCGCTGCGCCTCGACGAAGATCGCCCAGCCCGACCCCAAACGGCGCAGCGCGTTGTTCAGCCGCGCCGTGGTGGCGACCAGTTCGGCGGGCGTGGCGCTGTCGAGATCGGGACCGCGAAAGCGCGCCGTGCGCTGGAACGAGCCGTCCTTGTTGAGCACGACCCCTGCGCCGACCAGCGCGGCCCAGGGGAGGAAGTCGGCCAGATGCGCGGCCTTGCCGCGATATTCGCGCAAGGACATCATGGCCGCATCCACGTCGGAAAGCGCATGTGCCGCCGGGATACGTCGACGAACTGCGGATCGCGGCGCGCGGCCCATACCGACAGGGCGTGACCGATGGCCCAGATGGCGAGACCGGCGAGCCAGAGACGCAGGCCGAGACCGATCGCGCCCGCGAGCGTCCCGTTGACGATCGCAAGCGAGCGCGGGGCGCCGCCGAGCAATATCGGCTCGGTCAGCGCCCGATGGACCGGGGCATAGAAGCCGGGGATGGCGTCATGGTCGGCCATCAAACCAGCGCTCCGCCGCCAAACGAAAAGAACGACAGGAAGAAGCTGGAGGCCGCGAACGCGATCGACAGACCGAACACGATCTGGATCATGCGCCGCGCGCCGCCCGACGTGTCGCCGAACGCCAGCGTCAGGCCCGTCACGATGATGATCATCACCGCGATGATCTTGGCGACCGGCCCCTCGATGCTTTCGAGGATGGACTGAAGCGGGGCTTCCCAGGGCATCGACGATCCGCCCGCATGGGCGGGAGCCGAGATGCTGAGCGCGATCAGGCTGGCGGTGGCGGCAAGCATGGCGCGGTGAGCGCCATGCCGGATGGCATGGATCATGTGATGTCTCCCGATTGGGCGGTGGAATGCGGAGTGAGACGGTAGTCGCCGCTGGCAGGATCGAGTCCGTCGACGCGGGCCAGTTCGGCGAGACGTCGGCCGTGTCCGTCGCGGACCAGCACGACCACGAGGTCGATGGTCTCGGCCAGCAGCGCGCGCGGGACCGTGACGACGGCTTCCTGTATAAGCTGCTCCATGCGTCGCAGTGCCCCGAGCGCGGTCCCGGCATGGATGGTGCCGATGCCGCCGGGGTGACCGGTGCCCCAGGCTTTGAGGAGGTCGAGCGCCTCGGCGCCACGCACTTCACCGATGGGGATGCGGTCGGGACGCAAGCGCAAGGACGAGCGCACCAGGTCGGACAGCGAGACGACGCCATCCTTCGTCCGCATCGCGACCAGATTGGGCGCGGCGCACTGAAGTTCGCGCGTATCTTCGATCAGGACGATGCGGTCGGTGGTCTTGGCGACCTCGGCCAGCAGCGCATTGACCAGCGTGGTCTTGCCGCTGCCGGTCCCGCCCGCGACGAGGATGTTGGCGCGCGTCGCGACGCCCTGGCGGAGCATGTCCGCTTCGGCGGCCGACATGATTCCGGCTGCCACATAATCGCCCAGCGTGAACACCGCGACGGCGGGCTTGCGGATTGCGAAAGCCGGGGCCGCGACCACGGGTGGTAGCAGCCCCTCGAACCGCTCGCCGCCCTCGGGCAGTTCGGCCGAGACGCGCGGGGACCGGGCGTGAACCTCGACGCCGACATGGTGCGCGACCAGGCGGACGATGCGCTCGCCGTCTGCGGCGGCCAGCGTCATGCCGGTGTCGCTGATACCTTCGCGGAGCCGATCGACCCAGAGCCGGCCGTCCGGGTTCAGCATCACCTCGATCACGGCGGTATCGTCGAGCCAGGCCGTGATCGATGGCCCCAGCGCCGTGCGGAGCATGCGCGCGCCGCGCGTGAAACCTTCGGATCGGATCGGCTGGATGGACAAGAAACGGCCCCTGAATTGGGCCGGGCGAACCGCCGCCCGGCGTCAGGGACACATCAAGAGAGACAGGAAATCACGCGAGGCAACAACTATGTCAGGGCGTAGTAGTGACGGCGGCAGATAAGTGCGCGTTGCGGTCGGACACTTTCATCGCCGCTCTCCGTCCGCGCTATTCTCGCGAATATAGCTGGTCGAGTCGCGCATGGCCGCCCCCGGTTGGTTCGCTACACTGTCATGCGTCGGCGGAGCCGCCGTCACGACCTGCAATATCCTCCGATATTTCGTCGAGCAGGCTCTTGCCGCTGGCGTAGCGCCGGCCGAGCGTCTCGACAAAACCCTCATAGCGCTTGCGACCCTTGACCTGGGCCGCCGCCTGATCCTCGTCGGGCAGCGGCGGCGTGACCGCCAGCCAGAAGCGGACGAACAGCGCCAGCGCCTCGGTGGTAAGGCCGGTGTTGCGTTCGAGCCGCTGGACCTGGCGCGAGAGCCGGTCGAGCCGCCGCACGAAGGCCCCCTCCATCCGGTCGGCGCCGTCCGGCGACATCCAGGAGGTCACCGCGGCTTCCACGATCGCCGAGCGCGAGATGCGGCGGCGGATCGCCAGTTCGCTGACCTGGCGGGCCAGCTCGGGCGGAAAATAGACGTTGAGACGCACGCGCATGGGAACCTCCTACATTTCGATGCCGTCGTCGGGATCGAGCGACGCCTGCCGCGCAATGCCCTGCATCCGCCGCCGTGCTGCCGCCTGGCGCGCAGCATCCTCGGGTTCGTCCTCGACGATGGAAAATTCCTGCGCGGGCGGCGGGGGCGCCGTCTCCTTCACGATGGCGACATGATCGGGAAGCTCGGGCTCGCGGCGCAGCCCGCTGTTGGCGGCATCCTCCTGGCGCCGGATGATCGCCGCGATCTCGGCGGGATCGGCCGAAGCGGCGAGCCCCGTCCAGTCGTCGGGACGGACTTCCCGAGGTGGCGATGCGGCCGGATCGGGCGGCGGCATGATCCGCGCGGCGAGACGGGGATCGGCGTAGTAGGCTGCCTTCTTCGCGCGGATCGGCTGGACACCCGACACCATGACGATTTCCTCGTCGGGCGGCAGCTGCATGACCTCGCCCTGCGTCAGCAGCTGCCGGGCGGTCTCGGAACGCGACACCATCAGATGCCCCAGCCAGGGCGCGAGGCGGTGCCCGGCGTAGTTCTTCATCGCCTTCATTTCGGTCTTGGTGCCGAGCGCCTTCGACACGCGCTCCCCCGTCTTCTCGTTATTGGTCGCGAAGCTCACCCGGACATGGCAGTTGTCGAGTATCGCATTGTCCTGCCCATAGGCTTTTTCAATCTGATTGAGGCTCTGCGCGATGAGGAAACTCTTGATCCCATAGCCGGCCATGAACGCCAGCGCGGATTCGAAGAAATCGAGCCGGCCCAGCGCCGGAAACTCGTCGAGCATCAGCAGCAGGCGATGGCGCTGGCCGGCTGGGTTCAGTTCCTCGGTCAGCCGCCGCCCGATCTGGTTGAGCATCAGGCGAATGAGCGGCTTGGTCCGGCTGATATCGCTGGGCGGGATGACGAGGTAGAGCGTCGTCGGCCCCGCGACTAGGTCCATGATACGCCAGTGGCAGGCGCGCGTAACGGCGGCCACCACCGGATCGCGGTAAAGCCCAAGGAAGGACATGGCAGTGGACAGCACGCCCGAGCGCTCGTTGTCCGACTTGTTCAACAACTCCCGCGCGGCGCTGGCGACGACCGGATGTACGCCGGCCTCTCCCAAGTGCGGCGTCGCCATCATCGCGGCCAGCGTCTGTTCGATCGTCCGCGCCGGATCGGAGAGGAACGCGGCGACCCCGGCCAGCGTCTTGTCGGATTCGGCGTAGAGGACGTGCAGGATCGCGCCGACCAGCAGCGCATGGCTGGTCTTTTCCCAATGGTTGCGCTTTTCGAGGCTGCCTTCGGGATCGACCAGCACGTCGGCCACATTCTGCACGTCGCGGACCTCCCACTGGCCGCGGCGAACCTCCAGCAGCGGGTTGTAGGCGGCCGACGCCGCGTTGGTTGGGTCGAACAGCAGGACGCGGCCATGTTGCGCGCGAAAGCCCGCGGTCAGCGTCCAGTTCTCGCCCTTGATGTCGTGGACGATTGCCGATGCCGGCCAGGTCAGGAGCGAGGGCACAACGAGACCGACACCCTTGCCGCTGCGGGTCGGCGCATAGCAGAGCACATGCTCGGGGCCGTCGTGGCGCAGATAGGCGCGACCCAGCTTGCCGAGCACCACGCCATTGTCGCCGAGCAGTCCGGCCGCGCGCACCTCGTCTCCGGTCGCCCAGCGCGCCGAGCCATATGTCTCTGCGTTTTTCGCCTCGCGCGCGCGCCAGACCGACATCGCGATGGCGACGACAATCGACACGAACCCGCCCGACACGGCGATATATGCGCCGGTCTGGAAGATATCGGGCGCATAGGCGTCGAACGAAAACCACCACCAGAAAAAGGCGTAGGGCGGATAGACCGGCCAGCCGAGCGCCGTGAACCAGGGTTCGCCAAGCTCGGGCTGATACGCCAGCGCCGATGCCGTCCATTGCGTCGCGCTCCAGATCGCGGCGAGCACGATCAGGAAAACGACGCCAATCTGGCCCCACAGGATTTTAGTCGCAGGCATGGATCAGTCTCCTTCTTCAAATGCCGAGGCCGCGCTTGCGGCCCAATGACCAGCCGATGCCGCCGCCGTCGCGGGCGATGCCCGCGATCTGCCGGCCGAGCTGGCGTTCGAGGTCGTTCGACCAGGGGACGAGCCGGAACCCGAGGCCGTCGTCGATCATGGCGAAGCGGCCCGAGGAGAGCGCGAGGCGCTGGCGGCAGGTGCCGGCGATCCTGTCGCCGGGGTTGGTGGGCCGGTAGGCAAGCCCCGTCCGGCCCGCGATGTCGGCGCCCGTCTCGTCGAGTTCGCGGCGGCGCAGGGTATCGAGGAGACCCCGCTGGAAGACGACGCGCTCGCCGTAGCGCCGCGCCAGCCCCTCGCGCACGAGATGATCGGTGCGCTCGTCCATCGCCCGCTTCACCTCTGCGCCGAAGCCTCCGTCCGCGACGCCGGTCCCGCGCTCGATCAGCCGATGGTCGAGCCAGGTGGCGCCCGGAGCCTTCACCTGTGCGGCGAGGTCGAGATCGGAGCGTGTGACGAGGAACAGGGTGGGCTTGCACTCACCCGCCCGGCCGATCGCGCGCAGCTCGACGATGCCGCCGATGTCGGGGCTGCGCTCCAGCGCCTCGATCCCCGGCAGCCGGACATGATGGGTGCGCCCGTCCGTCCCGTCGATCACCGCATAGGCCGAGCCGTGGAGTTCGTCGTGCAGCCCCTTGTCGATCAACCGGCCGACGATGGGCTTTTCGGGCAGCTCGCTCACGATCGCATAGCTGTCCAGCGGGCGGTCCTGGCCGTGATCCTTCAACGCCTGACCGATGGTGCGGATGATGTCGCCGCGCGTTCCCAGCTCACGCAGCTTCGCCTGCGTCCCCTCGGCCATCACCCACTGGCCGGGTTCGGCCTGGGCGGCGAGCCCCATCGTCTCCAGATGCTGCAACCGGCCGATCATCAGGCGGCGCACGCGCGGATCGTCCGGGCCGCGCTGCTCGGGCCGCAGGTCGATGACGCCCAACTCGTCGGCCGAGCGGCTGATCTCAGCGTCCAGCTTCGTCCAGCGTTCGGCCATCACCTCGCGATCGAGTGCGCGCTGGATTTCATGTTCGGGCTTCGGCCCAAGCTCGGCGTAAGCCAGTTCCTCGGCGCGCGAGCGCAGGCCGTGGCTGATATAATCGCGATTGATGACAAGGTCGGCGCCCTGGTCGTCAACGCCGCGCACCAGCAGATGGACATGCGGGTTGTCCGTGTTCCAGTGATCGACCGCGATCCATTCAAGGCGCGTGTCGAGATCGGCTTCCATCTGGCGGACGAGATCGCGCGTATAGTCGCGCAGGTCCGTGAGGTCCGCCGCATCCTCGGGCGAGACGATGATCCTGAAATGATGCCGGTCGTCCTTGCACAGATCGGCAAAGGCCCGGTCGTCGGCGCCATCGCCGGTCGCATCGAACATCTGCGCGGACGAACCGTCGCGGGTGACGCCATCGCGTTTGAGATAGGCCATGTGCGCGGAGAGCGGCGCCCTCGACTGCCCGCCCCGGGTGAGCCGGGTGACGGGCACCATCTTGACCAGCACGCGCCGCCCCGATCCGAACAGGCGGCTGCGCGCGAAGGATGTGCGGCCCCGGCCGAAGTTCGATTGCCCGCGCCCGCGTGATCCGCTCCAGCCGCCCGGTCGCCGCCCGCCGCCGCCGCTGCGCGCGGCAACACGCAGAACCTGGGCGACGAGTCCTTGCGCCTTGCGCCCCTGGCCGGCGCCCCTGTTCCTGACCTTGCCCGGCCGGACGCGAAAATCCTCGTCCTCGCTCACGGCCGGGCCGCTTTCCGCCGAAAATGGCCTGTGGTGCCATTGCACGCTTTGAATTTGCTTGCTTTTTTCTTCCGAGCGGCACGCTTGCCGACCGACGCACCCGCGCCAAATTGTTGAAAGACATAGGCTTTCGGCGAATTTGGGGTGCGCTTTCTATCTTGCCGTCCCTTCCTTCGGCTTTTTCCTGCCCTCCCAGGCACTTGTTTCCTGACTCCAGGCAATCTGAAAACACGGCCGGTCATGGTGCGCGCCCCTCCCGCCGACCGGAGGACGACAGCGCGACGAACAGGCTGTTCGCGGCCGGTTCTACTGCGGCGCGCATGTCGACCGCGCGCTCGCCGGGTGGCGTTTCCGATGCGGCCGGATCGTCATTCGGTCGCGCCGCGAACAATGCGGCCCGGCGCCATGCGAAGGGATCGGATGGCGGCGCGGTGGCAAGCTGGCTGTCGCCCGCGCTGCCGGTGATCGACGCCATCTTCGCCAGATAGGCGCGCGTTTCGGCAGGCAGCGGGCGGCCGCGCGACAGATACTCGTCGG
This sequence comes from Sphingosinicella microcystinivorans, assembly GCF_027941835.1. Lineage (NCBI taxonomy): Bacteria > Pseudomonadati > Pseudomonadota > Alphaproteobacteria > Sphingomonadales > Sphingosinicellaceae > Sphingosinicella > Sphingosinicella microcystinivorans. Next base: position 2,937,210 of record NZ_CP116005.1, read on the forward strand.
TGCGGCCCGGTCCCGCATTATAGGCGGCCAGCATCGCCGCCGTGTTGCCATAGCGATCGTGCATCGCGCGCAGATAGGCCGCGCCCGCCATGATGTTGTCGCGCACGTCATAGGGATCGCTTCCCAGCCCATGACGCGCGCGCAGGCTCGCCCAGGTCGCGGGCATGATCTGCATCAGGCCCATCGCCCCGGCGGGCGACATGGCGCGCGAGTTGCCCCGGCTCTCAACGTGCATGACCGCCCATATCCAGCGTTCAGGAATGCCGAAGTGACGCGCGGCGTCGGCGACATGACCGGCATAGGGATGGCTTGTGGCCGCCTGTTCGGCCGGCGCGGCCTGCGCCAATACGCCGACCGGCGCGAACGCCATCAGGATCGCGACCATGGCGGCCAACCCGCCCCCGCTCCGCCGCCAGCCTGCCAGCGTGCTTGCTGCGGTAAAGGGTGCGCGCGATGCGCCGGCCTTCGGCCGCCCTTGACCTTCGCTGCGCGCGCCGGCCGGCCTGCGACCGAGCGGGACGGATGGGGTGAGCGGTGACGGCGGCGAAGCTGCCGGCAAAATGCTCCGGGGGAGCATTTTGAACCGCGAACGCTTTTCCGCGAACAGAGGGATGATGATCGGGACAGGCACCGATCAGTTCCGATCGTCGCGCGGCTTGGGGCGTTTCCACGTCAGGCGGAACGTCCGCCCATCGTCGTCGGCACGGAACAGCACCGGCCGGAACGGCGCCGCAAAGAGCGGGCTGTCGATCTCCAATGCGATGTAGTTGCCCGCGCGTTCGCCGACCCGTTTCCACGCCCCGCCGACCTCCGGGCCGTCCTCGTCGTCGAGATGGACGCGGTAGTCCGGCGCATTCTCGGCGTCGCCCGGATCGATCGCGACCAGCACGATCTGCTCGTCGATACCGAAATAGCGAGCGCGGCCCGCATAGCCGTTGGCGGTGGATTCAAAGATATTGGTCGGCATGGCCGATCTCCTTGGCTTCGGGGGTTGAAGAGGGTGAGGACGTCGCGCGCAGATGCAGCGGCGTTGCGCGGCCGATCACGGCGGAGGCCGGAAGCGGGCCGAAATAGCGCCCGTCCAGACTGTCGGAATGGGCGGGATTGAGTAGCAGCAGTTCGCCCGCTCGCAGCGTGCGGCAACCCTGCCAGTCCGGCAGCGGACGGCCTTGGCCGTCACGCGCGCGGGCGCTGGCGACGGGCCGCGCATCGACGCTCACCACGGCGCCGATGCGGCACACACGCTGCCCGGCCTTGGCCGCGACCTGCTTCAGCAGCGGCACACTTTCGGGCAGATAGCCGCGCCCGGCCATCCAGCGCGACCACCGCGCGGGCGGTGCAACGGCGACCAGGGCGCCGTTGGCCGGATCGCGGTCGGGATGGATGCGATAAAGCCCGATCGGCGCGCTGGCGCTGGCGTTCCAGATGACGCGCGGGAGCGGATCGACGATGGCGACGGCGACGAACGAGGTCGCGAAGGCGGACGCGGCAATCGCCGTTGCGAGGACATAACGGCGGCGCGTCATCCCTCGATCTCCCGGCGCTTGAGCCAGGCGCGATGCCGCTCCATCGTGTAGGGGCGCGGCGAGTGTCCCGCGGCGATGCGGTTGTGAACGTGACGCCAATGGTCGGCCGCCGCGTCGCAGGGATCGACGCCCGCCGCCTCCACCGCGTCGATCGCGGCGAGCACTTGCTGGACTTTGGGCCAGCTTTCGGCGTGCAGGAGGATGTCGCCGCCCGGCCGCACGAACGGCAGCGTCGTATAGGGTTCGCCCGGCGCGACCGCGCGCACGATGTCGATGCGCGATGTGATCGTGCCATAGTCGTTGGCCGCCCATCGGACGAAGGCGAAGATCGCGGCGGGCCGAAAGCCGACCACGCGCGTCTTGCGCGTGAGGATGCGGTCCTGTGCGATCCGGCCGAAACGTATCCAGTGCTCCAGCCGCTGCTCGATCCAGGTCAGTTCCACCTCGGTCAACCGGGATCGGGAGGCGACGGCGGTCGGGACAGGCGGATCACGGCGGACCGCTTCCCGTTCCGCCGCCTGGCGGCGTAGCGCGGCTTCAAACCCGCTGAAGTCGATGCGCGCCGGGCGCGCGGGGTCGTTCATCGTTCGTCTCCTGGGATGTCGATGGGGGTTCGCCCGAGCGCGAGGTCGAGCGCGGCTTCGACGCGCAGGATCGCGCGGCCGATGGCTTCGGGGATTTGCGGAAGAACGGCGTCGCCGAACGCCTCGACGATCAGGCTGGCCGCAGCCGTCCCTTTGCGAGTGCCGAGCGCAATGCGCGTGTCAGCCACCCAGGCGGATAGCCCATCATCCAGCCGTAGGTGATGGGCAAGGCCGCCGTTCCAGTCAGCCCATGGCTCCGCAGCATCGCCGCCAGCGCGCGGGCCCCCGCCCATTTGTCCGGCGCCCGGTCGGTCATCGCCCCATCCAGAACCGCGTCCATCGTCGGCGATTTCCGGCGATCGTAGGCCGGACTCCATCCGTCCATGCGGCTGTCCCGTTTGGTCGGGGTGGGGAGGATTTCCGTCGTGGTCACGCGGATCATGTGCCGCGTCGAATGCGTCCGAAGCCCCGATCCGCTCTTGTTGCTGCCGTAGTCGCACGCCACCGGGGTCGGCAGCATCGTCTCCGCGTGACGGAGCAGGTTCGGCGTGTCGATCTGCGCCTTTGCGCCGTTTGCTCGCTTGCCCGTCTCGATCTCCTGTCGGCTCAATCTGCGGCCGCCGTTCGGTTTGACCGGCGTCGGCATCATCCCGGCATGACGGCTGGCATGGCCCTGCAACTGGCTGAGAACATCGCCCCGGCCGCCGCGATCCGCGTCCGACTTGCGCGGTGTCGCGAGGATCATGCGAAGCGGATATGTCGATCCCGCCCCGCCGCCCGCGCCATCCATCATCCCGTCCGATGCCATCGGCGTCGGCAGCGGGCGATTGCGGAACAGGTTGTAGAGGCCCGATTCCTTCATCGCCCGGCGCCCCCCCGAACCACCCTCCAGACGGATGCCGCCCTGCTGGGATTGCGATACCGGCGTAGGCAAGCTGGCGGGGGTCGTAGCCGATAAGCCAGGATCGCTTGCGAACATGGTTGGCGCCGACATTGTCAGCACCCACCACGCACGGTTCGCAGGCGTAGCCGATCGCTTCCAGTTCGCCGAGCAGCCGGTCAGCGCCGCGAGTTCGGAGATTAGCGCTGTTCTCAAAAGCGAACCAGCGAGGGCGGCAATCTGCGACCAGGCGGACGGCTTCGAGGTAGAGGCCCGACCGCTCGCCTTCGATGCCCCGGCCTTTGGTGTTGGCGCTGGAGATGTCCTGGCACGGCGGCGATCCGACGATGATGTCGGGGAGCATCCCAAGGTCTGAAAGAAGTCGAGCTGCCGTGAGGTCGCGCACGTCGGCGTAGAGGCGGACATGGGGATTATTCTCCGCATAGAGGATGCGCCGCCATTCGATGATCTCGCAGGCCGCGATGGTGACGAAACCGGCACGGTGGAGGCCGAGCGACCAGCCGCCCGCCGCCGCGCTGAACAGGTCGAGCGCGCGCATCATTCGCACAGCCCATATTCGCTGTCGCAGCGCAGGCCGTGCTCGTCGGCCTCGCGCTGCTCCAGATCGAGGAACAGGTCGTAATTGTGGCCGCCCCGGCCGGTGCGCGACCATGCGATCGCGCGGTCGATGGTCGCCCGGCCGTGGTCGGCGGGATCGCCGGGGACGGTCGGCGCGGGCAGCAGCGATGCCGGGGTGCCGGTGACGGCGGTGCGTCGGGACACGAGTCCGACCAGCCGCTCCCATTCGCGGACCCGGTCCACCTCGGCGGGGAAGCGCATGGCCCAGGCGCGCAGTTCGCGCTTCCTGACCATGATGCAGGTTGAGCAGCCGACGCGGCTCATCCCCATCGTGTAGAGCGGGTTATGGCGGAGGCCGTGGCGCTCGGAGATGGCGAAGGCGTCGGCGGCCGACCAGCGGAAGATGGGGCGATAGAGCACCTCGCGCGCTCCGGTCGGATGCCGTTTCGACTGGATGGGCGGCTTTTTCGCCCGCGCCGGACTTTCGTCGGCGCGCTCGCCGATCCAGTCGATGATCGACAGCCCCGCGTCGAGCAGCGGGCGCTTGCGGTGCATCATCGGGATCAGCTTCGTCTCGTCGGTGCAGAAGCGCGTTTTGGTCCCCGGAAACCGGCCGTGGAGCATGACCATGTCGAGGAACGGGATCCCGGTAGGATGCAGCAGCCCCAGCGCCTGCTCGATCAGAGGATCGGGGACCGGGGGCGAGACCAGCACCGAGCAATTGCATCCGGCGATCCACTCGACCCTGGTGATCGTGCCTGCCTGCCAGGCCGCGCGGCGCTGGTTGCAGGCGCCCTTGTGACGGGTCCGGCGCTTTTCCTTCGACCATTCCTCCCGCAGCATCGCGCGCTTGCGGGCGAAGGCCGACGCATCGGTGAGACCAGGCACGTCGTTCGCCGAGACGATTTCGATGCGGAGGCCGATGCGGCGGCAGAGCCAGTCGTCGAGATAGGCGATGTGATCGAGCGTGATCGGGTTTTCGTGGCCGTTGTCGGCCGAGAGGAAGCGCGGCGCGCGGTTGCCGAACGCGGCCAGCCCCTTGCGCTCGATCCGCTCGACCATCTTGCAGAGGACGGCCTGGCTGTCCTTGCCGCCCGAGATGCTGCCGAAGTGCTGGACGGCGATCATGGCCGCCCGTCCACAACGCGAATCCGCGTTAGCAAGAATCCGAAGGATTCTATTCTATTAGCATAGTTAGAGGGGAGCCGATTCCGCGAGGATTTCTGCGGGTTTGCGGGCCTGTCGGGTTTTTTATAGGCCGAGTCAGCGGTTTTTAATCGGCCGAGTCCGGCGGTTTTCAATAGGCCGAGTCTCATGGCTGGTTATCCACAACCTTGAGACCGACGCGGCGCATGGCGGCATCGAGAGGATCGACGGGCATCGGCACGAAGTTCAGCCGCTCGCGACCGAAGGCGTGCTCGATCGTGAGCGTGTATCCCGGCAGCGGCTGGCGGCGGACGATACCGCGCAGCTCGAACGCGAATTGCTTGAGCGGCGACAGCACGCCGGACTTGAGATGGAGATGGGCGAAGTCGAACGACCAGCCGCCCTTCTGGCGGCCGCCATGCTTGCGCACGATCCGGTAGAGCCAGCGTTCCAGCCCCCCGGTCAAACCGAAATAGGCGCGGTCGATCGTGAGGACGAACGTGCGATCGACCACCCCCGCATAGAACCAGTCGGGCAGAATCAACTCGATCCCGAGCGGCCGTCCCGCGCCGTCGAGCCGCTCCTGCCATTCGTTGATCCACGAAAAGCGATGACGGCGGCGCTGGTGCTGCTGGCGGATCGAAGTCGCGACCGTAGTCGATTGCAGGCGGTCGAGCGCCGCTTTCAGACGATCATAATGATCCTTGCCGGTGCCGCGCCCGGTGAAGGCCAGGATTTCGTGGGGTGTCGCGGCCATCAGGCGCGAGGTCGGCAGCCCGGCATCGCGCGCGGCGACGATCTGGCTTGCCGCCCATATCAGCACGTCGGCGTCCCATATGGTCGCCATCCCATGTTCGGGGATGGCCTCGACCGAGATCCATGTCTGCCCCATGCGGAAGTCGATCGGGGTCACGCGCCTGCGCTTGGCGAGGCTGAAGAACGGCCAGGCCATGAGGTCCTGGGCATCGCGCGGCGCGATATCGCCGCCGAGCGAGGGAAACAGCGCAAGCTGGGCGCGTTCGCCGGAACGGGATGCTGCGCGCGGTTTCATCGGCGGCTATGCGCCAGCGCCGAATCCCGCCGCGGCATGAGATCGTCCTGGCCCGGATCGGACGTCGAGTATTTGGTGCCGAGATCGGCCCAGGTGCGCAGGTCGTCCACCGAATAGACTACCCGCCCGCCAATGCGCCGATAGGCCGGGCCAGTGCCGAAATAGCGGTGCTTCTCCAGCGTGCGGCCGGAAAGGCCCAGGAAGCGCGCCGCCTCCGGCGTCCGCAAAAAACGCGGCGGCAGATTGACGGGCGAATTGGACAAGGTGTGTCTCCTGCGGATCGTGGCGGCAGGAGGCGAAACTGGCGAAGTATGCGCGGCCCGGTGGAGAACGAAGATCTGCAACCGCACCGATGTGCCACCCCCTTCGGGCGGACGGCCGGGCCGTCGAAATCAGCGGATTCGCAGCAGCTTGCGATAGTCGCCGTTCATCATCGCGGTGGCATCGCGCACCAGGCGATAGACGAAGGACCGGGCGGCCGAGCTTTTCCATTCGGTCGCCGACAGACGCGCGGCCTCGTCCCTGCCGAACGCAACAGCGATCTCGCGATAGGTAGCGCCAGCGAGGCGCATGTCGAGCGCGCGCAGCATCGCATCGAGGCGCGCGCGTCGGTAGGCGGTCAGCGGCCAGCCACGCGGCAACGGTCCGGTTCGTTTGCCGAACATCAGGCGATGGAAGCGGAGCAGGCTGGCGACGCGAGTGCCGAAGTCCCTGTCGAGGGGAACGATCGCCGCGAGCGGCCGACCGGGTGTCGGATCGCGCAGCCAAAGCCGATGCTCGCCTGCCGGGTCCGCGACGACGACATGGCGACCGTCGATTCCCGTCCGGTCGGCGAGCAGCGCGCCGAGCGCCAGCGGGTCGATCGCCTTCGCGCCAGCATATCCCTCCGGCGCGGCGTCGAGGATGACGGTGACGGCGGTCAGTTCCGGCCGCCAGATCACCGGCTCCGACAGCTCATCCGGCATATAGGCGAAAAGACAACCCCCATCGGCGGGCAAGCGCCATTCGTTCGTTCGCCGCAGTGTCACGGTTCTGCCGCACCTGGTCGGCGCGATACTGTCGATTGCGTTGCAGGAACGCGGCGGCGAACTCGGGGCGGCCCGGCGTGTCCGGCGCATCACCGGCACGCTGCGGGCGCCGTCGTGACGGTGTCGGCATGTGCATCCTCCCCAGCCGCTCATTGCGGGTTCTGGACCGCCAAGGATCGGGAAACGCATTCTGTCCTGACAGCGCGAAGGCCGCGCCCGGACATGCGGACGGCGCATCGAACCGAAGGACCGGAAAAATCCATTCCGGTCCTGAAGTTAATCTATTCCGTCGCGCGCGGGCCGAGCAGCCATGCGTAGCCGATCTCGGTCATCCAGCGGGCGCGGGCGAGATGGCTTTCGTGCATTGTCCGGGCGCGCTCCGGTTCGGCGGCCGGATCGATTCCGAAGATATGCGCGGCGATCTCGGGCCAGTCGACGCCCTCGTCGTCCGCATCGAGCAGCCGAATATAGTCGGCGAGATGATCTTCGTCATAGGCGGTGAGCCGCGGCGTGTCGGGCGCGCGATCCGCAAAATGCCTGGCGGTCATAACACCCCCGTTCTTCCAGCCCCCGTTAACCTTACTAGACTGAAACGGAGACGATTATACGCGCACGGCGGGCATGGTTCCGCGCACCCTCCGCAAGGCCGGTTTCAAGGCAGGAAGCGGTTTGTCTGCGGTGCGCCCCCGCAAACAGCTCCTGAACCCATGATCGGGGAGTGGTAAACCGCGTTTAGTCGGCCCTACGACCTTTAGCACCGGAGCGCCTGGACATACGTCGCAGGCTCCCCGACCGCATGGTCAAGGATTCGCGGTGCCGTCTCGGCCGACACCAAACCGCTAAACGTGGGGCTACCAACCCCAGACCGCCGCGTAGCGACCCGCGCCCTTCTTAGGGAGCGGCGATGGTTTTGGCTACCGTCTCATCCCGCGAGCCGGGCTGCGCCCGGCGAGCGCGATTTTACGGCCGCGCGGCCCTGTGGGACGCGCGGGCGTTAACGGGCATCGGTAAGCCCGGCCGCCCTCGCGAGCCGGGCTTTGCCCCTCGACAGCTTCATTCAAGCCAGAATTGCGTAGGACTGATTGCGTAAAGACGCCTGCTATCGTCGCTCGGACGAATCCAGTATTCGTAAGTCGTCCATCCAGGCTCGATCCCATGTTGCTGCGCCCCTTCGGTCGTCTCGCCGATATATCTGGTGCGGTAGTAGGTCACCCCTTCCGGTGTCGTGATGGTCTTGGGCATACGCTCGAGGCGGAAGGTTCTGATAATATCCGTCATGATTTTGCCTCCTGCTTGCAGGGGAAAGGGGCGGCCTATGCGGCCGCCCGGTGATGCTGCTATGCGGCAAGCCGCTTGCTGGCGGTGTGATAGTGGCCGTTATCCAGTTCGATGCCGGTCCAGTCGCGCCCGAGCTGCTGGGCTGCCGCCAATGTCGAACCGCTGCCGCTGAACGGGTCCAGCACCAGGTCGCCCGGCTGCGTGAAAGCCTCGATCAACGGCGCCAGTGCCTCAACCGGCTTTTGCGTGGGGTGCAAACGGTTGCCCGAATAGGGGAAGTCCAGCACATCGGGGATAGGCCGCGCGGGACGGGCCGGATTGCCCTTTGCAAGCAAATAAGCCTGTTCGTGCTGATACTGGAGAAAGCGGGCCGACGACGCATAGCGCTTGTGGAAAACGAGATGGCCGACGACGCGGAAGCCCGCCGCTTTCCATGCGTCCATGAAAAGGTCGATCTTGTTCCAACCATAGAAGGAAACGGCAAAGCCATCATCCTTCAAGACGCGGTGCATCTCGCGGAACGCCGGACGCAGCCAGCGGCCGTTATCGTCATTCGCCACCTTGCGCCCCTGGCGGTCCCGATAGCGGGTCACATAGGGCGGGTCTGTCAGGATAAAATCCACCGTGCCGGTATCGAAAGCCTGCATCACGTCGATGCAATCCCCGTTGAAGATCACATTGCGGGGAGCCTGTGCATTGCTGGTCATGTCTTAAATCCTTTGGGTCTGAAGTTCAGCGAAGCGGAACGCCGCGCCTGAACTTCTGCCCGTCGGCGAGACTGGGGTAGCAAGGCGCCAGACAAGTCTCGGGCACCGTGGAATAAATGGAGGGGACCCGTTTACGGGGAGCGGGCCGTTTATGCCGCGAAAGGGCCGAGAGTTTTCTTGCGGCGCGCGAGGGCTGGTCCTTAGCAACGATCGGCCCGCTTGCGGGGCGGAAAGAAAGGCAGCGAGCCCGCTCGCTTCGTCGCTATCCGGGTTGCTTCAAAACGCATTTTCGATTAATTTCTAATCATTCTGATTTGAGGTGATCTTCATGGCGACTGATACGAAAGTGCTGACCGCGCATGTGCCGCTCGGCCTTGCGGAAAAGGTGGATTCGATGGCCGCACGGCTCGAACGCTCGCGTGGCTGGGTGATGAAACAGGCGCTCGCCGCCTGGGTCGATCTGGAGGAAGAGCGCCACCGGATGACGCTTGAAGCCCTGGCCGATGTGGACGCCGGGCGCGTGATCGACCATCAGGCCATCCAGGCGTGGGCCGACAGCCTTGGAACGGACAAGCCGCTCCCGCCGCCCGTCAAATGAGAATCCAGTGGACCACCAAGGCGTCCTCGGACCTTGTGCGCCTGCACGATCATCTGAGTCCCGTCGCGCCCGACGCGGCGGCGCGCGTGGTCCAGCAGCTCGCCCATGCGCCCGACCGGCTGCTCGACTATCCCCGGATCGGTGAGAAGCTGGAAGCCTATGAGCCGCGCGAGGTTCGGCGGATCATCGTGGGCGACTACGAGCTGCGTTATGAGATCGCGTCCGCGACCATCTTCATCTTGCGCCTCTGGCATTGCCGCGAAAACCGCAGATTCGATTCGGAGGATTGAGGGGCGATGGCGCAGGCGGGCATGGTCGGCAATGATAGGCTGCACGGCACCGCCGTGAGCACTTATCTCTGCTACGCCACAATACGCTATTTGCGCCTCGCGCCGCCGCGAGCCACCGTTGGCGCATGGCTCTACCTCGCAAACGTCGCCGCCGTGCGCCCCGCCGATGGTCGGAAGGTCTCGAAGATCTGCACGACTATATGCAGCCCCAGCCGCAACGGCGCGCGGCGGCCCGATCCCGGACGTCCGACGATGGCCCGATCGTCGTCACCGATGACTGGCCCGAGCAGGTTCCCATCGGCGATGCCGAGCTTCGCGTCATCGAAGGCCATTTACGCAAGGAATTGGACGCGCTGTTCGGTCCCTTGCCATGAAGTAAGGAGCAAAACGTCATGACCAGCGCCGTCCGGCAACGACAAGAGGATGCAGCGCCCGTCGTGGCGACGGCCCGCGCCGCGCTCTACCTGCGCGTTTCCACGCCGCGCCAAGCGGACCATGATCTGTCGATCCCCGATCAACGCCGCCAGCTCGAGAGCTATTGCCTCTCGAATGGCTGGGAGGTCGCGGCCGAGTTCGTCGAACCGGGCGTCTCGGGAACGGACGATCGTCGGCCCGCTTTCCAGGACATGATCGATGCCGCGATGGAGAAGCCGCCTGCTTTCGACGTGGTGGTCGTCCATAGCTTCTCGCGCTTCTTCCGTGACCAGTTCCAGTTCGAGTTCTACGTCCGCAAGCTGGCGAAGAATGGCGTGCAGCTCGTCTCCATCACGCAGGTTCTCGGCGACGATCCGGCGAGCGAGATGATGCGGAGGATCATGACGCTGTTCGACGAATATCAGTCGAAGGAAACCGCCAAGCATACGCTTCGGGCGATGAACGAGAATGCGCGCCAGGGCTTCTGGAACGGCGCCCGCCCGCCGATCGGCTATCGCGTGGTCGACGCCGAGCAGCGCGGCACGAAGGTCAAGAAGAAGCTGGAGATCGACCCGATCCATGCAGAGACGGTGCGCCGGATGTTCCGTCTGGCACTGGAGGGTGCCGGTGGTTCCGGGCCGATGGGCGTCATGGCGATCACATGCTGGCTCAACGACAATAATATCCGCACGCGCTACGGCGGGCGCTGGGGCAAGGGCACGGTGCATCAGGTGCTCACGCGGACGACCTATATCGGTCAACATCGCTTCAACACCTATGACGTGAAGAAGAAGCGCCGGAAGCCCGAGGCCGAACACGCCATCATGGACGTGCCGCCCATCGTCTCGGTGGCGGAGTTCGAGGCCGTGCAGCGATCCCTGAAAGCACGCAGCCCGAAGATGATGCCGCCGCGTGCGGTCGGCGGATCGACACTGCTGACCGGCATCTGCTTCTGCGCCTGCTGCGGCGGGGCGATGACGCTGCGCACCGGCACCAGCCGGAGCGGCCGGGAATATCGCTATTACACCTGCGCGACCAAGGCCACGAAGGGGAAAACAGGCTGTTCCGGCATCTCGCTCCCGATGGATCGGCTGAACGAGGCGGTGATCGACCATCTGGAGAAGCGGCTGCTCGATCCCGCGCGGCTGGAGGTACTGATGGACCAGCTTATCGCGCGGCGGGAGGATTGGGTGACGGAACGCCGCCAGCACGTCGCCGAAATGGAACGACGGGCGACGGAGGCGGATACCAAACTCTCCCGGCTCTATGAGGCGATCGAGAACGGACTGGTCGATATGGGCGATTCATCGCTCAAGGCACGGATCGCGGAGCTGACCGCTCTCCGCGACCAGGCCAGAGGCGATGCCGAGCGCGCGGTCGCGCATATCGAGAAGATCAGCCCGGAAATCACGGTCGAGAGCCTCCACGCCTTTGCGTTGGCCGCCCAGCGCAAGCTCCGCCAGAACGACGGCTCCTATGCGCGCAACCATATTCGGGCCGTGGCGCAGCGAGTCGAGGTGTTCAGCAAGACCGATGTGCAGATCCGCGGCACCCGCACCGAACTGCTGCGAACCCTCACCGCCGCTTCCGGCGTAGAGGCGGCGGTGCTAGGGACTCGGGGTTTTGGACCGAAATGGTGCCGGGTGTCGGACTCGAACCGACGACCTACCGCTTACAAGGCGGTTGCTCTACCAGCTGAGCTAACCCGGCATGCTGCGTCCTATTGCGGCGGGTGGCGGTGCAAATCAAGGGTTTCAGCGTTCGGGGAGGGGTTCGCCGGGGGCGGCGGCGGCGATGGCGAGCGCGTGGATGCGGTCCATGAGGTCACCGAGCGCGGCGTAGACGGCGCGTTGCCGCTGCACGCGGTTCTTGCCTGCAAACGCTTCGGAGACGATGCGGACCGTGAAGTGGCTTTCGCCCGTGCCGTCGTGCCCGGCGTGACCGCGGTGGCGGTCGCTGTCATTGCGGACTTCGAGGTGGACGGGCTGAAGTGCCGCGAGGCGGCGTTCGATTTCGGCGCTGACGGTGGACATGCGGCCTCTATACAGCAAAGCGCCCGCGTGTCAGCGGCGTTTCGGGGGCCTTTTCAGGCGACTTCGGCGCGGCGTTTCCAGAACCAGACCGCGAAGATCAGGATCGCGAGGGGGACCGTGATGCCGAACTCCTCGATCACGTAAGGCGTCACCTCGCCGCGCGGTCCGGTGAGTGGGGTGAACACGCGCTGGATGAAGAGGTTGTGGCTGGCGTGCAGGATCGCGGCCGGCCACAGGCTGCCCGACTTCAGCCGCAGCCATGCCGCGATCAACGAGACGCCGAGCACGAGCACCATGAAGCAGGGGATGGCGACCCACCATTCGGTCTCGGCGTTGTAGCTGCCGAGCAGGATGAGCGGCATGTGCCATGCGCCCCAGATGAGGCCCACGATGAACACGCTCGGCATGAACCCGGCGAGCTGCGCCATCCGGGGCGCGAGGAAGCCGCGCCAGCCGATCTCCTCGCCGAGCGCGGTGGCGAGCGAGATCGCCATGCCCGCGGTCGCCATCAGGAGGGCGTAGCCGACGACGACGAGCGCCGGGCTCGCGTCCGTCCAGCCGAGGAACGTGCGCAGCCTGGCGACGTTCTCCGCGTCCGCGAAACCGCCGAGGCCGAAGAGCCACACCGCGAGATAGGCGAGCCCCGCGTAGCCGAGCGGCACGAGATAGGCGGTGAGGTTCCAGCGGTGTCCGCCCCAGCCCCAGCCGAGCGAGGCGAGATCGAGCCGCCGGATTCGCACGGTCAGGAGCGCGGCGATCGCGGGCGCCCACATCAGTCCGGTCACATAGGGCATGAACGCAGGGGAAGGCTTCAGTGTCACCAGTGGCACGTAGAAGATACAGCTGAGACCCAGTGTCAGCGCCAGGAACAGCGCGACGTCGCCGAAAAGCCTTCGTTTGTCCATTGGCTGCTCCCCAAGCCGATGTTCAAGCTTATGACGATCAAGTATTTTCTCAAGAGAAAATTTTCTCTGATTCAACACGTGCGTTCGGGGACTGCCAATACCGCCGCGCATTCTTATATAGGCGCAAAACCCATGTTCAGGACCGTTCCGATCACGACTGCCCGTAACCCCCGCGAACGCTTCCACGGCCGCGTTGCCGCGTCGGAGCCGCGCCTGTGCGCGGAGCCCGGTTGCGACCAGCCGGGAGAGTTCCGCGCGCCCGTTTCCAACCGCGCGAGGGCGGGTTGGAAGTACCTGTGCCTCGATCACGTGCGCGCGTTCAACGCCGCCTATTCCTATGAGGACGATGGCGTGCAGAATGCCGCGCCGGGCTGGGAGCGGCGCACGCAGGCCTTCGCCTCCAATGCCTATGCCGACGGCTTCGACGACCCGATCGGTGTGATGAAGGCGCGCATGGGTGGTTTCGCGCCGCCGAAGGTGCGCGACGGGCGCGTGCTGGACAAGGCCGACGTCGCGGCGCTCCGCACACTCGGCCTTGACGAAAAGGCGAGCTTCACGGACATCCGCGCCCGCTACAAGGAGAAGGTGCGGATGCTGCACCCGGACGCGAACGGCGGGGACCGTACCCATGAAGCCGAGTTGCGCCGCGTGATTGATGCCTATACGCACCTCAAGGCAAGCCCGGCCTTCGGGGCCGAACGGAAAAGCAGGAAGAGTTAAGTGGCGACGCAGCTGAAGGACAACGAGCACCACGGCACGCTGATGGACGCGCCCGATCTGGAGGTCGACGCGCGGCAGGTGTTCGGCATCGACGTGGACATGAAAATCCCGGCCTTTTCAAAGGCCGACGAGCGCGTGCCCGATCTCGACCCCGACTATGTGTTCGATCCGGACACCACGCTCGCGATCCTCGCGGGCTTCGCCTTCAACCGCCGCGTGATGATCCAGGGCTATCACGGCACCGGCAAGTCGACGCACATCGAGCAGGTGGCGGCGCGGCTCAACTGGCCGTGCATCCGCATCAACCTCGATTCGCACATCAGCCGCATCGACCTCATCGGCAAGGACGCCATCGTGCTGCGCGACGGCAAGCAGGTGACGGAGTTCCGCGAAGGCCTGCTGCCGTGGGCGCTGCAGACGCCGACCGCGCTCGTCTTCGACGAGTATGACGCGGGCCGCCCGGACGTGATGTTCGTGATCCAGCGCGTACTGGAGGTGGAGGGCAAGCTGACGCTGCTCGACCAGAACCGCGTGATCCGCCCGAACAAGTATTTCCGCCTGTTCGCCACCGCGAACACCGTGGGCCTCGGCGACACGACCGGTCTCTATCACGGCACGCAGCAGATCAATCAGGGCCAGATGGACCGCTGGAGCATCGTCACGACGCTCAACTACCTGCCGCCGGAGACGGAAAGCGCCATCGTCGCCGCGAAGGTGAAGGGCTTCGACCAGAAGACCATCGCCAACATGGTGAAGGTGGCCGACATGACCCGGCAGGGCTTCATCGGCGGCGATATCTCCACCGTGATGAGCCCGCGCACGGTGCTCACATGGGCGCAGAACGCGCAGATCTTCAACAACATCGGCTTCGGCTTCCGGGTGAGCTTCCTCAACAAGTGCGACGAGGCCGAGCGCGGCATCGTCGCCGAATACTACCAGCGCGTCTTCGGCGAGGAGCTGCCGGAGAGCATCGCGAAGAAGGCGTGAGCAAGCCCGAGAACAGGATCGAGGATTTCCGGCACGCGCTGGCGGCGACGCTGCGCGCGATGGCGCACACGCCGGAGTTCGACCTCACCTACACGGCGGACCGGCCGGGCGCCTCGGGCAATCAGGCGCGCGTGCCGCAGCCGGCGCGCGGACTTCCGGCCGACCAGGTCGCCGAGTGCCGCGGCTGGGCGGACAGCTTCGCGCTGCGCCGCCGTCACCACGATGCGAAACGCCACGCGGCGCTCCAGCCGCCGGCGGGCCTGCCGCGCGATGTGTTCAACGCCGTCGAGCAGGCGCGCGTCGAGGCGATCGGGGGACGCGACATGGCGGGCGTCGCGGTCAATCTTTCGCAGATGAACCTCGCCCGCGTGAAGGCGGACCCGCTGATCCGCGCGCGCAATCCGGATGAGGTGCCGCTGGCGAGCGCCGTCGGCATGATCGCGCGCGAACGGCTGACGGGCGAGCCGTCGCCCGCCATCGCGGATGCGGGCCTGTCGCATGTGCGCGACTGGATCGAGGAAAAGGCGGGGCGCCACCTCGACGACCTTGCCGCCAATCTCGACGACCAGAACGCCTTCGCGGCGCTCACGCGCCGGATTCTCGCTGATCTCGGCCTCGGCGATGACAAGGGCGACGAGCCCGAGCAGGACGATCAGGAAAGCGGCGAGGACGAGCAGCAGAACGAGGGCGACAGCGACGAGGGCGATGATGAAGGCGCCGCCGGGCAGGATTCGAGCATGGACACCCGTGCCGAGGAAAGCGAGAGCGGCGATCAGGAGACGAGCCAGACGGCGGAGATGGACAGCGATGCCATGTCCGACGCCGACATGGCGGAGGACGGCGACGAAGGCGTCGTGCCGTGGCGTCCCAACACGCCGACGACGGACCTGACGCCCGATTTCGACTATCACGCCTACACCGCGAAGTTCGACGAGGTGCTGACCGCCGAGGAGCTTTGCGACGCCGAGGAACTGACGCGGCTGCGTGGCTATCTCGACCAGCAGCTCGTGCACCTGCAAGGCGCGGTGACGAAACTCGCCAATCGCCTCCAGCGCCGCCTGATGGCGCAGCAGAACCGTGCGTGGGACTTCGATCAGGACGAAGGCCTGCTCGACCCGGCGCGGCTCACCCGCGTCGTCGTGAACCCCGAGCACGCGCTCAGCTACAAGGTGGAGCGCGACACCGATTTCCGCGACACGGTGGTGACGCTGCTCATCGACAATTCCGGCTCGATGCGTGGCCGCCCCATCTCGATCGCGGCGATTTGCGCGGACATCCTCGCGCGCACGCTCGAACGCTGTGCGGTAAAGGTCGAGATTCTCGGCTTCACGACGCGCGCGTGGAAGGGCGGGCAGAGCCGCGAGCAATGGCTCGCCGACGGGCGCCCGCCGAAGCCCGGCCGCCTCAACGACCTGCGCCACATCATCTACAAGACCGCCGATGCGCCGTGGCGCCGCGCGCGGAGGAACCTCGGCCTGATGATGCGCGAGGGGCTCCTCAAGGAGAACATCGACGGCGAAGCGCTGCTCTGGGCGCACAACCGCCTGATCGGGCGTCCCGAGGAGCGGCGCATCCTGATGATGATCTCGGACGGCGCGCCGGTGGACGATTCCACCCTGTCAGTGAATAGCGGCAACTATCTCGAGCGCCACCTGCGGCAGGTCATCAAGTGGATCGAGGCGCGCTCGCCCGTGGAGCTGATCGCCATCGGCATCGGCCACGACGTCACGCGCTACTACAACCGCGCCGTCACCATCCTGGACGCCGAGCAGCTCGGCGGCACGATCATCGAGCAGCTCGCGCAGCTTTTCGAGGAGGAAGGCGCAGGGAAGGGGCGGGGGCGCCGGGCGGCATAGCCCCACCGTCGAAATCAATCCCGTGCCTGTCGCCGGGCAACCCGTGTGAGTTCGGCGGCGAGGAAATCCATCACCACGCGCACGCGCGGCACGTGCCGGAGCCGTTCGTGCGTGACGAGCCACACGCCGCGCTCCACGTTGGGCGGCACCGGCATACAGCGCACGAGTTCAGGGTCGGCGTCCGCCACGAAGCAGGGCAGCACGGCGATGCCCGCGCCCGAACGGACCGCCGCGAAAACGCCCGTGAGCGAACCGTGCTGGATCATCACCGATGATTCCAGTCCGTGCTGGGCCAGCCAGTTCCTGTAGATGCGCCAGATGCCTTCGCCGCCGCCGCCGATCAGCGTATGCCGGCGGAACGCCTCCACGTTTTCCGGGATACCGTTCGCCGCCGCATAGCTTCGGCTGCAATAGGCGGTCCACGGCTCGTCGGCGACGCGGCGGCAGACGAGACCGCCGCCCGACGGCCTGCGGACCGAACGGAGCGCGATGTCCGCTTCGCCCGCGGCGAGGTCGCGCATCGCTTCCGATGTGTCGAGTTCGATGCGGATGGCCGGATGCGCCTGATGCAGATCGCGCAGGATCGGGGCAAGCACGGTGATCGCGTGGATCTCCTGCGCGGAAAGCCGAACCGTACCGCTCGCTTCCCGGTCCTGCTTCGCGGCCGCGTCGGCAAAGCCGCTCGCAGCGGCCTCGACCGCTTCCGCGTGCGCGCGCAAGGCCTCGCCGGCTGGTGTCAGCGCATAGCCGCTCTGCCGCCGCTCGAAGAGCGCGACGCCGAGCGCCTGTTCCAGCGCCGCGATGCGTCGCGCCGCCGTCGTCTGGCTGACCCGCAGCGCGTGTCCCGCTGCGAGCGTGCTGCCGGTGCGCGCGACAGCGAGGAAATGCCGGAGGTCGTTCCAGTCGAACATGGCGTATTCTGCACATTTGCAGAACGGGCTGGCAATATCGTTGTTCGGCGAGGGCGCCGAAAAGGCGTATTCAAGGGCCTGCGGCGCCGTGACCCCTCCCACACCGCATGGAGCTGAAACGATGAAAACCCTGCTTGCGCTCTCCGCGCTTGCCGGCGGCCTGTGGGCGCTGCCCGCAACCGCCGAGCCCGTCTCTCCCGAAGCAACGCGCGTCGTGTCCTACGGCGATCTCGACCTCGCCACCGCGGACGGGCGGCGCGCGCTCGACAGCCGCATCCGCATTGCCGTCCGCAGCGCGTGCGGCACGGCATCGGCCGCGGACCTCGTCGGCAAGCGCGAGGTGCGCCGCTGTCGGGAAACGGCGCGGGCCGACATCGCGCCGGTCAGCGAACGCATCCTGACCGCTGCCCTCGAAGGTGGCCCGACGCGTCCTCCCACGCGCTGAGCCGCTGCGGCCCGCCGCGGCATCACCTGCGGCGGGCCGTTCGTCGCACCTGTCCGAACCCTGACAGGAACATTCAGAAGCCGTTCAAGGGCCGAGTCGCAGTCTCTCCCACGTGGTCATCGGCGGCTTTCGTTCCCCTCCCGCCGATGACCGCGAACGACGAGTGGAGAGACGGATATGTTCAGGAAGATTCTGATGGCCGCTGCGGCGATGACCATGCTGACCGCCGCGCCGGCGATGGCCGACAACGACCGTTGGGATCGTGGCGGCAAGCATTGGCAGAAGGATCGCCATGATAACCGCAACGCCTATCGCAAGGGCTACCAGGACGGCCGCAAGTACGACCGCCGGGACGATCGCCGCGACAACCGCTACGCCTATCGTCAGGGCTATCGCGACGGACGCTTCTACGACGGCCGCCGCTATTACGACAATTACCGGCCGGTCTATTACCGGGGCGCCAGCGACTATCGCGGCGGCTGGTACGGCCGGGGCGGGCGCTACTATTCGAGCTATGACAGCTGCCGCAAGGACAGCAACATCGAAGGCACGCTGATCGGCGGCGTTCTCGGCGGCGTCATCGGCAACGAAGTGGCGCGCTACGGCGACAAGACGATCGGCACCGTGATCGGCGCGGGTCTCGGCGCCCTCATCGGCCACGAGATCGACGACAAGGGCGGCAAGCGCCGCTACTGCTACTAGAAGCCGCGCCGCCGGTTCGTATCGAACCCCATCGCGGCCGGCGGAACGGGCCGCCCAAACACGTGCCGGGCGGCTCTTTTCTTTCGCGGGAAAGCCGCTAACAAGCGGGCGAAAGAAACCGCAGGACACGAGCATGACCGAGACCGACAGCCCGCCCGACCGCCTGTGCGCGGACCCGGACAGCCCCTTCTTCAGCGAAGCCGTGATGGAACGCGGCGTCGGCATCCGCTTCAAGGGCCGCGAGCGGAACGACGTTGAGGAATACTGCATCAGCGAGGGCTGGATCCGCGCGGCGCTCGGCAAGAAGGTGGACCGGCGCGGCAAGCCCCTCACCATCACGCTGAAGGGCGATGTCGAGGCCTACTGGCGGAGCTGAGCCTGTGCTCGAAGGCGCGCAGAAGGTCCCGAGCCCGAAGCTCGACCTTTACATCCGCAAGCAATTTCTCTCGCCGGAGGAATGTGCGGAGATCGTGACGCGCATCGACGCGAGGCGACGACCCTCGGAGATCGCCGACGATCTCGGCTACGCCGCTTACCGCACCAGCGAGACCTGCGATCTCGACGGCAGCGATCCGGTGGTCGCTGCGCTCAACGACCGAATTTGCGCATACATGGGGATCGAACCGGCGTTCGGTGAGCCGATACAGGGCCAGCGCTATGCGGTGGGGCAGGAGTTCAAGCAGCACACCGACTATTTCGAGCCGGACGGGCCCGACTACGCGCGCTACTGCACCGTCTCGGGCCAGCGCACGTGGACGGCGATGATCTACCTGAACACGCCCGCCGCAGGCGGCGCGACGCGCTTCAAGGTGATCGACAAGATCGTGCAGCCGGAAAGCGGAAAGCTCGTCGCGTGGAACAACCGCCGCGCCGACGGCACGCCCAATCCCGCGACGCTGCACGCGGCAATGAAGGTGCGGGGCGGCGTCAAGTACGTCATTACCAAGTGGTTCCGTGAGCGGCCGTGGGGATGACGTGAAACGGAAAAGGGCCCCGCACGCGGCGAGGCCCTTTCCGTTTGACCCGGGTTTTCAGAACTTCGCGCTGAGGCCCAGCGAGAACGAGCGGCCGATGTCGTAGGTGTTCCGGTCGACGCGCGTGCCGTTGTAGGCTTGGTATTCTTCATAGTTCTCGCCCGTCAGGTTGCGCGCCTCGAACTTCACCTCGAGTTCGCGTCCGGCGACCGTGAAGCCCTGCCGCGCGACGAAATCCAGCCGCAGGCCGGGCTCCTCGATGAAGTCGATCGGCGTGCCCTGATAGGAGAAGCGGTTCGAGATGCGCTTGCTGGCGTAGGTCAGCATCAGCGTCTGCTGCGAGAGGCGTTCGCTGTCCTCGAAGCCGATCTGCAGGTTCACGATGTGGTCCGACTGGCCGGTGAGCTTCGCGCCGTCGTTGAAGACGAGCGACGCCGCGATCGGCACGCCTGCCGTGTCGGTGGGGATCGTCGTGTCCCCGGCGCCGACCTTGATCTTCGATTTCGTGTAGGTGTAGTTCGTTGCGATCAGCAGGTCCCGTGTCTCGAAGAATTTTCCGGGCAGCCAGTCCGACAGCGCGAAATACTTCTGCACTTCGAGTTCCGCGCCGTAAAGCTGCGCTTCCGGTGCGTTCGCGAAGGTCGTGAAGAAGGTCTGGCCCTGCTGCGTGGCGATCGCCTCGATGGGCTTGTCGATCTTCTTGTAGAAGCCCGCGAGCGAGAACCGCTCGTTGCGGCCCAGATACCATTCGTAGCGCGCCTCGAAGTTCAGAAGCTTGCTGTCGGTGAGGTAGTTGTTGCCGATGAACGTGCGGTCCGATTCCGTGTCGAAATACTGCTGCGGCGCCAGCTCGCGGAACTGCGGGCGGGCGATGGTCTTGGACGCGGCGAGCCGGAGCTGCATGTCCTCCGCGAAGTTCCACGTGATCGTCGCGGCGGGCAGGAAATAATCGTTGGCGAGGTGCGTCGAGAGCGCTGCGCTTCCGCCCGTACCGAACAGGTCGACGGCGTTCACGAACTGCTTAGCGTCCTCGTAGCGCACGCCGATCGTGGCGCGCAGGTAGTCCATCAGCTCGACCTCGGCCTGGAGATAGCCCGCGTGGACCTCGAGGCCCGCGTCGTACTTGGCGACGCCCGCCGCGCCGGAGCGGTCGGTAAGCACGATGTCGTATGTGTAGATGTTGTAGTCGGAGAGCAGGTAGTCGGGGCGCTCCTGCGCGACGGCGAGGCCGAGGCTCGCTTCCGGAAGGAAGGCGAAATCGCGCCGCGTCGAGGTCCGCGTCGTGTCCGTGTAGGCATAGCCCGCGGTGAGCGTGATGCTGCGCGCGGTCGGTAGCTTCCAGCTGACGTTCGCGGAGCCTGCCCACACGTCCTCCGAAAGGTCGGAGAACGAGATCGTCGCGCTCTGACCGCCCGTCCTGAGGTCGTTGAGGAAATCGCCCACGGTCTCGTCGTAGCGGTAGCTGAACGCCCGCTCGTAGGGCGCCTCGCGCTGCGTGTTCGCATAGGTGCCGCGCACGTCGAGCGCCACGTCGTCGAACTTGAACTCGCCGACGAACTGTGTGTCGATGAGCTGGCGCTCGAACCAGTTGGTGTAGCTCTTGTTCAGGCGGTCGGAGCCGACGTTGATCTCGTCGACGCCGTCCTGGATGCGCGCCTCCTTGGAGGTGTCGCGGATGTAGAGGTTGGTCCAGCGCAGCTTGTGCTCGCCGAACTCGTAGCCGAAGCCGAGCAGGCCGTGCACGACGACGCGGTTCTCGGTCGACAGGAAGCGGAAGTTGCTGTCCGGCCGGATGATGTCCTCGCCCGCGCTGTTCGCCGAAAGGCCGAGCGTCTGCTGCTGGAGCCCGCCGCGCGTTTCCCAGCTGTTGTCCCAGCCGAACGCGGCGATGATGCCGAAGCGGTCGCTACCGATGTCGAAGCTGAGCCCGCCGGTGATGTCGACGGAGCCGTTCAGCGGAATGTCGTCGTTGCGCTGGATCAGCGTCGTCGGCGCGTTGAGCAGGCTCGCGGTCAGGCCCTTCATCGTGTCGAGGCTGAAGTTCGGGCCGACGACCAGAAGATGCCCGCTGTTCATGGCGGCCTTGAGGTTCGCGGGGATATCGCGCGAGCCGTCGTCGAATCCGGTCCAGTCGCTGTCGCTGCCGAAATAGGTGTAGCCGCGCTGGAAGGTGGTCTCGCTGTCGCCGCTGAGGCTGCCGCCCACCTTGAGGAAGCTCTCCTCCGGGATTGCCGCTGTCGTCAGGTTGATGACGCCGCCGCCGAATTCGCCGGGGTAGTTCACCGAATAGCTCTTCTGCACCACCGAGCTTGCGATCACGTCGGTCGGGAAGATGTCGAGCGGCACGACGCGGCGCAGCGGCTCGGGCGAGGGGAGAGGCAGGCCGTTCAGCAGCGCCAGCGAATAGCGCTCGCCGAGGCCGCGCACATAGACGAAACGCCCGCCGACGAGGCTGAGGCCGGTGACGCGCTGGAGCGCGCCGGCGATGTCGCCTTCGCCGGTTCGCGCGATCTCCGCGGCGGAAAGGACGCTGATGACCTCCGGCGTCGCGCGGATCGCCTCGGGGATGTAGCGGCCCTGCACGACGACGACCTCGTCGCTGATGCTGACGCCCGGCGCGGAGATGTCGATCGACTCCTCGGGCTCGACGGGGCGCTCCTGCGCCCATGCGGACGGGGCCGCGAGCGCGCTTGAAAGCAGAAGCAGGGTTCCAAATGACGAGGTCCTGATCATGGCAGGCTTTCCGATCTTCCTGAACTGAAAGGGGACGGCGGCCGCCGACGCGTGCCGCCGCCCCGGACGTTTCATGGCCGGACTAGTTCGCCGGGTTGACGGTGCACGCCGGTCCGCTGCCGAGGCCGCAGGTCCAGCCCTGCCACCACGTGTCGGCGTCGTTCTTCACGGCGCCGATGTAGTCGACGTTGTGGAAGTAGCTGTTGAGCGTGGCGAGGTTGGTGACGGCCGGGACGGCATTTTCGTTGGGGCCGTTCACGAACACGCTGGTCAGCGTCGATGTGCCGGCGGGGGTGTTGTTGTTGCCGGCCACCTCGAACAGCGCCTGGATCTGCGCCGCCGTGACGTTGGTGTCGTCAACGTAGGGCGCGCCGCAGGCGAAGAACACCGACTTGAACACGGGCGGGCCGTTCTCGTCCGTGCCCGCGCCTGCCGCCTGGATGGTGGCGGCGCCGTCGATGTCGAGGCACTGCGAGGAGGCCGGGCCGGACACGACCCAGTTGGAGAGCTGGTAGTCGCCGCCGCCGCGCAGCAGGATCGCCGGTCCGGCGTTGGCGACGACCGTGACGTTGGCGAAGTGTGTGTCCTGGCGCACAGTTTCGTTGACGGAGCCGTCACCCGTGCCGGCTTCCCACACGTAGTCGCCGCCCGCCGCGCCTACGGCGGTGCGCTGCGTGACGATCACGAACTGGTTGACGCCGGTGTAGCCGTTGTCGGTGTCGATCGAGTCGTCGTCGTTGCCGGTGAGCACGAGGTAGCGGCCGTTCACGGTGCCGCCGAACCACTCGATGCCGTCGTCCGAGCTGTTGTTGACCTGCACGTACTCGATGGTGGTGCCGTTGCCGACGCCGGCGAGCGTGATGCCGTTCAGCTCGTTGCCGGGCGAGAGCGCGAAGCCGGAGTAGCGGATCTGGAAGTATTTGAGGCTGCCGCTGCTGTCGTTCGCGACGCCGCCGCCGTAATAGGCGTTGGTGACGCCTTCCACGGCCGCCTGGCAGCCCGGCGTGCCGGGCGTCGTGCCGCCTGCTGAGCAGGTGCCGATCGGCGCGCGGCCGAGGATGACGAGACCGCCCCACTGGCCGATGCTCTCGGAGGTCGCCGTGCCGACGATGTTGGCGCGGCTGGTGAAGATCACCGGATTGGTCGGCGTGCCTTCCGCGACGATGCGCGAGCCGCGATTGACGACGAGCGCGTCGGCGCCCGAGGAGCCGAACACGACGACGCCCGGATCGACCGTCAGGGTCGCGCTCGTGCCGCCCG
This sequence comes from Sphingosinicella microcystinivorans, assembly GCF_027941835.1. Taxonomy (NCBI): domain Bacteria; kingdom Pseudomonadati; phylum Pseudomonadota; class Alphaproteobacteria; order Sphingomonadales; family Sphingosinicellaceae; genus Sphingosinicella; species Sphingosinicella microcystinivorans. Next base: position 2,960,817 of record NZ_CP116005.1, read on the forward strand.
GCGCGGTGCCGTCGGAGCCGACGTCGACGCCGACCTGAACGACGCCGGAGAGCGAATAGACGAGGCCGGCGATCTTCGGCAGCGCGAGGTTGCTCGTGATCGTGCCGGAGATCTGACAGTTCCGAAGATCGGCAACGGTGCCGACGTTGGTCGTGCCCGTGGGGCAATCGTCCGGGGTCGGCGTCGGCGTGGGTGTCGGCGTTGGGGTCGGTGTGGGAGTCGGCGTCGGTGTGGGGGTCGGAGTCGGCGTCACGATGACGCCCTCGCCCGGGGAGGCAACGTCGTCGGCGCCGCAGGCGACGAGCGCGAGCGCGGAACCGAGCATCAGGAAACTGCGAAGATGTGACATTGAGACACCCCTTTGTGGTCGTTGGCGGCGAGGGCAGACGCTGCGAATCTCGTTTCGCGTCTGCGTGTTCCGAGGGGGACGCCTAGGGGTGATTCATGATGGAAATATTACAGATTTCGCAATGTTTTACGAATGGTTATTATGACAAGTTGAAGTAATACTTTAACATAAATGACGCCGTTTCGTCATCGCTCTGTCACACTCCCGGTCAGTCTGTGAAATCGACTTCGGCTTCATGGGGCGCGTCCCCCCGCAGGTAGCTGATCGTCACGCGCTTGGATTGTGCAAGCTCGTCCGCCAGCTCGATGATCTTCTCTTCGCTGTGCAGTCCCGCGCCGTTGATGGCGGTGACGATGTCGCCGTCGCGCAGGCCCGCGCGCCGGAAGAATGCCATGTCGGCGATCTTGCGGACACGGAAGCCGCGCGTCACCTCGCCCACTGTCTCGCGGACGAGCCCAAGCTGGAAGGCCAGCGTCTGGCGGCGCGCGTTGTCGCCGCCGTAGGCCGCGCGCGAAAGCGTCGGGATTTCGGCGGTCGCCTTCGTCGGTGCCGGTGCCTCGCCGTCCGCCGCCACGGCGGTCGCGGGGGGCGGAGCGCCGTCGAAGGACAGCAGCGGGATGCGAAGCCGCGTCCCGCCGCGTGCGACGATGATGTGGTCGGGCGCCGCGCGTTCGAGCGTGATGCCGGGCAGAATCTGGCGGCCGGCTATGATGCGCTGCTGCGCCGCGCTGCCGATGGAAACGATAGCTGCGCTCCCGAGCGTGCCGTGGACGCGCACCTCCGCGACGTCTGCCGGGGTCAGCGATAGCGCCGCGGGGAGGGTGGACGGCGGTGCGGCCACGGGCTGCGGCGGAGGCATGGGCACGGAAACGGGCGTGGGCGCGCTCTCGCCGCCCGGCCACAGGGCAAGCGCGGCCGCGCCGCCCGCCAGAAGCAGCGCCAGCGAAACCGCCCTGGGGTTGAGCCTCGGGTCAATTGTGATAGCCACGAGGGAGCCGGTTAGGCCGGCTGCGTGACAGATTTGCGACACGGGACGTCGCGGAAAGGGCAGGAGCGGTGCTGTATTGCCGGTGAGCGGAACGGCCGGGGGGCTCATGCCGGGGCTGATGCTTGCGTGCGGGTTTCTGGCGGGAACCATCGCCGGCAGCTTCCTCGCGCTCGTCGCCGCGCGTCTGCCGCTCGGGCGGCCGGTCGTCGGCGGGCGCTCGCAGTGCGACGCGTGCGGGCGTGTGCTCGGACCACTGGAACTTGTGCCGCTGTTCTCGTTCATCGTGCTGCGCGGCCGCTGCAAGGGCTGCGGCGCGGTGATTCCGGGGTCCACGTGGATCATGGAACTGCTCGCGGGGCTTGTCGGGCTGCTCGCCGTCATGCTGGCACGGACACCGGCCGACCTTGTCTGGGCGGTGTTCGGGTGGCTGCTGTTGCTGCTCGCCGCGCTTGATCTCAGGCACCACTGGCTGCCGCTGCAGCTCACAGCATTGCTCGCGCTTTCGGGTGTCGCGGCATTGTTCGTCACGCGCGGCGACATGCTGGCATCGCTGGCGGGCGGAGCCGCCGGGTTCCTCGGCCTTGAAGCCGTGCGCGTCGGCTACCGCGTCCTGCGCGGGCGCGAGGGGATCGGCGGCGGCGACCCGTTGCTGCTCGGCGGAATCGGGCTCTGGATGGGCTGGCAGGCGCTGCCGTTCGTGGTGATCGTCGCCTCGCTGGTCGGATTCGGGCTGATCGCGCTCTGGAAGCTGCGCGGCGCCGAGGTCGGCCCCGCCACGCGGGTCCCGCTCGGCGCCTGCCTTGCAATTGCGGCCATCGGTGTCTGGATGGCGGCGGCGCGTGCTCCCATCGTTCCGCTTGCGTTGCTATAGGCTTGCCCAATGTCCCGATATGACACGTGATGACGCTCGCCGTCATCAAACTGACATGCTAACTCCCTAGCGGGGCGATTTCGTGAAGGCGGGCCGGACGGAATGGGGTTCACTGACAGGCAATGGCTGCAGCGCGTGAATGCGCGCAGCCTCGCGGCGGCGGCGCAGGTCTTGCTGGCGCTGCTGCTCGCGTTTGCCGCCGCGCGCCTCGTGTGGGCGCTGCTGGCGCCGGTCGGGCCGGTCGGCACGCCGCCGACGCTGACTCTTGCCGCAAGGTCCGACACCGCCGTGTTCGGCCGATTCGACCCGTTCTTCCAGATGCCCGGCGACGGCGGACCTGCCGTCGTCTCCGACCTCGCCATCGACCTCTACGGCACGCGCGTCGACAACGTCAGCGGCAGGGGCTCCGCGATCATCGGCGTCGACGGTACGCAGCGCAGCTTCCTCGTCGGCGAGGAGATCATGCCCGGCGTCACGCTGCACGGCGTGGCGTTCGACAGCGTGACGGTGAGCCGGGGCGGTTCGCTCGAGCAGCTGTTCCTCGATCAGTCCGTGCCGGCGCGCGCCGTGTCGCCCATGCCTGCTGCTGCCGCCGCCGACGCGACGACGGTGCAGGTCCCGCTGGAGCGCGTCGAACGCGAGATCACGGGCGAGCTGGTGCGCCGCGGCGGCGAGGTCGAGGGACTTGCGCTGAAGCCCGTGGGAAGTGGCGGATTGTTTAACGAAATCGGCTTAAAGGCAGGCGACGTGCTGCTTTCGGCGAACGGCGTCCGAATCGATTCAGAGACGCTGCCCGGAAGCATCGCGAACCTCATCGGCGACAACGATGTCGCGGTGCTGGAGATCAGGCGTGGGGCCGAGGTGCAGACTGTGACGTTCGAGATCGTTCGGTGAGGGCAGGCCGCTTCCTGATCGGCGCGGCGCTGGCGCTCGCCTTCGCGATGCCCGCGCCTGCGCAGCAAGTCATCAACCTGCGCGACGCCGATATTCGCGCCTATATAGAGGATGTCGCCCGCACCACGGGCCGCACCTTCATCATCGACCCCGCCGTGCAGGGCAAGGTGTCGGTCGTCGCCGACCGGCCGCTGTCGCGCACGCAGTATTTCGAGGTGTTCCTCTCGACGCTCCGCGCGAACGGCTTCATCGCGATCCCCACGGACGGCGGCGCCTTCCGCATCGCGCCCGCCGCGAATGCCGCGCAGCAGCCCTCGCGCGGCGGCAGCAGCAGCTTCGTCACGCAGGTCATCGACCTCAAGTCGATCGACACGCAATCCGCGATCGAGGCGGTGCGCCCGCTCGTCAGCGCGCAGGGCCAGATCACAGCGAGCAAGACCGGCAGCGCCGTCGTCATCGCCGACTATGCCGACAACCTCGCCCGCGTGCGCTCGGTGCTGAAGGATATCGACCGCGACCGCACCACCATGCGCCTCATCACGCTCGACAACGCCGGCGCGCGCGAAATCGCCGCGGCGATCGAATCGGTGTCGCGTGCGGCAGGCGCGGGCGGCGCCGGCGCGATCTCGGTGATCGCCGTCGACAGCTCCAACAGCGTTATCCTGCGCGGCGATCCCGATGCGGTGGCGCGCATGGCGGCGATCGTCTCCGATCTCGACAAGCGCGCCTCGGCAGGCACGGACATACAGGTCGTGTTCCTCCAGAACGCCGATGCGGGTGCGCTGCTTCCGGTGCTCCAGCAGCTCGCCGGGCAGCAGGTGCAGGTCACGGTGGTGAACAGCGCCCCGCAATCCGGCGAGGGCGGGCAGGCATCGGGTGCGGGCGCGACGGTGTCCACAACGCCCGCGGGCAGCGCGCCGCCGGGTCCGGGCCGCGCCGTCATTGCACGTTACGAAGGCGCGAACGCGCTCGTCATCTCGGCGCCGCCCGACGTGCAGCGCTCGCTCAGCGAGGTGATTCGCAAGCTCGACGTGCGGCAGGAGCAGGTGCTCGTCGAGGCGATCATCGTCGAGATTTCTGACAATGCGGCGAAGCAGCTCGGCGTCCAGTTCCTGCTTGCGGGCACGGGAAGCAACAGCGTGCCGTTCGCTGTCACGAATTATTCAAACAGCGCGCCCAATCTGCTCGCGATTGCAGGGGCCATCGGTGCGCGCGAACTCGACAGGACAACGACGACCACGAACGACGGCGGCACCACGACGGGCCGCACGGCCTCGGCGGCAGCGGACGCGCTCGAACAGGCGGCGGTCCAGTCGCTGCTCGGCGTGTCCGGCTCGCTGTTCGGCTTCGGCGGCGAGATCGGCAACGATGCGCTGTTCGGCGCCGTGATCAACGCCGTGAAGTCCGATACCGCCTCCAACGTGCTGTCGACGCCGTCGATCATGACGCTCGACAACCAGGAGGCGAAGATCCTCGTCGGCCAGGAAGTGCCGATCACCACGGGCGAGGCGCTGTCGCCCAATTTCGACAACGCCTTCCGCACCGTGCAGCGCCAGAACGTCGGCGTGCAGCTTGAGGTGAAACCGCAGATCAACGCGGGCGGCGCGATCAAGCTGTTCCTGCGGCAGGAGGTGTCGTCGATCGCTGGGCCGGTGGCGACGGGCTCGGCCGATCTTATCATCAACAAGCGCGAGATCGAGACGACGGTGACGGTGGACGACGGCGACATCATCGCGCTCGGCGGCCTCATCGACGAGAACGAGCGCCGCACCATCGAGAAGGTGCCGCTGCTCGGCGACATCCCGCTCGTCGGCGAGATCTTCAAGAGCCGGTCGCGCAGCCGCTCGAAGACCAACCTCATGATCTTCATCCGCCCCACCATCGTGCGCAGCCGGCAGGACGCGCAGGCGATCAGCGCGCGGCGCTACAATTACGCGCGCGAGATGCAGCGGGAGCGCTATCCGAAGCAGGAACCCTCGCTCGACGCGCTGGTGCGCGACTATATGGGCGCCGCACCGCCGGTTGCGCCTCCAGCCGCGCCGCCGCCCGCGCCGCCCCCCTCGGAGTAGGACCCATGACGGCCGGCGACGCCGCACCGCTGCCTTCCGAACGCTCGATCCAGATTCCCTATGCCTTCGCCAAGCGCTTCGGCGTCATCGTGCTTGACGACGAGGGCGCGGAGATCGGGGTCGGCCTTCGCGAAGGCGACGATCCGCGCGCGCTCACCGAGGTGCGGCGCATCCTCGGACGGCCCATCGTCGTGCGCTTCGTGCCGCGCCGCGAGTTCGAGCGGCTGCTTCAGGAGCGCTACGCGACAGACGGCCTCAGCGCCGAGCAGGTGTCGGACCGGCTCGGCGAGGTCGGCGATCTCGGCGCGCTTGCCGAGGACATTCCGGCGGCCGAAGACCTTCTCGACACGCAGGACGATGCCCCCGTCATCCGCCTCATCAACGGCGTCATCGCCGAAGCGGTGCGGCAGGGCGCGTCCGACATCCATGTCGAGCCCTACGAGAGTTCGCTGATCGTCCGCCTGCGCGTCGACGGCGTGCTGCGCGAGGCGCTGCGCCTGCCCGCGAAGGTGGCGCCGCTCGTCGTCAGCCGCATCAAGGTGATGGCGCGTCTCGACATCGCCGAGCGCCGCCTGCCGCAGGACGGCCGCATCGGGCTTTCTCTGGGCGGCCGCGCACTCGACGTGCGCGTCTCGACGCTGCCCTCGCGCCACGGCGAGCGAGTCGTGCTGCGTATCCTCGACAAGGAGCAGGCCGAACTGGGTCTCGAAGACCTCGGAATGCCCGCCGACCTGCTCCGCATCGTCACCGATGCGCTGAAGGAGCCGCACGGCATCATCCTCGTCACCGGCCCCACCGGTTCGGGCAAGACGACGACGCTCTATTCGGGCCTCCGCCTTTTGAACGACGGCACGCGCAACATCCTCACCGTCGAGGACCCGATCGAGTACGCCATCGAGGGCGTCGGGCAGACGCAGGTGAACACCAAGGTCGGCATGACCTTCGCGGGCGGCCTCCGCGCCATCCTGCGGCAGGACCCGGACGTGGTGATGGTCGGCGAAATCCGCGATTCCGAGACGGCGGACATCGCCGTGCAGGCCTCGCTCACCGGCCACCTCGTGCTCTCCACGGTCCACACCAACGATGCCGTCGGCGCGATCACGCGCCTCAAGGACCTCGGCGTCGAGACGTTCCTGCTCGCCTCGTCGCTGCGTCTCGTCGTCGCGCAGCGACTGGTGCGGCGGCTCTGCAACGTGTGCTCGCAGCCGGTGCAGGCGAGCGCCGCCGACGCCGCGCCATTGGGCCTCGATGCGGGCGTCGTCATCCGCCACGCGGCGGGCTGTCCGTCCTGCGCCAACACCGGCTTCCGGGGCCGCATCGGCGTCTACGAGGCGGTCCGCATCGACGAGGATATCCGCCAGCTTATCCTGTCCGGTGCGGACGAGGCCGTGATCGCGCGGCAGGCGTTCGGGCGCGCACCGAACCTCGCGGCGGCGGTGCGGCGTCTCGTCGTCGACGGCAAGACCACGGTTGAAGAGGCGGTGCGGATCATGCGCCGGGATTCGGCGGTCGATGCCGACCTTTGATTATCTCGCGCTCGACACGGCGGGCCGCGAGCGCACGGGAACGCTGACCGCCGCGAGCGAAAGCGACGCACGCGCGTTGCTCGAACGCCGCAAGCTGCTTCCGGTGCGACTCGGTGCGGCGGCGGAAACCCGCACGGCACCGGCTCCAGCGCTCAGCGCCGGTTTCGGCCGCCGCAAGCTGTCGTCCAAGGCGCTCACCCTGTTCACGCGCCAGCTCGCGACTCTGATTTCCGTCTCGCCGCTGGAAGAATCGCTGCGCTCGATCGCCATGCAGGCGGAGCAGAAGAAGGTCGCCGATGTCGTCTGGCGCGTGCATGGCGGCGTCGTCGAAGGCCGCCGCCTTGCCGACGCGATGGCGCTCGAAGCCGCGAGCTTTCCGCCGCTCTACCGCGCGATGGTCGCTGCCGGAGAAGGCTCGGGCGGCATGACCGAAATCCTCGAACGCCTCGCCGATCTCCACGAGCGGCAGGCGGAGGTGCGCGGCAAGATCCTCACCACGCTCGCTTACCCCGCGATGCTGGCGCTCGTCGCACTGCTCATCGTCATCGGTATGATGACCTACGTGATTCCGAAGGTCGTCGAGCAGTTCAACGACATGGGGCAGGAGCTGCCGCTGCTCACCCGCATCGTCATCGGCATCTCGGATTTCATGACGAGCTACGGCCTCATCGTGCTCGCACTCATCGGCGTCGGCGTGCTCGTCTTCACGCGCATGATGCAGCGCGAGGATTTCCACCTGAGGGTGGACCGCGCCTTGCTCCGCATCCCGCTCACCGGGCGGCTGCTGCGCGATCTCCACGCCGCGCGCCTCGCGCGCACGCTTTCCACGATGGTCGAGAACGGGATGCCGCTTCTCGACGGCCTCGCCGCCACCTCGCGCACCATCCGCAACCGCGTGCTGCGCGGCGCGACCGAGGATATGGTGGAATCGATCCGCGAGGGCGGCAGCCTGTCGGGCTCGATGCGCCGCACCGGCATCTTCCCGCCGCTTCTCGTCCACATGACGGCGTCGGGCGAATCGAGCGGCAAGCTCGCGCCGATGCTTGGCCGCGCCGCCGACTACATGGAGCGCGAATTCGACGCTTTCACGAAAAGCGCGCTCAGCCTGCTCGAACCGCTCATCATCGTCATCATGGGCGGTGTCATTGCGACAATCGTGCTATCCATCCTGCTGCCGATCCTGCAGCTCGACACCATTGCCATCCAGTGAGGTTCCAAGTGCCGAAGCCCGTGGAAAAGAAGAAACGCGAAGACGGATTCACGCTGGTGGAGCTGATGGTCGTGCTCGCCATCATCGGTCTGCTCACCACGTTCGTCGTCATCAACGTGCTGCCGAGCCAGGACCGCGCGATGGTGGAAAAGGCGCGCGCCGACGTCGCGCTCATCGGGCAGGCGATGGAGATGTACCGCATCGACAACATGACCTATCCGCGCACCGAGGACGGCCTCCAGGCGCTCGTTTCCCCGCCCGCGACGCTGGCCCGGCCGGACCGCTATCGCAGCGGCGGCTACCTGCAACGCCTGCCCGCCGATCCGTGGGGCAACCCCTATCAGTATGCGTTCCCCGGCACCCACGGCCGCTACGACATCTTTTCGTTCGGCGCCGACGGAAAGCCGGGCGGGGAGGGGGACGATGCCGATATCGGCAACTGGCAGAACTAGGGCCGAAAGCGGCTTCACCCTCGTCGAGACGATGGTCGTGCTGGCAATCGTCGGCCTGATGGCGGCGGTCGTCGCTGTGAGCCTGCCCTCGTCGGAAGCCACGCTGGTGCGCGAAAGTGAACGGCTTGCGGCGCGCTTGCTCGCGGCGCGCGACCACGCCATCCTTGCGAACCGCGAGACATCCGCCATTCTCGACACGCGCGGCTACCGCTTCGTGATGCGCGACGGCAAAGCGTGGAAGCCGATGGACGATGCGCCGCTTGCCGACGCCGCGTGGCGCGGCGGCACGGTGCCGGTGCTTCCTGAAAACGGAGAGATCCGCGTCAGCTTCGACAGCGTCGGCATGAGCGAGGCGCAGACGCTGACGCTCATCAACGACGAGCGCCGCGCCGTCGTGCGCGTGCTCGGCTCGGGCGAGGTGAGGGTCGATGCGGGGGCGTGAGCAAGGCTTCACGCTGATCGAGGTGATGGTCGCGATGGCCGTGCTCGGCCTCGCCGTGCTCGCGCTGATCCGGCTCGGCGCCGCCAACGCCGCGACGGCGGGCCGCGTCGAGGACGTGCTGCTCGCCGACATCGTTGCCGAGAACGCCGTCGTCGACGCGCTCACCCAGCCCGCGCCGCCGGCGCTCGGCGAAACCACGGGCACGGTGGTGAATGCCGGCGTGAACTGGACGGTGACGCGGCAGGTCGCGCGCACGGAGAACCCGCGCCTTGTCCGCATCTCGGTCGCCGTGCGCGGTCCCGGCGGCGCGGCGGGCGATCTCACCGCCTTCCGGGGCGTCGCTGCGCCGTGAGGAACGGCTTCACCCTCGTCGAGACGCTGGTCGCGCTGTTCGTCTTCTCGCTGCTCGCGGCGGCGGCGGTCGTCGTGCTCGGCAACTCCGCCGACGCGCAGCTTCGCCTGTCCAACGTGTCTGCCTCGGTGCAGGATTTCCAGCGCCTGCGCGCCGCGCTCCGTGCCGATCTCGCTCAGGCCGCTGAGCGCCTGCCGCGCGGCGAGGCCGGGGAGGTGCGCCCGGCCTTCGAGAGCAGCGACGGCAGTGGGCGGCTGTTCGCCTTCGTCCGCCGCGGCTGGGAGAACCCCGGCGCCGCGCCGCGCGCCTCGGTGCAATATGTCGAGTACCGGCTTGAGAACGGTGCCATCGTGCGCCGCGCCCGCCCAATGGTGGACGGTGCGGCGTTCGGCGAGCCTGCCGTGCTGGCGAAGGGTGTCGCGTCCGTCGAGGTCGCATACCGCGCCGCGCCGGACCCGGCGTCAGATGCTGTTTCCACTGCCGACTGGCGCCCGGCGTGGGACCCCTTGCAGCCAACGATCCTCCCCGCCGCCGTCCGCATCGACGCCACGACCGCGCGCTTCGGCATCGTCCGCCAGCTCTTCCTCACGCAGGTGCCGCTGTGAAGCGCGCTCTGAAGCACCGGGGGCGCGAACGCGGCATGGCGCTGCTCACCGTGCTGATGCTCGTCGCGGTGATGGGGGCGCTGACGGCGACGGCGCTCGAAACCATCAACCGCTCGGTGCGCATGGCGGGCAACAGCCGCGTCGCCGCGCAGGCGCGCTACTACGTGCTCGGTGCCGAGGTGATGGCGCTCGAACGCATCGCGACACTCGTCGGCAGGGCCGGCGACACGCTGACATCGGCGGGCGGCTGGAACGGCCGCGAGTTCGTGTTCCCCACGCCGGACAACGCGGGAACCATCCGCGCCCGCGTGTCCGACGGCGGCAACTGCTTCAATCTCAACAGCGTCACGGACGGCGGCAGCCCCACCACGCTGCGCGCCCGCCCGCGCGGTATCGCGCAGTTCACCGCGCTGATGACGACACTCGGCATTTCCGATGCCGAGGCGCGCCGCGCCGCCTTCACCCTCGCGGACTGGATCGACGCGGATTCGTTGCCGCTCCCCCTCGGCGGGGAGGACGAGGCCTACACGCGGCTGTCGCCCGCCTATCGCACGGGAAACACGCTGCTGGCGGAGGTGAGCGAACTGCGCGCGGTTGCGGGGATCACGCCGGAAATCTATGACGTTGTCAGACCTTGGGTATGCGCCTTGCCGACAACTGAACTTTCGCCGATCAACGTCAACACGCTCGAAGCCGCGCAGGCGCCGCTGCTGACGATGATCATGCCGGGGCGGCTCACGCCCGAGGCGGCCCGCCAGGTGATGGCGAGCCGCCCTGCGGGCGGCTGGACCAATGCCCTCGACTTCTGGGAGGCGCCCGCGATCGCAGCGCTGACGCCGTCGAGCGAGGAACTCGATCAGGTGAAGCTCACGTCGCGCTGGTTCGCGCTCGAGATCGACGTGGACGTCTCGGGCTACACGCTCACCGAGACCGCGCTGCTCGATGTGTCGCGCGACCGCGCGCGCGTCGTGGAACGCCGCTGGACGGTCGAGGAATGAGCCGCCGCCTTTTCGTCCTGCTGCCTGCGTCGGGGACCGCGCTGCGCTGGCGCACACAGGGCGAGGACGGGCGCACGCTGGCGTCCGGGCTTCTCGTCGACGACGCCGAGGCACAGATCGACGAGGACACGCGCGTCACCGCCATCGTGCCGGGAAGTGCCGTGTCGCTGCACTGGGTGGAGCTTGCCGCAGCCTCCGCCGCGCAGGCCGCCGCCGCGGCGCGCCACCTCGCCGCCGATTTCGTCGCCGCGCCGATCGCCGATCAGCACGTCGCGGCGGCAGCGGTGGCAGACGCCGATGGGCGTCGCCTTATCGGCATCGTCGACAAGGGCGTGATGGCGGGCTGGCTCGCCACACTCGTGCATCACGGCCTCGATCCGGACGAGATGGTGCCCGCGCCGCTCATGCTGCCTGTGGCCGAGGACGCCGTCAGCACGCTCCGTTCCGGCGACACACTGCTCGTGCGTGCGTCGGACCTCGCGCTGGAAACCGAACCGGCGCTTGCCGAGATGCTGATCGGCGGCCGCGCGTTGCGCCCGATCCTGCGCGACATCCTCGATCTCCCGGCCTATCCCGACGCGCCGCTCAACCTCCGGCAGGGCGAATTCCGCAAGGCGCGGCCGCGCGCTGTCGGCCGCGCCGACATCCGGCGCATGGCCCTGCTCGCGGCGGGCGTCGTCGCAGCGTGGCTCGGCGCCGATCTTGCGCTCGCGCTGCGTCACCACTTCGCGGCGAACGCGATGGAGGCGGAGATGCAGGCACTCGCGGCGAAGGCGCTGCCGGGCGTGGTGATCACCGATCCGGCGCTTCAACTCCAGCAGCGCTACGCCGCCTCGGCATCGAGCGGCGGCTTCACCGGCATGGCGGCGTCGCTGTTCGGCGCGCTTCAGGCGAGCGGCACCATCCGGCTCGAATCGCTGCGCTACGAGCCCACGGGCGCGATGCGCGCCACGCTGATCGCCCCCGTGGGCGCGTCCGCCGAGCCCGTGAAGCAGCGCATGGTGGCGGATGGACTGAACCTCGTCGAGGGCGCCTCGCGCAGCGGCGACAACGGCCAGCGGATCGACATCGAGGTGACGCGCCTGTGATACAAACAGCGTTAACATGGTGGCAGGGGCGTGATGCGCGCGAGCAGCGGCTGCTTGCCGTACTCGGCGTGCTGCTCGCGGCGATGCTTGTCTGGCTGGCGATCCTGCGCCCGCTCGCGGCGTTTCGGGAAAGCGCCGCCGAACGGCACGCGCGCGTCGCCGCGCTGATGCCGTCCGTGCGCGACGCCGCTATCGGGATCGCGGCGGAAGAGGGTACGCCCGCGCGCGGCGACGGCCGCGCGGTGCGCGACATCGTCGCTGCTTCGGCAAATGCGGCGGGTCTCGAATTCACCTCTTCGCAGCCGGAGGACGGCGGCGTCCTCGTCAGTATCGCGGCGGTGAAGCCGACCTTCCTGTTCGGCTGGATCGCCGGGCTCGAACGGAACGGAGGCATCGTCGCGGACCGCGTGCTCGTGCAGCGTAACGACGATTCCACGGTCTCCGCGCAGATCGGCTTTTCGGACGGTCCGGCATGACGGCGCTGCCGACGCGTCGGCTGGCGCTGGTGTTCGCCGCGGCTTTCGCGCTGTGCCTGTTGCTGCTGTTCCCGCTGGCGCTCGCGCTGTCGCTGTCGCCGCTTCCCGCGCAGGGGTTTCACGCGCGCGCCGTTTCGGGGTCGATCTGGGCCGGGCGCGCCGAGGGCGCGGGCTTTGGCGGGGTACCGCTCGGCGATCTCCGTGTGTCGCTCTCGCCGTTCGCGCTCGCCACCGGCAAGGCGCGCTTCCGCTTCGCGCCGGAAACCGGCACGGCGGGGCCTGCGGGCGCTTTGATAGCCGCAAGGGGCGCCTTCGCTGCGGAAGGTGTCACGGCCGTCGTTCCGATGCCGCCGTTCGTGCCGGGTCTCGGCGCGACGCTTTCGCTTCAGGATTTCGGCGTTTCGTTCGCGGGCAACGCTTGTCGCGCGGCCTCCGGCGCGGTCACGGCCGACGTGCGCATGGAAACCGCAAATCTGTCGCTTGCCGGCACCGCGACCTGCGCGGACGGGCTTCTGCTGCTGCCGCTCACCGGGCGCACGCCCGCGGGCGACGCCAGCCTGTTCGTCCACATCGCGGGCAATGCCGGCTACACCTATGAGATCAGGGTCGCGAGTGCGCCCGAGACCGATGCCGGCTTCCTCGCCGCGGGTTTTGTCCGCGAAGGCGGCAATCTCGTGCTGCGCGGGGAGGGACGGCTGTAATGAGGCGTTTTGCGATCCTGCTCGGCGCGCTCGCCGCTTCGGCGTGCGGCGGCACGCGCGGCCCGGCGCCGCGCCCGCTGGCGACCAGCATTTCCGCCGAACGCCCGCTCGCCGAGCTGCCGCAGCAGGAGCTTCAACAGGGCCAGTGCGGCATGGCGCTCTGGCAGCGTACCGAGCCCGCGCGCCGCATCGCCTATATTCTGGATGAGCCGCCGAGCGCCCGCATCGTCGACGGCGGCAAGGTCATCGTGCTCGCGCGCACCGCGTCGGAGGGCGACCCCGTCGTCCGCCACGCACCCGTGCAGCGCTTCGCGGGCGCCGGGCACAGCATCGCCATCGACGTCCGCATCGAGCAGCGCGAGGGCCTGCTTGCGGGCGCGGTCATCCCTGAAGGCACGCTGACCTGGCAGTCGGCGCGCGGCTCGGTGGTGCTTCCGGTGTTCGGCCTGATCGGCTGCCGTTAGTTGCGCGCGGCGGTTGCCGTTGTTTGCAATGCCGACTTCGCAACATCGTGCGCGGAAACGACGCGTCCGTCCGAAAGCACGAGCTGCATGTCGTCTTCCTCCAGCACCTTCGCGTAGAGGTCCCGCGCCGCGAGGTCGCGGTCGGTTACGCGGTAGATCTGCGCGAGATTGAGCAGGCGCGCGGGATCGTCGGCATCCGTGCGCATCAGCTGCGATTCCGCCTTCTCCCAATTGCCCTTCATCATCGCGGCATAGCCGAGCGAACCAGGCGCGTAGCCGATCTCGGCCTGCTGGGTGGGCGACGTGGTGCAGCCCGCGAGGAACGCGGCGGCGGCAACGGCAGCGAACGCAAGTTTCATGGCAGACACTCCCTCGACTCAGGAACCTCATTTGCTCGAACATTACAATTTTATGACAGTCCCGTAAATGAAATATTACAGTTTTGTGACAGTGCCATGTATGTGCGGAAAACCGGGCTATGCAGCGCCCAAGACTTTGTACTTTGTTCGGCAAGCGCCGTTCGCGCATAGAGCGCAGCCATGAAGCGCCTCACCCATCTCGACCGCCTTGAATCCGAAAGCCTTCACATCTTCCGCGAGGTCGTCGCGGAGTGCGAGAAGCCGGTGATGCTGTATTCGATCGGCAAGGATTCCGCCGTGATGCTGCATCTGGCGAAGAAGGCCTTCTATCCGGCGCCGCCGCCGTTCCCGCTGCTGCACGTCGATACCACGTGGAAGTTCCGCGCCATGTACGACCTGCGCGAGAAGTCCGCGGCGGACGCGGGCATGGAGCTTCTCGTCTGGCACAATCCGGAGGCGAAGGAGCGGGGCATCAACCCGTTCGAGCACGGCTCGGCGCTCCACACCGACCTCTGGAAGACTGAGGGGCTGAAGCAGGCGCTCGACCACTACGGCTTCGACGCGGCCTTCGGCGGCGCGCGCCGCGACGAGGAGGCGAGCCGCGCCAAGGAGCGGATCATGAGCTTCCGCACCGCCACGCACCGCTGGGACCCGAAGAACCAGCGCCCGGAGCTGTGGAACCTCTACAACGTCCGCAAGAACAAGGGCGAGAGCATCCGCGTGTTCCCGCTGTCGAACTGGACCGAACTCGACATCTGGCAATACATCCACCGCGAGAGCATCCCGATCGTGCCGCTCTACTTCTCGGAGGAACGACCCACGGTGCGCCGCGGCGACCTGCTGCTGATGGTGGACGATGACCGCTTCCCGCTCGCCGAGGGCGAGACGCCGGAGATGCGCTCGATCCGCTTCCGCACGCTCGGCTGCTATCCGCTGACGGGCGCGGTCGAAAGCCGCGCGGCGACGCTGCCCGAGATCATCCAGGAGATGCTGCTCACCACGACGTCGGAACGGCAGGGCAGGGCCATCGACCACGATCAGGCCGCCTCGATGGAGAAGAAGAAGCAGGAGGGGTATTTCTGATGGCCCTCGAAGTCTACGGCTCCTCCGCGCTCATCGAGAGCGACATCGAGGCGTACCTCGAAAGCCACGAGAACAAGTCGCTGCTGCGTTTCATCACCTGCGGCAGCGTCGACGACGGCAAGTCGACGCTGATCGGCCGGCTTCTCTACGATTCCAAGATGATCTTCGAGGATCAGCTCGCGAAGCTCGCGGCGGATTCGAAGACAGTCGGCACGCAGGGCGGCGCCCTCGATTTCGCGCTGCTCGTCGACGGCCTCGCCGCCGAGCGCGAGCAGGGCATCACCATCGACGTCGCCTACCGCTTTTTCGCGACCGACAAGCGCAAGTTCATCGTCGCCGACACCCCCGGCCACGAGCAGTATACGCGCAACATGGTGACGGGCGCCTCCACGGCGGACCTCGCCGTCATCCTCATCGACGCGCGCAAGGGCGTGCTCACGCAGACGCGCCGCCACACCTACCTCGCGCACCTGCTCGGCATCCGCAACCTCGTGCTCGCGGTCAACAAGATGGACCTCGTCGGCTACGACCGCGCCGTCTTCGACCGCATCGTGATGAACTACCGGGCGTTCGCCTCGGAAATCGGGATCGCGCGGTTCACCGCCATCCCGATCTCGGGCCTTGCCGGGGACAACATCGGCAGCCGCAGCGCGAACACGCCGTGGTACGAAGGCCCGAGCCTCGTCGAGCACTTGGAGACCGTCGAGGTGGACGGCACCGCCCGGCAGGCGGGCCCCTTGCGGATGCCCGTGCAGTGGGTGAACCGCCCGGACCTCGATTTCCGCGGTTTCGCGGGGCAGATCGCGGCCGGTAGCGTGAAGCCGGGCGACGCGGTGCGCGTCGTGCCCTCGGGCAAGACCTCGAACGTCGCGCGCATCGTCACGGCGGGCGGCGACCTCGACGAGGCGGTGGCGGGCCAGTCGATCACGCTGACGCTCGCCGACGAGATCGACTGCTCGCGCGGCGACGTGATCGTCTCGGCGGATTCGCCCTTGGAAGTCGCCGACCAGTTCGAGGCGACCGTCGTCTGGATGGCGGACGCAAAGATGCTGCCCGGCCGCCCCTATTGGCTGAAGCTCGGCACCACCACCGTCTCGGCGACAATCACCGAGCCGAAGTACGAGGTGAACGTCAACACGCTCGAGAAGCTCGCGGCGAAGACGCTTGACCTCAACGCCATCGGCGTCGTCAACATCGCGCTCGGCAAGCCGATCCCGTTCGCGCCCTATGCGGAAAGCCGTGAGCTCGGCGGCTTCATCCTCATCGACCGGATGACGAACGCTACCGTTGGCGCGGGCCTCATCCACTTCGCGCTGCGCCGTTCGCAGAACATCCACTGGCAGGCGGCGGACGTTACGCGCGAGGCGCACGCTGCGCAGAAGGGCCAGCAGCCGAAGCTGCTGTGGTTCACCGGCCTCTCCGGCGCTGGCAAGTCCACGATCGCCAACCTCGTCGAGAAGAAGCTGCACGCCCTCGGCAAGCACACCTTCCTGCTCGACGGCGACAACGTCCGCCACGGGCTCAACAAGGACCTCGGCTTCACCGAGGCCGACCGCGTGGAGAACATCCGCCGCGTCGGCGAGGTCGCCAAGCTGATGACGGACGCGGGCCTCATCGTGCTCACCGCCTTCATCTCGCCGTTCCGTGCCGAGCGGCAGATGGTGCGCGCGATGCTGCCCGAGGGCGACTTCATCGAGGTGTTCGTCGACACGCCGCTCGCCGAGGCCGAGAAGCGTGACGTCAAGGGCCTCTACAAGAAGGCCCGCGCCGGCCAGCTCCGCAACTTCACCGGCATCGACAGCCCCTACGAAGCGCCCGAAGCACCGGAAATCCGCATCGACACCACGCGAATGTCGCCGGAGGACGCCGCGGACGCCATCGTGGAACGGCTGCTGAAGGCCTGATCTTCAGGGCCACCCTCCCGGAATGAAGGGCGGACCCGGCGGCTTCGACCTGCCATGTCTCGCCGGGTTTCACAGTCGAGGGACGACACACGCATGAAGGACGATCCGCGCCGCCGCCACGTCGCCGCTTATCCGTTTCGGATCGAACTGGTGCCGCGCTTCGGCGACATGGACCTCAACCGCCATCTCAACAACGTTGCGGTCGCGCGCTTCTACGAGGAGGCGCGCGTCCGCTTCCATTTCAGCCTGCATGAGCGGCCGGGTCTTGAACGCTTCCGCGTGTTCATCGCGCATATCGCCATCGACTATCTCGCCGAGGGCAACTGGCCCGATCCGTTGGAGGTCGGCGTCGGCGTCGTCCATGTCGGCGGGTCCTCCTACCGGCTCGGCCTCGGCATGTTCCAGCGCGGCGGCTGCATCGGGCTTTGCGATTCGGTGCTCGTGCACCTCGGCGAGGGCGGCAGCGCGTCTTTGCCGCCGCTGCTACGCTCAGCCCTTGAAGGTTTGCGCCTCCGCGCGGAGTGAGCGGCGCGACAGCCACCAGAAGCGGGTGAGCAGGAAGCCCGCCGAGACCACGCTGGCGATCACCACGGCCCAGACGAGGCCGATCAGGCCCATGCCGAGCGGCAATGCCAGCGCGTAGCCGAGTGGCAGCATCACGGCCGCGTAGCTGATCGTGTGCGTGAGTGTCGGCAGCCACACGTCGTCGCGGGCCCGGAGCGCGTTCGCGGCGACGACCTGCAATCCGTCCACGACGAAGAACAGTGTCGAAAGCGTCATGGCGGGCACGGCCAGCACGGCGAGCGCCGGATCGGCCGTGTAGGCGCTCACGATCGTCTCCGGCAGCAGCGCCACGATCGCCGCGATCACGACGAGCACGGACCCGGTCGCCGCGAGCCCCGTCATGCCCGACCGGCGCACGGCGCGGGCCGAGCGTTCGCCGTAGCCGCGCCCGACGAGCACCGCCGTTGCCGAGGCGAAGCCGAGCGGCACCATGAAGACGACCGCGGCGACGTTGAACACCACGGCCCATGCCGCCGCCTCGAGCCCGCCGATCAGGCCCGCGACGGCGTTCATGCCCGCAAAGGCGCTGGTTTCGACGAACAGCGACGCGGCCGAGGCGCCGCCGATCCAGATCAGCGGCTTCCAGCCCGGCGCACCGGGCGCCGCGGCGGAAAGACCGTATTCGCGCCGTACCGCGGGCCACATGGCGATGTAGGCGGCAAACGCCGCGACGAGCGCGGCGCGCGCGATCAAGGTGGCGGCTGCCGAAGCCACCGCGCCTTCCACCGGGAACGGCGAGGTGCCGGGCACCAGCCAGAGGTTCGCGGCGAGGTTGACGATGTTCGCGGCCCACATCAGCGCCGCCGCCGGGCCGGGTTTTCCGAGCGCCTCCAGCCAGAACGTGACGGCGATGGCAATGAGGTAGAACGGCATGGAAAGCGCGAAGGTCCGCGCGACCGCCGCCGCGCCGTCCGCGAGCGCGGGTTCGAGGCCGATGGCGTGCATCACGGGCGCGGCCCCGAGCCACAGCACCACACCGAAGACCACGCCGACGGCCGCGGCAAAGACAAGGCCGCGCCGCAGCACCGCGCCCGCATCCTCGGGGCGGCCCTCGCCGATGCGCTGCGCCGTCAGCACCTGCACGCCGGTGAGCAGGCCGACGCCCGTCGTCAGCGCGACCATCGTCGGCGCCCAGCCGAGCGCATGGTAGCCGAGCTCGGCCGAGCTGTGGTGCCCGACGACGATGGCGTCCGTCAGCCCCATCATCATGATGCCGAGGCGCGACAGGATCACCGGCGAGGCGAGCGCCAGCAGTTCGGAGAGGCTTCCGCGCGCGGCGGCGGGGGATGTCGTGTGCATTCTCTGGAACCGGAACCAAAACAGCCGGCCCGGATACGCGAAACCGATGACATTGGCGAGTGCATCCGTGTACGATGCCGTCGTACAAGGCGCTGAGGCGTGAAGGAGGCCCCGTTGGTGCTGAAGGTGGGTCAGGGACATGGCATGTCGCCCGCGCGTCTCGCGCGGATCGACGACTTCCTGGAGCAGAAGTACGTGGCTTCGGGCAAGCTGCCGGGCACGCTCACGCTCGTCGCGCGCCGGGGCGAGATCGCCCACGTCGGCGTGCGCGGCCTTGCCGATCGCGAACGCGGCGTGCCGGTCGCCGAAGATACCATCTTCCGCATCTATTCGATGACGAAGCCGATCACGTCGGTGGCGTTCATGATGCTGGTGGAGGAGGGGCGCGTCGCGCTCGACGATCCCGTCCACCTTTATATCCCCGGATGGAAGGGCCTGCGCGTCTACGCGGGCGGCATCGACAAGCTGGGGTTCCAGATGACGGCACCCGCCCGACCGATGCTGGTGATCGACCTGCTGCGCCACACCGCGGGCCTCACCTACGGTTTCCAGAACCGCACCAATGTCGACGCCGCCTACCGCGCGCGCGGCATCGGCGAGATCGAGAAGGGCACGATCACGCTGGATCAGATGATCGCGGGCCTTGCCGAGCTGCCGCTCGAGTTCTCGCCCGGCGAGAAGTGGAACTATTCGGTGGCGACCGACGTGCTCGGCTATCTGATCGAGCGCATCACCGGGCAGCGTTTCGAGGACTTCCTGCGCGAACGCCTGCTGACGCCGCTCGGGATGGTCGACACCGACTTTCAGGTCCGTGCGGGTGAGGAGGCGCGTCTTGCAGCCTGCTACGCGCTCACTCCGAACGGCCGTACCATCCTTCAGGACGATCCCGCGCTTTCCGGCTTCCGGGGGCCGCCCGCGTTCGTCTCGGGCGGCGGCGGCCTCGTCGGCACCGCGCACGATTACCTGAGGTTCGCGCAGATGCTACTGAACGGCGGCGAGGCGGACGGCCATCGCCACATCAGCCGCAAGACGCTGGAACTGATGACCGCGAACCACCTGCCGGGCGGCGTCGACCTGCCGGCGCTGTCGGTCTCGCTGTTCTCGGAGGCGAACTACAACGGCATCGGCTTCGGCCTCGGCTTCGCGACGACGATGGACCCGGCGAAGACAATGATCGCAGGCTCGGCGGGCGACTATTTCTGGGGCGGCGCCGCCTCCACCGCCTTCTGGATCGACCCGGCCGAAGACCTGATCTGCATCTTCATGACGCAGCTCATCCCCTCGTCGTCCTACCCGGTCCGCCGCGAACTCAAGACGATGGTTTACGCCGCGATCGAGGATTGAGCCGCAAAAAGCCCCTCCTCTTCAGGGGAGAAGCGGTCAGAGTTCGCGCGCGGCGAACGTGTCGCACTGGTTCGGATCGCCGGTTTCGTAGCCACGCTTGAACCAGTTCATGCGCTGCGCGGACGTGCCGTGCGTGAAGCTGTCGGGCACTACGTAGCCCTGCGACTGGCGTTGCAGCCGGTCGTCGCCGATGGCGTTGGCGGCGGTGAGCGCTTCCTCGATGTCGCCGGCTTCGAGGTGCTGCTGGTTGGAGCGCGCCCAGAGGCCCGCGTAGCAATCGGCCTGAAGCTCCATGCGGACCTGGAGCGCGTTCGCCTGTGTCTTGCCGACGCGTGCCTGCTCGCGGCGGAGCTGCTCGGAAAGGCCGGTGACGGTCTGCACGTGGTGGCCGACCTCGTGCGCGATGACGTAGGCCTGCGCGAAGTCGCCGCCCGCGCCGAGCTGCTGTTCGAGCTGGTCGAAGAAGCTGGTGTCGATGTAGATTTTCCGGTCCGCCGGGCAATAGAAGGGGCCGGTCGCGGACTGCGCCGCGCCGCAGCCGGACTGGCCGAGGCCCGCGTAGAAGACGAGCGTGGGCTCCGGGTAATTTTGTCCGGACTGCTGGAAGATGGTGTTCCACGTGTCCTCGGTATCGGCGAGGACGGTGCAGGAGAAACGATGGAGGTCGCTGCGCTCGCAGCCCGCGCCTTCGCCGGGTACGGCGGAGGGCGCCTGCTGCTGCGGCACGGCGACGCCGCCCTGCTGCGACAGGCCGCCGAGAAGCTGCATCGGATCGACGCCGAACACCAGCGCCAGCACGACGACGATAACGAGACCGCCCACCCCAAGCCGCCCTTGCCGCCGACGGGTAGCCGGCCGCCGCCCATCGGGAAGCCCATGCCGCCGCGCCCGGTCTGGTCCTCGACGTTGTCGCTCATTCTGCGGCCGCGCCAGCGCATGGATGGTCTCCCCTGATTGTCCGCAGGCAAGGTTACCGGCTTGGCCGGCGGGCGTAAACTACTCCGCGATCGCCTCTTCGATGACGTCGTAGATGCGGGAGAGGTCGGCGTCGTCGGTGCAGTAGGGCGGCATCAGGTAGACGGTGTTGCCGAGCGGGCGGAGCAGCACGTCGCGTTCGCGGAACGCGGCGAGCAGGCGCGGGCCGAGCGCGGAGAGGTAGTTGCCGGTCGTGTCCTCGACCTCCACGGCGGTGATAGTGCCGATCCGGCGGGCGTTGCGGATGCGGGGGTTCGTCGCAAGCTTCCCAAGCTTCTGCTCCTGCCGCCGCGCAAGGTCGGCGATGCGGTCCAGCACCGGCTCCTCGCGCCAGATCGCGACGTTGGCGACGGCGGCGGCGCAGGAGAGCGGGTTCGCCGTGAAGCTGGACGAATGATAGAACAGCTTTGCGCGGTCCTTCGACAGGTGCGCCTCGAAGATCGGCGGCGTCGCGAGCGTGACGGCGAGCGGTACAGCGCCGCCGGTGAGGCCCTTGGCGAGGCAGAGGATGTCCGGCACGATCCCGGCCTGCCCGCAGGCGAGCAGCGTGCCGGTGCGGCCCCAGCCGGTCATCACCTCGTCGGCGATGAAGAGCACGCCGTGGCGGCGGCAGATCGCGTGCATCTCGCGGAGCGTGTCCACGCCGTACATCATCATGCCGCCCGCGCCGAGGACCAGCGGCTCGACGATGAAGGCGGCGGGGCTTTCGGTGCGGCAGAGATGTTCGAGGGCGTCCAGCGTCTCCTGCTCGCGCCAGGCGGCGGGGAAGGGGACGGTGCCGACATCGAACAACAGTGGTTCGTAGGCGGCATTGTAGACGCCGCGTTCGCCCACCGACATCGTGCCGATGGTGTCGCCGTGATAGCTGTGCTCCATCACGAGGATGCGGTGGCGTGCGCCGCGATCCCGCCAGTAGCCGAGCGCCATCTTGAGCGCGACCTCGACGGCGGTCGAACCGCTGTCCGAAAAGAAGACGTGCGCGAGCGGGGCGGGCAGCATCTCCACGAGCGCGGCGGCGAGCGTTTCGGCGGGCTCGTGCGTCCAGCCCGCGAAGATCATCTGGTCGAGGCGCGTCGCCTGATCGGCGATGGCGGCCATGATGCGCGGGTGGCAGTGACCGTGCGTCGTCACCCACCACGAGGAGATGGCGTCGATGACGCGGCGGCCGTCGTCCGTGTAGAGCGCGCAGCCTTCGGCGCGGACGACGCGCGGGATCGGCTCGCCGAGGCCGTGCTGCGTGAACGGGTGCCAGACGGGCGAGATCATCGGAAATCCTCCAGCCGGAAGGCGGATGCGAAGGCGGACGACAGAGACGGCGCGGCGAGCGGGACGCGGGGGAGGCGACCGAGACGCCTTACTTTGCCGATCGCCGCGATTGTGGCTTCGCTGTCTTCGTTGGTGTCGCCGGAGAAGGCGATGCCGAGCACGGGGACGCCGCGCGCGCGCAGCGCCTCGATGGTGAGCAGGCTGTGGTTGATCGTGCCGAGCCCGGTGCGGGCGACGACGACGACGGGAAGGCCCCAGCGGGCGAACAGGTCGGCATGGAGCAGCTCCCGCGTCACGGGGACGAGCGCGCCGCCCGCGCCCTCGACGACGAGCGGGTCGTGCGCGGGAAGCGCGAGGCGGGCGGGGTCGATCTCGATGCCGTCGAGTTCGGCGGCGCGGTGCGGCGAGCAGGGCGTCGTCAGCCGGTAGGCCTCGGGGAGGATGCGATCCGCGGGGAGGCCGGAGAGTGCGGCAACGCTTTCGGCGTCGCTGCCGTCCTCGAGGCCCGCCTGCACCGGCTTCCAGTAGTGCGCGCGGAGCGCGCCGGCGAGCGCGGCGGCGAAGACGGTCTTGCCGACGCCGGTATCAGTGCCGGTGACGACGATGCGGCTCATGAAAGCGCGTCTTCGAGGACGGCGGCGAGCGCCGACACGTCGTCTTGGGTGGCGTTCAGCGTCAGCGAGATGCGCAGGCGCGAGGTGCCCGCGGGGACCGTCGGCGGGCGGATGCCGCGCACGTCGAACCCGGCGGCCTGGACGGTGGCGGCGGCGCGCATGGTGCGCGCGTCGTCGCCGAGGATCACGGGCATGACCTGCGAGCCGGAACAGAGCGCGCCGTGCGGTCCCAATACGCGCTCCGCATGGGCGATGAGCGCGGCGAGCCTCGCGCGGCGGTCGTCGGCGCCCTCGATGATGCGAAGCGCCGCGCGCACCGCCGCCGCCATCAGCGGTGAGGGCGCGGTCGAGAAGATGAAGCCGCGGCCGCGGTTGACGAGGAAATCGGTGACGACGGCGGGCCCGCAGACGAGCGCGCCCTCGCAGCCGAGCGCCTTGCCGCAGGTGTGCAGCGTGATGATGTTCTCGCGGCCTTCGAGCGCCGCTGCGAGGCCACGTCCGCCCGCACCGAACACGCCGGTCGCGTGCGCCTCGTCGATGACGAGCACGGCGTCGTTCGCCTCGGCGAGCGCCGCGAGGTCGGCGAGCGGGGCGTGGTCGCCGTCCATGCTGTAGAGGCTTTCGACCGCGATCCAGACGCGGCCCGCGCCGCCGCGCCCGCGCCATGCGGCGATCGCGTCCGCGAAGGCGTCCACGTCGTTATGGGGCGCGGCGGCGGTTTCGGTGCGCGTGAGGCGTAGCCCCTCGTGGACGCTCGCATGGATGAGGTCGTCGTAGACGACGAGGTCGCCGCGCTGCGGCAGCGTCGAGACGATCGCTGAATTCGCGGCATAGCCCGTGCTGAACCAGAGCGCGCTTTCGGCGCCGAAGAAGCGTGCGGCCTCCGCTTCCAGCGCTTCGTGCTCGGGATGGTTGCCGCGCAGCAGGCGCGAGCCGCCCGATCCGGCGGGGACGCCGCGCGCGATCGCCTCCGCGACCGCCGCCGCGAGCGCGGGATCGCCCGCCAGCGCCAGATAGTCGTTCGACGAGAAGTCCGTGCCCGCGCGCGGCATCAGCCGCCTGCGGCGCGACGCGGCGTCGAGCCGCTGGAGATCGCTGGCGAGGGCCTCGAAAACCGGCATGGCCCGCTGCCTAGACCAAGACGCCGCCAAGGAACATGTCTTTTTGATGCTTGCAGGATTGCGATTTTGACCCCATCTTTCTGCCTGAGTTCAATGAGCGAGAAAGGAGGTGACCGATGTCTCATGGTTCAGCGATGGGGTCGGTTCAGCTCGTTCGGGGGTATCGCGCCTGAGGCTTCGGCCTGAGGAATAGACGGGTTCCCGGGCCGGACTGCCGGCCGCTGACCCATGTTGAAAGGCCGCTGCCGGAGCCATCCGGGGCGGCCTTTCTCCTTGTATGGCGCTGCAATGCAGCATTTTCGGACGAATCGAGCTTGCGCCGGGACGGGGCGTGCTCCGCGGCCGTTTCCTGCGGAACCTTCGGGCTATGCTGCGGTTGCCAAACCGTGGGGCGTACCCGCGTCAGGTGTTTCGAGAGGGAGAAGGATGAACAACCCGAAGATGTTTCTGAAGATTGCAGCCGTTGCCGTGATGTTCGCAGCGCCCGTGAGCGCGCAGGTCGCCGAGCCCGCCCCGTCGGATTCCGCCGCCGTAGCCCCGGCGGACGCTGCGCCGCCGGCGGAAACGGCCGTCGCCGTCGATCCGAATTCCGTGGTGGGCAACGTGCTCGCCACGCCGGAACTCAGCACGCTCGCTGAGGCGGTGAAGGCGGCCGAGCTCGTCGACGATCTTTCGCAGCCGGGGCCGTTCACGGTCTTCGCGCCCAACAACGATGCCTTCGCGCGGCTCGGCGCGGGCACGATGGAGCAGCTGCTGCAACCGGCCGCGAAAGAGCAACTTTCGGGACTGATCAGCTATTTCGTGGTGCCCGGCAAGCTGACGCAGGCCGACGTCGTTGCCGCCATCGAGGCGGGCGGCGGCAAGGCCGAGGTGAAGACCGTGCAGGGCGACACGCTGACGGCGACGCTGGACGAAGGCCTCGTGAAGCTGACCGACGGCCAGGGCAATGCGTCGTACATCACCAAGTCCGACGTTCAGGCCTCGAACGGCGTCGTGCACGTCGTCAACGGCATCATGGTTCCGGCGCAGGGCTGAGCATACCGCGCCCGACAATCGCGTTGCGTTCAAGGCTTTACAGGAACGCCCCGCGCCCCTATGCGGCGTGGGACGTTTCCATTCTGGGTGAATCCGCCCCTTTTATCCCCGATATCCCCGTTATCCACAGACGGCCGAGGCTATTTTTCGCTTTGGCGACTCACTGATTCGTGAGACCTTCGGATCGTGGTCGGAAGGCGGTTGAAGCCCGGAAACGGACGGAAATCCCTGGAAAACCACCAGGGTCACGGTTCCATTCTGTATGCGGCGCGAGAGCGAAGCCCACAGGAAACGCCGATGGTCCTCGATACCGGAAACCCCGGCCCGCAACGCCCGCAGGTGCGAAGCACAGGCGACGCAAGCGGACCCCGGCGAACGGCATCGAAATGCGAAACCGGTCGATCCCCCCGGGACCGCCGGAGACGCAAGCCCCGACGCCTGAACGTCAGCCGCATGGCTGAACGGCACAGGACCAACGGAGCGAGTGGGGGCTGGCCGAAAGGTCAGCCCCCGTTTGCTTTGAACCGGGTCGAAAATCCGCCCATGCCGGGCTGCAAAGCGCGGCTTTCTGCGCGCGCCTTGGCTCACGTACCTTTAGTACGCTCCGCTCCGGTTCCATAAAGCACCATCATTATAATTTGCGAATCGAACTTTAGATTGGCGCTTGGTCGAGTGGGCAAATCGACACGTTGATCGGAATTCCCTCTCAAGGGACGGTTCAGTTCCCTATCCGGCAGGCGCTCTAAAGCAGCCGTCCGGAGGAAAAGTCCTCTTCAATCAAGCGGTTTGTTTCGAGTGGCAGCTTCGTCCTTCCTTGTCAAACGGCGTTCAAAAGGGACCCCCGATCGGCGTCGAAGAGGGACCCCCTTTTCGGATAATATGATGCTGGTTTGTTGAAGATGGCCTTGCGCTGCGTGCGGCGGAGGGCGGGCGTAGCCCGACCGGAGGCGCGCGCAGCGCAAGATAGATTTTTGAAGGCGCCGAAGGTGGCTGTCAGCTGCGGTTTTTGAAGCGCCAGCTGTCGTTGCCCGTCTCGACGATATCGCAGTGGTGGGTGACGCGGTCGAGCAGCGCCGTGGTCATCTTGGGATCGCCGAACACGGTCGGCCATTCGCCGAAGGCGAGGTTCGTGGTGATGATGACGCTGGTCCGCTCATAAAGCTTGCTGATGAGGTGGAACAGCAACTGCCCTCCCGAGCGGGCGAACGGCAGATAACCGAGCTCGTCGAGCACGATCAGGTCGAGCCGCGACAGCTGCGCCGCCAGGGTCCCGCCTTTGCCGATCCGGGTCTCCTCTTCGAGGCGTGTCACCAGATCGACGGTGTTGAAGTAGCGGGCGCGAGCGCCCCTTCGCACGACATTGGCGGTGATCGCGATGGCGAGGTGGGTCTTGCCTGTCCCCGTGCCGCCGACCAGCACGATATTGCGGCGAGGCGGGAGGAAGGAGCCATCGTGAAGGGAGCGGATCATCTCCTCATTGATCGGTGTGCCCTCGAAGCTGAACCGCTCCAGGTCCTTCACCACGGGCAGCCTCGCAGCCGTCATCCGATAGCGGATGGAGGCTGCATCCCGGTGGGTCGCCTCAGCACGGAGCAGGTCGGTCAGTATCTCCATGGTGGTGCGCTTGCGCTGGAGGCCGGTGGTGACCGCCTCGTCGAACGCCGCCGCCATGCCCTTGAGTCCGAGGCCGCGCATCGTGTCGATCATATCATGCCGCTGCATCATAGCCTCGCAGCAGATCATAGCGGGCACAGTCGGCGAGCGGAGGATGCTGCAGCATCCGGTCTTCCGAAGTGACGATGCTGTGGGGTGTCGCCGGCTCGCGGCGCCGGGAGAGGATGTTGAGGATCAGCTCGTCGCTGGCCGTTCCGTTCGCCAACGCTTCGCGCACGGCAGCCTCTACCGGCTCCAGGCCATCGGTGAGCACCGCCGAGAGGACCCGCACGAACCTGCGATCGGCCTCGTCCCCGGTGCCGAGCCTTCGCCGTAATCGGTGCAGGGCGGGCGGCAGATCCCAGTCCTGGAACGGTGCGCCGTTACGCAGCGCGCCGGGCTTGTGCGCGAGGACCGGCAGATAATGCCAGGGATCGTATATCGTGCGGTTCCGACCGAAGTGGCGCTCATGCTCCCCGACGATCGCATCGCCGCAGCGTATGACGATGCGATCGGCATAGGAGCGCACCTGAACGGTCCGGCGTGCGGCCGTCGACATGACCGAGTAGCGGTTGCGATCGAAGCTGATGAGGCAGGTGCCGGTGACGGCATGCTCGCTCTCATGGAAGCCGTCGAACGGTGCCAGGATCGGCTGCAGGGCCGGTCGCTCCATATCCAGCGCCTCGGCGACGGTAATATCCCCGCGTTCGGGATGGGCATGATGCTCGGCCCAGCGCCGGCACTCGGCCTCCAGCCACCCGTTGAGCTCGGCCAGGCTGGCGAACCGGAGTCGCGGCTGGAAGAAGCGGCCTCGGATCGTCTGGACCTGCTGCTCGACCTGGCCCTTCTCCCATCCCGCCGCCGGCGAGCAGGCGGTCGGCTCGACCATGTAATGATCGGTCATGATCAGGAAGCGGCGGTTGAACACACGCTCCTTGCCGGTGAACACGGCCGTCACCGCCGTCTTCATATTATCGTAGATACCGCGTCGCGGCACACCGCCGAAGAACGCGAACGCCCGGGCATGGGCATCGAACAGCATCTCCTGGCCCTCGCGCGGATAGGCTCGGACATAGGGTGCGCGCGAGTCGCAGAGACGCATATGCGCCACCTTCACCCGCATCGGCTTGCCGGCGATCTCCACATCCTCGTGGCTCCAGTCGAACTGGTAGGCCTCACCCGGCTGGAAGGTCATCGGGATGAACGCCGGTGCGCCTTCGCCAGCATCCTTCCGCCGCGCAGCACGCCAGCGCGCCGCATAGCGGCGCACCGCATCATAGGATCCATCGAACCCCTCGCGCACCAGCAGGTCATGGATACGCGTCATCCGTAGCCGATCGCGGCGGCCGCGACCTTCGTTCTCCTCAAGCAGCGCATCGAGACGATCCTGATAAGGACCGATCCGCGGCAGCGGCTGGACTTTGCGCTGATAGTTGAACGCCGCCTCCGGCGACCGGATCGCTTTGC
Source organism: Sphingosinicella microcystinivorans (assembly GCF_027941835.1). Taxonomy (NCBI): domain Bacteria; kingdom Pseudomonadati; phylum Pseudomonadota; class Alphaproteobacteria; order Sphingomonadales; family Sphingosinicellaceae; genus Sphingosinicella; species Sphingosinicella microcystinivorans. The sequence goes on from NZ_CP116005.1 coordinate 2,988,986, forward strand.
GGACGACCTTCCGCGACAAACGAAGGTCACGAGCGATCGCCTTGATCGCCTTACCCGCTGCATGCTCACGCCGAATCCGAACCACTGTCTCCACGATCAACATCCCGTTCTCGCCAACTGATCAAAACCAGTCGGCCGACTAAATCCCCGGGATGAAGGGGTCCTTTTTGCACGCCGATCACCCCACGAAGGGGGTGCCTATTGCACGCTGATCCTCATCATTGGCACACATTCCGGCGCCAGAGCTCATCGGTAAGCGAACATTGCAGTGGGCCGACTTCCCGCAGTCTCTTCAGGACGAAATCGTTGTCTACGGCAAGCGCGCTTTGGAACAGGGGCAGTTCAATGACGATCATCGCCCGATCAAACCCGTCACACTGGGCAATTATTTGACCCGGCTGCGGGTGCTGCTTTCAGCATTGGTAGAGGACGGGGTGTCCGCCAGCCATTTCACGTCGCTTCAGAAGGTCATCGACCCCGATATGCTCAGGCGCGGGCTCGAAGCGCGGCTGGGAAAAAGAATGCTCGATGACCGGGCGCGCAAGGACATGCACGGCATGGTGGTCGCCGCGCTCAGCATTGCCCGCTACCTGAAGGCCGACGATGACCAGCGCAACCGCCTCCGCAAGCTGGAAAAGAAGGTCCGGTTCACAGCCGCCGGCATGTGCGAGAAGAACAAGAAACGGCTGGTGCCATTGCTCGATCCGAGGATCCGGAGACGGCTGCTCAATCTGCCCTATGTGGTGGCCGGCGAGTTGGGTGGAATCCGGGAGCCCACTGTCAGGCAAGCGCAGCGGATGCAGATGGCGGCCGGGCTGGGAGTTCTCCTTCAGGTTCCGATGCGCGTCCGCAATCTCGCGGAGCTCGATTTCGGCAAGGACATCCAGCCACCCATCGCCGGAAAGATCGGCAAATGGCGCATCGCGGTCGCCGCCGATGACGTGAAGAACAACGTCGCCATCGATGCCGAGCTTGATGACGGTCTTGGCAGGCTGCTCGATCGCTATGTAAATGTCTTCCGTCCGGTGCTCCTGAACGGCAATGCCACCACCAGACTATTCGTTGGCCAGTCGGGCACGCCCAAGGGGTCATCCGCCCTGTCGAAGCAACTGGCAAGATTTGTCCGGCGCGAGGTCGGCGTCACCATCCATGCGCACCTGCTTCGGCATCTCGCCGCGCATCTCTGGCTCATGGCGCATCCGGGCGACTACGAGACCGCGCGCCGCCTGCTGGGCCACAAGAATATCCAGACGACCATCAACTTCTACCACGGCCTCGAGAACGACAACGCGTTCGCCCGCTATGATGCTCTCCTCGATCGCATGCGGAAGGACGATGGTGTCGAGCCCCCCCATCGGGAGGACAGGCTGTGACCAGGCAGGCATTTCCTTCGCTCAAGGTCGAACAATGGCCCGAGTGCGACCGCAGGCTTTGGCAGAAAGCTCATCAGGCGAGTGGTCCGTTCGATGACGATGGACTGGCCGCAGGCTGGCGCCCGACCACGCTCAGGGGCTGTGAGCGGGCCTATGGCGTCTGGCTTCGCTGGCTTGAGGACGACGGGAAGCTCGACCTACCGCTGCACCCTTGCGACCGTATCTCCCGGGAGCGGATCAAGGCATTCCTTGACGCGTACGAGGTTGGCCGGGCCGAACTGACGGTTGCCGGAACGCTGCGCGATATCGCCTATGTGCTGCGGGCCTGCGCGCCGCCGGATGGTGTCGCCTGGCTCACGAAACTCGCCCACAGGATGGTGAACAGGGCAAGGCCGAGCCGCCCCAAGCTGCCCCGCATAGCCAGGGCGAGAGACATTATCGCCCTTTCCGGCAGTCTGATGGAGGAAGGGCTGGAGAAACTCCGCAAGGGACAACGCGGCGGCGCACAGCTTTACCGCGACGGCCTGATCATCGGCCTGCTGATCAGCCGTCCCTTGCGACGGTGCAATCTCGCCGGTCTCCGGCTCGGCCGCAACATGTTCATCGACGATCTCGGGGTGCGAGTCGCCATCCCCAAGGAGGAGACGAAGAAAGGCATTCCGGTCGACGGCTATATGCCGAAATGGCTTGAACCGGCGCTGTTCACCTACCTGGATCGGGTTCGTCCCGTCCTCCTGAAAGGCGCCGCAGACGATGACGGCTGGCTGTGGATCAGCCGTAGAGGCGGGCGTCTGTCGGCCGACGATATCTCTGTCCGCGTAACCCGTACCACGCGCAAGCACCTCGGCCGGGATCTCTCGCTGCACCTGTTCCGCGACTGCGCTGCCACCGAAGTCGCGCTTGAAGACCCGGCGCATATCGGCATCAACAAGGCCATACTCGGACATGCGACGCTCGCCTCCAGCCAGAGATACTACAATCAGGCGACCAGCTTCACTGCCTTCTCCCGTTACCAGGACGTCGTTCGGAGGCTTAGGGATGAGGATGCATGATTTGCAATTAATTGCACAAGATAGGGCTCGCAGCCCGATAGGTCCGTTCCGGCCCGGTCTATCGGACGTACCGGGTCCACACGACCCCGCTGGTTGCGGATTTCCAGCGCGCATAGACACTTGGGGATGGACGCCAGGCGCACATCCCGCACCAGCCCCCACGGCAGCATGGCGCTGCGGCGGGATGGTGTGTGTCGCATTCATGAGGCGTGCCCTACGAATGATGACGCCCAGCTTGTCATCGAAGCCCATGAGGGCGACGCTGCTCTTCTCCGTATCGCCGAGGTGGTCGGACGCCAGATCGCCCGCGAGCATATCCGTGCACGACGCGCGCAGGAATAGCACAAACGCCGGTCATCGTCGCGTCCGTGTCGCCTGGACAGGTTCTGCGCCCACAGCATTGCCGGCCGGTGCCCGGGACGGCGTGGGGAGATCGTTATCGTGATTCGTGTCGCCCTCTATGCCCGCTACTCGTCGGACCAGCAGAGCGCCGCTTCCATCGAGGACCAGCTTCGCATCTGCCGAGAGCGCGCAGAGCGCGAAGGCTGGGCCTCGGTGCAGACCTATGAGGATGCCGCGATCTCGGGCTCCAGCATCACGCTGCGCCCGGGCATCCGTGCGCTGCTGCGGGATGCCGAGCGTGGGGCGTTCGATGTCGTGCTCGCAGAAGCGCTCGACCGCGTGTCGCGCGACCAGGCCGATGTCGCAACGCTCTACAAGCACCTCCAGTTCGCAGGCGTGACGCTGGTTACCCTCTCTGAGGGCGAGATCAGCGAGCTTCATGTCGGGCTCAAGGGCACGATGAACGCGCTGTTCCTGAAAGACCTCGCGAAGAAGACGCATCGCGGCCTGCGCGGGCGCATTGAGAAGGGGCTAGCGGCAAGCCGCGCCGCCTACGGCTACAAGATCTTACGGCGTCTGACGGCGGACGGCGAGCTCGTGCGCGGCGAGCGTGCCGTCGATCCGGTCGAGGCCGAGGTCGTACGCCGCATCTTCCGGGCATTTGCCTGCGGCACCAGCCCACGCGCGATTGCCCGCGACCTCAATGCGGAGGGCATCCCCGGTCCGGGTGGCCGAACATGGCGGGACACGACGATCCGCGGCCATGCCGCGTGCGGGACCGGCATCCTTAACAACGCGCTGTATGCGGGCGTGCTCTCGTGGAACCACAAGCGCTACCTCAAGGACCCGGTCACGGGTCGGAAGGTCTCACGGCCCAATCCCGAATCGGAGTGGGTGCAGGTCGAGGTGCCGCACCTTCGCATCGTCGACGATGCGCTCTGGCAGGCGGTGCAGGCGCAGAAAGCGGTTCTGACCAAGCGGTTCGAGGCGGCCACCGCGGGCATGCGTGCGGCGCGAGCCTACAAGCTGGGTGAACTGCGCCGTCCGGTTTATCTGCTCTCGGGGCTGCTGGAATGTGGGGTGTGCGGCGGCGTCTACGGGATCGTGGTCAAGGACCGCTACGGCTGCATCAACCGTCACCGCCACGGCACCTGCGGCAATCCCCGCACGATCCGCCGGGCAGCTCTGGAGGCGCGGGCGCTGGCCGGTATCCGGGACAGGCTCGTCTCGCCTGAGAAGGTCGAGGCGGCGGTCCGCGCCTATGCCGCGCAGATCAACGACGCGAATCGCGAACGCCGTGCGCAGGTCGAGGCCGACCGGCAGGCGCTCGGCAAGGTCGAGCGGGCCATCGCCGGGATCATGGCGGCGATCGAGGACGGCATGTACCAGCCCGCCATGAAGGCGCGCATGGTGGAGCTTGAAAGGCAGAAGGCCGAGATCACGGCGCGGCTGTCAGAAGCCCCGGCGAGCATCCCCGATATCCACCCCGGCATCGCCGATGCCTATCGGCGCAAGGTCGCAGGCCTGGTCGAAACGCTCGAAGATCCAGAGACGCGCGCCGAAGCCGCTGCCGACATCCGTGCGCTCGTTGGCAAAATCGTCCTCATGCCGGGCGACAAGCGCGGAGAGGTTCATGCCACTCTCCACGGCGAACTCATGGGCATCCTCGACTTCGTCGGAAACGATGGCCCCAATGGGACGCCCGCACGCAAAGTTATAACGAAAGCGCCATACAGTTCTCGAAATCCACACTTTTCGCTCCGGCCTGAACGAAATCCCTTCGTCCAAAGTGTGTCTTCAGGTCATTCCGCTTCGCGCTTCAGCACTTCCTGCCGCACGCGCACCGAGCGGGTGGCGATTCCGGTCTCGACGAGGAAGATGATGAGGCCGGCGACGATGAGCGCCATCGCCCCGACGAACAGCACCGCGACGATGGTGCCCACGGCCGCGTCGGCAAGATCGCCGACGAACAGCACGCCGATGACGAGACAGATCGCGAGCGCGCTCGCCACGCAGGCGTAGATCGCCCAGTGCACCAGCACCATGCGGCGGTCGAGGATGGCGAGCTCGGCGAGTGCGCGCTCGCGCGCGGCCTCGTCGTAGCCGATGATGTCCCGCTCGATCACGCGCGCCCGGTCGATGACCCGCCCCAGCCGGTTCGCCATCACGTTCAGCAGCGCACCGATCCCTGCGATGAGGAACACGGGCGCGATCGCGAGCTGAACGGCATGGCCGATGTCGGCGATCTGCACGCCGGTGAAGGGCGAGGGGTCCATGCGCCGTACCCTTGCCATGCCGCGCGGGCCAGTCAATCCATGCGCTTTCACGCCGTACCAGAAAAGGCTATTTCGAGCTTTCAACAGGGTTTGCGAGAGGTTCGGGGGGTGATGGCGAGAGAGAACAGGTTCTTGACCGCACGGTCGATTTTGGCCGCCGGCGGATTGTTGCTGGCACAGCCGGTCCATGCCGCTTCGCAATATTATACGGTGATCTGGACGGTCGATCCCATCGCGGCTTCTCTGGAGGAAAAGACAGTCAAACCGGGCGATGTGATTACGGAAGCGCGCCTGCTGCCCTTGAGTCTCCTGACGATCGCTCATGACGCTGTCGGTATCGAGAACAAGATCATTGCGCCGGGCGGTATGCAGATGATGGAGCTGCAGGCGAATTTGCGATCCGCCTGCAGCTTCACGTTTCCGCGCGCTGACCTTTTGGAACGCTTATGGAGCGGCAATCAGAAATTCACCTGCCTCGTCGACGAGGATGATGATGGCCGCTTCGAATCTGCGTTCACCGTGATGAGCTCGCACATTGGCATTCCATCATCTTCGGGCAAGATTCCGAATAGGCGAACCGCGATAAACCCGGTCTCCTATCGGCGGATACCCTTGTCCGAGGGGGAGAATTTCCCGCGACTGCTTTTCAAATACTCGCATCAGGACAAAATTACGGGTCATGCCTATTTCGGCATATGCATAGCGAATTCGACAACACGGAAGGAACCCTGTTTTGACGGCTATTCCGGCGTCCGCAGTGACAAGCTTCCGAAAGAGATCGGCGCAGCAGGAAACTTGGCGATTGCGACCGCCAAGCAGGGCGCTCTGGTCACGCTCACCGTGAAAAACGGCTTTGTGCCTATGCCGTTCAAGGCCGCTGAATATGTCCGTTGGGTCTTTTATTGATAGCGTTTCCGTCGTTTCTTTCTCCAGAAACACGATCTATCCGCAAAAGATCACACGGATAACCGAGGGCGCGCTCAAGGAAGGACGAAACCGGCATCTTGAGCCTCACAGGTGTCGATCGTTGTCCGCCATCGCACACCCTGCCGGAAAGCAGCTCAGATCAGCCCGTGGCTGCCCGCCGTGGCGCTGAGAACGGTGACGACCGCGATCGCCAGCAGCAGCCGGTGCATACGGATCATCCGGTCGAACAGGGCCTCCGGATCGGGCGCGGCCCTGAAGTGGCGGTGCAGGAACAGGGGCTCGATGACGAACAGCATCGCCATGAACACCGCCCACAGCCCCACCATCGCGTGCATCCACCAGAAGCCGGGATCGACGAAACGGTCCCAGAGCCCCGCGCGGTGCGTCATCCAGAAACCGCTCACCCCGGCGAGCAGCACCCACAGCCGCGCCTGCGGGGCGAAGCCCCTTTCGATGCGATGAAACGCGGCCAGCCGTTCGCCGGGCGGATGCTCGCGAAGGATCGCCGGCATCACCACCAGCGTGACGAAGGCGACGCCGCCGATCCAGAACAGGACGGCGAGGACATGGACGGCGCGCGCGGCGGCAATGTCGTCCATGCTACACCGGCGGCGCGTCGTAGAAATCGACGCGCATCCTTATCGGCCCGAGCGGCTCGACGAAATGATCCTGCTGCGGCCGCAGCAGGCCGGACCCGCCCTGTTCCACCACGATTTCCGACGGCGGATCGAGATAGGTGAGCCTCAGGCGGCCCTCGAACACCCGGATGATGCCCCAGACGCCCGCCTTCGTGTTGTGCCGGCTCCGCAGCGCCGCGGGCAGGGTGTGCTCGTCGAACACCGGCGTGGAACGGTAGGGGGCGGACATGTCAGGCGACCTGCGGCACGCCGCTGCCCGGCCGGTGGAACATCGCGTACTGGAGGCTTTCGCTGATGCGGTGCGCCTTCGCCTGCAACGCAGCCGCCGCGGCGGGGCTCATCACCTCGCCCGCCGTGCGTGCCCAGAGCGCGAGCCAGCGATCGAACAGCGCTGGGGTGATGCGGCGGACATGCTTCAGGTGCGCAATCATCGGATTGCCCTTGTAGCGCCCGCTCGTCAGCATCACCGACGACCAGAAGGCGGCGAGCTTTTCGAGGTGCTCCGGCCAGTCCGCGATGGCGTCGTTGAAGACGGGTCCAAGCTCCGGGTCCGCGCGCACGCGCGCATAGAACAGGTCCACCAGCGCCTTCAGCTGTTCCTCGTCGATGTCCTGCACGTCCATCAGGGGGCTCCGACTCGTTTTCCGCACATCGGCAATCATGGGCTTTGAAAGATGTATTTCAAATACATATAATGGGCGTGCGACGAAATGGCAGGGGATGAAGGCGTGCGGCTGACGCGGTATACGGACTACGCGGTGCGGGTGCTGATGCACCTCGCCGTGCACCCGGAGCGGCTGTGCTCGATCGGCGAGATCGCGGACGCCTACGCCGTTTCGCGCAATCACCTGATGAAGATCGTGAACGACCTCGTGAACGCCGGCTATGTCGCCAGCGAACGCGGGCGTCTGGGCGGCATACGGCTTTCGCGGCCCGCCGCCGAGATCCGCATCGGCGAGCTCGTGCGCCATACGGAGGGCGAGGCCGGGCTTGCCGAGTGCGGCGCCTGCATCGCCGCCCCGGCCTGCGGCCTCGCGGGCGCTCTCGGCGAGGCGCTAGGCGCCTTCATGGCCGTGCTCGACGGCTACACGCTTGCCGACATCACGCGGCGGCGCGCGGCGCTCGGCGCGCTGCTCGGCACGGCGGCCTGACCGCTATTCGGCGGCCTCGCCTTCGAGCGCGAGTTCTGAGGCTTTCGGCTTCCGCTTGCCCTTCGGCTTCGGCAGACTCATCGGGGCGGCGGCGGGCCTCTTTTCGAGCAGCGGCTTCAGGTAGCGCGCGGTGTAGCTCGCTGCGACGTTCGCGACGGTTTCCGGCGTGCCTTCCGCGACGACCTTGCCGCCCGCATTGCCGCCTTCGGGGCCGAGGTCGATGATCCAGTCAGCGGTCTTGATGACCTCGAGGTTGTGCTCGATGACGACGATGCTGTTGCCCTGCTCGACGAGCGCGTGGAGCACTTCGAGGAGCTTGCGGACGTCCTCGAAGTGGAGCCCGGTGGTGGGCTCGTCGAGGATGTAGAGCGTCTTGCCCGTCGAGCGGCGCGAGAGCTCCTTGGCGAGCTTGACGCGCTGCGCCTCGCCGCCCGACAGCGTCGTCGCCTGCTGGCCGACGTGGATGTAGCCGAGGCCGACCTCGACGAGCATGTTCATCTTGTCGCGGATGGCGGGGACGGCCTTGAAGAACGCGGCGGCGTCCTCGACCGTCATGTCGAGCACATCGGCGATCGACTTGCCCTTGAACTTCACCTCCAGCGTCTCGCGGTTGTAGCGCTTGCCCTTGCAGACGTCGCAGGTGACGTAGACGTCGGGCAGGAAGTGCATCTCGATCTTCAGCATCCCGTCGCCCTTGCACGCCTCGCAGCGGCCGCCCTTGACGTTGAAGCTGAAGCGGCCGGGCTTGTAGCCGCGCGCCTTCGACTCGGGCAGCTCGGCAAACCAGTCGCGGATGTTGGTGAAGGCGCCCGTGTACGTCGCGGGGTTGGAGCGCGGGGTGCGCCCGATCGGTGACTGGTCGATGTCGATCACCTTGTCGAGATGTTCGAGACCCTTGATGTCGTCGACCTGCGCGGAGACGACGCGCGCGCCGTTCAGCGCCCGAGCGGCGGCGGCGTAAAGCGTGTCGATGGTGAAGGTCGATTTGCCCGAGCCCGAGACGCCGGTGATGCAGGTGAAGGTGCCGAGCGGGATCGAGACGTCAATGTCCTTGAGGTTGTTGGCGCGCGCACCCTTCACGGTGAGCTTCTTGCCGTTGCCCTTGCGGCGCGCCTCCGGCACCGGCACGGCGCGGCGGCCGGAGAGATAGTCGCCGGTGAGGCTGTTGGGGCTCGCGAGGATGTCGGCGAGCGTGCCTTCCGCGACGACCTGACCGCCGTGCGCGCCCGCGCCGGGGCCCATGTCGATGACGTAATCGGCGGTGCGGATCGCGTCCTCGTCGTGCTCGACGACGAGCACGGTGTTGCCGAGATCGCGCAGGCGCTTCAGCGTTTCGAGCAGGCGGTCGTTGTCGCGCTGGTGGAGGCCGATCGAGGGCTCGTCGAGGACGTAGAGCACGCCCGAGAGGCCGCTGCCGATCTGGCTGGCAAGCCGGATGCGCTGCGATTCGCCGCCGGAGAGCGTGCCGGACTTGCGGTCGAGGTTCAGATATTCGAGGCCGACGTTGTCGAGGAAGCCGAGGCGCTCGACGATCTCTTTCAGGATGCGTTCGGCGATCTGCTTCTGCTGGGTGTTGAGCTGGGCGGGGAGAGCCTTCGCCCAGCGGAAGGCGTCGCCGACCGGGCGGCGCACGGCGTCGGCGATGGTCTCGCCGGCGATCTTCACGGCGAGCGCCTCTGGCTTCAGGCGCGCGCCGTTGCAGGTCTCGCACGGCGCGGCGGACTGGAAGCGCGAAAGCTCGTCGCGCACCCACTGGCTGTCCGTCTCGCGCCAGCGGCGGTCGAGATTGTTGACGACGCCCTCAAACGGCTTCTTCACCTCGTAGGTCTTGCGGCCGTCCTCGAAGCGCAGCGTGATCGGCACGCCGCCGGTGCCGTTCAGCACGACGTCGCGGACCTCCTCCGGAAGCTCGTTCCACGGCGTGCGCAGCGAGAAATCGTAGGCCCGCGCGACCGAGCGCAGCACCTGCATATAATAAGGCGAGGGCGGGTACGATTTCGCCCACGGCACCACCGCGCCCTGCTCGATGCTGAGGGTCTGGTTCGGCACGACGAGCTCGGGATCGAAATAGAGCTTCTCGCCGAGACCGTCGCAGGCCGGGCAGGCGCCGTGCGGCGAGTTGAACGAGAACAGGCGCGGCTCGATCTCGGGAATCGTGAAGCCGGAGACGGGGCAGGCGAACTTCTGCGAGAACAGGATGCGCTCGCCCCCAGAATCACCGCTCCCCACGAGTTCCACCACGGCCAGCCCTTCGGCGAGGCCGAGCGCGGTTTCGAAGCTGTCGGCGAGGCGGGTTTCGAGGCCTTCCTTCACGACGAGGCGATCCACGACCACGTCGATGTCGTGCTTGTACTTCTTGTCGAGCGCGGGGGCTTCCTCGATGGGATAGACCGTGCCGTCGATCTTCACGCGCTGGAAGCCGGTGCGCTGCCACTCGGCGATCTCCTTGCGGTATTCGCCCTTGCGGCCGCGCACGACAGGGGCGAGCAGCATCAGGCGCGTGCCCTCGGGCATCGCCATCACGCGGTCCACCATCTGGCTCACCTGCTGCGCGGCGATCGGCTCGCCGGTGACGGGCGAGTAGGGGATGCCGACGCGCGCCCACAGGAGCCGCATGTAGTCGTAGATCTCGGTGACGGTCGCCACGGTCGAGCGCGGGTTCTTCGAGGTGGTCTTCTGCTCGATGGAGATGGCCGGGGATAGTCCCTCGATATGGTCGATGTCGGGCTTCTGCATCAGCTCGAGGAACTGCCGCGCGTAGGCGGAAAGCGACTCGACGTAGCGGCGCTGGCCCTCCGCGTAGATGGTGTCGAAGGCGAGGCTCGACTTGCCGGAGCCGGACAGGCCCGTGACGACCGTCAGCGTTTCGCGCGGTATATCGAGGCTGATGTTCTTGAGGTTATGCTCGCGCGCGCCGCGGATCGAGATGTGGGTCAGCATGGGGAGGGCTGTCGTTTCCTGTTTGTTCCGGTCGGACACTAGCCGCAAAACGGCGCCGGGGGAAGACAGGAGATGGGGACAGCGGACGCGCTTGGCAAGAACGGGAAGCGGCGGACCGGGCACATGCGGCAGTCCGCCGCTCCCTCGCGGGAAGATCAGGCGGTCCCGCGGCGGCGGAGGCCGACGGCGGCCGCGCCGAGCCCGAACAGCGCCAGCATGGCGGGCTCGGGAACGTCGGTGCCGTAGGGCTCGACGGTCAGGCTGTCGAAGTTGAAGTTGAAGCTGACGGCGCCCGCGGGAGGCGCGCCGGTGCCGCGGTTCACGAACAGCGAGAAATTCTTCTGGCCGGTGAAGATCGCGGGGTCGAACACGCCGGGCAGGTCCGAGGTCGACAGCGCGGAGAAGGGGCCGGAAAGCCCGATCGTCACCTCGAAGCGGACGGTGCCCGCAGGCTCGCCCGTAATCGCATCCGGCGTGAGGTAGATGTTGTTGAACGACAGGCGGTCCTGCCCAACCGTGAACTGGTCGGAGACCTGCATCGACCCGAGGTCGCCGCTCGCGGTGCCGCCGATGCCGCTGCCGAGATCGAAGCCGATCTCCTTGATGGCGCCCGCGTAGTTGTAGGCCGAGCGCGTGGCGTTGACGACGAAGGGCGTGCCGGTGGCGGCATCGTCGTAGATCACGTAGCCGCTGATCGTGGGCACCGGCGTGCCGAACACGTTGGGCGCGGCGGGACTGGAATTGACGCCGGTGAAGCTGACCTTGACGAGACCGGCCTCGGCCCCGGTGGAAACGAGCATCGCCAGCGCGGCGACGGAAAGGAAGTGACGCATCGCAAATGTCCCTGTTGCGGCCGACATGCCGGATGGCGGTCGACGGTTGCCGATGGTTCTTCGTTAACCATCGTGCGCGTCCGGGGGATGACGGGGTGATAATGGTTGGGTGACGGTCGGGCGGCAGGATCGTGATGGGCTGCGATGGGGTGGAAAGCAGACATTGACGCTATCGGCGCGGTGGTGAACAAGCCTGCACAAATGAGGCGCATTTATCCATTACTTCTCATCGTTGCCTGCGTAGTGCTGCTCGTTCTGGGACTATTCTGGAAAATCATCAGTGCTGACAATTGCATGGACCATGACGGCATGGTTGTCGCGCCTATGACCCGCAGCCAGCATTGTTTAGGTCGATAGCGTTGATTCGCCGAATGTCCGGCTTTGGGTCGTAACCAGACAGAACGTCATACCGGCGAAGGCCGGTATCCATGACCACGGTCGTATGGATACCGGCCTTCGCCGGTATGACGAGCGTGTAGGGTGGGATTGTCGGTGCGATATCGTGAGCGTCCGCCCTAAACCGCACCATAGCTCGCGTAGTGCGACCAGAAGTCGTTGTCCCGCGCGAAGTTCGTGAAGCTCATGCCGATCGTCACGTCCAGCCCTTCGACATGGTGCCACCAGCCGACGGGGAGGAACAGCGCTTCGCCGGGGCCGATGTCGGCGATCATCGCGGGCGGGCGGATGCCGTCGCCGGGGCCGGGTTCGAGCGGTTCGGCGCCCCAGTCGCTGAAGCAGTGGCGGCTGTTCCGCATCAGCGGGGTGTGATGGCTGGAGACGAGGCGCACGCGCTTGCGGCCCGCGATCTGGAGCAGAAGATTGTTGGTGAGATCGTGGTGCCATGGCGTGACCGTGCCCCTGGGGCCGATCCAGAGGAAACCGCCGGGACCGCCGGGCTCGGCGAGGTAGCCGGGGATGGAGCCGGTGTCCGCATAGAGCGGTGCAAGCGCATCGCGGTTGTGCGTGTGGTTGTTCGCGGTGACATAGAAATCGTTTGTCGGTGCGGCCTCGCTGGCGCGCAGGCGGGCGATGATCTCGCGGAACGGGCGGACGGCGCCGTGCGCATCCGAATTGCGTTCGTAGTCCTTGTCGGCCTCGCGATCCCATTGCACGCGGACCTCGGCATTGCCGACGCGCGCTTCGAAATCGTCCAGCGACCAGCGCTTCAGCGCAGGCCAATGATCGACGAGACCGGTGACGACGACGGGACGATGCGCGGCATAGAAATCGGAGAAGAAGGTTTCGGCGGAGAGCGCATGGACGCGCGGCACATCGCCCGATGCAGGCGCGGCGAGCTTCGCGTAGTTGGCGAGGAACCAGTCGCGCTTCGCGAGCCGCTGACGCAATCGCTCCCCGGCGGCAAGATAGGGGCTCTTCCGGGCACGCTCGATTTCCGACACGGCGAGCGCATGGCCGATGCCACGGCTCGCAATCCGCTGCGCGAGGCGCGCGGGGTCATCGCCGCCGAGCAGCGCTTCGGCGATCTCGCGGCGCAGGTCGTCGTTCACTGCGGCGACAGCGCCGCCGGCCTTCCTCGTCTTGCTCATGCCTGCCCGATCTTCATGTTCACGGGGCCGTCTATGGGCGGCCGATGTTTCACCGATTTGACACATAGCGACTTTCGTCAGCAGCCGTCAGCCGTTCGTCGGCGGCAATGATCGTTCGTCGAGCGGCCTTCGCGGGCAATCGAAGCCGTGCGGCGGAGACGAACGGCGCGCGGTAACTACAGGATGCGGATCGGGAGCGACGGACCCCACAGTCCCAGCAGTCCGGACGTTCCCGGTTCGCAGCCTGAAATTCCCCGCCTCCCACAGGCGACACTGGAAGGACCGTTGTGATGACCCTCGTGAAGATCAGCGCGATTGCGTTCGCCGCCGCAATGACCACCGCTGCTTTCGCTCCTGCGGCGCACGCCATGGAAGAAACCGTCATCGAAGCGAACACGGCGCGCCCGGTCGCCTACGTGAAATACGGCGATCTGAACCTTGCCACCGATGCGGGCGTGAAGACGCTGCACGATCGCGTGCGCCGCGCCGCCACCGCGATGTGCGTCGAGCGCGGTATCCGTGACCTGCGCCGGGAGATGGCGGGCATCGCCTGCCGCAACGCCGCGATCAGCAGCGCCGCGCCCCAGATCACTGCCGCGATCAACAATGCCGGAACGCAGGTGGCGTCTAACGCGCCCGCGATCACGATCGCGATGCCGTAACGCGCGGCGATCCCATACGCCGCCAAAGGGCGGGCACCGTGTCCCAGTGTGCCCGCCCTTCTTTTTGGCGATTGTATCGCTTGCAAACAGCAGGTCTGAAAGCCTGCGATGGACGGGGAAACGGACATAGTCCCATCGTCATACCGGCGCAGGCCGGTATCCATACCACGGTCGCATGGATACCGGCCTGCGCCGGTATGACGGGTGTGTGGGTCGGCGGGAGCCGTCAACCATGCAGCGTGTTTGCAAGCGGCATTATCGCCTTCTTTTTTGGGGGAGTGCCGATCGCGCTCCCCTTTTCTATTTGCCGGTGATGCGCTTCACGTCGGAGAGATAGGTGCGGCCGATGCGGTGATCGCCGCCGTCGCCGAGATCGACCGACCACACGCCGTAGCCGAGATGGACGAGACCCCTGATGCGGTCGCGCCGGATGATCTTGGAACGGTGGATGCGGATGAAGCGATCCGGGTCCAGCCGCCGTTCGAGTTCCTTGATCGTCTGGTGAAGCAGGAACGAGCGGTCCGCGGTGTGCAGGCGCATGTAGTCGCGCTCGGCCTCGATCATCTCGATGGCCTCGACATCGACGCGGACGATCTCCGAGCGGTGTGGAACCCAGAACTCCCTGACGTAGCCGTCGTCCTCCGCAGGGCTCGCCGGTGCGTTCGCGCGCAGCTCCCGCACGCGCGCCAGCGCCTTGCCGAGGCGGTCGGGATCCACCGGCTTCAGCAGATAGTCGGCGGCGGCGACATCGAACGCAGTGACGGCGTATTGATCGAAGGCGGTGACGAACACCACGGCGGGGCGCTGCGGCAGGCGCTGGACCGCCTGCGCGACGCCGATGCCGTCGAGCCCCGGCATCGAGATGTCGAGCAGCAGGAGATCGGGCGCGAGCGCCTCGATCAGGCGCAGCGCCTGCCCGCCGGTGCTCGCCGTGCCGACGAGGTTGACGCCCTCGAACCGCGACAGCAGCACCTGCATACGTTCGATCGCCATCGCTTCGTCATCGACGACGAGCGTGCGGAGCGGGCTGTCAGGCATGGGAGATCACCGGGCTTGGCATGGGGCGCTTCACGGGAATTGCGATGTCGACGCGGAAGCCGCCGCCCGGCCACGGACCCGCCTTGAACGCGGCGGCATCGCCGAAGCGCGCGCGCAGCCGGTTGCGAACGTTGTTGAGGCCGGTGCCGGTGCCGTCCACCTGCGCCTGCGGCGCCGCGAACGCGCCGTCGTCCTCCACGACGATATGCAGCATTGCGTCGTGCAGACTCGCCTTCACGCGGATGCACACCGGCGCGTTCGAAGGCGACACCGCATATTTTACGGCGTTCTCGACCAGCGGCTGGAGGATCAGGCTCGGCACCCGTTGCCGTGCGGCTTCAGGGTCGATGTCGAAGGCGAATTCGAGACGGTCGCCGAAGCGGGCGCGCTCCACTTCGAGATAGAGGCGCTGCTGTTCGAGTTCGTCGGCGAGCGGAATGTCCTCGGTCGGATCGCTGGTGAGGCTCGCACGGAAGAACGTCGAGAGGTTCAGGATCATCTTCTCCGCTTCCTCGTTGCGGTTGCGCAGCACGAGCGACGACAGCGAGTTGAGCGTGTTGAACAGGAAATGCGGGTTGATCTGATAGCGCAGCGCGCGCAGCTGCGCGGCCTGTGCCTCCTCGCGGAAGGCGGCGGCGCGGCGCTCGGCGTTCGCGGCATCGGCGGCATAGCCGAGCGCAAGGTGGAACGCCGCCCACGCCGCGAAGAAGAAGAACCACGTCACCGTGCCTTCGAAGATGATCGCCAGCAGCATGGCGAGCGAACGCTCCTTGTGCGCGAAATCCTCGGCGACGGAGGGCAGCGGCTCGTAGACGTAGAAGGCATAGAAGTTGAACGTGGTGAACAGCGCCGCGGCGGGCACGCAGAGCAGGAACATCATCAGCGCGCGCCTGCGCAGGGGCGCCTTCTCGAGCGGGGCCAGCGCCAGGTAGAGCGCCCAGCTGATCGCCATGCCGATGATCGTGACCACGGCGCGGCGCCCTGCCATCGGGAGCAGTTCTTCGAAGCCGAGCGCGAACGCGCGCAGGGTGACGATGAGGAAATAGAAAAGCCAGAAGCCGAAGATCGACTGGATGGCTGTGCGTGCCGAATCGTTGGCGAGCACGCCCTGGAGCAACGACCTGTTCATTGACCCCCATGATAGCGCATCCCCGCGAGGATTGCGCGGGGGCGGGAGCGCCCTTCGTCGAAGCGCATGGCCGCTTCGCAGGAAATAGGCCGGTAAAAGTCCCCGGGGCAAAAGAAAAGCCCGGCGCGTCGTGGATACGAAACGCGCCGGGCCATTCTCTTTTTAACGCTTACTTCTTCGGCGCGGGCCGCGACGACGGACGCGGTCCGCGGCGGCGCGGCGTCAGCCCCGCAGGGGCCGCCGGCTTCGCGGGCGCCGCCTTCGGCTTCGGACCCGGTTTCGCCTTCGCCGCGGCCGGAGCAGCGGCGCCGTTCACCGCAGGCTTCGGTGCGGCGGCAGCGGCTTTCGGCTTCGGACCCGGCTTGCCCTTGGGCTTGGCGGGCGCCTTCACGGCCGGCTTCGGTGCAGCGGCCTTCGGCTTGGGACCGGGCTTGCCCTTCGGCTTCGCGGGGGCCGACACCGACGGCGCGGCAGGCGCGGCCGCCGGCTTCGCGGGCGCAGCGGCCTTCGGAGCCGGCTTCGCTTTCGGCTTCGCCGCAGCCTTTGCCGGGGCCTTTACCGCGGCCTTCGCGGCAGGCTTGGCGGCCGCCTTGGCAACAGGCTTCGCCTTCGGCTTGGGACCGGGCTTGCCCTTCGCCTTTGCAGGCGCAGCCGCCGGTTTCGCAGCAGCGGCTTTCGGCTTCGGACCCGGTTTGCCCTTCGGCTTGGCGGGCACCTTCACGGCCGTCTTCGCGGCGGCGGCCTTCGGCTTCGGGCCGGGCTTGCCCTTGGGCTTCGCAGGCGCGGCGACCACGGGCTTGGCGGCGGCGGGCTTTGCGGCAGCGGCCTTCGGCTTGGGACCGGGTTTGCCCTTCGGCTTCGGACCCGGCTTCGCCTTCGGGGCGACCCTTGCACCGATTGCCGTCGAAGCCGCGAACTTCGTGATCTCGTTCGCGACCGTGCTTGCGAGTTCCTTGGCGACCTTTTCGAAACCGGCGCGCGAGTCCGCCTTCTGAAGTTTCTTGCCGGCCGTCTTGATGTCGTCGACCAGAGTCTGCACGCCGCTCTTGCGGAGCGTCAGCGACGCCTGATCGAGCCACTGCGCGAACACGGCCTCGGCCCGCGCCTGCAACTGGGCACCGGCCGCGGCGAGGTGTTCGCCGAAATCCGTATTGGAACCGGTCGAGGGCTTTTTCGCTGCCGGTTTGGCAGGGCTCGCCTTCTTCGGTTTCTTTGCCTTCGCTGCGGTATCTTTCTTCTTCGCCATCATGATCTCCCATTGACGGATGGAGGACGCTAACATGTCCGTAAATTTTGGAAACTACCAAAGCGCCGATAATGCGTAATAATTGCCATATTCTTGATGGAATTAGTCATGGCAAAACGCAAGACAGGATTTCTGAAGGTGTATCCAACGATCCCGAGGACCCTGACGTGAAGCTTGATATAGAACTCGACGAAAGTTTTCCGGCAAGCGATCCGCCCTCGTGGACGCAACCGGAACATGACTGACGGAAGGCGCTGAAAACGATGACGGTCACCATGCTGATAACACGCCGCATCGCGAAACCCTGGGGCAGGCGACATCTCTCACCGTTCTTTGAAGACGTGCCCGAGGACGATGAAAAGATTGGCGAGATCTGGTTCGAGACTCCCGACGGACGCGATCCGGAATTGCTGATCAAGTACCTGTTCACGAGCGAGCGCCTGTCCGTTCAGGTGCACCCCGACGACGATGCTGCACGCGCCGCGGGCTATTCGCGCGGCAAGGACGAAGCGTGGCTGGTGCTTGCCGCCGAACCGCACGGCACGGTCGGGCTCGGCACGGTCCGCCCGCTGTCGCCGGAGGAATTGCGCGACGCCGCGATCGACGGTTCGATCGAGCAATTGATCGACTGGAAGCCGGTGAAGGCGGGTGACTTCATCTATTCGCCGGCCGGCACGGTCCACGCGATCGGCGCCGGAGTCACCATCATCGAGATCCAGCAGAACGTCGATCTCACCTACCGGCTCTACGACTACGGGCGTCCGCGCGAGCTGCATCTGGAGGAGGGTGTCGCGGCCTCGAACGCGCATCCGTTCTTTGTTTCGGACGAGCGGCACGATCTGAGCCGCGGCCGCACGCTGCTGTCGGCGGGCGGCAAATTCGTCGTCGAGCGCTGGCGCACCGGCGCGCGTCTGCATTTGCGGCCGCCGCGCGGCCGTCCCGTGTGGATCACCGTGATCGACGGGCGTGCAGGCACCGCGAAGTCGGGCGAGACGCTGCTCGTGGAAGGCGATGCCGATCTGGAAGCCGTGCCCGGCAGCGATCTCCTCGTCGCCTATCCCGGCAGCGAGGTCGCGACGATCCTGGAATTCTGAATCGGGGTCACGCGCGGCGCGCGGTCTCCAGCGGTTCGCGCGTCACCGGGTAGCCGATGCCTTCCGGGATGCAGAGATGGGGGCCGTCGTCGCACATGCGGACCTCGGGCTGCACTGTGACCACCGGCGTTTCGGCCGCGTGGCCGATGAGCGCCTCGATGCTGCCGAACTGCGCGAGGCGTTCGAGGTTCCGGCGCGTCGGGAACATCACCTCCGCCTCCTTGCGATCGGCGCGCGCGATGGCTTCGGCGGGCGTGATCCACCACGACGTGGTCGCCTCGTTGCCGTCGTGTCCCGCGCTCGCGCCCTCAGGCAGGCGCGCGAGATAGAAGCGGGTGTCGTAGCGCTTGCCGTGAAGACCGGGCGGCGGCACCCAGCGCGCGAACGGGACTAGCACGTCGAGATCGATCTGCTGATCGTGGCGTGTGAGAAAGTCGGAGAAGGCGAGCGCGCGCGCGGCGATCGCGGGCTGCGCTTCGATGAAATCGCGCTCGGCGATCCCCGGCCCGCGCGTAAGCAGAACGCCCGCTTCCTCGAAGCTCTCCCGAACGGCGGCGACGCGCGCGGCGACCTCCGCGAGATCGAGATCGTGGCGGCTTGCAACCAGCCGCGAGGCGGCGAGGTCCATGTCGCGCGCGTCCACCTTGCCGCCCGGGAAGGCGATCATCCCCGCCGCGAAGCCCATCGTCTGCGCGCGGGTCTGCATGAAGATTTCGGGCGCACTGTATCCTTCGCGCAGAAGGATCAGCGTCGCGGCGGGCATGACATCGGCGTTCGGTGTAGACATGCCGCGTATGTGGACCCGCAATGCGCGCTTGCCAAGCGGGGCGATGCCTATCATTTTCTCGCGCCATGGGCCCGATCGAACTGCTCGGTGTCGCCGCCAGCCTCAGTCTGCTCGCGGGATGGAGGCTCTATGCGACGGTGTTCGCGGCGGGGCTCGCGATGCGTTCCGGCCTCCTTGACCTGCCGCAGCATCTTCAAAGCCTCGATGTCTTCGCCAGCCCGTGGGTGATCGGCATCGCCGCGATCGGTCTCGTCGCCGAGTTCTTCGCCGACAAGATCGCGTGGCTCGACAGCATCTGGGATGCGATCCACACGGCGATCCGGCCGCTCGGCGGCGCGCTCATCGCGCTCGCCGTCGTCGATGCCGGCGATCCGGCATGGCAGGTGGCGGCGTTCCTGCTCGGCGGCGGCGCGGCGTTCGTCAGCCACAGCGCGAAGGCGAGCGGCCGCGCGGTCGTGAACGCAAGCCCGGAGCCGTTCTCGAACGTGATCGTTTCGGGCGTGGAGGACGTGCTCGCCATCGGGGGATTGACGCTCACGCTCGTCGATCCGGTGCTCGCCGGGATCGTCGCCGTGTCGCTTCTCGCGGTGACCTTACTCCTTCTTTACGTGAGCTGGCGTATCCTGAAACGCATCGACGTGGTGCTGCGGAAACTCTGAAATGATGCTCATCGAGGATTATGCGCGGGACGGTTACGCGATCGTCCGGCGGTTCTTTCCGCCTGCCGAGATCGCGCGGATCGGCGCGGCGATCGACAAAGTGCACGCCGAAGCCGTCGCGCACGGGCGCAGCTTCCGGCACGGCAATCTCTTCTACAAGGTCGCGGACGGCGAGGTGCGCATGGCGCAGTGGCCGTCGTGGCGCAGCGACGTGCTGAGCGACGTGCGCACCGACCCGCGTTTCGCATCGCTGCTTCGGGACATGATCGGCGACGACATCAAGCAGATCATCAACCAGATCCACTGGAAGCGGCCGGGCGGGAAGGGCGATTTCGCCTTTCATCAGGACTCGCGCTTCCGGCGGCCGCCGGACGCCTACCGCAATCTCGGCGCCAGCTATGTGCAGACGGGGCTTGCGGTCGATCCGCACAATGCCCGCTCGGGCGGGATGCGGATCCTGCCGGGCAGCCACCGGCTCGGCGCGCTCGACATGGAAGTGGCGGGCGCCGTGATGGACAATGCCGCCGCCGAAGAGGCGCTCGTCGCGCTCGGCCTCGATCCGGAAGGGCTCATCGACCTCGACCTCGAACCCGGCGACCTTGCGATCTGGAGTCCCTATCTGGTGCACGGCTCGGGCACGAACCGGGCCGGTCACTACCGGCGCTTCTATATCAACGGCTACGTGCGCGCGGCGGATTGTGACCGGGGCGAGTGGGCGTTCCGGGGCGGCGAGCCGGTCCCGCTCGGTCCCGAACCGGCGCTCGTCCACTACGAACAGCTTCACAAGCGGTCTGAGCCGCACTATCTAGACTGATGGGAATAAAGGAAAATCCGGATTGGTGGAGCTGAGGGGAATCGAACCCCTGACCTCTGCAGTGCGATTGCAGCGCTCTCCCATCTGAGCTACAGCCCCGCTCCGGACGGCGCTCTATAGCGATGCCTCCCCGCCGATGCAACGGGGTTTGCGCGGCCCGCGAAAAACCGCTTCAGGCCTGTTGCTTCTTGATGCGCTCGTGGTGGCGGATCACCTCGTCGATGATGAAGCGCAGGAACTTTTCGGCGAGTTCCTCGTCGAGCCTTGCATCGGCGGCGAGCTTGCGGAGACGCGCGATCTGGCGGGCTTCGCGTTCGGGGTCGGCGGGCGGGAGCCCGGCGGCGGCCTTGTATTCGCCCACCGCCTGCGTGATCTTGAAGCGCTCGGCGAGCATGTGGATCAGCGCCGCGTCGATGTTGTCGATGCTGCTGCGGTAGGCGGCGAGGCGATCGGCGCGGTCATCGGTGCGGTCGTCGGTCATCAGGCTCCCCAAATGGTCGGCGCGTCGAAGTGGCGCGGTGACAAGACGCCGTGGATGTAGCATGGACGCATGAACGCGGGGTAGCCCGCAAACGCGAGGAAACAGGTCAGAGTCGTGAGCGCTACCATCCACAGGTTGAACCCGGCGGAGCCCGCGCCGTCCATCGACGGGCTGATGCAGCTCGTGGCGCCCGAAATGAACGCGGTCAACCAGATCATCCTCGACCGGATGCAGAGCCCGGTGGCGGTGATCCCGGCGCTTGCGGGGCACCTGATCTCCGGCGGCGGCAAGCGGCTGCGCCCGATGCTGACGCTCGCGAGCGCGCGGCTGCTCGGCTACTCCGGCGAGCGGCACCACAAGCTCGCGGCGAGCGTCGAGTTCATCCACACCGCGACGCTGCTCCATGACGACGTGGTGGACGGCTCGGACCTCCGGCGCGGCAAGAAGGCCGCGAACCTCATCTGGGGCAATCAGGCGACCGTGCTGGTCGGCGACTTCCTGTTCAGCCGGGCCTTCGAGCTGATGGTCGAGGACGGCTCCCTGCGCGTGCTCAAGATCCTGTCGAACGCCTCGGCGGTGATCGCGCAGGGCGAGGTCGACCAGTTGATGGTCGCGCGGCAGATCGAGACGAGCGAGGAAAAATATCTTCAGGTCATCACCGCGAAGACGGCGGTGCTGTTCGCCGCCGCCTGCCAGATCGCGGCCGTGGTGGCGGAGCGCGACGAGGCTTGCGAGGCGGCGCTCGAAAGCTATGGCCGCAATCTCGGCATCGCCTTCCAGCTCGTCGACGACGCCATCGACTACATGTCCGACGCCGAAACCATGGGCAAGGGGCAGGGCGACGACTTCCGCGAAGGCAAATTGACGCTGCCGGTGATCCTCGCCTACCGGCGCGGCGGCGACGAGGAACGGCAGTTCTGGCGCGACGCGATGGAAGGGCGGCGCAAGTCCGACGCCGATCTCGCCGAGGCGATCGAGCGGCTGAAGACCTCCGGCTCGATCGCCGATACGCTGGCGCGTGCGCGGCACTACGGCGAACTCGCCATCGACGCGATCGCCGACATGCCCGCGAGCAGCGCGAAGACGGCGCTCACCGAAACCGTCCGCTTCGCGATCGCCCGCGCATTCTGACGGCTTGACGCACGGCACGCGGCTGCGCCATTGGCGGCGCAAGCCAAGGTTTCGGAAGGACGAGGACGGATGGCAGCCCGGATCTACCAGCGCCCCAAGAACGCGATGCAGAGCGGCAAGGCGCACACCGAGGAGTGGGTGCTGGAGTTCGAGCGCGCGGACCCGCAGCGCCCCGATCCGCTCACCGGCTGGGCGGGCTCGGCCGACACGCGCCGCCAGCTGAGGCTGCGTTTCGACAGCGCGGACGCGGCCAGGGCCTATGCGGAGCGGGAAGGCCTCGCCTACACCGTGCTGCCGCCGCGCACGCACCGCCTGAAAATCCAGGCCTACGCCGACAATTTCAAATAGCGCGCATTTGCGCTAAGGCGCGTGCGTGCGCCCGTAGCTCAGCCGGATAGAGCACGAGCCTTCTAAGCTTGGGGTCGCAGGTTCGAATCCTGCCGGGCGCGCCATATTTTCAGACACTTAGCAGTTTCCTAAATTGACCATGTGGCTTTCAGGTAACGCATAGGTAACAAAACGCCCGGCACTGAGGCCAGGCGCTGTGTTCGGGTGGTGGGTTAGGTATTCAGGCGTCATTCTTGATGACAGCCTCGACTTCGCGGCGCAGGTCTCCAGATATGGCATACCGGGCATCGATGCCGTTGGCGGCAAGAAGCAGGCCGTCAATAAGTGCCCGCAATTCCTCCCGTGAATCCTCCATGCGCGGGTCTTCATGAACGCAGTCCAGTAGATCATTCTCCAAGGCAAGGCCGAGAACACCCACAGCGCACCGGTGGAAGCGTCCGAGCGCTTCAGCGGTCGCGATGTGGTCCAGGATTGTTGGGCGGGTCATTGTCCGGCCTCCCGCACTTCATCGTGGAAACGCAGCAGGCAGAGAAGTATCTGCACCCCGTCGATCACGTCGGCGGCATCGTCGACATCGGGCTTTCCACCATCGGCAAGGTAGCTCGTCAGAACACTAAGAATCCCGCTGGCGGGGCAGACAATCCTCTCGACGAAGCCAGCACCTCCAAAGCTTGCGAAAGGCCGATAGTTGTTGATGCCTATGGAGCGGATACGCCCTTCGGTGAGACGGGCCACGAGTTCGTCGCGGGTCAGGCGCCCCTCCTGATAGGCTTCTAGCAGCTTGTATTCGCTGGAGATGTCGTCATTGGTATTGGTTCGGGCGCACGCCGCCCGTATGCTGGAATCAGCCATTATCGCATCCTTTCATGCGGTTTCGGTCAGAGCCGGGTGGAAGGTGGTGCTTTCGCTCGGCTCGATTTTCTAGTACGTGATATTTATGCCTGACGCAATATCTCGTACCGGAAAAAGGGGGCGCCCATCGACTGGCGCGATTTCTGTTCATCTGCGCGCCGAGCCTTCATTGATCGAGGCCGTAGACGCATGGCGCGAGGATCAGCCGGACAAGCCTACGCGGCCGGAAGCTATCCGCAGGCTGGTGGAGAAGGGGCTATCGGGCAAATAGCCTGTAAGCACTGCCATCAGCCGAGATACTTCCGGTTGCGGCGGAGGCCGTTGCGGACGGTGGCGACAGAACCTTGAACGATTGCCGGAGCGGCCCGTGCGACAGTCTGCCCCGAAATCTGCTGCACGCGGGCATCGAAGTATTGCGACGGCACGATCTCAACGCGGGTCAGGCCGCCGCCCACGTCATTGGCGGGCGTGACCATGCCGCCGACGTTCGGCGTGAAGTATTCCGGTCCACGCTCGCCGACGAGATAGGTTGTCCCTGCGTCGACTGAACCGCCGAAGGCGCGACCGCCGCCGAAGATTGAGCCGATTGAGGAGACGATTGTATTGAACAGACCCCCAAGGCCCGTGCCGCCACTGCCCGAAGCGCTCAACGCCTCCATCTTGGCACGCATCCTGTCGAGGATAGGTTCGATCACCAGCATCCGCACGGCAAGACGGGCAAACCATTTCCCGATGTCGTCGAGGTTCTTACCGGCACTGAACGTCAGGTCTTCAAGCGCATCGCCGAGCGCGCCGACTGCCTGCTCCCGCATGTACTCCATGCGTTCGCCCGCGCGTTGCAGGGAGTCGATGAGGGGCTGAAAGTTCGCGGCATTCGCGGCGTCGATCTCTGCCACGATGTCGGACAGCGGGCGCCCCATTCGCTCCAGCGTGGCGGTGGCGCGCTTTGCGCTTGCGTCCAGATCGGCCAGATAGCCGTCAATGTCTCCAACCGCGAAGTCGTCGAAGATGCCTTTGGCGGCCCTCACGCCTGTTGAGCGCGTGGGATTCGGGTCTTTGGGGTCGAGCCTGACCCGGGTGCGACCGCTGATCCAGTCGAGGCCGGTAAGGTTCACGGATGCAAGCCTCGCCGCCGTCCGCTTCTGGTCGGCTTCGATCTGGTCAAGCATCTTTCGGTGTTGCCGAATCAGCTCGTCCTGCGCGCCTTGCAGGGTTTTGTCGTCATAGAGCCAGGAATTGTTCAGAACGAAATTCGCCTGCGCAGCCCAGTATTTGTCCCAGAGCTTTCCGGCAGCGTTCCCGATCGCCTCGAAAGCCGTGATCGCATCGGCGGCGAGGATGACGGACTTGGTCTGGATGGCCTCGACGAGCAGATCCCACTTTTCATTGGCATCGGCGAGCTTCGCGACCATCTCGGTGTCGATGACCTTGCCCGCGCTTCGAAAGTCCGTTTCGGCCTGCTTCAACGCCTTGCCGCCATCGCCGAGCGCCGCCGCGAGCTGGGTGCCGAACTTCGCGGAAACGAGGTCAGCCGCGATTGATGCTCGCTTGGCCGGGCTATCAATATCGCCGAGAGACTGCGCCAAGGCGTCGATCGTCTGGTCTGTCGTCACGATCTCGCCCGACAGAATTTTCGCGCTGATTCCGAGCTTGTCTAGCGCCTTGGTCGCGGCGTTCTCCGCGCCGGACGCCACGTCGCCTTGGGCCGTGATCAACTTTTGGAGGATCTTCTCGTAGGTCGTCGCATCGACTTCGAGACTGCGGAACGCACCCTTGAGTGTCTGGAACCGCTCGACCGAAATGTTCGCCTGATCCGCTGCCGTTGCGAGGTCATCGGCGAAGTCCAGAATCGCCTTGGCGCCGCCCTGTAGAAGCCCAACGCCGATGCCTGCTGCGAAACCCGCGAGGGTGTTCGTCATCACGGTTGCGGCACTGCCGATCTTTTTGAACGCGCCCTCGACACGCCCACCGATCGTGCGCGCATCCTTGTCGAAACGCGAAAGCGTCCGGTTCGCCTTCGCGAGGTCGGCTTCCAGCTTTGTGACCTTCGCCTCAATGTCGATGACAACAGAGCCAATTTTTGTTGCCATCAGTGGCCCCTTCCTTGACCGAGGTCGATGCCATCCGCCATCTGGCGCAGGAATGCAGCTACGTCCGTTGCCCGGTACTGGCGAAGTGCGATGGTCGCTCCAGACGCCACGGCGACAAGCGAGATTGTCGGGCCTGCCTCAGACAGCAGATTCCGCACGGCGAGCGCCATAGCGACGCTGCTCAGTTCGTATCGCGGGTCCGCGACCATCTGCTCGTGCAGGTTCATGCGACGCGCTCCGTCGTGTGCGTGGCCGCTTCCAGATCGTTCGCCATCTGGCGCAGCGTCTCGATGACTTCGATGCGCTCGTAATGCGGCAAGGCCCGCATGGCACTCGCACAGATGGCGAACAGCGCAGCCTTCCGGCCGTGCTGACGAACCGCCGCGTCGATCGTGTCGATCATGGTCCGCATCAGCGGCTCGTCGCCTTTGAACATGCTTATCGCGTGCATCGCGCTTCCTCAGAAAGTTGGGCGGCGACAGAGGAGCAAGCCGCCACCGCCCGGATGAGCAGTCCGCCCATCATTTCTTCGCCTGTTTCGATTCGATCCCGGAGAGTCGTTTCTCGATATCGGCAAGGCGGGCCATGCGCTCGATTTCCTTCTCCAGCGCGTCGATCCGCGCAGTGAGCGGGGCAATCGCCTCACGAATAACGGTGGCCGTCGACTCCGCGATAGCAGTCAGGTCAAGCATGTCGGCCTCCCTTCGCTTCCACGGCGCTCACCAGCTCGCCCCCGTCACATGCGCGACGGCGCCAGCACGACGCGGGGCGAACGCGACGTCGACGAGAAGCCGGAGCGCAACCGCGTCGGTCTGCCAGAGCGAGCGTACCGGGTCGGCGGTTGCCGGGCCGGTAGAGCTGACGATTTCCAGCGGGGTTTCGTCCTCCATGTGAAGGACCGCCTCGAGGCTCGCGTCGAGGTCGAAGTCGTCGCCGAACGCGTGCAGGATCGAAGACGGATCGGCCGCGATGATCGTGGTGTCAGCAACCGCCAGCGACGGAAGGACGGTCAGGGACCGGGCAAGATCGGGTGCGACAATGTAAAGCCGGGCCGCGCGCTTGGGGGACGTGATGAACATGACCTGGCCTGAGCCGCCATCCGCAACGGCATCGGAGAGCGCCGCGAAGTCGGACTCGATGGCGAAGCGGTCGCCGCCGGGATAGCCGTCAATCGGCGCAACGCCGTTCAGCAGGCCGGCGTGCACGGTGTCCGTGCCGGCGTCGGTGCTGAAATAGGCCGCATCGAGGCTGGCCGCCGCATCCTCGCGGATGAGACGACGAACGACACGCTCGCCGGATGCGCGCCTTGCGGCCTCGCGTGAGAGCGCGGCGATAAACCCGAACTTGCGGGGGCTGATCTCGCAATCGTCGTTCAGCGCGTAGCTGCGGACGGGAATGGGCTGGCCCTCGCCGATCCAGTGAACGTCGGTCGACGGCGCTCCGGTGCGCTGCGGAAACTTCTGCTCCTTCGCAGCGCCGAGCGGCACGGAAAGGCCAGCCGCGATCAGTGCTGCCGCGGCCGAATGCGGGGCAAGCGATTCGAGGAAATCACCGACGAGGCTTTGCGAAATCTCGGCGGCGAAACCGCTGTCGGCGGTCGTGCCGAGCGGTGCGGTAGCGCGTGTGACGACGGCCGCGACCGCCTTGTCTTTCTGGAAAACGTCGAGCGCGCGTTCGGCAAGCGAACGGCCGTCGTTTTTCGACGCACCGACGACGAGCGCGACGAGCGCGGATTCGAGGGTGCGGCTGCGGGTACGTGAGGGGATTGCTGCGAGCATGAGAGATCCTTTCGGCAGCGATTCTACCGCGCCGCCCGGGCAGGAGAGAGTAACGGCGTTACGGTTTTTTCATCCACGATCTGAAGATCGCCAATCATGCGCTCCAGCCCTGCGGTGAGGGCATCGGGATCGTCGGTCTCGGAAAGATACCCGGCGGCGATGAGCAGCGCGAACGTCCGGTGCTCGTCGACTTCGACGCGTATAGAGCGCAGGCCGTAACGCTGGCGCTTGCGGAACCGGCGCTGGCGATCTGCGGCAGATGCGCGGGCGCCACTCATGAAATCCTACGCCCGCACCGGGGAAACCGGCGGGGAACCTTTCTTGCCCTAATCGCCCTGAGAAAAGTTTTCTCATACACGCACGCGCGCGCGCGCGATGCCAAAATTCCTGTGTTAGCGATGAAAGGATGGGTCCTCGCCGGTTTCCCGCATCGAGGCCGCAGATTTTGAGGCCGCGCCCCCCGCGGGCCAATCTTGCATATTGGACATCTCAGAACGTCAATTTGCAAACGCGCACTGCGAAACCACATTGAGCATTTCAGGATTTTAATTTGGCTTTGCGAAAGATTCTGGCCCGCGTCGGTTTCCCCGGTGCGCGGCTGATATTTCCCGGCCGTGCCCCCAGCGCTGATGTCACGGCCGATGCTGCCAATGTTACGATTTATGCCTCGCGCAGGTCCGCGTCGGTTTCCCGATCGGTGCAGCCGGGTTTCCCCGATACCCCCGAGGGGGGCGCTTCCGGAAATCCCGGCGACGCGTTCGCGTAAACCGGGTGGGAAGGTCTTTTTTTGCGCAGGCGAATTAAATTTGCAAACCGAATGGATTTTCAACTTGCGGTTGTGCGGCCGGTTATTTGCCCCACCTTGCGGCCGTGAAGTGAGGCGGCGCCTCACCACTTTGCCCCGCCCACCTATAGAGGTGGGGCGAGGCACGTTCTTTAGTGGGATTTGCCCCACTTTGCCCCGCCTCACGTTTGAAAGTGGGGCACCCATCACGCGGCTCTCTGAACGGCGCTGTCGATCATGGTGCCGACGCGCACAAACTTACGCACGTTCCGCTTCTCGTCCTTGCCTTCCACCTCGCGCAGCACGTCCGACTTGATCCAGCCTTTGATGAGTTCCTTGACGCGCGTCTTATCGTTCGGGATTTCGAGGTCAGCGCCGATCACGTCGGCGACGGCGATGCCTACCCACTCGTCCGACTGCACGCTCGCCCGCCACTGGCCATCTGCAACCTTCGCCTGAACAGCGCGTAGTGTGTGGTGGTCGATGCCCTCGAAAGCATCGGGCGGCGTCCACGGCACGGCCACGGCCACGCTGTCTCCGCCTTCGAGGCCGCCGTTGCCCAGATGCACGCCTACGGCCCTGATCCAGTCCGCCTTGGCGGGCGGTGCCCGGTTCAGTTTGTCATTGAGGACATTGACGTACAGGCGGCGCTCGGCATCGTCGGTGATACCGAAACGCTCACCTTCCTCTTTCGTCATTCGGTTGAACACCAGCACCGTGCGCGCGGTATTGATGAGCGCGACGGCACCGCGTCCAGCCTCTGCGGTCACTGTCTGGCCGGCCAGCTTGCGGGTGTGGTGGACGAGGACGATCGCGCATCCGCATTCCGTCGCCAGCTTCGCCCAGCGCTTCGAAACCGCGTCGATCTTGTTGTTGTCGTTCTCCGACACCTGATGCGAGGATACGAACGGATCGACGATCAGCACGTCTATGCTGCGCCGCTTCAGCTCGGCGGCGAGGGCTTCATATACCGGCTCGATGATACGGAAGCCGGTCGCATCCTCGACCGCGGTGCAAAGCCCTTGGCCGGTCAGGCCGCTATCCACGAACAGGCGGTCGCCGCAGTTGTCCCGGCTGATGCCGTAATGGATTGCGCCGGCCACGAACATGCGGTCGAGTTCGTCCATCGGATCTTCGAGGTTCCAGAACCACACGCGCTGGGGGCCGCCCCAAACGGTTTTCCCGAGCAGAGCGCGGCCCGTGACCAGCGAAAGCGCCGTCGTCACCATGTACGTGCTCTTGAGGCTCCCGCCGCCTGCGATGACGCCTGTGATCGTCCCGCGCAGAAGTTCTCTGCCCAGAATCCATGGACGCAGGGGAATGCCCGCCGGGTCGGGCCAGCCGAAGGGCGTGGCGGTGATTTCAATCGCGGCAGATTGCCGTGATTGAAGGCTTGCCGTCGAGGCGAGCTGCCTCAGTTCCTCGGCAGTGCCGCCTGCCGCCTTCCAATCCACAACATCGCCCTTGGGCGGTAGGCCGGGAAGCTCCACAAAGAACGCCTTGCCGCCGTGGCTTTCAATCGAGGCCCGGACCTTCTCCGCGAAGCCTCGGCCGGGATCGTCATTGTCGGGGAGGATCGCGACCGGGCGACCGTTGAAATAGGCGCCGAAAGCATCCTTCCATCCGCCGTTGGCGCCGAACGCGACGGCCGTCGCCGTGAAGCCCCACGCCGCCAGCGTATCCGCCTTGCGCTCGCCCTCGACGACATAGACGACGGTATCGAGCGGCGTGGCGAGAAGCTCGGGCAGGCGGTACGGGATGCGCTCGATGCCTTTGATGCCCGCGGTCCATCCGCCTTTGCCGTCCGGTCGCTGGGCTATGAAGTCCTTGCCGCCGGGTTTGTCCACGCGCACGGTGCGATAGAGAACGGTCCCGTCACTGTCGACGTACTCATAGTGCCCGGATTCCCGGCTACGGGGCGCGTCACGGTTCAGGGGCGGCAAGATGCCCCGATCGCGCAGATCGTCCTTCACGGCCTGCCAGTCGGCCCCATTGAAGCTGTTTATGAGGATGTCCTGCCCGTCGTCCGTGTTCCGGATCGAAAGCCCGCGATCATCCTTGCCGTGGCCGGGTGACGGCGCCGTGCCATAATCGCCGTGCCAGTCGCCGCCGAGGGCTATCGTGGCTTTGCGCGCGAGGCTCATAGATACCCCACGATCGGCAATCCGCCGTAGTGGGCACTCGCGATGTCGGCTGAAACCTGAGCTTGCTCGAATGTCTCCACGCGCGCCCACGCCCCATAAGAACCGCCGCCCGGCCCCTCATGTTCAATGAAATATTGCCCGTCATCTTCCTTGCGGATGAGGATCTGACCACGATCACGGGCAGGGAACAGGACGAGTTCACCCATGCCGCACCCCGATTCCCCGCTCGCTCGCCTCGACGGCGGCGCGCTCGTTCGCCTCGTCGGTGTCCAGTCCGGCGGCGATCGTGATAATGTGCCCAAGCGCTTCCCCGAACAGGGCAACGGCGTGGCCGTCCTCGCGCTTCAGGACGCGGATATGGAGGCGGGGACCTTGCGGGTTCTGGTGAAATGGGGTATCAGGGTGTTCGCGAGAGCATCCCTGAGCGCCTGCCACCCCCCCGGCAGGCGTTCGTCGTTTCGGGGGCCTTCTCATGCCGCCTCCGACGCCGCGATCTTGCTGGCAATCCACTGGCGCACGTCGCTTTCGCGGTAAGCCTTGCGGTGCGGCATGATCTGGATCGCACGCGGGAAGTCGCCTTCGCTTTCCAGCCTCCAGATGGTGGTGCGGCTCAGGCTCGTAAGGTCACAAGCGCGAGCAACCGTAATCAGTCTGTCGTCCACTTTGACGCCTCCAATGTTTCAGGGCGTCATGGACATTAGCGTTCAACTCACGGTTGAAAACAAGCTAGATGGGGGACGATTTTCGCGAACGGGAATCCGTCCCCCGCTATCCGCCGAGTAGATACTCCCATGCCTGCCAGCGGTTCAGGCCAGCGGGTTCGACGAACTTCAGGGCGTCCCGCACTGTGGTGCGATCAGGATCAGCCCTCCCAATGGATTCTGCCAAGGTTCCGACGATGCGGACGACTTGGCCGGTTGACCGCGCATCGACTACGCCCCCCGCGCCCATGACGGCATAGCCCACATCCACAATCAATGTGGACAGCGTCGAAAGGTCTTTTCGATGGTCGCGATCTTGACGTTCGGCAAGCGACGCGGCGAGTGCGGCCAATTTGTCCAGATGATCGGGAAGGCGACCATATGCACCGCGCCCGAGCGTGCGCCGCAGCAGCTCCGATTCGAGGGTGTAGCCATCAATCTTTGCCATTGCCGCCCGCAGCTTCACCGCCGCGTCGAGAGCATCGATCATCGCTTTGTTACGTTCGCGTAGCGGGGGCCCCTTCGGATGGTTAGGCTCCTTCCGCCATGTCCAGAGACTGGTGTTCACGGATCGCAGACGGATGTCGGGACATATCTTTTCGATTTTGGCCACGGTCGCGTCGTCGATGCTCGAATACTGGCTATACCTCCGCATTCGCCAGCCTCCCGACTTCCACCGCCCACGCATCCAGCGCCGCGCGCTTTTCCGGCTCATAGCTGTGCAGGGCATAGACCCGCGCCGTCACGCCGACGCTGGCATGATTCAGCACGCGGCCGACGACCGTTTCGAGCACGCCCAGCCGGACCATATGGGTTGCGACCGATCGGCGGATATCGTGGAAGCGCCAAGGGGGCAGGGGAGGCCCACCAGCCGCGAGGAAGGCGTCGAGACGGGTCTTGGCCTTGGCGTATCCAGATATGTGGCTGGAGCCGTCCGACGTCCAAACATGGTCGCCCATTCGCGGCGTGGCTTCGAGCAGCGCGACAGCGGCGGCTGACAGCGGCACAAGATGCGAGCGCGCGGACTTCGTGGCAGGCGCGGGCAAGACCCACGTTCCCGCTTTCAAGTCGATGTCATCCCATCGCATCGAGGCGACTTCCGTCCGCCGTTGGCCCGTCAACACCATCAACTTGACGAAACCCGCGAGCGGATAGCCGAGAAGGTCGGCGGCGGCGTATACGCGCCTGATCTCGTCCATATCGAGCACGCGGTCGCGGGGGGCCTCGTCCTTCGGCTTTGTGATCGCTTCGGCCGGGCTGGCCTCCAGCCAGTCGCGCGACATGGCGTAACGAAACAGGGTCCGCACCAGCGTCAACACGCGGTTCGGGTTTACGTCGCCCTCGATGCCCTCAACCAGTTCGCGCACGTCGGCGCGGCGGATGCCGTCTAGCTGGCGATCCCGCCATGAAGGCAGCACATGGATTTCGAGGCGGCGTTTCTGGAGCGTCCAAGACTTGTTCTTGTCCTTCGCCACGTTGTCGATCCAGTGATCCACGAGTTCGCCAAAGGTACGCCGAGCGCGGGGCTGGCCCTCCTTGGCGAGCGTGATCAGGAAATTGCGGGCGCTGTCGCGGGCACTGGCGAGCGATAGCGTCGGATAAGGCCCAAGTCCCTTGTTCACGACCTTGCCGCCTGCACGGGCACGCACGATCCATGCTTTGCGGCCACCTGCGCCGACGCGAAGGCGAAGGCCCTGTACCAGATCGTCAGCGTGTTCCTCTTGCCCGGTGGCGGGCGGCTTGATCGCGGCCACCCTCGCGTCGGTCAGTCTTGCCACGTCCTGTTACCTATTCTGCCTTAGGTAACGGATTAGGTAACAGGACGTGCAACTACATGCAACAGAGTGAACAACATGAACGGCTGAATTGCTTGCCTTCAAACGATATGCAACACCATGCAACGCCGTCTGACACGCCTTCTAAGCTTGGGGTCGCAGGTTCGAATCCTGCCGGGCGCGCCAATTCCACCGAGGTCTATTCCGGTCCGCTGAGGTTCCGTCCGGCGCACGTTCTATGTATGTTGGCAGTGCCCAGCCGACCGGCGGAGGCTCGGAATGCACCTGCTTCAGAGTCTGAGACGGACCAGCCCGTCAAGGAGAAAAGCCATGAGATTCGGAACACTGCACGGCGTCGCGATTGCCCTTCTGGCTCTGACCGACGCCAATCCACTACACGCGCAGGCGCAGCAGACACCACCCGCCCCGCGGATTACGCTCGAGGAGGCCCGCGTCGCGATGGACGCCGCCGAGGCCGAGGCTCGCAGCAACAGATGGAATCTCGCTTTCGTGATCACGGATGCCGAGGCCACTCCGATCTATGTACGGCGTATGGACGAGGTGCCTACGCGGAACTACGAGATCGCGATGAACAAGGTCCAGACGGCGATCACGTCCGGAATGCACACGGCCGAGTATGCCGCTGCGGTTAAGGCGCAGCGGATACAGCCCATCGAGGGGGCGCTCACGTTCGATGGGGGGCTGCTGCTGCGAAGAGGCGGCCAGGTCGTGGGGGCGTTCAGTGCGAGCGGCGCCCGCGGTGCGGAAGATGCTCAGGCCGTGCGTGCCGGGATGGCGGCCATCGGCATCGAGCCGTAGTCCGGAGTCGTTAGCCGCGGCTGGTGGTACGGAGTGGCTGCTTGGCTTAGGCTTGGCGCATCAGCTGCCGCTCACCGGGATCCGCTGGTGCGAATCCGAGCAAGCCGTTTAAGTGCTATCCCATTCGGTCAGGGTTGCGAATAACGCGTTTGCCGAAGGGCAAACGCGACGTGAAAAGTTCGCCGCGGCAGTGTCGTCCGTGATCGAGAATATTGACATGATTCCCGGCCGGTGCTCTAGATGTAGTGGTCGTGGTCCTTTGAATCGCAAGATCAAGGGTTAAAAGGGAAGCCGGTGCGCCTTCGGGCAAGGCCGGTGCTGTCCCCGCAACTGTAAGCGGCGAGCCGCTGTCGATCGTGTCACTGACGCAGGTTCAAGCGTCGGGAAGGCCAGACAGCCGCTGTGACCCGCGAGCCAGGAGACCTGCCGCGACACCATGAACGTCCTCGGGCGGGGTGTCCCGGTGGTCGCTTGCTGGTGGCCGGCTGCTTGAGCCGACCCGTTTTCCCGCAGGCGTCTGCCCCGGCCTTGCCCCAACCCAGTGGGGTGCCGATGTCTGAACTGTCCGATCTGTCTCAAGGCAATTCCCTGCGCGCCGCATTGCCGCGGGCGATCGTCAAGCGCGGCGGCGAGACGACCGTCTTCGATGCCGGCAGGATCTGCTCCGCGATCGCGCGTGCCGGTCAGGCCAGCGGCGGGTTCGGCGGCGAGGAAGCCGATCGACTCACGCATGAGGCGGTCAAGGTGATCGCGCACCGCTTCGCCGGCTCGACGCCGCACATCGAGGACGTGCAGGACATCGTCGAGCAGGTGTTGATCGCGGCCGACCATGTCGCGACCGCGCGCGCCTATGTCGTCTATCGCGAGAAGCGCGGACAGGCGCGGCAGGACCGGAAGACGGTGGTCGACGTCGCCGTCTCCATCAATGAATATCTCGACCGCACCGACTGGCGCGTCAACGCCAACGCCAACCAGGGCTATTCGCTGGGCGGGCTCATCCTCAACCTTTCCGGCAAGGTCGTCGCCAACTACTGGCTGTCGCACATCTATCCGCCGGAAGTCGGCCGCGCCCATCGCGAGGGCGACATCCACATTCACGACCTCGACATGCTGGCCGGCTACTGCGCCGGCTGGTCGCTGCGCATGTTGTTGACCGAAGGGCTGAACGGCGTGCCCGGCAAGATCGAGGCGGGTCCGCCGAAGCACCTGTCGAGCGCGGTCGGGCAGATCGTCAATTTCCTCGGTACGCTGCAAAACGAATGGGCGGGCGCGCAGGCGTTCAGCTCGTTCGATACCTACATGGCGCCGTTCATCCGCAAGGACCGGCTCGGCTACGGCGAGGTGCTGCAATCAATTCAGGAACTGATCTACAACCTCAACGTCCCCTCGCGCTGGGGCACGCAGACGCCTTTCACAAATCTCACCTTCGACTGGATCTGTCCGGAGGACCTGCGCGACCAGGTGCCGATCGTCGGCGGCGAGGAGATGGATTTCACCTATGGCGACCTTCAGTCCGAAATGGACATGATCAACCGCGCCTACATGGAGGTGATGACCAAAGGCGACGCCAAGGGGCGCGTCTTCACGTTCCCGATCCCGACCTACAACATCACGCCGGATTTCCCGTGGGACAGCGAGAACGCCGACCACCTGTTCGAGATGACGGCGAAGTACGGCCTGCCCTATTTCCAGAACTTCATCAATTCCGAGCTGAAGCCGAACATGATCCGCTCGATGTGCTGCCGGCTCCAACTCGACCTCACCGAGTTGCTGAAGCGCGGCAACGGCCTGTTCGGCAGCGCCGAGCAGACCGGCTCGATCGGCGTGGTCACCGTCAATTGCGCGCGGCTCGGCCATCTCTGTCGCGGCAACGAGGCGGGCCTGTTCCAGCGCCTCGACACGCTGCTTGAGACCGGCCGCAACAGCCTCGAGATCAAGCGCAAGGTGGTGCAGCACTATATGGACAGCGGGCTGTTCCCTTACAGCAAGCGCTATCTCGGCACGCTTCGCAACCACTTCGCGACGCTCGGCGTCAACGGCATCAACGAGATGATCCGCAACTTCACTGCCGACTGCGAGACCATCGCCACGCCCTGGGGCCATGCCTTCGCCGTGCGCCTGCTCGACCACGTGCGGTCGCGCATCCGGGAATTCCAGGAGGAAACCGGCAGCCTGTTCAATCTGGAGGCGACGCCGGCGGAAGGCACCACCTACCGCTTCGCCAAGGAAGACCGCAAGCGCTACCCCGGCATCCTGCAGGCCGGCACCGACGAGAACCCCTATTACACCAATTCGAGCCAGCTTCCGGTCGGCTTCACCGACGATCCGTTCGAGGCGCTCGAGCGTCAGGACGAATTGCAGCGTAAATATACCGGCGGCACCGTGCTGCATCTCTATATGGGCGCGCGCCTGTCGTCCGGCGCGGCGTGCAAGAAGCTGGTGCGTCGTGCCCTCACCAACTTCCACCTGCCGTACATCACGGTGACGCCGACATTCTCGATCTGTCCGACCCACGGCTATCTCGAAGGCGAGCACGCCTTCTGTCCGAAATGCGATGCCGAACGACTCGCAGCCAAGCGGCAGGCCGCCGCACGTTGAAGGAAGGAGACCCGATATGACCGAATGCAACGACCCCGGCGAAACCGGAATCACGCTGCGCGACGACGAGCGTCAGCCCTGCGAG
The DNA here is from genome assembly GCF_027941835.1 of Sphingosinicella microcystinivorans. Taxonomy (NCBI): domain Bacteria; kingdom Pseudomonadati; phylum Pseudomonadota; class Alphaproteobacteria; order Sphingomonadales; family Sphingosinicellaceae; genus Sphingosinicella; species Sphingosinicella microcystinivorans. Next base: position 3,025,080 of record NZ_CP116005.1, read on the forward strand.
GTCTGGACCCGCGTGATGGGCTATCACCGCCCGGTGTCCTCGTTCAACCGGGGCAAGAAAGGCGAGCACAATGAGCGCCGGTTCTTCAGCGAAGCGCGCACCGCGCTCCGCTGAACTGCGTGTCGGCGGACTTGCCCGGCTGTCCACATGCGACTGGCCGGGCGAGCTCGTCGCCACGATCTTCTGCCAGGGCTGCCCGTGGGCCTGCGGCTATTGCCATAACCCGCACCTCATTCCGCCAGATGCCGAGACGGACATGGCGTGGACCGACGTGCTGTCGTTCCTCGAGTCTCGTCGCGGCCTGCTCGACGGCGTGGTGTTCTCGGGCGGCGAGCCGACCTTGCAGGCCGCGCTGCCGGAAGCGATGCGCGCGGCGCGCGCGCTCGGCTTCCGCATCGGCCTGCACACCGCCGGGCCCTATCCGGCACGGCTTGCCGAGGTGCTGCCGCTGACCGACTGGATCGGTTTCGACGTCAAGGCCGCCTTCGACGATTACGGGCGGATCACCGCTGTCGCCGGCAGCGGTATCAAGGCGAAAGCGAGCCTCGCCCGGGTGCTCGCCAGCGGTGTCGCCTGCGATATCCGCACGCCGGTGCACGATGCGTTGCTGGATCGCGCCGCCTTGACGCGTCTCGCGTCAGACCTCGCCGCGCTGGGCGTCCGCAACCACCGCCTTCAGCCGTTCCGCGCGACCGGGTGTACGAACGCGGCATTGCTTGAGAGAAAATGATGGAGTCGTTCTTGCTTTCGGGTATGCCGCGGTTCCAACGGGTTAGCATGTGTGGAGGTCTTTCGAATGAACCACAAGCGCGGAAGGCCGAGGAACAGGCGCGCCGGGTGCAAGATGTGCAAACCGTGGAAGGTCAACGGCTTTCGCACCGCGCGCCGGGACGGCGAGAAGTTCAGCGACCACAGGCGCCGCATCGCGGCCGGAGACGACCTGCGGCGGCGTCTATTTTGCGGCCCAGCGGCGTAGTCCGGCGCCGGCCTGCGCGAGCGCCATGGCCGGAAGCGCGAGGAACGCCAGAACGATGAGGCCGAGCGGCAGCATCGAAAGGTCGGACGCCGAAGCGGCGAGCACGACGATCTGGCTGACGATCATCAAGGCGCCCCAGCGCCACGGGCGGTCGGGGAAGGCGAAACCGAGCAGCCCCGAGAGCGCCAGCGCCAGCGGATAGGCGGCGGACCAGTAGAGCTCGGAATCCCAAGGTTCCTGCCGCCCGCCCAAACAGGCGGTCGCAGACCAGAGAAATATGCCGCCGATCGCGGCAAGACCGGCGGCCTTGAGGCCATGCGTATCCGTCATGTCGGTCACGCGGGTTTTCTACCGGAACGGGCTTAACGGCGCGTTGCCCCGCCCGCTCCCGGCGGCTGAATCAGGCTCTAGCGCCGCCTTTCCCGTGCGCGGTCATCGGAATCGTGCCGTCTGCGATCGTTCCGATCGCGGTCCGGCCGCGCATAGTTCGGGCGGCGATCCCGGTCGTTGTTCCAGCGCGGGCCGTCCCTGTCCCGATCCCGCCAGCGATTGCGGTCCCGGTCCCGGCGGTCCCGGTCGTATGAGGGCTTCCGGTCGTGGCCCCGGTTCGCCCAGTAGTCGCGCTGGCGGGCCGTCCAGCGGTGGCGCTTTCCGTGGCGGTCGAAGACGTAATAGCCCGAACCGGGGTAATAATATCCATCGTACCAGCCGTATCCGTAGCCGGAATAATAGGGGTAATCGTATCCGTAACGATCATAGTGGCCGTGGCCGACCGAAACGCCGGCCCTGCCGTATCCGTCGGACATGCAGCCGCCGAGCGCGAGCGCGGACAGCAGAAGAGCGATGCCGGCGGTTGCCTTTCGAATGGGTTTCATAGCCTTCTCCTGCCTTCGAGGAGACCATAAGACGCCTGAACCGCGGGTGAAGCCGCGCATCACCCGCGGTTCAGGCGCCGGAGCGCCGGTTTCGCGCCTACCCTAAAAAAGACGCCGGGCCCACTTCGGGAGACCGGCGTCCAGGTGATGCATTGGGGTCAATGCACTGAACCTGAACGCTTATCGGACGAAATGTTTCCCTCGCCTCAGACGGTGAGGCAGAGGTACTTCATCTCGACATACTCCTCGATGCCATAGCGCGAGCCTTCGCGCCCCAAGCCGGACTGCTTAACGCCGCCGAAGGGCGCGACCTCGGTGGAGAGGATGCCGGAGTTGATGCACACCATGCCCGCCTCGATCGCCTCTGCGACGCGCCAGACGCGCGAGAGGTTGTTCGAATAGAAATAGGCCGCGAGGCCGAACTCGGTGTCGTTGGCCATGGCGACGGCCTTTTCCTCGGTGCCGAAGCGGATGACGGGCGCGAGCGGCCCGAACGTCTCCTCGTGCGCGACGAGCATGTCCTGCGTGACGTTCGCGAGCACGGTCGGCTCGAAGAAGGTGCCGCCTAGCGCATGGCGCTTGCCGCCGGTGACGATACGCGCGCCCTTGGCGGTTGCATCGGCGATGTGCTCCTCCACCTTTTCAACGGCCGCGGCATTGATCAGCGGGCCCTGCTCGGTGCCCGCGTCGAGGCCGCTGCCGACCTTGAGGTTCGCGGCGGCCTTGGCGAGCTTTTCGACGAATTCGTCATAGACGCCGTCCTGCACGTAGAGCCGGTTCGAGCAGACGCAGGTCTGGCCGGAGTTGCGGTACTTGGAGGCAAGCGCACCGGCGACGGCGGCGTCCACGTCCGCGTCGTCGAAGACGATGAAGGGCGCATTGCCGCCGAGTTCGAGGCTGAGCTTCTTGATGGTGTCCGCCGACTGGCGCATCAGCAGGCGGCCGATCTCCGTGGAGCCGGTAAACGACAGCTTGCGGACGATGGGGTTCGAGGTGAGTTCGCCGCCGATCGCCGAGGCCTTGCCGGTCAGCACGTTGAAGATGCCCTTGGGGATACCGGCTTCCTCGGCGAGCACGGCGAGCGCGAAGGCCGAGAAAGGCGTCTCGGCGGCGGGCTTCAGCACCATCGGGCACCCGGCCGCGAGCGCGGGCGCGGCCTTGCGCGTGATCATGGCGTTCGGGAAGTTCCACGGCGTGATCGCGGCGGCGACGCCGATCGGCTGCCTGAGCACGACGATGCGCTTGTCCGCCATGTGGCCGGGGATGACGTCGCCGTAGAGGCGCTTGCCTTCCTCGGCGTACCATTCGATGAACGAGGCACCGTAGGCGATCTCGCCGCGCGCCTCGGCGAGGCTCTTGCCCTGCTCCAGCGTCAGCAGGCGGGCGAGGTCCTCCTGATTGGCCATGACGAGGTCGTACCAGCGGCGCAAGGTTGCGGCGCGCTCCTTCGCGGTCTTCGCGCGCCATGCGGGCCACGCGCGATTCGCGGCCTCGACGGCACGCTTCGTTTCGGCCGCGCCGCAGTTCGGCACGGTGCCGAGCACTTCGCCGGTGGCCGGATTCGTGACCGGAATCGTCTCGCCGCTGTCGGCCTTCACCCATTCGCCGTCGATGTAGCAGGCTTCGCGAAGCAGCGGCGAACGGGTCATGGGGCTCTCCTCTAAAGGGCTTTCAGTTTCGGCATGGCCGAATCCAGCGAACGGCGGATGATGTCAACCAGATCGTCGATCTCTCCGCGCGAAATGACGAGCGGCGGCGACATGACGATGGTGTCGCGGATGCCGCGCACCATCAGGCCGTTCTCGATGCAGAAGTCGCGCACGACCGGTCCGGCGTTGCCTTCCTTGCCGCCGAAACGCGCGGCGGTCGCCTTGTCGGCGACGATCTCGACCGCGCCGAGCAGGCCGATGGAGCGCGTCTCGCCGACGAGCGGGTGGTCGTCGAGACGCTTCAGGGCGTCCCGAAGGTAAGGCCCCACATCCTCGCGGACGCGGCCGACGAGGTTCTCGCGCTCGATGATCTCGATGTTGCGCAGCGCGACCGCGGCGCAGACCGGGTGGCCGGAATAGGTGAAGCCGTGCACGAAGTCGCCGCCGGTCTTGAGCACGTCCACGATGCCCGAAGATACGGCGACTGCCGAGATGGGCAGGTAGCCGGACGACAGCCCCTTCGCCATCGGCACGAGGTCGGGCGTGAAGCCGTAGGTCTGGTGGCCGAACCATTCGCCCGTGCGTCCGAAGCCGCAGATCACCTCGTCGGCGACGAGGAGGATGCCGTACTTGCGGCAGATGCGCTCCACCTCCTGCCAATAGCCGTCCGGCGGGATGATGACGCCGCCCGCGCCCTGCACGGGCTCGCCGATGAAGGCGGCGACGTTCTCGGGGCCGACTTCGAGGATGCGGTCCTCGATGGCCTGCGCGCAGAGCTTGCCGAACGCGCGCGGCTCCATGTCGCGGCCCTCGCCGAACCAGTAGGGCTGGCGGACGTGCTCGATGCCGGGGATGGGGAGGTCGCCCTGTTCGTGCATCGCCTTCATGCCGCCGAGGCTGACGCCCGCGACCGTGGAGCCGTGATAGGCGTTCCAGCGGCTGATGAAGACCTTGCGCTTCGGCTCGCCCTTCAGCTTCCAGTAGTGGCGCACCATGCGGAACACCGTGTCGTTCGCCTCGGAACCCGACGTGTTGAAGAACACGTGGCTCAGCTTGCCGCCGGTGAGGCCCGCGATCTTCGCGGCGAGTTCCACCGCGGGCGGCGTCGCCGTCTTGAAGAAGGTGTTGTAGAAGGGAAGCTCGCGCATCTGCGCGGCGGCGACCTCGGCAAGCTCGTCGCGGCCGTAGCCGATGTTGACGCACCAGAGGCCCGCCATGCCGTCGAGGAGGCGGTTGCCGTCGCCGTCGGTGATGTAGCAGCCCTCCGCGTGCGTCACGATCCGGCTGCCGCCCATGTCCTCGATCAGCTTGTAGTCCTGCTGCGCGGGGAGGTGGTGCGCGACGTCGAGACGGCGCAGCGCCGGAATGTCGTAGTTCTTGCGGACGGCGGTCATGCTGTTCCCCTGAGTGTCTGGCCAAGCAGTTTGAAGAAGGTCCGGCTGTCCGGGTTCGATTCCGGATGCCATTCGGGATGCCACTGGACGGCGACGACGGGCGCGGCGCCGATCTTCGCCGAATAGGCCTCGACGAGCCCGTCCGGCGCGGTCGCCTCGACGGTCAGGCCGTCGGCGAGGCGGTCGATGCCCTGATAGTGCACCGAGTTCACCTCGAGCGCGGGCTTGTCGTAGGTGCGCGCGAGCACGCCGCCGGGCACCAGATCGACGCGGTGCCGGTGATCGAACATGGCGTCGAAAGAGACATCCGGCGGCGCGTGGTGGCGGATGAGATCGTCGTTCGCCGAGGTGTCGCGGCGCAGGCTGCCGCCCAGCGCGACGTTGATCTCCTGGAAGCCGCGGCAGATGCCGAATACGGGCCGCCCGCGCCCGATCATCGCGTCCACCATCGACAGCGCGATCTCGTCGCGGCCGGGATCGAACGGGCCTTCGCCGCCGTCGTCGGCATAGCGGCTGCCCTCGATGTTGGAGGGGCTGCCGGTGAGCAGCACGCCGTCGAGACGCGGGGCGACCTCGGCGGCGGTCATCAGGTCGGGGAGCGACGGGATGAGCAGCGCCGCGACATCGGCATAGCGCATCGCCGCGCGCACGTAGCGCTCGATGACGGTTTGCGCGGGCTCGGTGCCCACGGTGCGCTGACAGCAGATGATACCGAGAACGGGACGGGCAGGGCTCATGCTCAGTGCTTTATCATGACATGCCGCGTCGCGAGATAGTGTTCGAGGCTGTAGACGGAAAGGTCGGAGCCGTAGCCCGAGGCCTTGACGCCGCCGTGCGGCATTTCCGTGGCGTTCACCGAGTGCGTGTTGATCCACGTGACGCCGTATTGCAGGCGCGCGGCGAACGCGGCGGCCTTGCCGACGTCGCGCGTCCACACCGACGAGGCGAGGCCGTATTCGCTGTCGTTCGCCCAGTCGAGCGCCTGGGCGTCCTCGTCGAAGCGCGTGACCGAGACAACGGGGCCGAACACTTCCTTCTGGACGATCTCGTCGCTGTTCCGCGCGCCCGCGATCAGCGTCGGCTCGTAGAAGAAGCCGGGGCCGTCCGGTGCTTTGCCGCCGGTGACGACCTCCGCGTCCGTATCGGCGGCGGCGCGGGCGACGAAGCCGTCCACGCGGTCGCGCTGGCGGGCCGTGATGAGCGGGCCGAGCGCGGTGCCGGGCGCGGCGGGATCGCCCATCGGGATCGCCTCGACGGCGCCTTGAAGCGCGGCGACCAGCCGGTCGTAGACGTCGGCGTGGGCATAGACGCGGCAGGCCGCGGTGCAGTCCTGCCCGGCATTGTAGTAGCCGCCCTCGGCGATCGCCTCGACGGCGGCGGCGATGTCGGCGTCCGCCAGCACGATGACCGGGGCCTTGCCGCCAAGCTCGAAATGTGTGCGCTTGATGGTGGGGGCGACCGCTTCCATGATCTTGCGCCCCGTCGCCACGTCGCCGGTCAGCGACACCATGCGCACGCGCGGATGCGCGACGAGACGCGCGCCGACGTTCGGCCCGTTGCCGGTGACGACGTTGACGACGCCCGCAGGCAGGAACTCGGCGCACACCTCGGCCAGCCGCAGCGCGGTGAGCGGCGTGTGCTCGGAAGGCTTCAGGACCACCGTGTTGCCCGCGGCGATGGCGGGCGCGATCTTCCACGACGCCATCATCAGCGGGTAGTTCCACGGCGCGATGCCGACGACGACGCCGATCGGATCGCGCCGGATCATCGAGGTGTAGCCCGCGCCGCGGTACTCGCCCGCCGCCTGCCCCGGGATCGTGCGCGCAGCGCCCGCGTAGAAGCGGAACACGTCGATGGTGTTGCCCACGTCCACGCTGCGCGCCGTGCCGAGCGGCTTGCCGCAGTTGTGCATCTCGATCCCGGCGAATTCGTCCGCCAGCGTCTCGATACGGTCGGCGATGCGGAGCATCCGGAGCGAGCGCTCTTTCGGCGACATTGCCGACCAGACCGCAAAACCACGCTCGGCGGCGGCGATTGCGGCGTCTACCTGCGCACGGGTGGCGGAGGCGAGCGTCGCGATGGTCTCGCCGGTCGCCGGGTTGAACACGGGTTCCGGCGCGTCCTCGCCGCGGATCGCGTTTCCGTCGATGAACTGGCCAGTGTGGTCGGTCCCAGAGCGGTCGGTCATGGTCTTTTCGGATTCCCATGTTGGAAGAATGGGCGCGAGGATAGGGACGCGGCTTCGGCATCGGAAATACGAAATGGGGAGCGAGAGCTATCGCTTTTGCCGATGGGTGCGACGTGTTGCGCATCCGGCTGAGATGAACTATATTCAGACTTAATTTAGTCCGATAAGGTGTCTATGAAGTATTCCGCGCAAGTCAAACCCATCAGTTTCCTGAAAGCGAAGGCAGCGGAGGTTCTGCTCGATCTCGCCGAACGCCGCGAGCCGATGGTCATCACGCAGAACGGGGAAGCGAAGGCGGTTCTACAGGATATCGCCTCCTATGAGCAGACGCAGGACACGCTCGCACTTCTGAAGCTGCTTACGCTCGGCAATCGGGATATCGAGGCCGGACGCACCCGGCCGGTACGGGCGGTGATTGCGCGGCTGAAGGCGAAAGCTTCCCGCGACTGATGTCGGCGCCCAAATACGATGTTGCGCTGACAGAAGGCGCCGAAGCGGACCTCGAGGCACTTTACGACTACATGGCGGAGAATCGTTCGCCGGAGCAGGCCGATGCGCTGCTTGATGATATTCTCGCCGCGGTCGAATCGCTGGAGGCGTGGCCTGAACGCGGCGCGTTGCCGAAAGAACTCGATGCGCTGGGCATCCGCGAGTTCCGGCAGATTCTGGTTTCGCCGTATCGGTTGATCTATCACACGATCGGAACGACGGTCTTTGTTTCCGTGATCGCGGACGGACGGCGCGACATGCAGGCATTGCTGGAACAGCGCCTGCTCGGGCGGTGAGTTGACGGCGTCAGGACTGCAACACCACCGGGCTCGATCCGTGCCAGGTGAGCCAGACCTTGTCCTCCCACGTGAAATCCTCCTGGTCGTAGCGCGACAGGTTGGGGCGGGAGACGCGGATGACGCGGCCGGAATCGAGCTTCACCTCGTAGATGGTGATGTCGCCGAGGTAGGACATGCCGCGGATCTGGCCGTGGGCGATGTTGTCGCCTTCGGGGCATTCGGGCGCGTTCGGCTTGCCCTTCGCTTCCGGGATCATGGCGATCTTCTCGGGGCGGAGCGCGACGTGGACGTTCGCGTCGTGCGGCCCCGTGACGCCGTGGTTCAGGTAGATGCGGCCGATCTCCGGGCAGTCGACGACCGCCTTGTCGGGCTCGTCCGTCACCAGCCTGCCGTCGAACAGGTTCACCGATCCGATGAAGTCCGCGACGAAGCGGTTGGCCGGGAATTCGTAGAGGTCGGAGGGCGAGGCAAGCTGCGCGACGAGACCCTTGTTGATGACGGCGATGCGGCCCGCCATCGACAGCGCCTCGTCCTGATCGTGCGTCACCGTCACGAAGGTGATGCCGACCTGCTCCTGAAGGTCGGCAAGCTCGAACTGCATGGCGGCGCGGAGCTTGGCGTCGAGCGCGGAGAGCGGCTCGTCGAGCAGCAGCACCTTGGGGCGCATCACGAGCGAGCGGGCGAGCGCGACGCGCTGGCGCTGGCCGCCCGAGAGCTGGTCGGGGCGGCGGTCGCCGAGGCCGTCGAGCTTGACGAGGGCGAGTGCTTCCGCGACGCGCGACCTGATCTCCGACGCGGCGACGCGCGCGATGCGCAGGCCATAGCCGACGTTCTCCGTCACCGTCATGTGCGGGAATACCGCGTAGGACTGGAACACCATGTTCACGGGGCGCCGGTTCGGCGGCACGTGCGCCATGTCCTGCCCGTCGATGATGATCTGGCCTTCGGTCGGCACCTCGAAGCCCGCGATCATGCGGAGCAGCGTGGTCTTGCCGCAGCCCGAGGGGCCGAGGAGGACGAAGAACTCGCCCGGCATGATGTCGAGCGAGATGTTGTCCACCGCGGCCATCGCGCCGAAGCGCTTGGTGACGTTCCGGATGCTGATGATCGGCTGTTTCGCTGCTGTCGCCATGAGATCAGTGGCCTTGCGGGGTTCCGCCCATGCGGCTTTGCACCTTCAGGGCTATGGTCGTGAGGATGACGGTGATGAGGATCAGCAGCGCCGAGGCCGCGTTCACCTCCGGCGTCACCGAGAAGCGGACCATCGAATAGACCTTCACCGGGAAGGTGATGGTGTTGGGGCCGCTGGTGAAGAAGGTGATGACGAAATCGTCGAGGCTGAGCGTGAAGGCGAGGAGGGCGCCCGCGATGAGGCCGGGCTTCATGTGCGGCAGCAGCACGTCGCGGAACGCCTGCCACTCGCTGGCGCCGAGGTCCTTGGCGGCTTCTTCTTCCTCGCGGTTGAAGCTGGTGAGGCGCGAGCGCACCACCATCGTCACGAACGGGAAGCAGAAGGTGATGTGCGCGATGATGATCGCGCCGAGGCTGAACGGCCACGGCAGGTCGGTCGGGAAGCCGATCTTCGCGAAGAACACCAGCATGGCGACGCCCATGCAGATTTCCGGCACCACGATGGGCAGCGCCATCGCGCCCTCGGTCGCGGTCTTGCCGGGGAAACGGAAGCGCCAGAGCATGACGGCGGCGAGCGCGCCGATGACGACGCTGACGATCGTGCTGATGAAGGCGATGGTGAGCGAGTTGCCCATCGCGATCATCAGCGAGTCGTTGTCGAGCGCCTTCTCGTAATATTTGAGCGTGAAGCCGCGCCAGACGATGTTGCGGCGGCTGTCGTTGAAGCTGAACGCGATGAGCGTGATGAGCGGCGCGTAGAGGAAGAACAGCACGAGGCCGACCCACGCGCGCATCCACAGGCGCTTCGTGTATTCGAGCGGGGCGAGCGGGATGCGACTTTTGAAGAAGCTCATTGGCGGCGCTCCGCCTGCCGCGATTTCATGGCCTGGAAGGCGATGGCGATGAAGGTCGCGTACATGAGAAGGAACGAGAGCGCGGCGCCGAACGGCCAGTCGTTGGCGCGCTTGAACTGCCGCTCGATGACGTTGGCGATCATCTGGCTGTCGGTGCCGCCGAGCAGGTCGGGCGTGAGGTAGGCGCCGAGCGCGGGCACGAAGGTGATGATGATGCCGGAGATGATACCCGGCGCTGCGAGCGGCGCGACGATGCTGAGCAGCGTGCGGAGATGCCCGGCGCCGAGATCGAGGCTCGCCTCGATGAGTGATTTGTCGAGCCGGTCGAGCGCGGCGTAGAGCGGCAGCACCATGAACGGCAGGTGCACGTAGACGAGGCCGAGCACGACCGCGAAGTTGTTGTAAAGGAGCGGCAGCGGCTCGAAGGTCCCGAGCGGCTGGAGACCGGCGAAGGTCATGAGGCCGCTCCACCTGTCCCACATCCAGCCGATGGTCTGGTTCGCGTAGCCTTCGGTGCGCAGCACCGCCATCAGCGCGTAGGTGCGGATGAGGAGGTTCGTCCAGAACGGCAGCATGATCGCGAGCAGCAGCCACGGCCGCCATTTCGGCGTCGCGAAGACGATGGCGAGCGCGACCGGAAAGCCGACGACGAGGCAGATCGCCGTGGTGAGCGCGGCGACGCCGACCGACTTCACGAAGATGCCGAGATAGAGCGGCTCAAGCGCCCGCGCATAGTTCGCGAACGTGCCGCTGATGTCGATTTCGGTGAGGCCGACGTTGCGGCCGAAGCTGTAGAGCCAGACGAGGGCGAGGGGGACGATGAAGAACAGGACCAGCCAGAGGATGGGCGCGCCCGCGATTGCCGCGAACAGCGCCCGGTTCAGCTTCCAGTCCTGCATCTCGCGCGCCCCTCGCGTGCCTCTGGGCCGCTACGCCGCGCGGACGCGGGTGAAGGCTTCCTCGAACACCGGCTGCATCTTGCCGTCGTAGGCCGCGTACTCGCACTTGGCGAGTTCCTCGGCGGTCGGGAAGATCACCGTGTTGTCGCGGTAGTCCGCGGGCATCAGCGCCTTGGCCGCTTCGTTCGGCGTCGGGAACAGGATGTATTCGGCGATCTTCTTGCCGGCTTCCGCGTCGAGCAGGTAATTGATGAAGGCGTGCGCGTTCAGCGGGTGCGGCGCGCCCTTGGGGATCGCCAGCGTATCGGAGTTGAGCTGGCTGCCTTCCTTCGGCAGCACGAAGCCGATGTCGTCGTCCTCCGCCATGATCTGCGCAATGTCGCCGTTGTATTCGAGCACGAGGTCGACCTCGCCCGAAAGCAGCAGGTCCTGGCCGTTGTCCTCGTGGAAGGCCTTGATGAAGGGCTTCTGCTTGATGAGCATCGCCTCGATCTGCTTCACGAGATCGGGCGTGATGCCGTTCACCGAATGGCCGAGATACTTGGCGCTGATGCGGAACATGTCGCCCGCTTCCGACAGTACCGAGATGCGGCCCTTGTACTTGTCCGAATCGAGCAGCCACTTCCAGCTGTCCGGCACGCCGTCCACCTTCGATTTGCGGTAGCCGATGCCGAGCGTCAGCCACGTGTAGGGCATCGAGAACTTGCGGCCGGGATCGTAGGCGACGTCCTTGAACGCGTCGCCGACGTTGGCGAAGTTCGGGATCTTGGAATGGTCGAGCGGCTCCAGCATGTCCGCCTGCACCATGCGCTCGACGAAGTCGTTGGAGGGGACGATCACGTCGAAGCCGGGGTTACCCGCACGCAGCTTCGCGAACAGCTCGTCGTTGGTGGCGAAGAGGCTCATGTTGACTTCGATGCCCGACGCGTCCTTGAAATCGTCGAGCGTGGTTTCGCCGATGTAGGTGTCCCAGTTGTAGAAGTTGAGCTTGCCTTCCTCGCCGGTAGAGGCCTTGCCGGCTTCCTTCTTCTCGCACCCGGCGAGCGCGCCCGTGAAGGTGATGCCGATGGCGGCGGCGCCCAATCCCTGAAGAAGCGAGCGTCGGCCGATGCGTTTGCGGATGCTGTCAAAGCTGTTCATGGTCCCTGTCTCCCAATCGTCGCCCGCCAGCGATCATCCCCGGACTTCAACGCTCTGACGGCGCTCAGCGGATGCTAACGCAGCCGTGGATGGCCGCAAGCCCCTCAGTCTCCCGGGCGGTATCAAATCGCGCTACCGCTGCACGCGCAAATCCATTATGCAATCCGTGAGGTATCGAATAATCCGATGGCTGAGATGAACATCACGTTCCGGCAAATCCGCTATTTCATTGCCGTGGCCGAGGCGCGCTCCGTCTCCGGCGGGTCGAGCGCGGTCGGCATCTCGCAGTCGGCGGTAACGGACGCGATCCGCACGCTGGAGGCGGAAACGGGCGTGATGCTGTTCCACCGCCACGCCAAGGGCGTGACGCTGACGCGCGAGGGGCACCAGTTCCTGCGCCATGCCCGCTCGATCATCGACGCCATCGCCGACATGCAGGGCGGGGTGGGGCGCGAGCAGGACCTGACCGCCGGCAGCGTCCGCGTCGGCGTGACGCCGGTCGTCACCGGCTATTTCCTGTCGGATCTGCTCTCCCGTTTCAGGCGTATGTTTCCGCGCATCGAGGTGCAGCTCGTCGAGGAACGCCGCGACTACATTGAACACTTGATCATCAACGGCGAGCTCGACCTCGCCGTGCTGATGGTGAGCAACCTCGAGGAGCGCAGCGCCATCGACCACGAGGTGCTGCTCCGCTCCGAATGCCGCGCGTGGGTGGCGCCCTCGCACCCGCTCTCCGACGTCGACGGCCTCAGCCTTTCCGACCTCGAGAACGAGCCGGTGATCGCGCTCTCGCTCGACGAGCTCGAAGGACTCATCGACGGCATCTGGTCCAAGTTCGACCACCCGCCGCGCGTCGCCTACCGCACCTCGTCGATGGAGGGGGTGCGCAGCCTCGTCGGCACCGGCGCGGGGATCACACTGCTCCCCGATCTCGTCTACCGGCCGTGGAGCCTCGAAGGCGACCGCATCATCGCCAAGCGCACGCGCGAAAGCCTGCCCACCGTAGACATCGGCATCGCGTGGCGGCGCCTCACCCGGCACAGCGAGGCGGCGACGCTGTTCATGGAGACGGTGCACGAGCACCGGCGGTAGGTTCAGGCGTTCCGCAAGTACCAGTCGTAGTCGAGCTGCGTCACCTCGCCGTAGAAGCGGGCCATCTCGGTGCGCTTGACGATGGTGTAGTTCTTCACGAAGCGCGCGCCCAGATAGTCGTTCATCAGCGGCGAGGCTTCGAAGGCGTCGTTCGCGGCGAACCAGTTGTTGGGGAGCTTCACGCCCGCGCTCGCCTCGTCCTCGTAGCCGTTGCCGACGACGGCGGGGCCGGGGTCGATGCGGTTTGCGATGCCGTGGTGCATCGCGGCGAGCACGGCGGCGACAGCGAGGTAGGGGTTCGCGTCCGCGCCGCAGACGCGGTGCTCGACATGGCGCGAGGCCGGGGAGCCCGCCGGGATGCGCAAGGACACCGTGCGGTTGTTGACGCCCCATGTCGGCGCGACGGGCGCGTAGCTGTTCGCCTTGAAGCGGCGGTAGCTGTTCGCGTTGGGCGCGAAGATCGCCATCGATTCGCCGAGCGCGGCCTTCATGCCGCCGATGGCGTGGCGCAGCATCGGTGCGCCTTCGGGGTCTTCGCTGGCGAAGGCATTGTTGCCGCTTTCGTCCGCCATCGAGATATGGAGGTGCATACCGTTCCCGGCCTCGTGCACGAACGGCTTCGCCATGAAGGTGGCTTCGAGGCCGTGCTTCACGGCGACGCCCTTCACCAGCCGCTTGTACATGACGGCATCGTCGGCGGCGCGGAGCGCATCGGGCTTGTGGCGCAGCGTCAGCTCGAACTGGCCGGGGGCGTATTCCGAAATCGCCGATTCGAGAGGAACGCCTTGCGCATCGCACCCGGCATAAAGGTCGTCGAAGAACGGCTTGAAATCCTCGAGCTCGCGCAGGCCGTAGACCTGGTTGTCGCCGGAGCGGTGCGGCGTCAGCAGGCCCTTCGCGGGGGCAGGCTTGCCGCCGGAGAGATCGACGAGGAAGAATTCCAGCTCGACCGCCACAACGGGCGTCAGGCCGTCCGCCGCCAGCCGGTCGATGACGCCGCCGAGGACGTGGCGCGGATCGAGGTCGCTCGGCGTGCCGTCGAGCTCGTAGAAGCTGGTGAGGAACTGGCCGGCGTTCGGCCCGAGCCACGGCGCGCGGACGAGCGTGCCCGGCACCGGCTTCACATAGCGGTCGGCGTCGCCGTCCTCCCAGACGAGGCCGGTCTCCTCGGTGTCGCGCCCCGTGATGTCCACGACGACGACGGAGCCGGGCAGGAAGCGGCCGGATTCGTAGACGGCGATCACCTCGTGGCGGCGCAGGCGCTTGCCGCGCGGCACGCCGCACATGTTGGTGAAGATGATGTCGACCGCGTCGATGTCGGGGTTGGCCGCGAAGAAGGCGTGGGCTTCCGAAACGTCGGCGATGCGGTTGGAGGCGTGGGGCGGCTTGGTCATGCGTTCATTCCATAAGGCGTGAAAGGCGTTCGCCCAAGACATTGCCGGCGGATCACAGGCGATCTCTCAGCGCGTACCAGAGCATCCCGGCGACATAGAGCGGGTGGCGGAGCAGGCGCCCGCCGGGGAAGGGCTTCACCGGAAGCGAGGCGAACAGGTCGAAGCGCTCCGCCGTGCCGCGCATCGCCTCGGTGATGAGTTCGCCCACGAGCGTCGAGAGCAGCACGCCGTGGCCCGAGTAGCCATGCGCGTAGAAGATATTGCCCTTGCGGCCGAAGTGCGGCAGCCGGTTCATGGTGACGCCGACGAGGCCGCCCCACGCATAGTCGATGTTGATGCCGGAAAGCTGCGGGAAAGCAGCCTCCATGTAAGGGCGCACGAACCCGGCGACGTCGCGCGGCGGGCGCGGCGTGTACTTCTCGCCGCCGCCGAAGATCAGGCGGTGGTCGGCGGAAAGGCGATAGTAGTTGAGGACGAAGCGGCTCTCGGAGACCGCCGCGCCGGACGGGATGAGCGCGCGGGCGCGGTCCTCGCCGAGCGGCGCCGTCGCGATGTTGTAGTTCGCGACCGGCATCGTGTAGCGGCCGAGATCGGCGTCGATCTCGGCCATGAAGGCGTCGCAGGCGAGCACGACGTAGCGTGCGGATACGCTGCCCTGCGCGGTGGTGACGCCGGGACGGTCGCCGCCCGCGATGCGGACCACGGGCAGATCTTCGTAGAGCCGGACACCCGCCGCGCGCGCCGCTTCGGCAAGGCCGAGCGCATAGTTGAGCGGATGCAGGTGGCCGCCCGCGGAGTCGTAGATGCCGCCGTGATAGCCCTTCGCCGAGACGATCCCGGCGGTCTCTTCCGGCAGCACGATCCGGGCTGCGTCATAGCCCATCACGTGGCCGAGGCATTCGAGCTCGCGCTTCATGGCGTCGAGGTCGGCGGGCTTGCAGGCGGCGGTGAAATGGCCGTGGCGGAGATCGCAGGCGATGCCGTGCCGCGCGATGCGGTCGTGGACGCGCGCCCGCGCCGTGTCGGCCACGCTGAACAGGCGCCGTGCCGTCTCCCGCCCGAAGCGCTGCACCAGATCGCCCGCCGACCAGCGCATACCGGGGATCATCTGGCCGCCGTTTCGCCCTGACGCGCCCCAGCCGATGCGGTGCGCCTCGACGAGCGCCACCGCATAGCCCGCCTCGGCCGCCGAGAGTGCCGCGGACAGGCCCGTATAGCCCCCGCCCACGACGCAGACATCGACGGCGATGCTGCCTTCGAGCGGCGGCTGGGCCGGGAAGGGGTTTGCGGTCGCCGCGTAAAGGGACGGCGCGTGCGGCTCGGCCAAGATCAGACCCTCAGCAGGAGGTGTTCGCGCTCCCAGGAACTGATCACCGACTGGTACGCGAACAGTTCCGATTCCTTGATCGCGTAGAACACGTCGAAGAAGTCCTCGCCGAGGTGATTGCGGACCGCCTTGCAGTGGCTGAACCGATCGAGCGCGCTTTCGAGCGTGCGCGGCAAGGTGCGCGCGCGGTTGTAGGCGCTGCCTTGCAGGCTCTTGGGCGGCTGCATCCGCTCCGTCATGCCGACATAGCCGCAGATGAGCGAGGCGGCGATCGCGAGATACGGGTTCGAATCCGCGCCGGGGAGGCGGTTTTCGATGCGGCGGTTCTTCGCGTCCGACACCGGGATGCGAAGCCCGCAGGAGCGGTTGTCGCTGCCCCACTGCACGTTGATCGGCGCGTCGCTGTCCGGCCGCATCCGGCGGAACGAGTTGACGTTGGGTGCGAACATCGGCGTGATCTGCGGCAGCAGGCGGACGAGGCCCGCGATATAGCTGCGGAACAGTGCGCTGTCGCGGCCGTTGGGCGTCGTGAACAGGTTGCGGGCCGTATCCGCGTCCAGCAGCGACTGGTGGATGTGCATCGAGCTGCCGGGCTGGTCCGACATCGGCTTGGCAAGGAAGGTCGCGTAGACGCCGTGCTCCAGCGCGACCTGCCGGACGATGCGCTTGAACAGCAGCACCTGATCGGCGAGCGCGAGCGGATCGCCGTGCACGAAGTTGATCTCGAGCTGCGCGGCGCCGGACTCGTGGATCATCGTGTCGATGTTGAGCTCGGCCTTCTCGCAGAAGTCGTAGATGTGCTCGATGATGTCCTCGAACTCGCCGAGCGCTTCGAGGCCGTAGGGCTGGCTCGCGGTTTCGGAGCGGCCGGAACGGCCCACGGGGGGCGTCAGCGGGAAGTCGGAATCGAGGTTCTTGGAGACGAGGTAGAATTCGAGTTCCGGCGCGATCACCGGCTTCCAGCCGCGGCGCTCGAAAAGGTGCAGCACCTTCTTCAGGATCATGCGCGGCGCGATGGCGAGCGGCTTGCCGTCTCGCGTGAAGGCATCGGCGATCACGTAGGCCGTCGGCGTCCTGAAACCCGGCGCCTCGCGGATCGTCGCCGGATCGGGCACCAGCACCATGTCCGGGTCGTAATCCGGAATGATGTTATTGATATCGTCCGGATACTCGCCCGTGACGGTGACGGTGAAGACGCTGCCCGGAATGCGGAGCGTCTGGTCGGTGAGCGACTTCAGGAACTTGCCGGCGGGCAACACCTTGCCGCGCTGGATGCCGTTCATGTCGGGGACGATGCACTCGACCTCGCTGATCCCGCGCTCACTGATCCAATTGGCAATCTCGGCTGACATGATCGGAAAAACCCCCATACCGCGCTCATACTGCGCGTGGGGCGGGCACTTGACCAGTGAGATTTGCTGGAGCGGGGGGTATCGGTTTTTCCGATGGGTCGGCGCGGCCTGTATCCGTCTGGCGTTCGCATGGGGCGCCCGCTATCGTTCCGGCAATTCATTCATCGTGGAGCCGACATGCGCGAACCCAATGATCTGTCTGCGTTCTGGATGCCGTTCACCAACAATCGCGCCTTCAAGCAGACGCCGCGCCTGCTCGCGGCAGCGGAGGGTATGCACTACACATCGTCGGACGGCCGCAGCATCCTCGATGCGACGGCGGGCCTCTGGTGCGTGAACGCCGGGCATTGCCGCACCGAGATCGTCGAGGCGATTCGGGACACGGCGGCGCGCTTCGATTTCGGGCCGACCTTCCAGCTCGGCCACCCGCTGGCGTTCGAGCTCGCCTCGAAGCTCGGGATGATCATGCCGGAGGGGCTCGACCGCATCTTCTTCACGAACTCGGGCTCGGAGTCGGTGGACACGGCGCTCAAGATCGCCCTCGCCTACCAGCGGGCGCGCGGGCAGGGCAGCCGCACGCGCTTCATTGGGCGGGAGCGCGCCTATCACGGCGTCGGCTTCGGCGGCATTTCGGTGGGCGGCATCGTCGGCAACCGCAGGCAGTACGGCACGATGCTGGGCGGGGTCGATCACCTGCGCCACACGCACGACCTTGCCCGCAACGCGTTCAGCCGGGGACAGCCGGCGCACGGTGTGGAGCTTGCCGACGACATCGAGCGGCTCGTCGCGCTGCACGGCGCGGACACGATCGCTGCGGTGATCGTCGAGCCGGTGGCGGGCTCCACCGGCGTGCTGGTGCCGCCGGTCGGCTACCTCGAACGCGTGCGCGAACTTTGCACCAAACACGACATCCTGCTGATCTTCGACGAGGTGATCACCGCGTTCGGGCGCGTCGGCAAGGCGACGGCGTCCGAGCGCTTCGGCGTGACGCCGGACATCATCACGATGGCGAAGGGCCTCACCAACGCCGCCGTACCGATGGGCGCCGTGGCGGCGGGCCGCCACGTCTACGACACGGTGGTGGAGAACGCGCCGGAAGGCATCGAGCTGTTCCACGGCTATACCTATTCGGGCCATCCGCTCGCCGCCGCCGCGGGCCTCGCCACGCTTGCCATCTATGAAGAGGAGCGGCTGTTCGAGAAGGCGATCGCGCTCGAGGCGTATTGGGGCGATGCCGTCCACGCGATGAAGGGCCTGCCGCACGTCATCGACTGCCGGAACATCGGTCTCGTCGCCGGAATCGAGCTGGAGGCCCGCCCGGGCGCGCCGACGAAGCGCGCGATGGAGGCGTTCCACCGTGCCTTCGACAGCGGTCTCCTCATTCGCGTGACGGGCGACATCATCGCGCTGTCGCCGCCGCTGATCCTCGAGAAGGCGGACATCGACGAGATATTCGGCCGTCTCGCGGACATATTGAAGACCATCGACTGACGGCTTGACCGGAAACGCCGGGCTCAGCAGGTTCGCGCGCATGTCGACGGCACCGAACCCGGCCGAGCGCGCCGAACGCGCCCGCACCTTCCTGAAGACGCACCCCGGCAATGCCGATGCGCTGCGCGCGCTCGGCGCCGCGCTGCGCGGCATGGGCGAGGACGCGGCGGCCGAGGAAGCCGAACTGGACGCGATCCGGGCCTCGACGCGCGACCCGGTGCTGATCGAGGCGGCCGCCGCGCTCCTCGACAACGACATCCCGGTCGCCGAGCGCATCCTCCGCGCGCGGTTGAAGGAAAAGCCGACCGATGTTGCAGCGATCCGCATGATGGCGGAGATCGCTGGGCGGCTCGGGCGCTATGGAGACGCCGAGACGCTGCTGCGGCGCGCGCTTGCGCTTGCGCCCGCGTTCGTGGCGGCGCGCGCCAACCTCGCGACCGTGCTCCACCGCCAGAACCGTTCCGCGGAGGCCATCGCGGAACTCGACCGGCTGCTGGAAGGCGATCCCGAAAACGCCGCGCACCGCAACCTGAAGGCCGCCGCGCTCGGACGCATCGGCGGCTATGAGGAGGCGATCGCGCTCTACGAGTCGGTGCTGGCCAGCCATCCTGCGCAGCCGCGTGTGTGGATGAGCTACGGCCACGTGCTGAAAACCGTGGGCCGGCAGGCGGACTCCATCGCGGCGTATCGCAAGGCGCTCGAACACGCGCCGGGTCTCGGCGAGGTCTGGTGGAGCCTCGCCAACCTCAAGACCGTACGCTTCGCGGATGCCGACATCGCGGCGATGCAGGCCGCGCTGGACGGCGGCGGCATCAGCGACGACGACCGCTTCCACCTGCACTTCGCGCTCGGCAAGGCGCTGGAGGACGCGAAGGAGGACGCGAAGGACGCCGAGCGGTCGTTCGGCCACTATCTGAAGGGCAATGCGCTGCGCAAGGCGATGCTCGACTATGACGCCGGCGAGGTCAGCCGCCTCGTCCGCAGCGCGGCGGCGCTGATGAGCGAGGTGTTCTTCGCTGAGCGGCAGGGCGCAGGCTGCCCGGCGCCTGATCCGATTTTCATCCTCGGTATGCCGCGCGCGGGCTCGACGCTGATCGAGCAGATCCTCTCCTCGCATCCGATGATCGAGGGGACGCAGGAACTGCCCGACATCGCGGCGATGGCGCGGCAGCTCGGCGGCCGCAAGACGCGCGATGCGGACTCCGCCTATCCCGCCTGCCTCGTGGACCTGTCGGCGCACGCGCTTGCCGAACTCGGCGCCGAGTATCTCGAACGCACGCGCATCCACCGCAAGACCGGCCGGCCGGTGTTCATAGACAAGATGCCGAACAACTGGGCGCATACCGGGTTCATTCACCTGATCCTGCCGAATGCGAAGATCATCGACGCGCGCAGGCATCCGCTCGGCTGCTGCTTTTCCAATTTCAAGCAGCATTTCGCGCGCGGGCAGGCCTTCAGCTACGATCTCGGCGATGTCGGCCGCTACTACCGCGACTACGTGACGATGATGGCGGTGATCGACGGCGCGCTGCCCGGCCGGGTGCACCGCGTGTTCTACGAGGACATGGTCAGATCGACCGAAACCGAGGTGCGGCGCCTGCTCGACTATGTCGGCGTGCCCTTCGATCCCGCCTGCCTGCGTTTCTTCGAGAACGACCGCGCGGTGCGCACTGCAAGCTCGGAGCAGGTGCGGCAGCCGATCAACCGCGAGGGCATGGCGCAATGGCAGGCGTTCGAGCCGTGGCTGGAGCCGTTGAAGACAGAACTCGGCCCCGTGCTCGCGGCGTATCCGGAAGTGCCGCCGCCCGCTTCGCTGTTGCAATAATGTGACGCCGGGCTGGTAATATGACAGCTGTATAATAAAGCCCGCCAGACCCGAATTGACCGCCGTTCTCCGTGGGTTCACTCTTCCGCCCGGGACAGCATAACGCTGAGAGGGGGATAAGGGTGTATCTGCGAAATCATGTGACATTCACGGCTGCGGCCGCCGCCGGCGCGCTGCTCGGTTCCACCATGCTGACGGCGCCGGCGCTTGCGCAGGAGGCGCAGGAAAATCTCGGCGACGTCATCATCGTCACCGCGCAGAAGCGCGAGGAGAACCTCCAGGACGTGCCGATCGCGGTCGTCGCGCTCGGCACGCAGAAGCTCCAGCAACTCCAGGTGCAGGACTTCGACGACTACGCGCGCTTCCTGCCGAGCCTTTCCTACCAGTCGTTCGGCCCCGGCACCTCGACCATCTATTTCCGCGGTGTCGCATCGGGCGAGAACGCCAACCATTCGGCCTCGCTGCCGTCGGTCGGCGTCTATCTCGACGAACAGCCCGTCACGACGATTCAGGGCAATCTCGACATCCACGTCTACGACATCGCGCGCGTGGAGGCGCTCGCGGGTCCGCAGGGCACGCTCTACGGCGCGTCGAGCCAGGCGGGAACCGTCAAGATCGTCACCAACCGTCCGGACACGAGCGGCTTCTACGGCGCGGTCGATGCCGAGGTGAACACCGTCGCGCACGGCGATCCCGGCTATGTGCTGGAAGGGTTTATCAACGCGCCGCTTTCCGGCAATGCCGCGATCCGCGTCGTCGGCTGGTACGACAAGGACGGCGGCTATATCGACAATGTTCCGGGCACGATCACCTTCCCGATCAACCAGTATGACGAGGAAGGCGACATCGTAGATCTGCCCGGCGACGACATCAGCTTCTCCAACGCCGCGTTCGTCGAGGACAACTACAACGAGGTCGAGACCTACGGCGCCCGCGTGGCGCTCCAGATTGATCTCGACGAGAACTGGACGGTCCTGCCGTCGATCATGGGCCAGAAGCAGAAGTCCCGCGGCTCGTTCTGGCAGGAATCGGGCCTTGGCGATCTCCAGGTCCAGCAATACAATCCGGAACGGATGAACGACCGCTGGTTCCAGGCGGCGCTGACCATCGAAGGCAAGATCGGCAACTGGGACCTGACCTATGCGGGCGCCTACATGAAGCGCAAGGTCAACACCGAGTCCGATTACGTCGATTACGCCTATTTCTACGATGCGCTGGCCGGCTACGCCCAGTATTTTACCGACAACGACGGCAATCAGGTCAATCCGAACCAGTATATTCAGGGCATCGACCGCTTCACGAAGCAGAGCCACGAACTGCGCATCGCCTCGCCGAGCAACCTGCCGCTGCGGTTCATCGGCGGCGTGTTCTACCAGCGGCAGTCGCACAACATCGAGCAGAACTACATCATCGACAACATCGCCGATGCGATCACCGTTCCGGGCACCGACAGCGACATCTGGCTGACGAAGCAGCTCCGCATCGACCGCGACTATGCGGCGTTCGGCGAACTTTCCTACGATGTGACCGAGAAGCTGACCCTGACCGGCGGTATCCGTGTCTACAAGTACAAGAACTCGCTCGAGGGTTTCTTCGGGTACAGCGACGGGTTCAGCAGCCGCACCGGCGTGGCGGCGTGTTTCAGGGACGAAGACGACAACCTGCTGCCGCCGACGGTCAAGGGCAGCCCCTGCACCAACCTCGACAAGACGACGTCTGACACGGACTTCATCCACAAGCTGAACGCGACCTACAAGCTGACGGACGACGCGCTCGTCTACGCCACGTGGTCGCGCGGGTTCCGGCCCGGCGGCATCAACCGGCGCGGCACGCTGCCGCCCTATGGCGCCGATACGCTCGACAACTATGAGCTCGGCTGGAAGACGACATGGGCGGGCGGGCTGTTCCGCTGGAACGGCGCCGTCTATTACGAGACGTGGAAGGACATCCAGCTCTCGTTCCTCGGCGCCAACGGCCTCACCGAAATCCGCAACGCGGGCGATGCCCGCATCTGGGGTATCGAGAGCGATATCTTCATCCGGGCCTCGGACGGCCTGACCTTCAACGCGGGTTTCAGCTACAACGACGCGCAGAGCACGAAGGATTTCTGCAAGTTCGCCAACACGTCGTTCGATTGCACGATTCCCGGACCGGACGGGGACGACAACGAGCTGCTGGCGCCTTCGGGCACGCGTCTGCCGGTGTCGGCGAAGTTCAAGGGCAATGCGTTCGCGCGCTACGAGTTCCCTGTCGGTTCGCTGAACGCGCATCTTCAGGGCGGCCTCGTCTACGAAGGCAAGCGCACCAGCGACCTTCGCCTCCTGGAACGCGCCATCGTCGGCTCGCTTCCCTCCTACACGACGGTGGACGTGAGCGCCGGCGTGGCGTTCGAGAGATGGTCGATCGAGCTTTACGCCCGCAACCTGTTCGATTCGCGCGGGCAGGTGACGCGGACGGTGCAGTGCGGCGAAACCATCTGCGGCGATCCGGACGGCGTCACCGCGATGGGCGGCAAGTTCTACACGGTGGTGACGACGCCGCGGACGATCGGTCTCAAGGTCGGCACCAAGTTCTGATCCGGCGCGGCGGGGACCGCTGATGCAAGACAGGGGTTCCGTCGCCCGTCCGCTGGGTTTCTGGATGGCGCTCGCGCTGGTCATGGGCAACATGATCGGCTCGGGCGTCTTCATGCTGCCCGCGAGCCTCGCGCCCTTCGGCTGGAATGCCGTCTACGGATGGGTGCTGACCATCGCGGGATCGCTTTGCCTCGCCTACGTGTTCGCATCGCTGGCGCGGGAGATGCCGCACGCGGGCGGTCCGCACGGTTTCGTCGAGGCCGCGTTCGGACATCTGCCCGCGTTCATGATCAGCTGGTCCTACATCGTTTCCATTCTGGTCGCGGTGGCGGCGCTGGCGACGGCGGGCGTCAGCTACCTCAGCGCCTTCGCGCCCGGCATCGCCGCGACCTCCGGCGCTCCCGCGGCGCTCGCCGTGTCGCTGCTGTGGGCGATCATCCTGCTGAACCTGCGCGGTGCGGGCGCGGCAGGGCGCTTCCAGCTCCTGACGCTCGGCCTCAAGCTGCTGCCGCTCGTCGCCATCGTGGTGATCGCGGCGATGGTGTTCGCGGAAGGGACGCCGCCCGCGACGCCCTATGCGGCGGAGACGATCTCGATGGGCGCGATCAATGCCACCGCGACGCTGACGCTGTGGGCGATGCTCGGTTTCGAATCCGCCTGCGTGCCGCAGGACAAGGTGGACCGCCCGCACATCACGATCCCGCGCGCGACGATGGCGGGCACGCTCATCGTGGGCGTCATCTATCTGGTGGTCTGCACCGCGGTGATCATGCTGATGCCGGCCGCGACCGTGGCGCAATCGAACGCGCCGTTCGCAGACGTGATCGCCGGCTACTGGGGCGAGGGCGCCGCGCTCACCGTGGCGCTGTTCGCGGTGGTGAGCGCGATCGGCGCGCTCAACGGCTGGATTCTTCTCGCCGGGGAATACCCGCTCACCATGGCGCGCAAGGGCGACTTCCCGCGCCCGTTCGGGGTGGCGAACGCGCGAGGCACGCCCGTGTTGGGCATCCTGATCAGCGGCGTGTTCATCACGGCGCTGGTGCTTTCGAACTACACGCGCACCATGTCCGGCCTGTTCACGTTCATGGCGCTGCTGTCCACCTCGGCGACGCTGGTGCTCTATTTCGCGTGCGCTGCGGCGGCGATCCGGCTGATGCTCCTGCGGCGGCTGACGACGACGCCCACGCTCGCGGTGCTGACGCCGCTCGGGCTCATCTACGCGGTGTGGACGTTCCACGGTGCGGGCGCCGAAGCGAACGGCTGGGCGCTCGTTCTGCTCGTCGCCGGACTTCCGGTTTATCTGCTCGTGCGCCGTCAAAAAGCAATGCGCGGAACATAACGGGGCGCGACAGATCGTTGACGCGCCGATATAGAATCCTCGCAGCTTTGGGAGGATGAGCTTGGCGCGCGCGCAGTTTCAACGTCTCGATCCGGACCTTCGGAGACAGAGCCTGATCAATGCGACCGCGCGCTGTCTTGCCCGCTATGGTGTCGGCGGTTCCTCGGTCCGCGTGATCTGCGCCGAGGCGGGTGTTTCGGCAGGGCTGCTGCGCCATTATTTCGCCGGTATCGACGAGCTGATCGCCGAGACCTACGCCGATGTGGGCGAGCGCCTCGTCGCCACGATGGCGGCGGCGGCGGACAATGCGGGCCCAGATCCGCGCGACCAGCTTCGTGCGTTCGTGATGGCAAGCTTCAAGCCGCCGATCGCCGATCCGGACATGCTGGCGACGTGGCTCGCCTTCTGGAGCCTGATCAAGACGGATGCGCGCATCCGCGAACTGCATACCAGGAACTATGCAAGCCACCGGATTCCCGTGGAGAAGATGGTCGCAAAAATCCTGGGACCGGAGGCGAGCCGTGTCGACGTGCGCCTGACCGCGGTGGGCGTGACGGCGCTGGTCGACGGGCTCTGGCTCGAGCTTTGCCTCGATTCGTCGAGCTTTACGCCGGAAGAGGCGGTGCGCATCGCCGACAAATGGCTGAACGCGCTGGTCGGCGACCCGCTGAAAGTGCTTGCGGACTGAGGGACGGATTTCTTACACCCGTATAACAGGTGGGAGAATGCCGATGTTCAGATCCGTGAAGCCGCTGTTCGCAGCGACGTTGCTCGTTTCCATGCCGGCTGCTGCCGCAACCCCGGCGCAGGTCGATGGCGCGAAGGCCATGCTCGGCCGGTCCATCGCCTTTCCGACCGTCGCAGGGCGCGGACAAGTGCCGGAATATGCGGCGTATCTCGCCGGTGAATTGAAGACCGCGGGCTTCACCGACAGCGAGATCAGCATCGAGCCGCTCGGCGAGACCGCGTCGCTGATCCTGACGTGGAAGGGCGCAGGCAAGAAGAAGCCGATCGTGCTCAACGCGCACATGGACGTGGTCGAGGCGAAGCGCGAGGACTGGGAGCGCGACCCGTTCGTGATGGCGGAAGAGGGCGGCTACCTCTTCGGGCGCGGTATCAGCGACAACAAGTTCGACGTGGTGATGCTCGTGCAGACGCTGATGAGCCTGAAGCGCGAGGGCTTCAAACCCTCCCGCGACATCGTGCTGTTCCTGACCGGCGACGAGGAAACCGCGCAGAAGACCGTGGCGGCGATCGCTCCCCGCTACAAGGACGCGGCGATGGTGCTGAACGGCGACGGCGGCGGCGGAACGCTCGGCGCGGACGGGAGGCCGCTCTATTACACGATGCAGACGGCGGAGAAGACCTACGCCGACTACAAGCTGACCGTGACCGATCCCGGCGGCCATTCGAGCGCGCCGCGCGCCGAGAATGCGATCCTGGAGCTGGGCGCGGCGCTGAAGCGGATCGCCGATGCGCCGTTCCCGCCCGAAACCAGCGAGACGACGCGCGCCTATTTCGCCGAATCGGCGAAGCGGACGCCGGGCGAGGCCGGCGAGGCGATGGCGCGCTTCGCCGCCGATCCGAACGATACGGCCGCCGCTGACGTCCTCGCGAAATATCCCGAGCATATCGGGACGACGCGTACGACCTGCGTGCCGACCATGATCGAGGGCGGCCACGCCGAAAATGCGCTGCCGCAGCGCGCGGTCGCCAACATCAACTGCCGTATCTTCCCCGGCACCGCGCCGGAGGCGGTGCGCCAGCGGCTCCAGCAGCTCGCGGGCAGCAAGGTGGCGGTGACGCTGCCGGAACCGTTCCCGCAAAGCTCGACCTCACCGCTGCTTCCCGAGCTGAATGCCGCGCTCCGCAAGGCGGTGGACGGGCGCGCGAAGGGGCTTTCGATCATCCCCAGCATGTCGGCGGGCACGACGGACAGCCTGTTCTTCCGCGCGTCCGGTATCCCGAGCTACGGCGTGTCCGGCCTGTTCATGAAGCCGGACGACGAGTTCGCCCACGGCCTCAACGAACGTGTGCCGGCGGATGCCATCGGTCCGGCGCTCGACCACTATCGAACACTGCTGACCACGCTCGCGCGGTAGGCTATGGAAGCACGGATGGTTCCCGTGCTTTCCATTTCCGGTCTTTCGAAAACCTACGCAGGCGGCTTTACTGCGCTGAAGTCCGTCGATCTCGAAATCCGCAAGGGCGAGATTTTCGCGCTGCTCGGGCCGAATGGTGCGGGCAAGACGACGCTGATCTCCATCGTCTGCGGAATCGTGACGCCGACGACCGGTACGGTGATCGCCGACGGGCACCACATCCAGCGCGACTACCGCGCCGCGCGGATGAAGATCGGGCTGGTGCCGCAGGAGCTTCATACCGACGCCTTCGAGACCGTGTGGGCGACGGTGAGCCTCAGCCGGGGCATGTTCGGCCGCGCGCCCAACCCGGCGCTCATCGAGCAGATCCTGAGGGACCTGTCGCTGTGGGAAAAGCGCAATTCGAAGATCATGGAGCTGTCGGGCGGCATGAAGCGGCGCGTGATGATCGCGAAGGCGCTGAGCCACGAGCCGGAAATCCTGTTCCTCGACGAGCCGACCGCGGGCGTCGACGTCGAGCTGCGCCGCGACATGTGGACCCTCGTGCGCGGCCTTCGCGAACGCGGCGTCACCATCATCCTCACCACGCACTACATCGAGGAGGCCGAGGAGATGGCCGACCGCGTTGGCGTGATCAACAAGGGCGAGCTGATCCTTGTCGATGAAAAGGCCGCGCTGATGAAGAAGCTCGGCCGCAAGACGCTGACGCTGAACCTCGCCGAGCCGCTCGCCGCGCTTCCCCCCGAACTCGGCGAATGGAACCTGAAGCTGAAGGCGGACGGCAACGAGATCGAGTACGAGTTCGACGCGAACGCCGAGCGTACCGGTGTGCCTTCGCTGCTCCGGCGCATGAGCGACATCGGCCTCGGCTTCAGGGACCTCAACACGGAGCAAAGCTCTCTCGAAGACATTTTCGTCGGCCTTGTCAGTGAGCGGCAGGAGGCACGGCCGTGATCTTCAACCGCCATGCCGTCTGGGCGATCTACAGGTTCGAGCTGGCGCGCTTCCGGCGGACGGTCTGGACGAGCCTCATCACGCCCGTCATCACGACGACGCTCTACTTCATCGTGTTCGGCTCGGCGATCGGTTCCCGGATGCAGGAGGTCGGCAGCGTGCCCTACGGCGCGTTCATCGTGCCGGGACTGATGCTGCTGACGATGATGACCGAAAGCATCTCCAACGCCTCGTTCGGCATCTACATGCCGAAATGGGTCGGGACGATCTACGAGTTGCTCTCCGCGCCGATCTCGGCGTTCGAGATCGTGCTCGCCTACGTGGGCGCGGCGGCGACGAAATCGGTGATCCTGGGTCTCGTGATTCTGGCCACGGCGAACCTGTTCGTCGACATCGACATCGTGCACCCGCTCTGGATGATCCTGTTCATGGTGCTGATGGCGGTGACGTTCTGCCTGTTCGGCTTCATCATCGGCATCTGGGCGAAGAACTTCGAGCAGCTCCAGATCATTCCGCTGCTCGTGGTGATGCCGCTCACCTTCCTTGGCGGCGCCTTCTATTCGATCGACATGCTGCCCGCCGCGTGGCGCACGGCAACGCTGTTCAACCCGATCGTCTACCTGATGAGCGGCTTCCGCTGGAGCTTCTTCGGCAAGGGCGACGTCAGCATCGAACTCAGCCTCGCGGCGATGTTCGGCTTCCTCACCCTCTGCCTCGCCATCGTCTGGTGGATATTCAGGACGGGATACCGGCTGAAGAGCTGACCGCAGGCGCGTCTTCGTCCTCGCGCTTCCGCACGATCAGCAGGTACATGACCGGCGTCACGATGCGGCTGAGCAGCGTCGAGGAGATGAGCCCGCCGATGATCACCCATGCGAGCGGCGAGTAGAGCGCCGAGCCGCCGAGCGCGAGCGGCATCAGGCCGCCGATCGCCGTCACCGAGGTGAGGAGCACGGGGAGGAAGCGGATTTCGCCGGCCTGCTCGATGGCTTCGCGCAGACCGAGCCCGCGCTCGCGTAGCTGCGTGGTGAAATCGACGAGCAGGATCGAGTTCTTGATCTCGATGCCGATCAGCGCGACGAAGCCGATGATGCCCATGTAGCTCATCGGATAGCCGGTGAGCAGCAAGGCGATGATGCCGCCGAACATGCCGAGCGGGATGACGCCCGCGACCACCGCGACCTCGCGGAAGCGGCCGAACTCCGCGACGAGCACCGCCATGATGCTGAACAGCGCGAGCAGCAGGATGCTGCCGATGCCGTCGAAGCTCTGCGCGCTCGCCTCGGCCTCGCCGCCGACGCCGAGCTTGTATCCGGCCGGAAGCTGCAATTTCTGCAGGCGCGCGACGACGTCCGTGTTGACGCGGGACGTGAGGTAGCCGGCCTGTGTCCACGCCGTGACGGTGGCGGTGCGCTCGAGCTGGAAGCGGTCGATGCGCGGCGGCACGCTCTTCAGCCGCGGCTCGGCGATCTCGGCGATCGGAATGGCGCCGCCGCCGGACGAGGCGACATAGACCGACTGGAGCGCGGACACGGGCTGGCGGTCCGCCATCGGCAGGCGGACGACGACGGGGTAGGTGTCGCCTTCGTCGTCGCGGAAGTTCGCTGCGCGTTCCCCGGCGATGGCGAGGCGGAGCGCGCGGCGCGGTTCGCCCGGCGCAACGCCGAGCAGCGCGGCCTTGTCCGCATCGAGCCCGAGATCGAGATCGACCCGGTCCACGGCGAGCGGGTTGTCGATGTCGCGGGTGCCGGGGGTCGCGCGGATGACCGCAGCGACCTCGCGCGCGATGTCGCGCAGCTTCGTGTTGTCCGGGCCGCTGATGCGGATGGCGATGGGCGCGTCGATGGGCGGGCCGTTCTCGAACTTGCGCACGGTGATCCGCGCATCGGGATCGCCTGTGAATTTCGCGCGCAGCCGGTCGAGCATGGCGTCGCTTTCGCCCGCGATCCATTCGCCGAGTACGACGAAGATCGCACCCTTGCGCGACTCCTCGGTCAGCGAGCGGACGTTGTAATAAACCTGCGGATTGCCGGCGCCGGAATTCTCCATGTAGGCGGTGACGCTGCCTTCCTTCGCCACCTCGGCCGCGACGCGCCGGATGATGCGGTCGGTGGCCGCGACGCTGGTGCCTTCCGGCGCTTCGACCTCGACCATGAAATAGGGCGCGTCCGACGCCGGGAACAGCTGCCAGCCCGCGACCGGGATGAGGCCGAGCGCGCCGATGCACAGCGCCATCGAAACGGCGAGCGTGCGGCGCGGCTTTTCGAGCGCGTAATGCAGCACCGGCGCGTAGAGGCGGTGGATGCCCCGCGTCAGCGCCTTGAGGATCGGGTTGCCCTCCGGGTCGTCGTCGCGGCGCAGGACACGGCTGGCGAGGAAGGGGATGATCGTCAGCGAGACGACGAGCGAGGCGCCGACGGTGTAGATGACGGCAAGCGGCAACGAGCGCGTGAACTCGCCCGCGCCGCCGGGAAGGAACACGAGCGGCAGGAACGCGAACAGCAGCACGCCGGTCGATCCGAACACGGCGGCGGCGATCTCTTTCGTGCCGGAAAGCGCAGCGGCGGCGCGGTCCGCGCCCATGCGGAGGTGACGTGAGATGTTCTCGGTGACGACGATCGAATCGTCGACGATGAGGCCGAGCGCGAGGATGAAGCCCGAAACCGAGAGCTGGTTCAGCGAAAAGTCGAACACGTAGAGCAGCAGCACGCCGGTCGCGAGGCTGAGCGGGATCGAGATCATCACGATCATCGAGGCGCGCGGGCCGAGCGGCAGCAGCGTGATGAGCACGAGGCCGAGCGCGATCGCGAAGTCGCGCGCGAGCGTGTCGAGCCGGTTCCGGATGTCGCGCGACTGGTCGAAGCCGAGCTCGAGCGTCACGTCGGGCGGAAGCTGGCTGCGCGCCTCGGCGAGCGAGGTCTCGATCAGCTTGCGGAGCGCGAGGACGTTGCCGTTCTCCTTCTGCATCGCGGTGACGAAGACGGCGCGCTTGCCGTTGAAGCGCGTGATGTGCGTGTGCTCTTCGGTCGCCCAGTCGACCGCCGCCACGTCGCCGACGCGGACGAGCGTGCCGTTCTCGGCGCGGATCGGGATCGCGCGGATCTCGGCGAGGTCGCGGTAGGCGCCGCCCGCGTCGAGATTGAGCCGCTGCTCGCCCGAATGGACGGTTCCGGCGGGAAGATCGACGCCGCCGCGCTGGAGCGCATCGATGAGCGCCGAGGGCGGGATGTGGAGCTGCGCGAGGCGGCCGCTGTCGATGGCGATGCGGACCTCGGGGGCTGGCAGGCCGTAGATGTCGGTGGAGCGCACGCCGTCGATGCGGCTCAGCCGCTCGGCAAGGTCGGTGGCGTATTTCTCCATGCGCCGCCATGACGCCGTTTCGCTGACGAGCGCGAGCTGGACCACGGCGGCGTCGCTGGTGCGCACCTTCAGATATTCGAGGCTGGTGAGCCCGGCGGGCAGGCGATCGCGGATGGCGCTGATGTCGCGCACGACCTCGTCGAAATGCTGTTCGGGGTCGCCGCCCCATTCGAACTCGGCGCTGATGACCACCGAGCCGTCCTTCGATGTCGATTCGACATCGACGATGCCGTCGAGCCCCTGGATGATCTCCTCGATCGGCTTGGCGACGGTTTCCTCCATGTCCTGCGCGTCCGCGCCCGGCTGCGCGGCGACGACGAGCACGACCGGAATCGGCAGGTGCGGATCGACCGCGCGCGGGATGGCGAGGAAGGCGTTGATCCCGAGCGCGGCGAGCAGCGTGAAGAGGACGAGCGTCAGCTGCCAGCGGCCGACGGCGAAAGCGGCGAGGTTCATGCGCCGGGCACGGTTGCCGTCACGCGGCTGCCGTCGGCGAGCTGGCTGATGCCGGTGACGGCGACGCGTTCCCCGGCCCTGAGCCCGGCGAGGACCACGACGCCCCGGTCACTCGTGGCCCCGGTGACGATGCGGCGCGGGTTCACCCGCTCTCCCTCGGTGTCGAGCACATAGACGAATGCCTCGCCGGCGCGGGCCGCGAACACGGCGCTGCTCGGCACGATCATGGTCCCGCCGCCGCCGCTGCCGCGCACGGCAAGCGTCGCATGGCCGATCTGGCCGGACCGCAGCGCCGGGTTCGGCGGCAGCGCCAGCTCGACGGCGAAGGTGCCGGTGCGGTCGTCGGCGCGCCCGGCGACCTCGATGATGCGTGCGGCGATCGGCGCGGGGCCGAGCGCGGCGATGTCGACGGGAACGCTCCCCGTACGGACGATGCCGGCGGCCTGCACGTCGGTGACGGGTACGCGCAGCACGAAGCCGTCGCGGTCGTCGCCGAAGCTGATCACCGGCGTTCCGGCGTTCACGACCTGGTTCACCTCCGCCGAGCGGCGCAGGATATGGCCGTCCGCAGGTGCGGCGATACGGGCGGTGCTGGCGGCGAAATGCGCGGAGGTGGTTGCGGCTGCCGCCGCGCGATAGGCGGCTTCGGCGCTGTCAAGCCGTGCCCGCGTCAGCCAGCCTTTCGCGAACAGGTCGCGCGCGCGTGCGAGGTCCGCCTCGGCGCGCGTGCGTTCCGCAGCGGCGGCGGCGAGGTCGGCGCCAACGGTGGTGGTGTCGAGCGCGGCGAGGAGCTGGCCCTTCCGCACGCGGTCGCCTTCCTCGACGGCGATGGCGGCGATGCGCCCCGGCGTCGTGAAGCCGAGGTCGATCTCGCGTCGTAGCCGCACGGTTCCCGCTGCCCTGAACGTGTCGGCGGCTTCGGCAGGAACCACCTCCGCGACCCGAATCGCAACGGGTGCGGCCTCGCGCGGCTGTGCGGCCTCGTCGTTCGCCGAACACGCGGCCAGTGCAACACAGAAGGCCGCAACGAGGGGCCGAACGGACTTCATACCGGCTTGATCCACTTCCGAGTCGTACTCAGGACCAATACTGGACCGGTGAGTTCAAAAAAGATAGCCTTCAACGATGGAAGGCGACACTTCATCGCGGAGCACGGAAAGCGGCGGCCGCGGTCGCCCGGTCAGCCTGAAGAAGCGGCGGGCGGTGATCGCGGCGGCGCAGCGGCAGTTCCTGAGGAACGGTTATGCGGCGACGAGCATGGATGCCGTCGCGGATGCGGCCGGCGTCTCCAAGCTGACCGTCTACAACCACTTCGGCAGCAAGGCCGAGCTTTTCGCCGCCGTGATCGAGGCGAAGTGCGAGGAGATGTTCGGCGCGGTCGACATCGCGGTCAGCGGGGCCGATGTGCGCGCCGGGCTGATCGCGGTGGGGCACAGCTTCCTCTGGCTCGTCCTCGATCCCGACGCCGTGGCGGCGCACAATCTCATCGTGCAGGAGCGCGAGCGCGCGCCCGAACTCGGCAGGCTGTTCTACGAAAGGGCTGTGCTGGCGACCTCGCGCCGGGTCATGCGGATTCTCGAAACCTATGCGGCACGCGGCGACATCCGCCTCGCCGATCCGCAGAAGGCCGCGTTCGACCTCTTGTCGCTGCTGCGCGCGCATCCGACGCTCGTGATCGAACTCGGCGTCGATCCGTTTACCGCAGCCGAACTCGATGCCCATATCGCGCACGTCGTGGACCTCATGCTGAAGGCCTGGCGCTAGCACGGAAGGCTCAGCTGAGCCGGATGCCTGCGGCCCCGGCGACCTCCTGCACATACTGCCATGCGACGCGGCCAGAACGCCCGCCGCGTCCGGTCGCCCACGCGACCGCGGCCTGCGGGTCGATGTCGAGGCCGTAGGCGCGGCCGTAGGTCTCGACCATCGCCACATAGGTGGTCTGGTCGCAGGCGTGGAAGCCGAGCGACAGGCCGAAGCGATCGGCAAGCGCGAGGCGATCATCGAGCACGTCGCGCGCGTTGATGCTGTTCGCAAGCTCGTTCTCGCGCATCTCGCGCGGCACGATGTGGCGGCGGTTCGAGGTGACGTAGAAACGGCAATTGTCGGGCCGCGCCTCGATGCCGCCTTCGAGCACCGAGCGCAGGCGCCGGTACTGGCGCTCGTCGGTATCGAAGCTGAGATCGTCGCAGAACAGCACGAAGGCGCGGTCCAGATTCGCGAGGCGGCGCAGCAGCAGCGAGACGTCGGCGATGTCGTCGCGCTCGATCTCGACGAGCGCGATCCTCTCGCCCGCTGCCTGAAGGTGCGCGACCGCCGATTTCACGAGGCTCGACTTGCCCATGCCGCGCGAGCCCCAGAGCAGGATGTCGTGCGCGGGCAGCCGCTTCGCCAGCCGCTCGGTGTTGCGGAGCACGGCGTCGCGCTGCGCGTCGATGCCGACGTAGCGGTCGAGCGGCTGGGCATGGAGGGCCGTGACGGGACGCAGCACACCGTGATCCCACGCATAGGCGGGGGCGTCCGGGGTCTCCTCGACGGTCGTCCGGGGCGGCGCGAGCCGCTCCAGCGCATCGGCGATACGTCCGAGAAGGCTGATTTCAGGGGATTCAGGCGTTTTCATTGCGTCTCGCTCTTGCATTTGTATAGTCGCGCGCCAAATCGCAGCCACACGCTTTCGAAAGCAAGGGTCTCAATGCTCATTTCTCCAGCCTATGCGCAAGCCGCGGGGGCGGCGCCGGGAGGCGGCGCGACTTTCCTCAATGCCATCATGCCGTTTCTCCTCATCATCCCGATCTTCTACTTCCTGCTGATCCGCCCGCAACAGCGGCGGTTGAAGCAGCACCGCGAGATGGTCGCGGGCGTGAAGAAGGGCGACACGGTGGTGACGGCGGGCGGCCTGATCGGCAAGGTCGCGAAAGTGACCGACGACGAGGTCGAGGTCGAGCTTGCCCCGTCCACGAAGGTCCGCGTCGTCAAGGGAACGCTTTCCGAGGTTCGCACCGCCGGGACCGGCAAGCCCGCCAACGACACGGCCGCCTGAAGGTTGAACGCCCGCCATGCTTGAATTCTCCAAGGCGAAGATCTGGTCGATCATCGCCGTGCTCGTCGCGGGCGTGATCTTCGCGCTCCCCAACGCTTTCCCCGAAGAGCAGGTCCAGGCCTGGCCGAGCTGGGCGCCGAAGAAGCAGATGAACCTCGGCCTCGACCTCCGGGGCGGCAGCCACATTCTGCTCGAGGCGAACGCCGAGGGGCTTGCCCGCGCCAACCTCGACAAGATGGAGGAGGACGCGCTTTCCGAGCTGCGCCGCGCCGAGGGCGGGGCGATCGCGGTGGGCGACGTCAGCAACCGCGGCGGGCGGGTGAGCTTCCTCGTGCGCAATGTTGACGATGTTGACCGCGC
Organism: Sphingosinicella microcystinivorans; assembly: GCF_027941835.1. Taxonomy (NCBI): domain Bacteria; kingdom Pseudomonadati; phylum Pseudomonadota; class Alphaproteobacteria; order Sphingomonadales; family Sphingosinicellaceae; genus Sphingosinicella; species Sphingosinicella microcystinivorans. The sequence continues at coordinate 3,059,639 of NZ_CP116005.1, forward strand.
GGTGGACTTGTTGCGCAACCTCTCGATGCCGATCGGCGTCACCGGGCAGCGCAGCTTCAACGTCGAGGTGACGGACGGCAACCGCATCGTGCTGACGCAAACTTCGGCGGGGCGCACGCAGGCGATGGAAAGCGCGATGACGCAGGCCGTCGAAGTCATCCGCCGCCGCATCGACGAGCTCGGCACGCGCGAGCCGACGATCATCCGGCAGGGCAGCCAGCGCATCGTCGTGCAGGTGCCGGGCCTCCAGGACCCCTCGGCGCTCAAGCAGCTTCTCGGCAAGACCGCGCAGCTCGAATTCAAGCTCGTCGACCTCGACGCCGATCCGGCGGACGTCGCCGCGGGCCGCGCGCCGGCGGGCAGCCAGATCCTGCCGATGGCGGACAGCGGCCAGCCCATCGCCGTGAAGCGCCGCGCGATCATCACCGGCGACCAGTTGATGGACGCGCAGCAGACGCTCCAGCAGGGCCAGTGGGTGGTCAATTTCCGCTTCGACAGCACCGGCGGCCGCCGCTTCGCGCGCGTCACGCAGGAGAATGTCGGCAAGCCGTTCGCCATCATCCTCGACAACCGCGTCATCAGCGCGCCCAACATCAACGAGCCGATCCTCGGCGGATCGGGCGTCATTTCCGGCAGCTTCAACGCGGAAAGCTCGAACGAGCTGGCGATCCTGCTGCGCTCGGGCAAGCTGCCCGTCGAGCTGAAGGTAGTGGAGGAGCGCACGGTCGGCCCCGATCTCGGCGCCGACTCGATCCGCGCGGGCACCATCGCGTCCATCGTCGCGGTGATCGCGGTGGGCATCTTCATGCTCGCCACCTACGGGCGGTTCGGCGTCTACGCGAACATCGCGCTGGTGCTGAACGTCATCCTGATCCTCGCGGTCATGTCGCTGACCGGCGCGACCATGACGCTGCCCGGCGTCGCGGGCATGGTGCTCACCATCGGCGCGGCGGTCGACGCCAACGTGCTCATCAACGAACGCATACGGGAAGAGCAGCGAAAGGGCAGGAATTCCCGCGCGGCGGTCGAGAACGGCTTCAAGGAAGCCAGCCGCACGATCTGGGACGCGAACACCATGAACCTGATCGTCGCCGCCGTGATGTTCGCCTTCGGCTCCGGCCCGATCAAGGGCTTCGCCGTGGTTCTCACCATCGGCATCGTCACCTCCGTGTTCACGGCCGTGACCGTCGGACGCCTGTTCATCGTCAACTGGCTGAACCGCACGCGGCCTGCCACCATCGTGATCTGATCGGACCCAGTCTATGCGGCTCCTGAAAATCGTTCCGGACAACACCAACATCCGCTTCGTGCGGCTGCGCTGGATCGCGTTCGCCGTCACCGCCATCCTGACGCTCAGCTCGATCGCGCTTCTGGTGACGCGCGGGCTCAATTTCGGTGTCGACTTCGTCGGCGGCCTGATGATGGAGGTGAAGTTCGAAGAGGCCGTGAAGCTCGACGAGCTTCGCAGCACGGTGGACAACCTCGGCGTCGGATCGTCGGCGCTCCAGAACTTCGGCGGCCCCGACACCGTTCTCGTGCGCCTGCCGCTTCCGCCGGGCGACGACGCGGCGGTGCAGAAGGTCGTGCAGAATGTGCAGACCGCGATCAGCACCAATCATCAGGACGCCTCGTTCCGGCGCGTCGAGACGGTGAGCGGCAAGGTTTCCGAGGAGCTGATCCGCAACGGCATCATCGCCATCGTGCTTTCGATGGGGGCGATCGCGGTGTTCTCGTGGTTCCGCTTCGAATGGCATTTCGGCGTCTCGACCATCGTCGCGCTGGTGCACGACGTGACGGTCACGCTCGGCTTCTTCGCGCTGACGCAGCTCGAGTTCGATCTCAACATCGTGGCCGCGGTGCTGACGATCATCGGCTATTCGCTGAACGACAAGGTCGTCATCGACGACCGCATCCGCGAGAACCTGCGCAAGTACCGGCAGATGGACATCGGCCCGCTGATCGACCTCTCGGTGAACGAGACGCTGTCGCGCACCTACGCGACGACGATGGCGCTGACGCTGGCGCTCGGCTCGCTGCTCATCCTCGGCGGCGACGTGCTGTTCGGCTTCACCGCCGCGATGCTGCTCGGCATCGTCGTCGGCACCTACTCGTCGGTGTTCGTCTCGTCCTCGCTGCTGATCTCGCTCGGCGTCGGGCCGCAGACGTTCGCACCGGTCGAGACCGGCGCGGCGGAGAAGGTCGGCAGCCGCTAGGCGTGCCGCTCGAACTCCAGACCGGCCCGCGCGGCGTCCATCGCATCGACGCGATCCGGGGCGGGAAGTTCGTCGTGGCCGGGGAGGCCCGCGCGGGAAGCATCCTGATCTGGCCGGGCGGTATTCAGGACGCGGGCGACGCGCTGACCGTGGAGGCCTTCGCACCGCTGCTCGCGCTCGATCCGGCGCGGGAGGTCCTGATCGTCGGCACGGGCGCCGCGCTGCGCTGGCCCGATCAGGCGCTGCTCGATGCGCTCGCCGCGCGCGGGGCGGGGGTTGACGTCATGACGTCGCAGCTTGCCGCGCGCACCTACAACGTGCTGGCGGGCGAAGGCCGTCTCGTCGGCGCCCTACTGCTCGCGCTCGGAGCCTGAAGCCAGCCCTCGCAGGTGCTCGTGCAGCGTGTCCGTATTGGTCTTCCAGTCGAAGCGGAGCGCCGAGGCGCGCACGGCCTCGGGCGCCGGCGGTGCGGCGAGCACGGCGCGGATCGCCTCGGCGAAGGCCGCGGGGCGCGCATCGTCGATCAGCGTCCCGGCCTCGGGGCGGTCGACGACCTCGGCGGCGGCGCCGACGTTCGCCGTGACGACGGGCGTGCCGCTGGCGAGCGCCTCGACCCAGACGTTGGCGAGGCCCTCGCTCGACGACGCATGGACGAAGACGTCCGCGGCGGCCATCAGCGCGGGCATTTCGCCGTGATGCACCGCGCCGAGCAGCCGGACGCGCCCCGAAAGGCCGCGCTCGGCGATCATCGCTTCCAGTTTCCGCCGCTCGCGGCCTTCGCCGGCGATGAGCAGCGCGGCGTCCGGCAGCAGCTCCGCCGCGCCGATCACGATCTCGAACCGTTTCAGCGCCACGAGATTGCCGACCGCCAGCAGCAGCGGCCCGGACACGCCGAGCGCGGCCCTGGCGGCCGAACGGTCGGCAGGGCGGAAGCGGTCGAGTTCGATGCCCGTGCGGTGCACGCAGATCTTTTCGGGCGGCATCCCCATCGCGGCCATGTCGGCCTTCAGCGATTCGGAGACCGCGAGCAGGCCGTCGGCGGCGTTCGCGGCCTCCACCATCATCCGCCGCGCGGCGGGCCGCTCGCCCCACAGGCGGATGTCCGATCCCCGCGCCTTGATCGAGACGGGAATGCCGAACGTGCGGCCGAGCCGGACGGCGGCGGGACCGTCCGGCCAGAAGAACTCGCAGTCGATCACGTCCGGGCAGAAACCCTCGGCGATGAGATCGAGGAGCACGCGCCGGCCCGCCCGGCAGGCGAGCGCGGGATTGAAGCGCCAGCCGACGGCGGGGAGCAGCGGAAAGCGCGGCCAGAAGACCTCGATGCCATTATGTTCGCCGCGCCCCGGCAGGCGGGTGAGCGCGGCGTAGGGGCCGACCGGCAGGAACGTGCCGATGGGCGCGAGGACCTTGAGGTCGACATCGCCGCGCGCGGCGAGCCTTGCCGTCTGGCGCTCGACGAAACCGCCGAAATTCGGCTGCACGGCGTTGGGGTAAAGCGAGGAGAAGGTGAGGACGTTCAGCACGGCGACATGCTGATAGCGTCAGTATCCCGCGCCTGCCAACCCATCAGCGCTTGGCGCACCGTTCGCGACCCGTTAAGGAGTGCCGCATGACAGCTTCGCCCCGTACCGGCCGCACGACCGGCCGTGCCCTTCTGCTTCTCGCCGCCGCCGGCCTCGCGCTCGCCGCCTGCGCGGGCAAGAAGGGGCCGAACGTCGCCGACCGCAGCTACATCGCGCGCGACGTCGAGACGCTCTACAACTTCGGCAAGGATACGCTCGACAAGGGACGCTACAAGCAGGCGGCGCTGATCTTCGACGAGGTGGAGCGCCAGCATCCCTATTCGACATGGGCGCGGCGCGCCCAGCTGATGAGCGCCTTTTCCTATTATCTGGCGCGCGATTACCAGCAGTCGATCCTGTCCTCCCAGCGCTTCCTGTCGCTGCACCCCGGCAACAAGGACGCCGCCTACGCCTATTACCTGATCGCGGTCAGCTACTACGAGCAGATCGCGAACGTGCAGCGCGACCAGAAGATCACCGACCAGGCGCTTTCCGCGCTGACCGAGGTGACGCGCCGCTTCCCCGATTCGCCCTATGCCGCCGACGCGCGGATGAAGATCGACCTCGCGCGCGACCACCTCGCGGGCAAGGAGATGGAGATCGGCCGCTTCTACCAGCAGCGGCGCCAGTTCATCGCCGCCGCGTCGCGCTTCCGGAACGTCGTCGACAAGTACGACGTGACGAGCCACACGCCGGAGGCGCTGCACCGCCTCGTCGAGGTGTACCTCGCGCTCGGCCTGCGCGAGGAAGCCCGCAAGACGGCGGCGGCGCTCGGGTACAACTACCCCGGATCGAAGTGGTACGAGCGCAGCTATGCGCTCGTCGAACGCCACACCAGCGGCTGAGGCGGCTGGCGTGCTGGCCGCGCTGGAAATCCGCAACGTCGTCCTCATCGAACAGCTTGCGCTCGATTTCGGCGAAGGCCTCGGCGTGCTGACCGGCGAGACCGGCGCAGGCAAGTCCATCCTGCTCGACAGCCTCGGCCTCGCGCTCGGCGCGCGCGGCGACACCGGGCTGGTGCGCGCGGGCGCGGCGCAGGCGCAAGTGACGGCGGTGTTCAGCGTGGGCGAGGGGCACGAGGCGTTCGCGCTGCTCGGCGAGCAGGGCATCGAGGCGGAGGGGCGCGAGATCGTGCTGCGCCGCATCGTGCGCAGCGACGGCGGCAGCCGGGCCTTCGTCAACGACCAGTCGGTGAGCGCGCAGCTGCTGCGCGACATCGGCGGCACGCTCGTCGAGATCCATGGCCAGCACGACGAGCGGGGGCTCCTGAACCCGAAGGGACACCGGGCGCTGCTCGACGCTTTCGGCGGTCTCGATGCGGGGGCTTGCGGCGAGGCCTGGCGGGCATGGCGGGTGGCGGAAGCGGCGCTCGCCGCCGCCCGCGAGACCGTGGAACGCGACGAGCGCGACCGCGATTTTCTGGAGCACGCCGTCGCGGAGCTGCGCGCTCTGAAGCCCGAGCCCGGCGAGGAGGAAACGCTCGCCGCGCGGCGCAGCGACATGCTGAAGGGCCAGAAGCTCGCCGAAGACCTCGACGCGATCAGCGGCGATCTCGACGGCGGTGACGGCGGCCTCGCGCGCCTGCGGACGGCGGCGCGGCGGCTGGACCGGGTGGCGGGCGAGCACCCGCTGCTCGGGCAGATGCTCGCGGCGCTCGACCGCGCGCTCGCCGAGGCGGGGGAGGCGGAGGATCACCTGCGCGCCGCGCGCGAGGCGCTGTGGTTCGATCCGGCGGAGCTGGATGACGTGGAAAGCCGCCTGTTCGAGTTGCGCGGCATCGCCCGCAAGCACCGCGTGGAGCCGGACCGGCTCGCCGACCTCGCCGCCGAGTTCGAGGCGCGCGCCGCGGCGATCGCAGCGGGCGAGGCGGGGCTGACGGGCCTCGAACGCGCGGTCGCGTCCGCGCGGGCGGTGTTCCTGACGGCGGCGGAGCGGCTCGGCGCGGCGCGGCGGGCGGCGGCGGAGCGCCTCGACCGCGCGATGGCGGCGGAGCTGCCGCCGCTGAAGCTCGAAGCGGCGAAGTTCCGCACGGTGGTGGAGACGCTGCCGGAGACGCAGTGGTCGGAGGCGGGCACCGACCGCGCGGAGTTCGAGATCGCGACCAATCCCGGCGCGCCGTTCGGGCCGCTCTCGAAGATCGCCAGCGGCGGCGAGCTTTCGCGCTTCATGCTGGCGCTGAAGGTGGCGCTGTCGGAGACGCGCGGGCAAGGCACGCTGATCTTCGACGAGATCGACCGCGGCGTCGGCGGCGCGACCGCGAGCGCCATCGGCGAGCGGCTGGCGCGGCTCGCGGAGGGCGCGCAGGTGCTGGTGGTGACGCACAGCCCGCAGGTCGCGGCGCGCGCGGCGCAGCAGTTCCGCATCGAGAAGGCCTCGGACGGCAAGGCGGCGCGCACGGCGGTGGTGCGTCTCGACGCGGCGGCGCGGCGCGAGGAGATCGCGCGGATGCTCTCGGGCGCGGAAATCACCGACGAGGCGCGGGCGCAGGCGGAAAGGTTGCTCGCATGAAGCCGGTGGAAGATCTGACCGAGGCGGAAGCCGCGGCCGAACTCGAGCATCTGGCGAGGGAGATCGCCCGGCACCGGCGCGCCTACTACGAGAACGATGCGCCGGAGATCAGCGACGCCGCGTTCGATGCGCTGGAGGCGCGCAATGCGGCGATCGAGGCCGCGTTTCCGCAGCTCGTGCGCGCGGACAGCCCCTCGCGCAGCGTCGGCGCGGCGCCGGCGGGCGCGTTCGCCAAGGTTCCGCACGCGAGGCCGATGCTCAGCCTCGACAACGCGTTCAGCGACGAGGAGGTGGAGGATTTCGTCGGGCGCATCCGCCGCTACCTGCGGCTCGGCGCGGACGAGCCGGTGGCGCTGACGGCCGAGCCCAAGATCGACGGGCTGTCCTGCTCGCTGCGCTACGAGCGCGGCGTCTTCGTGCAGGCGGCGACGCGCGGCGACGGCAGCGTCGGCGAGGACGTGACCGCGAACGTCCGCACCATCGGCGACATCCCGGAGCGCCTGCCGACCGACCTCGTCGTGTTCGAGGTGCGCGGCGAGGTCTACATGTCGAAGGCCGATTTCCTCGCGCTCAATACCGAGCAGGAGCGGGCGGGCGGCAAGATCTTCGCGAACCCGCGCAACGCGGCGGCTGGCTCGCTGCGCCAGAAGGACGCGTCGATCACCGCGGCAAGGCCGCTCAGGTTCCTCGCGCACGGCTGGGGCGAGGTGACGGGGCTTCCGGCCGATACGCAGATGGCGGTGATGCAGGCGATCGCGGGCTGGGGAATCCCGGTCGATCCGCTGCTCGCGCTGGTGGACGGCGCGGAGGGCGCGCTCGCGCACTACCGCGCCGTCGAGCACGCCCGCGCCGATCTCGGCTACGACATCGACGGCGTCGTCTACAAGGTGAACCGGCTCGACTGGCAGGAGCGGCTCGGCTTCGTCGCGCGCGCCCCGCGCTGGGCGCTGGCGCACAAGTTCCCGGCGGAGAAGGCAGAGACCACGCTGGAGGCGATCGACATCCAGGTGGGGCGCACGGGCAAGCTGACGCCGGTCGGACGGCTGAAGCCGGTGGGGGTGGGGGGCGTCATCGTCTCCAACGTCACGCTGCACAATGCGGACGAGATCGAGCGGCTGGGCGCGCGGCCCGGCGACCGCGTGCGCATCCAGCGCGCGGGCGACGTGATCCCGCAGATCGTCGAGAACATCACGCGGGACGAAGTGCGCCCGCCGTTCGTGTTTCCTCACGTGTGTCCCGAGTGCGGCTCGGCGGCGGAGCGCGCGCCGGGCGAGGTGGATTACCGCTGCACGGGCGGGCTGATCTGCCCGGCGCAGCGCGTCGAGCGGCTCAGGCACTTCGTGTCGCGGCGCGCGCTCGACATCGAGGGGCTGGGCGAGAAGAGCATCGTCGAGCTGTTCGCCGACGGGCTGCTCCAGTCCCCGGCCGACATCTTCCGGCTGCACGCGCACGCCGACGCGCTGAAGGCGCGCGACGGGTGGGGCGAGCAGTCGGTCGCGAACCTCGTCGCCGCCATCGACGCGCGCCGTTCGCCGCCGCTCGACCGGTTCCTGAACGCCCTCGGCATCCGGCACGTCGGCGAGGTGACGGCGCGCGATCTTGCCCGGCGCCATGCAAGCTGGGCCGCGTTCCGCGAGACGATCGACCGCGCACTCGCCCGCCGCGCCGAGCTTTCGCCCGCGGTCGGCGAGACCGGGGACAAGTTCCTCGCGCGCGAGGCGAAGGAGCTGGCGGCGATCATCGAAACGCCCGGCGTCGGGCCGGAGGTCGCGCTCGCGCTCGTCGATTTCTTCGCCGAGCCGCACAATATCGAGGCGGTTTCCGAACTGCTCCGGCAAGTCGCGCCCGCCGATGTCGTCCACGAAACGCGGGCGTCGCGCGTCAGCGGCAAGACGGTGGTGTTCACCGGCACGCTCGAGGCGCTGTCGCGCGACGAGGCGAAGGCGCAGGCGCTGTCGCTCGGCGCCAAGGTCGCGGGGTCGGTGTCGGCGAAGACCGACCTCGTCGTCGCAGGACCGGGCGCGGGCTCCAAGCTCAAGAAGGCGGCGGAGCTGGGCATCGAGGTGATCGACGAGGCGGCGTGGCTGGAGATCGTGCGGCAGAGCTGACGCGTTGCGGCAAGTGCGCGCAGGTCCGGCACAGTCACATAGGTGACGTTTTTTTGTGGACATGGTAAAAACAGTTCGTAACCTGCTGGCGTTTCGGCAGAACCGGGGGTCTGTTGGACATGAGAGGCTTGGCTGCCGCCGCGACGCGCCCTGATCCAGACGCGGTCGACGTCACGGCGAACGATCTGTACGGCGAGGGCCGCTGGCCCGAGGTGTTCGCGCGCCTGCGGCGCGAGGACCCCGTGCATTTCTGCCCCGACAGTTTCTACGGGCCGTACTGGTCGGTGACGCGCCATGCCGACATCGCGCATGTCGAGGCGCTGCCGCAGCTTTTCTCCTCGTCATGGACGCACGGCGGCATCACCATCCTGCACAACGACCCCGACATCCAACTGCCGATGTTCATCGCGATGGACCGGCCCGAGCACACGGCGATGCGGCGCACCGTCTCGCCCGCGTTCAGCCCCAGCGCGCTTTCCGACCATTCCGCCGCGATCCGCGCGCGCACGTCCGCGCTGCTCGACGGCCTGCCGGTCGGCGAGCCGTTCGACTGGGTGGACCGCGTTTCCACCGAACTCACCACGCAGATGCTGGCGACGCTGTTCGACTTCCCGTGGGAGGATCGCCGCCTGCTCGCGACATGGGCGAACTGGGCGGGCGATTTCCGCGCCGCGGTGAGTCCGGCGCTGCGCCGCAAGCGCCAGCGCGTCCTCCAGCAGATGGTCGACTATTTCGGGCGGCTGTGGGCGGAGCGGCGCAATCGCGGGCTGGCGCCGGACCTGCTGTCGCGGATGATCCATTCGGACGCCATGTCCAACCTCCGGCCGCAGGAGTTCTGCGGCAACCTGATGCTGCTGGTGATCGGCGGCAACGACACGACGCGCAACTCGATGACCGGGCTCGTCGTCGCGCTCGACCAGTTTCCCGAGAACCGGGCGCTGCTGGACGCGGACCGCGGGCTCGTCGTCAATGCCGTATCGGAACTGATCCGCTGGCAGACGCCGCTGTCGCACATGCGGCGCACGGCGACGGAGGACACCGAGATCGGCGGCAAGGCGATCCGCAAGGGCGACAAGGTGGTGCTGTGGTACAACAGCGCAAACCGCGACGAGGCCGTGTTCGCCGGTGCCGACCGCTTCGACGTGACCCGCCCGAACGCGCGCCGCCACCTCGCCTTCGGCTTCGGCATCCACCGCTGCGTCGGTGCGCGGCTTGCGGAGCTGCAACTCTACATCCTCCTCGAGGAAATGCTGAACCGCGGGATGACGGTGACGCCGCTCCACGCGCCGATGCGGATTCCCTCGCCGTTCGCGAACGGCTACCGCAAGCAGATGGTGACAGTCAGCCGCCCCTAGCGTTTTGGAGCGCGTTACGCCCGGCGCCTTTTCCGTCATTCTCTGCTCGGCGGGTGAGGAAGGGAGGCTTCACTATGGCGACCAAGGCAGCGGCGGAAACCAGCGATCTCGCCGGACTCGACCCGGCGGATTACCGCTACTTCACCGAGCAGACATGGCCCGCGCTGTTCGCGCGCCTGCGCGCCGAGGACCCGGTGCATTACTGCACCGAAGGGATGTTCGCGCCCTATTGGTCGGTGACGCGCTACAAGGACATCGTGCATGTCGAGGCGCTGCCCGACATCTACTCGTCGTCGTGGGAGTACGGCGGCATCACCGTGCTCGACGCGCTCGACCAGGAACTCAAGTTCCCCATGTTCATCGCGATGGACCGGCCGCAGCACACCGCCGAGCGCCGCGTGGTGGCGCCCGCCTTCACGCCGAGCGAGATGCAGCGGCTCGCCGGGCCGATCCGCGCGCGGACCGGCGCGCTGCTCGATGCGCTGCCGGCGGGCGAGACCTTCGACTGGGTGGACCGCGTGTCGATCGAACTCACCACGCAGATGCTCGCCATCCTGTTCGACTTCCCGTGGGAGGACCGGCGGCTGCTCACCAAGTGGTCGGACTGGGCGGGCGACGTGCAGGCGGCGGCCGATCCGGCGATGCGCGAGGAGCGCACGCGCATCCTCTACGAGATGGGCGCCTATTTCCACGGGCTCTGGCAGGAACGCCTGAACGCGCCGCCCGCGCCCGACCTGCTCTCGATGATGATCCATTCGGACGCGATGTCGCGGATGGACGAGCAGGAGTTCATCGGCAACCTCGTGCTGCTGATCGTCGGCGGCAACGACACGACGCGCAACTCGATGACTGGGCTCGTGCGGGTGATGAACGAGTTTCCTGCCGAATGGGCGAAGCTGAAGGCGGACCGGAGCCTCGTTCCCAACGCCGTCTCCGAACTGATCCGCTGGCAGACGCCGCTCGCGCACATGCGGCGCACGGCGCGGCAGGACACCGAGCTTGGCGGCAAGATCATCCGCAAGGGCGACAAGGTGGTGATGTGGTACATCTCCGCCAACCGCGACACCGAGGTCTTCGCCGACCCCGACCGCGTCGATTTCAGCTGCGAGAACGCGCGGCGGCACCTGTCGTTCGGCTACGGCATCCACCGCTGCGTCGGGGCGCGGCTGGCCGAGCTGCAACTCTCGATCCTGATCGAGGAAATGCTCGCGCGCGGCATGGACGTGGAAGCCGTCGCGCCGCCGGTGCGGGTGCCGTCGCCGTTCATCAACGGCTACAAGGAGCAGAGGGTCCGCATCACAAGGACCTGACGCGAGCTATGCGCTCAGTGCATGGATGTTAGAATATTTCACCGGCTACTCACTGATGCTGCGCTGCACCATATGTCTCCCTGTCGCCACAGACGGCGGCAAACCATGGAGGCAGACATGATCTACGCTTATGCGAAGGCCGCGACGATGGCTTTCCCGCAGGATGGGCAGACCGTGCAGCCGACCAAGCTTCGTGAAGCGCGCGGCCTCGCTGACCTGTTCAGCGAGCGCAGCCGCGACATGCAGTTGTTCCACGCCTGGCGCCCGTAACCACGGGCCTCAGGCTTTCAGGAGCCGCAAGGTCGGCCACGCGCCGATGACGGTTCGGGAAACGGGCGTAACGCCGCACACGCGGTACGCCGCTTCCACCGCCTCGGCCTGACCCGCGAGCAACCCGGCGAGGACCAGCGTCCCGCCGGGGGCAAGCGCCGCCGAGACGGACGGCGCCATTTCAATGAGCGGCCCGGCGAGGATGTTCGCCACGACGAGATCGAACGGCCCGCGCGCGGCAAGCGCCGCATCTTCCAGACCATCGGCGACGTAGAGCGCGATTTCGCCCGCTGCCTCCCCGATGTTAACCATGTTCACTTCTGTATTCTCGCGCGAAACCTTGATCGCGATGGGGTCGATGTCGCTCGCCGTGACACGCGCCGTGGGCCACGCCTTCACGACGGCAAGCGCGAGGATCGCCGTGCCCGTGCCGAGATCGAGCGCGTTCTCCGGCGTGAAATCGAGCGCGTCGAGCGTCAGCAGGCAGCCCGTCGTCGTCGCGTGCTGGCCGGTGCCGAAGGCGAGGCCCGCCTCGATCTGAAGCCCGATGCGGCCCGGCGGGAGCGCATCGGCATCCGCCGCGGTGTGGACGAAGAAGCGCCCGGCCTCGACGGGATCGAGCCCGGCCTGGCTCAGCGTCACCCAGTCCTCGTCTTCGAGCGCGACGAGCGTGTGCGCGCCCTTCGCGCTCGGCAGCAGGGCGGAGACCACCTCGATCAGCGCCTGCGGCGGATGCTCCTCGGTGTAGACGTCGAGCTGCCAGTCGTCCGGGCGCGATTCATCGGGCTCGCTCGTCATGAGCACGGGCGGCGGATCGAAATCGGCGAGGGCGGGGACGTCGCCGGTGAAAAGGTCGGCCTCGGCGCGCTTGCAGGCGAAGGTGAGTTTCCATGTCGTCATGCGAAGCGGAAATAGGGGGCGCCGCGGGTGGTTGCAACGTTTCGACGAACGGCTCTTGGCAGCGCCGGGGCCTGCCGTCATGCTGCGGGCAGACCGTTCCTGACGAGGCCGAAATCATGAAACTTCGCGTTCTTCTGCCGATTCTGCTCGTTGGCGTCGCGGCCTGCGACTCCGCCCCGAAAGCGCCGCCGAAGGCCGACTGGAAGGCGTTTTCCGACGCCTATATCGAGGCGACGTTCAAGGCCGATCCCTATTTCGCCGTCTATCAGGGGCGGCACGAGTACGACGGCATCCTGCCCGACTGGTCGAAGGCGGGGATCGACGCGGAGATCGCGCGGCTGAAGACGGCGCTTGCCGACGCGCAGGCGCTCGACACATCGGGCTTCACCGATGCCGAGCGCTTCGAGCGCGACTATCTGGTCGCGGTGACGCGCGGGAACCTTTTCTGGCTGGAAACGGCGCGCTGGCCCTACCGCAATCCCGCATTCTACACCGACAACGGGCTGGACCCGAACGTCTATGTGACGCGGCCCTATGCCGCGGCGGACGTGCGCCTGAAGGCGTTCGTGAAGTACGCGAACGCGCTGCCGAAGGCGGCGGAGCAGATCAAGGCAGATCTCGCCGGGCCGATGCCGCGCAGCTACATCGACTACGGTCTCGCCGCGTTCAACGGCTATGCCGACTATTTCGAGAAGGAGGTCATGATCGCCTTCGACGTGAAGGACGAAGCGCTCCAGAAGGAGCTGGCCGCGGCGAGCGGCGTCGGTGCGAAGGCGATGCGCGACCTTGCCGCCTTCCTCGAAGGCAAGCGCTCCGGCCAGACAGAGGATTTCGTGCTGGGGCCGGAGGCGTTCGCGGCGATGGTGCGCGAGACCGAGGGCGTCGACATCGGCCTCGACGAACTCGAGCGCATCGGCGAGGCGGACCTGAAGCGCAACCAGGCGGCGCTGAAATCCGCCTGCGACAAGCTCGCGCCAGGCAAGCCGATCCCCGACTGCATGGCGGTGGTTGCCAACGACAAGCCGGCGGACGGCCCGGTCGCGGAGGCGCGGCGCCAGCTTCCGGACCTGAAGGCGTTCCTGGTGAAGGCCGACCTCGTGTCGATTCCGGGCACGGAGGAGGCGCTCGTCGAGGAATCGCCGCCGTTCAACCGGCAGAACAGCGCCTACATCGACATCCCGGGGCCGTATGAGACGGGGCTTCCTTCCGTCTACTACATCTCGCCGCCCGATCCTTCGTGGCCGAAAGAGGTGCAGGACGGGTTCGTGCCCGGCAAGCTCGACCTGCTGTTTACCTCGGTGCACGAGGTCTGGCCGGGGCATTTCCTGAACTTCCTGCACGCCAACCGCGCGAAATCGCAGTTCGGCAAGGTGTTCGTCGGCTATGCCTTCGCGGAAGGCTGGGCGCATTACACCGAGGAGATGATGTGGGAAGCGGGCCTCGGCAGCGGCGATCCCGCCACGCACGTCGGCCAGCTTTCGAACGCGCTGCTGCGCGACTGCCGCTACCTCTCCGCCATCGGGATGCACGCGCGCGGCATGACGGTCGAGCAGTCCCGCCGGATGTTCCGCGACGAATGCTATCAGGACGAAGGCAACGCCCGCCAGCAATCGGCGCGCGGCACATACGATCCCGCCTATCTCAACTACACGATGGGCAAGCTGCTGATCCGCAAGCTCCGCGAGGACTGGACCGCCTCACGCGGCGGCCGCACGGCGTGGAAGGCCTTCCACGACGAATTCCTCGGCTACGGCGGCCCGCCGATCCCGCTGGTCCGTAAGGCGATGATGAAGGAGGCCGAGGCGAAGGCGGTGTTTTGAGGGGCGGCCGTTCTTCCACAGCCCTCGTCATACCGGCGCAGGCCGGTATCCATGACCACGGTCGTATGGGCCCCGGCCTTCGCCGGGGTGACGGGAGGGGGGGATCAGGCCTGTGCCTCCACAAAGCTGTCCAGAACCCGCTTCTCGCCCGCGTGATCGAACGCCACTTCCAGCTTGTTGCCCTCGATCGCCTTGATCGTGCCGCCGCCGAACTTCTGGTGGAAGACGCGCATCCCGACGGAGAGGTCGCGGCGGGGAGCGGCGCCGACCGTTACCGAGACGGGCTTCGCCTCGATCTGCGTCGCGGCGTGGGTGGGGCGGCCGTAGGTCTGGGCGCGTTGCCAGCCGGGGCCGTGGCCGCGCCGGGTGGCGCGGTGGACGTCGGCGAAGGGGTCGCGCTCGTCGAGCGCGGCGCGCCAGAGCGAGGCACCGCCGGAGAGCGAGGTTTCCGCCTCGATGTGCTCGCGCGGAAGCTCGGCGACGAAGCGTGAGGGGATGGACGAGGTCCACTGGCCGTAGACGCGGCGGTTCGCGGCGTGGAGGATCGTCGCCTCCTGCTTCGCGCGCGTGATGCCGACGTAGGCGAGGCGGCGTTCCTCCTCGAGGCTCTTGAGCCCGCCCTCGTCGAGCGAGCGCTGCGAGGGGAACACGCCCTCCTCCCAGCCGACGAGGAAGACGTGGTCGAATTCGAGTCCCTTGGCGGCGTGGAGCGTCATGATCGTGACCTTGGGCTCGTCGCGGGCCTCCTCGTTGTCCATCACGAGGCTGACGTGTTCGAGGAACGCCTCCATCGACTCGAACTCCTCCATCGCGCGGGTGAGCTCGAGCAAGTTCTCGACGCGGCCCTGCGCCTCGGTGGAGCGGTCGGCCTGCCACATGGCGAGGTAGCCCGATTCCTCGATGATGATGCGGGCAAGCTCCGGGTGGGGCATCTTGTCCGCGAGGTGCCCGCGCCAGCGGCGGAAGTCCTCGGAAAGCTGCGCGAGCGCCTTGCGCGCGGCGGGCGGGAGTTCGCTGGTGCCGGCGATGTCGGAGGCGGCGACCGACAGCGGTATCCCGGCGGCGGCGGCGAACTGGTGCAGGCGTTGCAGGCTCTTGTCGCCGAGGCCGCGCTTGGGGGTGTTGACGATGCGTTCGAAGGCGAGGTCGTCGGCGGGCTGGCTGACGACGCGGAAGTAGGCGAGGGCGTCGCGGATCTCCATCCGGGCGAAGAAACGCGGGCCGCCGATGATGCGGAACGGGATGCCGACGCGCACGAAGCGCTCCTCGAATTCCAGCATCTGGTACTGCGCGCGCACGAGGATGGCGACGCGGTCGGCGGAAACGCCGCGGCGCTGGAGGCTCTCGATCTCGTCGCCGACGCGGCGGGCTTCCTCCGGCCCGTCCCACACGCCGAGCACGCGCACCTTCTCGCCGCTGTCCGCCTCGGTCCAGAGGGTCTTGCCGAGCCGGTCGGCATTCTGCGCGATGAGGCCGCCTGCCGCGCCGAGGATATGGCCCGTGGAGCGGTAGTTCTGTTCGAGCCGGATCACCTTCGCGCCGGGAAAGTCCTGCTCGAAGCGCAGGATGTTGGCGACCTCCGCGCCGCGCCACGAATAGATCGATTGGTCGTCATCGCCCACGCAGCAGATGTTCCGGTGCTTCTGCGCGAGCAGGCGCAGCCAGAGGTACTGCGAGACGTTGGTGTCCTGATACTCGTCGACGAGGATGTAGCGGAAACGCGCCTGGTACTGCTCCAGAACGTCGCGGTGCTTGGCGAAGATGGTGAGCATGTGCAGCAGGAGGTCGCCGAAATCGGTGGCGTTCAATTCGACGAGCCGCGCCTGATAGGCGGCGTAGAGCGCGCCCGCCCTGCCGTCCGCGAACGCCCACGTCTCGTCCTTCGGGAGCGATTCGGGCGTCCAGCCGCGGTTCTTCCACTTGTCGACGAGGCCGGCGAGCTGGCGCGCGGGCCAGCGCTTCTCGTCGAGATCGGCGGCGGTGATGACCTGCTTCAGGAGGCGGATCTGGTCGTCGGTGTCGAGGATCGAGAAGTTCGACTTGAGCCCGACAAGCTCGGCGTGGCGGCGGAGCATCTTCGCGGCGACGGCATGGAAGGTGCCGAGCCAGCCCAGCCCCTCCGCCATGTCGCCGATCACCGCGTGCATCCGCTCGCGCATCTCGCGCGCCGCCTTGTTGGTGAAGGTGACGGCGAGGATTTCGGACGGCCACGCGCGCTGCGTGTAGATGATGTGCGCGAGCCGCGCGGTCAGCGCGCGAGTCTTGCCCGTGCCGGCGCCCGCGAGCATCAGCACGGGGCCCTCGGTCGTCAGCACCGCGTCGCGCTGCGGCGCGTTCAGGCCGCTGAGATAGGGCGGTTCATCGCTCATCGAGGTGGGAACAGATACACTCATCATGCGCTGTGATAATCTCTATGGTGCTGTCTTGGCCAGCGTGAAGAACATTTTGTGAACGGAAGCGCAATGCGGAAGACGTGGATCGGGTTCGGTGCGGTTGCGGGAACGGCGGCGATGGTGGCCGTCGTGCCCTATTTCATCGACTGGAACTGGTTCAAGCCGCAGCTCGTCACGGCCGTGGAGGAAGCGACCGGCTACGACGTGGAGGTGGCCGGGGACATCGGCTTCTCGCTGCTGCCGAGCCCGCGCCTTTCCGCCGAGAACCTCACCGTCACCGGTTTCGGGGAAAGCCGCGAGCCGCTGGTGAAGGCGCAGAAGCTTTCCGCCGCCGTCGCCTTCCTGCCGCTGCTCTCGAAGCGTGCGGAGGTGAAGTACATCGCGCTCGAAACGCCCACGGTGCGCCTCATCAGCTATGCCGACGGCACGACCAACTGGTCCGATCCCGCGAAAGCGGAGACGGACTCATCGGGCGGCGAACTTTCGATCGAGGATTTCCGCGTCGAGAACGGCACGTTCATCATGCAGGGCGCCGAAGGCGAGCCGATGCGGATCGACGACATCGACATGAACGTGTCGATTGCGAGCGCGGAAGGCCCTTACAAGGCGGAAGGCTCGCTGCTGTACGGCAAGCTGCCGGTCACGCTCACCGCCGAGTATGAAAAGGGCGGCGTCCGGCTGGATGCGGCGGTCAAGAACGCAGGGACGCTGGCGTTCGCCGGTCGTCTCGGCGAGGCCGAAGAGGGCGCCGCGACGCCCGTTTCGGGCAAACTCACCGTTTCCGGCGAGGAACTCGGCGTGCTGATGGCGGCGTTCACGGGCGACGAGGCATCGAAGGCGATCGCCTATCAGAAGCCGGTGCAGGTGAAGGCGACCATCGACGGCACCACCGAGCACCTGCGCATCGCCGATGTCGACGGCACGGTCGGCGGATCGAAGCTGGGCGGCGCGTTCGACATTGATCGCGGCGAGCGGACCGTCATCAGCGGCCGTGTCGTGATGGATGCGATCAACGCGGCCGACTGGATGTCCGCCGACAAGACGGACGACAAGGAGCCGTTCGAGCTTCCCGAAACGATCGACGCGGACGTGCTCGTGCGCGTGAACGACGCGCGCTACGGCGACATGCGGCTCGGCGCGGTGAACGCGCCGGTGAAGCTCGCGAACCGCGTCGTGACGCTCGGCGACACCCGGCTCGCGCTCGCGGGCGGCGGCAGCGCCGTCGTGCGCGGGCTCCTCGACGCGGCGGACGGCGAGCCGCGCTTCCGGGGGCGCTTCGGCGCCAGCCTGCCGCGCCCCGCGCAGACGCTCGCGGCGTTCGGCACGGACGGCTACACGTCGCTGCCGCCCGCGACGCTCGGCGGCACCATCGAATACCTGGGCGACGCGGTGACGCTCGGCGACCTTCGCGGCACGCTCGACGGCAAGACCGTGGGCGGCAAGGTCCGCTACCCGCTGGAAGAGGGGCTGCCGATCGACGTGACGCTCGGCCTGCAAGGGCTGAACTGGGACCGCGTGGTCTCGAAGCCGTCGACGGGCAAATCCGGCGATGCGTTCGCCCGCACGGTGAACTTCGACGTGCGCCTCGGCGAACTGCTGATGGGCGGCAGCCGCTACGGCGGCATCACCGCGAAAGGCAGTTACGCGGCCGACAAGGTGACGCTGGCGCAGGCGGTGGTAGAGGAAGCACTCGGCTTCGGGATCACGGCCAAGGGCAGCATAGACAAGCTCTCCGCCGACCGCCGCGCCGACCTCGCGCTCGGCCTTGCGGGCGAGGGCGTGAAGGGCGCGATCACCGTGAAGGGGCCGATGTCGAAGCTCGATGTCGGCGGTGCGGTCACTTACGCGGGCGCGGAGATCGGCCTCAATGGCTGGGTGCGGACGGAGCCGGATGTCGCCTACCAACTCGCGGCGTCGGCGAAGGCGCCGGAAGCGGGCGTCGTGCTCGCGCGGCTTCAGGACGAGCCGCGTGCGGCGAAGCTCGGCCCGCTCGACCTCGGCATGCAGATCGCGGGCGCGGGCGACGTCGCGAAGATCACCGGCATCGCGGGCAAGATCGGCGGCATGACGCTCTCCGGGGACGCCTCCGTCAACACGGGCGGATCGGTGCCGGTGGTGAACGCCGTGCTGAAGGCGGGCGTCGTGCCCGTGCTCGCGCTGATGGGCGACGACGGCACCGGCGCTGCCGAGGCGGCGAGCGGGAAGGGCGCGCGCTGGTCCTCCGAGCCGCTGTCGTTCGACTGGATCCGCAATTTCGACGGGCGCATCGCGCTGTCGGCGGAGCGGGCGAACTACGATGCCTATGTTCTGGAAAAGCCTTCGCTCGCGCTTGTGAGCAAGGGCGGCACGCTCAATATCGAAGGGCTGAAAGGCGGGCTCTACGGCGGCGTCTTCACCGCCTCCGGTACGCTCACCTCGGGCGAGGCGCAGGGCATGGCGCTGAAGGTCGCGCTGAGCAGCGTGCCGGTCGAGCCGTTCCTGAAGGCGGCGATGGCGAGCGCGCCCGCCACCGGCACGTTCGACATGACCGCGAACGTCACCGCGCGCGGCCGCTCGCAAAAGGCGCTGATGTCCTCGCTTGCCGGGCCGGTGCGCCTTGCCGCGACGAACGGCGTCATCCGCAAGGTGAACCTGAAGGCGCTCGACGAGGAACTGGGCGACCTGCGCTCCATCGACAGCTTCGCCCGCTTCGCGGGGACGGCGCTGAAGGGCGGCGAGACGCAGTACCGCACGCTCGCCATCGACGCGACCGGCAAGGGCGGCCGCTTCAACATCGACAAGGTGACGAGCGACATGGACGGCGGCAGCGTGACCGCGAAAGGCTATGTCGACATGGGCGCGTGGTATGCGGACAGCGTCGCCGCCATCCGCCTCGGCAGCCATGCGGACGCGCCGGCGATCCCCGCGACGATCAAGGGGCCGCTGCCGGTGCCGGAGGTCAATTATTCGCTGGGGCCGCTGCAAACGTGGTTCGGCAAGCGCATCGCGCTCGTCGGCATCAAGGCGGCGGTGGGCGGCGAGAAGCTCGATCTCGGCGGTCTCATCGGCGGCAGGACGCAGGACAAGGCCGCTGTCGCCGAAGGCGAGACGCCCGCCGCCGCGCAGCCGCAGAAGAGCGTGGAGCAGGAACTCGGCACCGCGCTCGGCAAGGGCCTCGGCAAGCTGCTCGGCAAGAAGAAAACGACGGAAGAGCAGCAGTAGGCGTGGGAGGCGCTCATACCACCCGCAGCAGGTGCAGCCGCGCCTTGCCGACGTCGCGGACCGTGTCGACGACGTAGCCCTCCGGGCCAAGCGTCTCGTCACGGCTCGTCTCAACGCTGATCCATGCGCCCGGCGCCGGCCAGCCGCCTTGCCGCAAGGCCGCGAGCGCCCGTTCCGCAAGGCCCTTGCCGTAGGGCGGATCGAGGAACAGGAGGTCAAAGGCAGCGGCCGCCGTGCCCGGCGCGTCCGCGCTTCGGGCCAGTACGGTGGCCCGCTCGGCGGCGCCGAGCTTCGCGATATTGGCCTTGAGTGCGGTGAGCGCGCTGCGGTCTGTTTCCACGAACGTGGCGTGCGCGGCCCCGCGCGACAGGGCCTCGAGCCCGAGCGCGCCCGTGCCTGCGAACAGGTCGGCGACAGTCAGCCCCTCGAACGTGCCGAGGCGGCTCGTCAGCATCGAGAACAGGGTCTCGCGCGCGCGGTCGGCGGTGGGCCGGGTCGCGGCACCGGCGGGCGCGGCGAGGGGCCGTCCGCGCCATGCCCCCGCGATGATCCTCATTTCTGCGGCAGGCGGCTCCGCAGCCGCGACACGGCGTCGTCCGGGACCTGCTCCACGCCGCGCACCGGAAGCTCGCCCAGGTCGAAGGGGCCGTAGCCGACGCGGATCAGCCGCGCGACCTTGAGGCCGAGATGCTCCAGCACCTTGCGGACCTCGCGGTTCTTGCCCTCGGTGATGCTGACGACGAGCCACGCATAGGCGCCGGACCTGTGCTCGATGTCGGCGTTGATGGGGCCGTAGCGCACGCCTTCGATGGTGACGCCCTCGGCGAGCGCTTCGAGCGCGCGGGCGTTGACGCTGCCGAACACGCGCACGCGGTAGCGCCGCACCAGCGCGTTCGCGGGAAGCTCCATCGCGCGCTTGAGCTCGCCGTCGTTGGTGAGGAGCAGCAGGCCCTCGGTGTTCATGTCGAGACGGCCGATGGTGACGAGCCGGGGCAGGTCCTTCGGCAGCAGGTCGTAGATCGTGGCGCGGCCCTTGGGATCGCGCGCGGTGGTCAGGCAGCCGGCGGGCTTGTGGAAGCGGTAGAGGCGCGTCGCGCTCGCGGCGGCGACGGGGTTGCCGTCCACGGTCACGCCGGCGAGCGAGGCGAGGTTGAGCGCGGGCGAGGTCAGCACGGCGCCCTCCACCGCGATCCGCCCCTCGGCGATCATCCGCTCGATGTCGCGCCGCGAGCCGACGCCCGCGCGGGCGAGCAGCTTGGCGATGCGCTGCGGCTCGCCGGGCTTGTGCGCCGGGGGGGTGGGGCGGTCCGGGCGACGCGCGGGCCGGTCGGGCCGGGCGGGGCGCTCGGACCTTCCGGCCGGGCGCGGCCGCTCGCCGCCGGGTTCGTCACGGCGATCGGCGGGCGGGCGCGGGCGCCGCGGCTTGCCGTCCGCGGGCGGACGCGCAGGACCGCCGGCTTTCGAAGGGCGGCGCGGGGGACCGGAACGGCGAGGGGGTTTCGACATGGCGCCCAACTGGACCGGAAGCGGGGAATTGGCAAGCCCGGCGCGTCTCTCCCGGCGATGGGACGGCTCAGTCGAAGTCGCGGGGAACCGCCTCGTCGCCTTCCGTGCGGTTCCGGTAGAGCGCCGCGCGCGCCAGCAGCATCAGCGTGACCGGCGTGGTCAGCGTCACGAACAGCGCGATCAGCACCTCGTGGATCACGGGCCGGCTCTGGAGCGCGGAGAAGCAGATCATCGACGCGATGAGGACGCCGCCCGCGCCCAGCGTCGTGCCCAGCGTGGGGGCGTGGACGCGCTCGTAGAAGGACTTGAGCCGGAGGAGGCCGAAAGAGCCGATGGCGGTGATGACGGCGCCGGACAGCAGGAACAGCGCCGTCAGGATCGTCGCCCACAGCGGCAGGTCGGGTGCGTGGATCATTCGATCACCTCGCCGCGCATCAGGAACTTCGAGAGCGCCACCGTGCCCGTGAAGCCGAGGATGCCGATGGCAAGCGCGGATTCGAAGTAGAGCGTGCGTCCGGTCTGGATGCCGAAGGTGACGAGCAGCAGCATGGCGTTCACGTACAGCGTATCGAGCCCCAGCACGCGGTCCTGCGCGCGCGGTCCCACGGCGACGCGCCACGCGGCGCAGCCCATAGCGAAGCCGAGGATGATCTGCGACGTGGTGATCGCCCACGCCAGGAACAGCGTGCTCATTCGAATATCTCCATCAGCAGGCGTTCGTAGCGGTTCTTGATGAGCGCGATCCATTGCGCGTCGTCGACGAGGTCGAGGACGTGAATGAGCAGGAGGTTGCGCGAACGGTCGTATTGCAGCCAGAGCGTGCCCGGCGTCGCCGTGATGATGCAGGCCAGAACGGCGAGGCCGTATTGATTGCGAAGATCGAGCGGCATTTGCAGGAAGCCGGAGCGGTGGTCCTGCCGCTTCCCGAAGAGGATGATGCGCCCCACCGCGATGTTCGAGCGGATGATGTCCTGCAGCACGATGATCGCCAGCCGGGGGATGGCGAGGGAAAACCTGATCTTCGCGGGCTCCGGCTGAAGCGCCGCCATCGCCTTCGTCGCAAGCACGGCGATCAGGCTTCCGAGCAGGACATGGCCGGGGGACACCGATTCGGTCAGCAGCAGCCACATCGCGAGCAACGCGGCCGCGAACGCGGGGTAGGGGACGATCCGCCTCATGGCTGCACCTGGCTGCCGTTCGCCGGGGAAAGCACCGCGTCGGAGTAGACTGCCCGATCGGAAAGGTTGTCCGCGATGTCCTCCATGTAGGTCATCACCGCTCCCGCATAGACCATCAGGGCAAGGCATGCCGCGAGCAGGATGCCGACCGGCAGCGCCTCGACGATGCTGAGCGCCGGGGTCTGCGTTTCATCCGGCGTCCAGATCAGGTCTATGCCCGCGCGCACCGTGGCGATCAGCGCCGCGAGCCCGGACCCGAGCACCAGCGCGATGAACAGCCACGACATCGCAGGCACGGTTTCCTGCTCGAACAGCAGGCCGTCGATCATGGCGAACTTCGCGATGAAACCCGACAGCGGCGGCAGGCCCGACAGCAGCACGGCGCAGAAGGCGAAGCCGCCGCCGATGAGCGCGAGCGTCGCCGGGATCACGACGCCGATCTCGTCGTCCTCCTCCTCGGCGAGCGTGCCGATATACTCGTCCTCGAAAACCGGCTCGGAGGTCGATGCCTCGTCCTCGTCCAGGCTGCCGCGTTCGACGAGCTCGGTGATGAGGTAGAAGGCGCTGATCGCCAGCGTCGAGCTGACGAGGTAGAAAAGCGCCCCGGAGAGCACGTTGCTGCTGCCCGTTCCGATCGCCGCGAGCAGCGTGCCCGAGGAGACGAGGACGTAGTGGCCGCCGATCCCGGTCAGCGTCGATGCCGAGAGGATGCCGACCGTGCCGAAGGCGATCGTCGCCATGCCGCCGATCAGCAGCCATTCGTTGGCGAAACTCGCAGCGAGGCCCGCCTCGTCGCCGAACAGCAGCATGGAGAGGCGCAGGACGATGTAGACGCCCACCTTGCTCATGATCGCGAACACGGCCGCGACCGGCGGCGCGGCGGCGGCATAGGTGCGCGGCAGCCACAGCCCCAGCGGCCACATGCCGGCCTTCACGAGGAAGGCGATGCCGAGGATCGCGGCGCCGGCTTCGAGCAGCATCACGTCGTTCTCGGGCACGTTCGGGATGCGGACGGCAAGATCGGCCATGTTGAGCGTGCCGGTGACGCCGTAGAGCATACTGACGCCGATGAGGAAGAGCAGCGAGGTCGCCACGTTGATCGTGATGTAGTGCAGCCCGGCGCTGACCCGCGCCCGGCCCGATCCGTGCAGAACGAGGCCGTAGGACGCCGCGAGCAGCACTTCGAAGAACACGAACAGGTTGAAGAGGTCGCCGGTGAGGAACGCGCCGTTCAGCCCCATCAGCAGCAGCAGGAACAGCGCGTGGAAGCGCGGTCCCGCCCGGTCCCACCGCGCGAGCGCGTAGAACAGCGAGGTGAAGCCGAGCACGGCGGTGAGCATCAGCATCAGGGCGGAAAGCCTGTCCACCACCAGCACGATGCCGAACGGCGCCGCCCAGTCGCCCAGCCGGTAGGTGCCGACCCAGGGACGGCCGGACGCGTCGGCCGAGAGGGTCTGGTGGAGCAGGACGGCGGCGATCACGACGAGAAGCGCGGCGGCGGCGAGCGCGAGGCCGCTGCGCAGACGGCGGTGACGATCGCTGAACAGCAGCATCAGCGCGCTGACGACCAGCGGCAGGACGATCGGCAGGACGATCAGGTGCTGGAGCCAGCCGCTCACGAGTCCTGCTCCTCGCCGTCGACATGGTCGGTGTCGGTAAGGCCGCGCGAGGCCAGCAGCACGACCAGCATCAGCGCCGTCGTCGCGAACGAGATGACGATCGCCGTCAGCACCAGCGCCTGCGGCACGGGATCGGTGTAGGCGGCCGGGTCGATGGCCACGCCCTTTTCGATGATGGGCGGCGCGTCGATGCGCAGCCGTCCCATGGCGAGAATGAACAGGTTCACGGCGTAGGAGAGCAGGGCGAGACCGATCACCACCTGAAAGGTGCGCGGCCGCAGCAGCAGCCAGACGCCCGAGGCGGTGAGGACGCCGATGGCAAGCGCAAGCACGATTTCCATCAGCGCGCCTCCCCGGCCGCCGGAGCCTGCGTTTCCGGCTTGCGGACCACGCGCGGCGTGCGGATCGACTGGTGCGCGAGCGCGATCAGCACGAGCACCGTGGCGCCGACCACCAGCGCGAAGACGCCGATGTCGAACAGCAGCGCGCTTGCGACCGGCACGGCGCCGACAAGGGGCAGGTCGACATAGCGGAAGTGCGACGTGAGCAGCGGATAGCCGAACAGCCACGCGCCCGCGCCGGTGAGCACGGCCAGCAGCAGGCCGATGCCGATCCAGCGCAGCGGCATGACGAGCAGCCGGTCCTCGACGTGGCGCGTGCCGTTCGCCATGTACTGGAGGGTGATGCCGATCGACATGGTGATCCCGGCGGCGAATCCGCCCCCCGGCAGGTCATGGCCGCGCAGCAGCAGGTAGATCGCGAACACGATGATCACGGGGAACATCCATTCCATCACCAGGCGCGGGATCATCAGATAGTCGGCGACGGTGTCGCCGACAGCCCGGTCCGCGTGCGCGCGGTCGAAATCGGCCTGCACGCGCTGCTGCACCGGCGTTTCGATGCTTTCGATGGCGGGGCGGAACCGTCGCAGCAGCGAGAACACGGTGATCGCGACGATGCCGAGGACGGTGATCTCGCCGAGCGTGTCGAACGCCCGGAAATCCACGAGGATGACGTTCACCACGTTGGTGCCGCCGCCTTCGGCGTAGGCGTTCTGCATGAAGTAGCTGGCGATCGTGTCGGCGAACGGCCGGCTCATCACGGCATAGGCGATGAGCGACACGCCGATGCCGGCGGAAACCGCGATCAGCAGGTCGCTGCCCCGGCGCATCAGCACGCGCACGGGCGTGCGCTTTTCCGGCCAGATGTCCGGAAGCCGTTTCGGCAGCCAGCGCAGACCGAGCAGGAGGAGAACGGTTGTCACGATCTCGACGAGGAGCTGCGTGACGGCAAGGTCGGGCGCCGACAGCCACACGAAGCTGATGCACGTCACGAGCCCCGCCACACCGACGAGAATGAGCGCGGCGAGCCGGTGGAATTTCGCCTGCCACGCGGCGGCGATCGCGCAGCCGCCGCCGATGGCCCACATGATGGCGAACGCGGGATCGACGATGATCCAGTTCTCGCTGCCGACCGAGTAGCCGAAATGCAGGAAGGGCAGGATTCCGGCACCGAGCGCCAGAATCAGCAGCACGCGGAGCTGCGGTTGCAGGCGGACGGTGCCCGCCCGCGCGCGCAGCCACCCCGCGCCGGCGATGATGCGTTCCAGCACCATTTCGAACGTCCGTCGGGCCTTCAGCCGTCCGAGCACGGGCGAGGACTTCGCGGCGTTGAGCCGCTTGCCGAAGGCGACATAGAGGGCGAGCCCGCTCGCGAGCGCGAGGAGGCTGAGGAACAGCGGCCGACTGAATCCGTGCCAGACCGCGAGGCTGTAGGCCGGGGTACGGTCGCCGAGCGTGTCGCGCACGGCGGTTTCGAGGAACGGCCCGATGGTGACCGCCGGGAAGATGCCGATGACGAGGCAGGCCAGCACCAGCACCTCGATCGGCAGGCGCATCCACGGCGGCGCCTCGTGCGGCTCGCGCGGCAGCGGCTCCGGCGCATCGGCGAAGAACACCTGATGGATGAAGCGCACGGAATAGAGCACCGCGAACGCGCTCGCCAGCGTGGCGAGCCACGGCAGGATCTGGTCGATGACCGTGCCGCTGTGCGTTTCCAGCACTTCGGCAAGGAACATCTCCTTCGAAAGGAAGCCGTTCAGCAGCGGCACGCCCGCCATCGCGGCGGCGGCCACCATCGCGAGCGTCGCGGTGATCGGCATGAAGCGGTAGAGGCCGCCGAGCTTGCGGATGTCGCGGGTCCCCGTCTCGTGGTCGATGATGCCCGCCGCCATGAACAGCGAGGCCTTGAACGTCGCGTGGTTCACCGTGTGGAAAATCGCCGCGACCGCCGCGAGCGGGCTGCCGAGCCCGAGCAGCAGCACGATGAGCCCGAGATGGCTGATCGTCGAGTAGGCGAGCAGGCCCTTGAGATCCTGCTGGAAGATCGCCACCCACGCGCCGACGAGCAGGGTCGCGAGGCCGACGGAGCTGACGGTGAGGTACCACGCGTCCGTTCCCGAAAGCACCGGCCACAGCAGGATCAGCACGAACACGCCCGCCTTCACCATCGTCGCCGAGTGGAGGTAGGCCGACACCGGGGTCGGCGCCGCCATTGCGTGCGGAAGCCAGAAATGGAACGGGAACTGCGCGCTTTTCGTGAACGCGCCGATCAGGATGAGGAAAAGCGCTGCCGGATAGAGCTGACTTGCGCGGATCGCCTCGCCCGACGCGAGCACCGTGTCGAGCGCGTAGCCCCCGGCGATATGCCCGAGCAGCAGGAAGCCGAGCAGCAGGCAGATGCCCCCGGCGCCGGTGACGATCAGCGACATGCGCGCGCCGTCCCGCGCGCTCTGGTTGTGGTGCCAGTAGCCGATGAGCAGGAACGAGAACAGGCTCGTGAGTTCCCAGAAGAAGGCGATCTGCACGAGATTGCCCGAGAGGACCACACCCAGCATCGAGCCCATGAACGCCATCAGGAACGAGAAGAAACGCGGAACCGGGTCCTCGGACGACATGTAGTAGCGGGCGTAGAGGATGACGAGCGCGCCCATCACCAGCACCAGCAGCGCGAACAGCCACGAAACGCCGCTGAGGCGGAACGTCAGGTCGAGGTCGAGCGAGGGCAGCCACGGGATGACGCTGAGCACGACGCCGCCATCGGCGACGGCAGGGTAGAGACCGGCGATCGCTCCCGCCCCCGCGAGCGCGATCAATCCCGCGAGCACGGTCGCATGGGTCCGCGCGCGCGTCGGGAAAAACGCGGCGGCGAAGCTGCCGAGGAACGGAAGCGCCACGATGATGAGCAGGATATGCTCTGATGTCATTGGGGTCGTCAGCTCCTTGCGCCAGCGGCCTCAAGCCTTTGCTCTCAGACCCTTAATCGTAGAGCAGGGGAACGGGACGCAAGCACAAGTTGACGTCCGGGGCGAGAATTCCTCGGTGGAGCCCGAATGGACACGGGATCGGGGTCGTCCGGGCAGGCGGAAACGCCGCCCGCGCAAAGCCACTAGACGGGAGGCCGCGACTTTGCCATTTGGGCCGGGCGGATGCTCCCGGCCCCCCGAAAGGTGCGCTGGCACCACTGGACACATGTGCGGGCGTGGCGAAATTGGTAGACGCACGGCACTCAAAATGCCGCGACTTTGTCATGTCGGTTCGAGTCCGACCGCCCGCACCAACAGAAGCCGCCGTCCGCTGCGACACAATGGCCGCACAATGACCGCAAGGGGTTGATCGCGCGGTGAACAGCGGGCACCCCTTCGCGCGGGGCCTGTATGCCTCTCCGTTCGGCGAACAGGAAGGTTCTTCCAAACATGGATGCAGCGCAAGCACGTGACTGGCACGCCCATCATCCCCCCGAAGTCCTGGATATTCTGGAAACCTCGGAACACGGCCTCACGTCGCCGGAGGCGGGGGAGCGCCTGTCCGTTCACGGGCCGAACACGCTGCCGGCCACGGCGGCGAGGCATCCGCTGTTCCGCTTTCTCGAGCAGTTCAACAACGCGCTGATCTATTTCCTGCTCGCGGCCGCAACGGCGGCTTTCGTGCTCGGCCACGCCGTCGATGCGGTGGTCATCATCGTCGTCGTGCTGGTGAACGCCATCGTCGGGTTCATCCAGGAGGGCAAGGCGGAGCAGGCGCTCAGCGCCATGCAGGACATGATCGCCCCGCACACGCGCGTGCTGCGCGACGGCCGGCGGCAGGAAGTGCCCGTGGGCGAGGTGGTGCCGGGCGACATCGTGCATCTGGAGGCGGGCGACCGGATTCCGGCGGACGTGCGCCTGCTGGAGACGCACGGCCTGCTCGTGGACGAGGCGGCGCTGACCGGCGAATCGGTCGCGGCCGAGAAGCACCATGCCGCGGTCGACATGACCGCCGCGCTCGGCGACCGGCGCAGCATGGCGTTTTCGGGCACGCTGGTCGCGGCCGGGCAGGGCGTCGGCGTGGTGGTGGAAACCGGCAGCCGCACGCAGATCGGGCGGATCAGCCGGATGCTGCAATCGGTGGAGCGCCTGACCACGCCGCTGCTGCGCCAGATCGACGGGTTCGCGCGGCGCTGCACGGCGGTGGTGTTCACGGGGGCCGTGCTGCTGTTCCTGTTCGCGGTCTTCGTCCGCGGCTTCGAATGGACGGACGCGCTCATCGCCGTCGTCGCCGTCGCGGTCGGCGTGGTGCCGGAGGGGCTGCCCGCCGTCATCACCATCACGCTCGCCATCGGCGTGCGCCGCATGGCGGCGCGGAACGCCGTGATCCGCAAGCTCCCGGCGGTCGAGACGCTGGGCGCCACCTCCGTGATCTGCACGGACAAGACCGGAACGCTGACGCGCAACGAGATGACCGTGCGCCACGTCGCGACGGCGGACCATGTGTTCACGGTTTCGGGAACCGGCTATGCGCCGGACGGCGCGTTCACGCTGGAGGGCGAGGGGGATGCCGCGGAGACGGCGGCGCGCGATCCGATCGTGCTGTGCGGCCTGCTTTGCAACGACGCCAATCTCCGCCCCGACTGGTCGGCGGACGGCGACCCGATGGAAGCCGCGCTCGTCAGCCTTGCGCTGAAGGCCGGTCTCGACCCTGCCGGGGTTCGCGGCGCGTGGAAGCCGGTCGCCAAGATCCCGTTCGACGCCGCCTACCGCTTCATGGCGACGCTGCGGGAAGGGCCGGCGGGCGAAATCGCGGCCTTCGTGAAAGGCGCGCCGGAGGCCCTGTTCGCGATGGCGGGCGCGGACTTCGACAGCGCCGCGTGGAACGCGCGCGTGGCGGAGGCGGGCGCGCGCGGCGAGCGCGTGCTGGCCTTCGGCATGAAACGCATGGCTCCGGGGTGTGGCAGGATCGGCTTCGAGGACCTCGCGGACGGCGTGACGCTGCTCGGCATCATGGGGTTCATCGACCCGCCGCGTCCCGAGGCGATCTCGGCGATCGCCGAATGCCGGTCGGCCGGGATCGCCGTGAAGATGATCACCGGCGACCACGCGGCGACCGCGCTCGCCATCGCCCGCCAGATCGACCTCGCGGACGATCCCGAAGTGATGACCGGCGCCGAACTCGACGCGCTGCCCGAGGACCGGCTCGCCGAGGCCGTGCAGCGCGTCAGTGTGTTCGCGCGGACCAATCCCGAGCACAAGCTGCGTATCGTCCGCGCGCTTCAGGCGGGCGGCGCCATCGTCGCCATGACCGGCGACGGCGTGAACGACGCGCCGTCGCTGAAACAGGCCGATGTCGGCACCGCGATGGGCCGGAAGGGCACCGATGTCGCCAAGGAAGCGGCGGAAATGGTGCTGCTCGACGACAATTTCGCCTCGATCGTGAACGCCGTGTACGAAGGCCGCACCGTCTACGACAACATCCGCAAGGTCATCTCGTGGACGATCCCGACGAACGGCGGCGAGGCGGTCGCGGTCATCATCGCCATTCTCGCGGGCTTCGCGATGCCGATGTCGGCGACGCAGATCCTCTGGATCAACCTCGTGCTGTCGGCGACGCTCGGCCTCGTGCTGGCGTTCGAGCCGTCGGAACCCGGCATCATGCGCCGTCCCCCACGCCCGGCGAACGCGCCGCTGCTGTCGCCGTTCCTGCTGTGGCGGGTGATCGTGGTCTCGCTGCTGCTCACCGGCGCGGCACTCGGCATCTTCTTCTACGGCCTCGCCGCAGGCCGCGACCTCGAGACGGCGCGCACGCTGGTCGTCAACATGCTGGTCGTCGCGGAAATCTTCTACCTGTTCAACGTCCGCTACCTGCACATGACCTCGATCACGTGGCGCGGCGCGCTCGGCACGCCGTCCGTGCTCGCGGCGATCGCCGTGGTCGTCGCGGCGCAGCTTTTGTTCACCTATGCGCCGTTCATGAACGCGCTGTTCGAGAGCCGGCCGCTCGGCGTGATCGACGGCGCGCTCATCATCGCCGTCGGCGTCGCGCTCATGCTGCTTCTGGAAGCCGAGAAGACGGTGTTGCGCCGGCTCGGATGGTTCGAGGAACTGAAGGCCTGAACGATGACCGAAACACCCGAGATCGTCTTCCACGGCGCCGCGCGCACGGTGACGGGGTCCTGCATGGAGCTTCGGGTCGGCAAGCGCCGCCTGCTCGTCGATTGCGGCCTGTTCCAGGGATCGCGCACGCTGGAGGCGCTGAATGCGGAAGGCTTCGCGTTCGATGCCGCGCGCCTCGACGCCGTCATCCTCACGCACGCCCATATCGACCACAGCGGCCTGCTGCCCCGGCTGGTGCGCGAGGGATCTGCAGGGCCCATATGGTGCACGGGTCCGACGCGCGACCTGCTCGACCACATGCTGCCCGACGCGGGCCGCATTCAGGAAAGCGACGTGGAGCGGCGCAACCGCCGCGCGGACCGCGCCGACGAACCCGAGGTCGAGCCGATCTATACCGAGGCGGATGCGAAGCAGGCCGCGGCGCTTGCAAGGCCCGTCGCGCTCGAACGCTGGTTCGAGCCCGTGCCCGGCGTCCGCGCCCGGTTGTGGAACGCCGGCCATATCCTCGGCTCGGCGTCCGTCGAGATCGAGGCCGGCGGCAGCCGCCTGCTGTTCTCGGGCGACATCGGGCCAGAGCACAAGGCCTTCCATCCGGACCCGGAAGCGCCGCAAGGCTTCGACCACGTCGTCTGCGAAAGCACCTACGGCGACCGCACCCGCGAGCACACGACGATCCCGGAGCGGCGCACGCTGCTCGAAGCCGAGATCAAGGCGGCGCTGACGCGCGGCGGCAACCTCGTCATCCCCGTGTTCGCGCTGGAGCGGACGCAGGAACTGCTGCTCGACGTCGCCATGCTGATCAACACCGGGCGGCTGCCCTACACGCAAGTCTTCATCGATTCGCCGCTCGCCAGCCGCACCACCGGCGTCTTCGCGCGGCACGCCGCCGATCTCGAGGACATGGGGTCGGGCGAGGTCTTCCGGCACCCGGCCTTCCACTATGTCGGCAGCGCGTCGCAATCCATGAAGCTGAACAGCGTGTCGGGCGCCATCATCATGGCCGCTTCGGGCATGTGCGAAAGCGGCCGCATCCGCCATCACCTCCGGCACAATCTGGGGCGGCGGGAATCGACGGTGCTGTTCGTCGGCTTCCAGGCGGCCGGAACGCTGGGCCGCACCATCATGGACGGTGCGCCGCGCGTGCGTATTTCCGGCCACGACGTGGCCGTGCGCGCGCAGGTGCGCCGCATCGACAGCTATTCCGCCCATGCCGACCAGGCCGACATCTTGCGATGGATCAATGAGCGCCGCCCGATCGCTGGCAGCATCTTCCTCACACACGGGGAGGCGGATGCGATGGAGAGCCTGCGACGCCTGTTGCAGCGCGACGATGCGGCGGCGTCGATCGTCACGCCCGAACTGGGCGAGCGCTACGCGTTGCCCCCGCGCGCGAAGGCCCGGCGCCTTTCGGCGGGGCGGACGGACATGGAGGCCGCCGTGGGCCGCGACTGGCAGAACGCCTACGCGGACTTCGCCGTCAATCTGAAGCGCGAGCTTTCGGATATTGAAAACGCCGCGGCGCGGCGCGAGGCGATCGAAAGGATGCGCGCCGTGCTACAGTCGTACAAGGCGAGCCGGATGAACAGGAAGATCGAAGCACAATCCGCGAGAGGAGACCGGAAATGACGACAGGCGACACGAACAGAACACCGCGGCACCTGCTGCTGGCCACCGATCTCGGCGCGCGCAGCGACCGGGCGCTCGACAGGGCCGTGCTGCTGGCGCGGGAATGGAACGCGAAGCTCACCGTGGTCCATGCCGTCGATCCCGACCACAACACCCGCGACCTTCGCAAGGAATGGGACACGCCTTCGTGGCGTCGCCCGCCCGACCCGATGAAGGTGGCCATGAGCCGAATCCATGCCGACCTTCCCGATCTCGATATCCGTCCGGAGGTCGTCGTCGAGGCCGGAGACCCCGCCGAAGTGATCGCCGGCACGGCAAAACGGATCGGCGCCGACCTCATCGTCATCGGCGTCGCGCGCGATGAAGCGCTCGGGCGCAGGCTCCTCGGCGATACGGTCCAGAGGCTCGTGCAGAAAGCGCCGGTTTCGCTGCTGGTCGTCCGGAGCCGGCCGAAGCGGATGTACGGGAAGGTCGTGGTGGCGACCGACTTCTCTCCCTCGTCGGCCGTCGCGCTGAGCGCGGCCGCCCGCCTTTTCCCGAACGCCGATTTCACACTGTTCAACGGCTACTCGATTCCATACTCGGGAATCCTCGACACGTGGAACGTGCGCGACGAATTCGACGACTGGGGCCGGAAGGCCTGCGACAAGTTCCTTTCGGAAACCGACCTGCCCGAAGGGTTCGCCGCGCGCGTCACCCGCCTCGTCGAGCCGGGCGAGCCGGAACGGCTGCTCGGCGAACTCGTCTCGGGCGGGCGCGTGGACCTCACGGTCGTCGGCAGCCACGGCGGCGGCGCGCTTTACGAGATATTCGTGGGCAGCACGGCGAAGCGGATCATCGACGAGGTGCCGGGAGACGTGCTCCTCGTGCGTGCGCCCAAAGCGAAATAGGCGCATGTCGGCCGCACCGTGCTGAGCGCGCTCCTCTGGTGCATCGCCGGCATCGTGGTGCTCGTCGCCGGGGCGGAGGTCGTGGTGCGCGCCGGTGCGAAGGTCGCGGCGGACCTCGGCATCCCGCCGCTCATCGTCGGGCTGACCATCGTCGCGATCGGCACCAGCGCGCCGGAGCTTGCCGTGGGGATCGAGGCCGCCCTCCAGGGCAGCGGCGCGCTTGCGGTCGGCAACATCGCCGGGACGAACACGCTCAACCTGCTGCTCATCCTCGGCCTCAGTGCGCTCATCGACCCGCTGGCGCTCAGGTTGCAGACGCTGCGCCTCGACCTGCCGGTGATGGTCGCCTCCGCGTTCGCGCTGCTCGCCATGGCGTGGGACGGCGTGCTGACCCGCACGGAAGGCGCGGCGATGGTCGCGGGCGCGATCGTCTATACGGCGGTGATCGTCCGGCTTTCGCAGCAGGAAAGCCTGCGCGTCAAGGCGGAGTATATCGCGGAGTTCGGGGTTTCGCCCCGCGAGCGCAGCCGGGTCGAAACGATCGTGAACCTTGCGGGCCTCATGGTGGGGATCACGATCATCATCATCGGCGCCGACTGGCTGGTGGACGGCGGCGTCACGCTCGCGCGCGGCCTGCAAATCTCCGAGGCGCTGATCGGGCTCACCGTCGTCGCCATCGGCACGTCGATGCCGGAGCTGGTCACTACCATCGTCGGCACCATCCGCAAGGAGCGCGACATTGCCGTCGGCAACCTCCTCGGCAGCAGCATCTACAATATCCTCGCGATCCTCGGCATCACCTGCCTCGTGCCCGCGGGAGGCGTCCGCTTCGGGCCGGAACTCGTGTCGGTGGATATTCCGGTGATGGCCCTCGTCGCGTGCATCTGCGGCCCGGTTTTCTTCACCGGGCGCAGGATAAGCCGGCTCGAAGGCCTGCTCTTCGTGACCGGCTACGCGGCCTATCTCGTCTATCTCGTGACGAACCGGACGTAGGCGCCATGAACGCCGCCGCCATCGACAGGCG
Source organism: Sphingosinicella microcystinivorans (assembly GCF_027941835.1). NCBI lineage: Bacteria > Pseudomonadati > Pseudomonadota > Alphaproteobacteria > Sphingomonadales > Sphingosinicellaceae > Sphingosinicella > Sphingosinicella microcystinivorans. Next base: position 3,093,552 of record NZ_CP116005.1, read on the forward strand.
CCCCGGACAAAGGGTATCCGGTGCTGTGCCCTGCACCGGCCACCACGTTCTGGAGCACTGGACTTGACCGACACGGCGATGATCGAGAACCGGACCTTCGACGAGATCAGGGTGGGCGACACCGCAAGCGTCGTCCGGACGCTCGGCGAGGCGGACATCCAGCTTTTCGCGCTGGTCTCGGGCGACGTGAACCCGGCGCATCTCGATGCGGCGTTCGCGGCGACCGACACGTTCCGCCGGGTGATCGCGCATGGCATGTGGGGCGGCGGGCTGATCTCCGCCGTTCTCGGCACCGAGCTTCCGGGGGCGGGCACGATCTACCTCGGCCAGTCGCTGCGCTTCGCGCGGCCGGTGGGGCTCGGCGACACCATCACCGCGTCCGTGACGGTGAAGGAGAAGCGGCCGGAGAAGGCCGTCGTCATCCTCGATTGCCGCTGCACCAACCAGAACGGCGAGGACGTCGTCACGGGCGAGGCCGAGGTCATCGCGCCGACGGAAAAGGTGCGGCTTCCGCGCATGGAGCTGCCCGAGGTGCGGATCAGCGACCATGACGGCTACAGGAAGCTGATCGAGATGACGCGGGTCGGCGACCCCGTGCCGACCGCCGTCGCGCACCCGTGCAGCGCCGCGGCCATCGCCGCCGCCGCCGATGCGGCGGAGGCGGGGCTGATCGTGCCGATCCTCGTGGGGCCGGAAGCGAAGATCCGTGCCGCCGCCGAGGCCGCGGGCAAGGACATATCGGCATTCCGTCTCGTTCCCGCACCGCACAGCCACGCGGCGGCGGCCGAGGCCGTCGCGCTGGTCCGCTCCGGCGAGGCGAAGCTGCTGATGAAGGGATCGCTGCACACCGACGAGATGATGGGCGCGATCGTGCCCTCGGCGACGGGCCTGCGCACCGAGCGCCGCATCAGCCACGCCTATCTGATGGACGTGCCCGAGCACCCGACGCCGCTCATCATCACCGACGCCGCCATCAACATCGAGCCGACGCTGGCCGAGAAGGCCGACATCATCCGCAACGCCATCGACCTTGCCCACGTGATCGGCATCGCGGCGCCGAAGGTGGCGATCCTCTCGGCGACGGAAAGCGTAAACCCCGCGATCCGCTCGACGCTCGACGCCGCGGCGCTCTGCAAGATGGCGGACCGGGGCCAGATCACCGGCGGCGTGCTCGACGGGCCTCTCGCGCTCGACAATGCGATCAGCGAGGCGGCGGCGAAGGAGAAGGGCATCGTCTCCCCGGTCGCGGGCAAGGCCGAGATCCTCGTCGTGCCCAATCTGGAGGCGGGGAACATGCTGGCGAAGCAGCTCACCTTCCTCGGCGGCGCCGACGCGGCGGGCGTGGTGCTCGGCACGCGGGTGCCGATCATCCTGACGAGCCGCGCGGATCTGCTGCGCACCCGGCTTGCTTCCTGCGCGGTCGCCGTGCTGCTGGCGCGCGCGGCGACGAAAGCAGCGCCGGGGCTGGCAGTATCGGGCGCGTCCGGCGCATGAAGGCCGTCGTCAGCCTCAATTCGGGCTCGTCCAGCATCAAGTTTGCATTGTTCACATTGGACGATGAGGGCGCGCCCGTCCTTTCCGCGGGCGGCAAGATCGAGGGGATCGGCATCGCGCCGCGCCTCGTCGCGCGCAGCGTGGACGGCAGCGTCGTGCTCGACCGCGACTGGGCGGGCGGCGTGGGCCTCGGCCACGCTGCACTGCTCGAAGACCTGTTCGGCTGGGCGGGGGGACATCTCGAAGGCTACGAGGTGCTCGCCATCGGCCACCGCGTCGTCCACGGCGGCACCGACTTCGCCGCGCCCCGGCGGGTGGACGACGCCTTGCTCGCCGCGCTGGAGACGCTCTGCCCGCTCGCGCCGCTGCACCAGCCGCACAACCTCGCCGCGATCCGCGCCATCGCCGCGCTGCGCCCCGACCTGCCGCAGATCGCGTGCTTCGATACCGCTTTCCACCACGACCGGCCCGAGCTTGCCACCCGGCTCGCCATCCCGCGCGAACTGCACGCGCAGGGTATCCGGCGCTACGGCTTCCACGGCCTCTCCTACGAATATATCGCGCGGCGGCTCGCGGAGATCGACCCGGAGACGGCGAAGGGCAGGGTGATCGCGGCGCACCTCGGCAACGGCGCGAGCCTCTGCGCGATGCGCGGCGGCCGCAGCGTCGACACGACGATGGGCTTCACCGCGCTCGACGGGCTGATGATGGGCACGCGCTGCGGCAGCATCGACCCCGGCGTCGTGCTGCATCTCCAGACGCAGATGGGCATGAGCGCGGCGGAGGTGGAGCAGATGCTCTACAGGAAGTCGGGGCTGCTCGGCGTGTCCGGCGTCTCCAGCGACATGCGGGCGCTTTCGGAAAGCGCGTCACCTGACGCCGAGGAAGCGATCGCGCTGTTCGTATGGCGCGCGGCGCGCGAGGCGGGCGCGCTGATCGCCTGCATCGAAGGGCTCGACGGCCTCGTCTTCACGGCCGGGATCGGCGAGAACCACGCTGCCGTGCGCGCGCGGATCTGCGCGCGTCTGGCGTGGGCCGGAATCGAGATCGACGCTGACGCGAACGCCCGCAACGCGGAGCGCATCAGCACGCCGGGGAGCCGCATCGCCGTGTATGTGATTCCGACCGACGAGGAACGCATGATCGCGCTCCACACGCTGAACGTGGTGAAGGCGGCGGCCTGAGGGCCGAACGCGGCGGCGCGAAACTGGCGGAGACGGAGGGATTCGAACCCTCGATACGGGTTAACCCCGTATGGCGGTTTAGCAAACCGCTGGTTTCAGCCACTCACCCACGTCTCCAGCCGAAGGCGCGGCTATAGCGAAGCCGCTCGCCGCGTTCAACTCATGTTGTGACGGCCATTTGCCTTCAGCGTGTCGACGATCCGCTTGACGTCCTGCGCACGCTCGTTGGCGACGACGAGGACGGCGTCGCCGGTGGCGATGATGGTGACATTGGAGACGCCGACGGCGGCTATAAGTGGGCCTTCGCTGCGGATCAGGCAGTTCGCGGTATCGAGCGCGAGCACGTCGCCGCCCACGGCGTTGCCGCCGTCGTCGCGCGGCAGCTGTTCGAGGAGCGCGCCGAATGCGCCGATGTCCGACCAGCCCATCTCGACGGGGACGACGGCGACGCGATCGGCCTTTTCCATCACGGCATAGTCGATGCTGTCCGACGGGGAGGCGAGGAAGCTCGCGCTGTCCGGGCGGATGATGTGGCCTTCGGCCGCGGCCGCCGCGATGGCGCGGCGCGCGGCGGCCTCGATTTCCGGCGCGTGGCGGCGCAGTTCCGCGAGGAAGCTGCCGGCGCGCAGCAGGAAGATGCCCGCGTTCCAGCAGAAGCGGCCGGTTTCGAGATACGCTTTCGCGGTCTCGAGGGGCGGCTTCTCGACGAAACGGGCGACGCGCTGCACGCCCTCCGCGAGGGGTTCGGCGCTTTCGATATAGCCGTATCCCGTCTCCGGGCGGTCGGGCGTGATACCGAACGTGACCAGCCAGCCGTCCGCCGCGAGCGGCTGCGCCCGGGCGATCGCGGCCCGGAAGGCCTCGACATCGTTGATGATGTGGTCGGACGGCATGACGAGCATGAGTTCGTCCTCGGCGAGCAGGAGCGCGGCGAGCGCGACCGCGGGCGCGGTGTTCCGGCCCGCGGGCTCCAGCACGATCGCGCGCGGCGAGACGCCGATTTCGGCGAGCTGCGCCTCGATCCCGGAGAGGTGGGCCTCCCCGGCGACGATGAGCGGCGCGGCGAAGCCGTTTTCCGGGGGCGCACGCCGCGCCGCCGACTGGATCAGCGTCTCGGGCCCCAGAAGGCGCAGCAGCTGCTTGGGGCTCGCATTGCGGGACAGCGGCCAGAGGCGGGTTCCGGCGCCGCCGGAAAGGATAACGGGCGTGGTTTGCACTTTGTTCACCGCCTTGTTCTACCTCCACAGCCTATAGGTCCGTGTCGCGGCGGCCCACAAGCGGCGCCGAAACACGGTCCGGCGCATCGCCGCCATAAATCCGTCGCTGGCGCGTTCCTGGCAAGCTATTGTAAAGTGTTGGCAAAGCAGGGGGACAGTCGAAGCCGATGAGCAGGGGTGGCCGCGTTTGATCCGACTCTTCAACCATTATCTCCCGCGTCCGTTGCTTATCCTCGGCCTCGTCGAGATCGTGCTGATCTATCTTTCGGTGCAGGCCGCGTGGCTTTTCCGCGCCCAGCAGATCGACATGGACCCGGGCAACGTCCTGGCGCGCGCGCCGCAGTTCGGGCTCTATGCGGCGACGGTCTACCTCGTGATGCTCGGCATCGGCGCCTACCAGATGGACTGTTTCCGGTCGCTGCGCATGGCGATGAGCCGCATCGCCGTGGCGATGCTGGTCAGCATCACCGCGATCTCGGTGATCCTGTTCTTCTTCCCGGACGTCGATCTTTGGCGGTCGGTCGTTCTCTATGCCATCGCGCTCACCTTCGTGGTGATCTTCGCGTGGCGGGTCCTCATGTCGCAGATCATGAAGTGGAAGAGCTTCCGCTTCCGCGTGCTGATCATCGGCGCCGGGCAGCGCGGCGGGCGCCTCGCGCGCGCGTCGGAGGCCCCGGACTCGAACTTCACCGCCGCCGCCGTGGTGCGGCTCACCGATACCGGTAACGTGATCGACAATGCGCTCGCGATCGATTCGGTGCCTTCGCTCGTCGACCTGTGCGAACGCCTGCGCATCGACGAGGTCGTGCTGGCACTCGACGAGCGGCGCGGCGCGGCGCCCAGCGAAAAGCTCCTCGAGGTGAAGCTGGCGGGCTTTCCGGTCTCGGAGATCAGCAGTTTCCTCGAACGGCAGACCGGGCGCGTCGACCTGCGCTCGATCTCGCCCTCCTGGCTGATCTATTCCGACGGCTTTCTGGGCGCTGAGCCGCTCGCGATCATGCTGAAGCGGCTGTTCGACATTACCGCGAGCCTCATCCTGCTCGTGCTTGCGTCGCCCATCCTCGTCGTGGCCGCGCTCGCCGTGAAGCTCACCAGCAGGGGCGACATCTTCTACCGGCAGGAGCGTGTCGGCCAGTTCGGGAAGACCTTCAACGTCGTGAAGTTCCGCTCCATGGTGGCGGATGCCGAAAAGGACGGGAAAGCGCAGTGGGCAAAGTCCGGCGATCCGCGCGTGACGCCGGTCGGCCGCATCCTCCGCACCACGCGAATCGACGAGATTCCGCAGATCTACAATGTGCTCACGGGCGACATGAGCTTCGTGGGCCCCCGCCCGGAACGGCCGGTGTTCGTGGAGGAGCTGGCGGCCGAAATCCCGTACTACCGTGAACGGCACATCGTGAAGCCGGGCATCACCGGATGGGCGCAGCTCAACTATCCCTACGGCGCGAGCGTGATGGACGCGCGCCACAAGCTCGAATACGACCTCTACTACATCAAGAACTACAGCCTGTTCCTCGACCTTCTCATCCTGATCCAGACGGTCCGCGTCGTCGTCTGGCAGGACGGGGTGCGCTAGCGCCGTGCCCGCGGAAAGCGACGTCAGCGCTTTCAGCCACAGCGTGGCGGCGATCGGCTATCTGCTGCTCGCCGGCCTGCTGATCTTTCGCCGGCCGCAATCGCCCGCGGACTGGTGGCTGGTGGGCGCCTCGCTGGCGACGGCGCTGTGGGCGGTTCTCGTCGTCCTTGTTCCCGCCGTTCGCCCCGAACTCACGGTGCTGGTCTCGATCGCGGAAACGCTGCGCTCGGCGACGTGGGCCATTTTCGCGGCGGTTCTCGTCATCAGCAACTGGCAGGACACGGCCCACAATCCCTCGCGCAGCGTCCTCATCGCGCTCGCCGTCGTCGTGGCGCTGCAAATGGCGGGCGACGTGTGGAGTCTGGCGCGAGGCGCCGCCGTTCCGGAGTGGCTGCAGTATTTCTTCACGATGGGGCGCCTTGCCGTCGCCATCGGCGGGCTGGTGCTGACGCACAACGTCTATGTGAACTCGGCGCCCTCCAACCGCTGGAGCATCCGCCTGCTCTGCATCGCGCTCGCCGGGATCTTCGCCTACGACCTCAATCTCTACACGCTGTTCCTGCTCGACCGGACGATGGGGCCGGACCTCGTCGAGGTGCGCGGGCTCGTGAACGCGCTGGTCCTGCCGCTCATCTACCTGTCCGCCGCGCGCAACCGGGGGCTCCGGCTCCAGGTGTCGCGGCAGGCGGCGTTCCATACGTTGTCGCTCGGCGCCATCGGGCTCTACCTCGTGCTCATGTCGCTGGCGGGCTACGGCTTGCGACTGGTCGGCGGAGACTGGGGGCGGCTGCTCCAGATCAGCTTCATCTTCGCAGCGGCGGTGCTCGCGGCGGTCATCCTGTTCTCGGGCCGCGCGCGGGCGTGGCTGCGTGTCCAGATCAACAAGCATTTCTTCGCCTACAAATACGATTACCGGCAGGAATGGCTGCGTTTCGTGAACACGGTCTCGAGTTCGGGGCCGGGCCTCGGCGCGCTTCACGTGCGCGTCGTGCAGGCCGCGTGCGAACCCGTGGATTCGCCCGGCGGCGCGCTGTTCATCGCCGGGGAGGACGACAGCTTCGCACATCTCGCGCGCTGGAACTACCGGACTCTGCTGCCAGGGCATATCGAGGGCGCCGCGCGCCTCAAGGCGCACTTCGAGGCGAGCGGCCGTATCCTCGACATCGAGGAGCACCGCGCCGGCACCGGGGCGGTGCGGCTGCCCCAATGGCTGATCGAGGACCCGCAGGCGTGGCTGCTTGTGCCGCTGATCCACATCGACGAGGCGATCGGTTTCATCCTCATCGAGCGGCCGCTGACGCAGCGCGAGCTGAACTGGGAGGATTTCGACATCCTCCGCACCGTGGGCCGGCAGGCGGCGAGCTATGTCGCCGAGGCGGCGGCGCTTGCGAAGATCGCGGAATCGCGCAAGTTCGACGAGTTCAACCGGCGCTTCGCCTTCATCATGCACGATCTCAAGAACCTGGTGAGCCAGCTGAGCCTCGTTGCGCGCAACGCCGAGCGCCACGCCGACAATCCGGAGTTCCGGGCGGACATGATCGCGACGCTGCAAAGCTCGGTCGCCAAGATGAACGATCTGCTGGCGCGCCTCTCGCAGCAGAGCGTGCAGGGCGGGGCGTCTGCCGACACGTTCGATGTCGGCCATGCAGTTGCGTCGGTGGCGACGGCTGCGCGCCGTTCGTGGCCGGAAATAGCCGTCGAGGGCGATGCGGAGACCGTCACGGCGAAGGGAGCGGCTGACCGTTTCGAGCAGGTGCTGACCCATCTCGTTCAGAATGCGGTCGATGCGAGCGCGCCGGGCAGCCCCGTGACCATCGCGGTGGAGCCGGGCGACATCGTGCGCGTGCATGTTCGCGACCGCGGCCGCGGCATGAGCGCCGACTTCATCCGCGACGAACTCTTCGCACCCTTCAAGTCGACCAAATCGGGGGGCTTTGGTATAGGCGCATTCGAGGCGCGGGAAATGACACGGGAAATGGGCGGTAAACTCCTGGTTGAAAGCGAACCGGGCGTGGGGAGCTGCTTTACGATCGAGCTTCCCGCCGCGGCCGCGCGGCAGGAAGCGAACAGGCGGGAAGGCTGAATGGCGAACAAATCGGCACCGAAACTGCTGGTCGTCGAGGACGACGAGGGGCTGCAGCGCCAGCTCAAGTGGTCATACGAGGACTATGAGGTGCTCTGTGCGGGGGATCGCCGCGCCGCCATCGAGCTGCTGCGCGCTCACGAGCCGGTGGTGGTGACGCTCGATCTCGGCCTGCCGCCGGACCCGGACGGCACGACCGAGGGCTTCGCCACGCTCGAGGAAATCCTGTCGCTGAAGCCCGACACCAAGGTCATCGTCGCCTCCGGCCACGGTGCGCGCGAGAGCGCGCTCCGGGCGATCGCGCTCGGCGCATACGATTTCTACCAGAAGCCGGTGGACATCGACCAGCTCGGCCTCATCGTGCAGCGGGCGTTCCATCTTCATGCGATCGAGACGGAAAACCGCCTTCTCGGCGAACGCGACGGTCACGAGGCGCTCGGAGGGCTCATCACCAGTTCAGACAGTATGCTCCGGGTCTGCCGGATGATCGAGCGTGTCGCCAACACCGACGTTTCCGTCATGCTGCTCGGCGCGAGCGGTACCGGCAAGGAAGTGCTGGCGCGCGGGCTCCACGACAGCTCCGGGCGCAAGGGCGCGCCGTTCGTCGCGATCAACTGCGCGGCGATCCCCGAAAACCTCCTTGAGGCCGAGCTGTTCGGCTATGAAAAAGGCGCGTTTACCGGCGCGGTGAAGACCACCGAGGGCAAGATCGAGCTTGCCGAGGGCGGCACGCTGTTCCTCGACGAGGTCGGCGACATTCCGCTGCCGTTGCAGGTGAAGCTGCTGCGCTTCCTTCAGGAGCGCGTGATCGAGCGAATCGGCGGCCGCAGGACGATCGCGGTCGACGTGCGCATCGTCTGCGCGACGCACCAGAACCTCGAGGCGATGATCGCGGAAGGCGCCTTCCGCGAAGACCTCTGGTACCGGCTCGCCGAGGTCGTCATCAAGATTCCGCCGCTTGCCGAGCGGCAGGGCGACGCCGTGCTGCTCTCCCACCATTTCCTCCGCAAGTACGCCCGCGACATGAAGCGTCCGGTGAAGGGCTTCAACGCCGATGCGCTGGCGGCGATCGAGGCGTGGAAGTGGCCGGGAAACGTGCGCGAGCTTGAAAACCGCATGAAACGCGCGGTGATCATGGCGGACAGCAGCCGGCTTTCCGCCGCGGACCTCGACCTTGCCGAAGTCGAGGACGACGATTTCCTGAACCTCCGCGCCGCGCGTGAGCGGGCGGACCGAAATGCCATCCGCATGGCGCTGGCGCGTACCGAGTCCAACGTATCGAACGCGGCCAAGCTGCTCGGTGTCAGCAGGCCGACGCTTTATGATCTTCTGAAGCAATATAATATTGAGACCTGACGGTCATAATGCCGTGGCCCACACAAAAAGGTCGCACGCGGCCACGGCAAGTCGAACCGTCCTATCGAGGATAAAAAGATGTTGAACAAGACCTTCTTCAAGCTTGCAGCGGCGACCCTAGCGCTTGCGGCTCCCATCGGCGTCGCGGCCTTTCCGGCGCACGCCGACGCGCGCAGCGAATCGAACGATGCCTATGTGCAGGGCTTCCGCCTCTTTCAGGCCGGCGACTATCGCGGCGCCCGCATCCAGCTCCTGAAGGCGCTGAAGGCCAATCCGAACAACGGTCTTGCCCGGCTGCTTCAGGCGCGCGTCGCGCTGGAGTTCGGCTCCGGCGTGCAGGCGCAGACGGAACTGGAACGCGCCATGCAGGCGGGCATCCCGTCGTCGAAGGTTCGCCATCTGCGCGCGCACGCCCTGTTGATGCAGCGCAAGTACAGCGAGGCGATGGACCTGCTCGACGCACGGTCGATCGAGCCGCAGTTCGCCGCCTATGCGGCGCGGCTGCGCGGGCAGATCCTGACGCAGCAGCGCAATCTGCCGGAAGCGCGCGCCGAGTTCGAACGCGCCCGCCGCATTGCGCCGAACGACCCGGAGACGATGGTCGACGTCGCGCGCTTCTATGCGTCCGACGGCAAGATGAACGAAGCCTCGGCGCTTGCCGATCAGGTGCTTGCCGCCAAGCCGACGAACGTGAAGGGCCTGATGCTGAAGGGCGACCTCGTGCGCCGCTCGCAGGGGCTCGAAGCGTCGCTCACCTATTTCAACCGGGCGATCGAGGCCGATCCCAACAACATCGAGGCGCTGCTGGAGCGCGCCGCCACGCTCGGCGACCTCAAGCGCGAGGATCAGGCGCGCGCCGATCTCAAGCGAATCAACGGGCTGGTGCCGGATCACCCCCTCGCGCTCTATCTGGAAGCCGTGCTCGAAACCCGCAGCGGCCAGTATGAGAAGGCGCGCCAGTTGATGACGCGCACGAAGGGCCTGCTTGCGAACTACGTGCCGGCGCTGATGCTGCAGGGTATGCTGGCCTATCAGGCGAACGACGTGGCGCAGGCCACCGACTTCTTCGGCAAGGTCGTCGCCGCGGCGCCGCAGAGCGTGCTTGCGCGCAAGCTCTACGCAGCCTCGCAGCTCAAGGGCAACGACACGCGCGGCGCGATCGCCTCGCTGAAGCCGATCATCGATTCCGGGGCTGCCGACGGGCGCACCTTCGCGCTCTACGGCGCCGCCTATGCGCGCGAGGGCAACATGGCCGAAGCGCAGCAGTATCTCGAAAAGGCCGTCACCGAAGCGCCGAAGGCGGGCGAGCTGAAAACCCAGCTCGCCATGACGCAGCTCCTGCAGGGTAACGCCGAGGCTGCCGAAGAGGAGTTGATGGCGGTGCTGAAGGACGACAGCAAGTCGCTGCAGGCGCTGATGGTGCTGACGCTGATCCAGATCCGTGACCGCGAGTTCGACAAGGCGCTCGCGACCAGCAACCGGATCATCACCCTCTATCCGGACCTGCCGGTCGGCTACAACATCCGCGGCGGCGCCGAGCTCGGCCTCGGGCAAACGAAGAAGGCCGAGGCCAGCTTCCGCACCGCGCTCCAGAAGAAGGCGGACTATACCGAGGCGCGGCGCAACCTCGCGCAGGTGCTCATCTCCACGGGCCGCATAGCGGAGGGCGAACGCGAGCTGAAGCTGCTGCTCGAACAGAACAAGCGCGACGGCCGCGCGTTGACCCTGCTCGCCGCGACGGCGGCGCGGCGCGGCGACGCCACCGCCCGCGTCGAATGGCTGCGGCAGGCGGCGGCGGTCGACGCGAAGCAGCTCGGCCCGCGCGTGCAGCTCGCCGACGCCTACCTCGACACCAACCAGAGCAAGCGCGCGCTCGACGAGGTCGCCTCGATCCTTCGCGACTTCCCCGATCAGCCGCAGGCCCTGCTGGCGGCGGCCCGCGTGTATGAAGCGGCGGGGCAAGGCAATCAGGTCGAATCGGTTCTGAACCGGCTCGTCAATGCGCAGCCGGACAGCCCGCAGCCGCGCGTCATGCTGGCCCGCGCGCAGGAGACGAACAGGAAGATCGCGGCGGCGCGCTCCACCTACCAGCGCATTCTGGCGATGCCGCGCGTCAATCCGGCCCCGGTCTATTCGGAACTGGTGTTCTTCGAGGCGCGGCAGGGCGACTGGACCGCGGCGAAGGAGTGGGCGGACCGCCTGCGCAAACATGCGCCGAAGGAGAATTTCGGCGACCTCGCGCTCGGCCGCGCCTATCTCGCCCAGAATCAGCCGGCGGCGGCGCTGCCGTATCTGGAGGCGGCGCAGAAGACGAAGTTCAACCTCGCGGCGGCGCGCGCGCTGTCACAGGTCTACACGCAGACGGGCAAGACCGGGCAGGCCATCACGGTGATGCAGGCCTATCAGAAGGCCAACCCGCGCGACCCGATCGCGCTCGCGGCCATCGCCGAATTGCAGATGCAGCAGCGGCAGTACAAGGCGGCCATCGCCAACTACGAGGCGCTGCGCAAGCTGCCCAACGCCGAAAAGAGCGTGACGGTGCTCAACAACCTCGCCTGGGCCTATTCGCTCGTCGGCGACAAGCGCGCGCTGGCGACGGCGAAGGAGGCCTATGCGGTCGGGCCGAACGTGCCCGCGGTGCAGGACACCTACGGCTGGCTGCTCATCCGCAACAAGCAGGACAAGACGCTGGCGCTCACGCTGCTGCAGAAGGCGGCGGCGGGCTCGCCGACCGACCCGGACGTGCGTTTCCACCTCGCCGTCGCCTATGCGATGAACGGGCAGCGCGGCAAGGCGGTGGAGGCGCTGCAAACCGCGCTCAAGACCCCGCAGTTCGACAGCCGCGGCGCGGCGCAGAAGCTGCTGACGAGCCTGCAGGGCAGCTAGGCTCCATCCCGTCCGCGAAACCGGCGGGCAAGGCTTGCCTTTGCCCGCCGGGACGCTTAATGGCGGGCGCACGGTCGGAGCGTAGCGCAGCCTGGTAGCGCATCACACTGGGGGTGTGGGGGTCGCAGGTTCGAATCCTGTCGCTCCGACCAGCGTCTTCCCGAAGTTTACGAAATAGTCCGCCACGTGCCGGATTCGCGATAGGATTTGACAAATAGGAACCGGATGGGTTCGTTCTGCCTCCCACGGCAGGAGAGCCCGCTCATGGCGTCCATCGACGATCTCATCGAAATGCTGCTGCACCGCGAGGGCGGCTTCGTCGACCACCCCGACGACCGCGGCGGACCCACCAACTTCGGCATCACCGAGGCCACCGCGCGCGCCGCGGGCTACGCGGGCGCCATGCGGGACCTGCCGCGCAGCCTCGCGGCGGACATCTACCGGAAGCGCTACTGGCGGGACACCGGCTTCGACCGCGTGAATGCGCTGATGCCGCGCATCGCGGCGGAGCTGTTCGACACGGGCGTCAACATGGGCCCCGCGGTCGCCACCGGCTTCCTGCAACGCGCGCTGAACGCGCTCAACCGGCGCGAGCGCGACTGGCCGGACATCCCGCAGAGCCGCGTGATCGACACGGCGACGCTCGCCGCGCTGAAGGGGCTGGCCGCCGCGCGCGGCAAGGCCGGGGAGACCGTGCTGCTGCGCGCGCTCGAAGCGCTGCAAGGCGCCCGCTACATCGAACTCGCCGAGGCGCGGCCCGCCAACGAGAGCTTCGTGTTCGGCTGGCTCGCCGGGCGCATCGGCGATTTCCACGCCTGAACCGGCGGCAGGAAAGGAACGAGGGAAGGAGAGGCCCATGTCGCTCGTGGACGGCATCATCGCACCGGTCGCCAAGCTGCTCGACCGCATCATCCCGGACAAGGAGGCGCGCGAACGCGCCAAGCTGGAGCTGATCCAGCTCGAAGACAGCCACGAGCTGAAGCTCATCGAGGCGCGCATGGCCGCGATTCTGGCCGAGGCGAACGCGGCGGACCCGTGGACGAGCCGCGCGCGCCCGAGCTTCCTCTACGTGATGTACGTGCTGCTGCTCTGGTCGATCCCCATGGGCCTCATCGCCGCCGCCGACCCCGCGACGGCGAAGGCGATCGGGCAGGGGATGGGCGCCTATCTGGAGGCGATCCCCGAGCCGCTCTACATGCTCTTCGGCACCGGCTACCTCGGCTACACGGCGGCGCGCAGCTGGGGGAAGGTGAAGGGGGCGGATCGGTAGGGACAGCGCCCGCACACATCACGGGCCTGATGTCGGCCTGCTTTACATCTGCTGCGCGCCGCGGTCGACAGCGCGCTGATAACCCACAGGAAACCTTCTATCTTTTCGTTATGGCCTGATTTTTGCATTTTGACAAAGCGGTTCGGACGGATGGCGACATCCCCCGGCGCGTTGACGACGGCAAGAACAGGAGGAGCATCAATGACGATGAGAATGCTGGGCCTCGCGGCAAGTATCGCTCTGGCCGGACAGGCGCAGGCGGCCAATCTGGTCCTGAACGGCGATTTCGAGGCGGGGAACACGGGGTTCGCGACGAGCTACACGTATAACGCTGCGAACGGCACCGCACAGGGAGTCTATACGGTCGGCAGCAATCCGCGGGCATGGCACAGCGCCTTCGTGGTCGCAGGCGATCATACCACCGGCTCGGGGCTGATGTTCATCGCCAACGGCTCGGCGAACGAAGGCGATATCGTCTGGCAGTCCTCGCCGATCGACATCGCGGCGGGCATCGACTATTTCTTCGAGGCGTTCGTCATGAACGCCTATCCCGCCAGCCCGCCCGTCCTCACGTTCACGGTTTCGCTGGACGGCGGCGAAGAATTCGAGCTGAACACGCTGACCGTGCCCGTCACGCCGACCGGCATCTGGCACGGCCTCTCCACCACGTTCAACAGCGGCGGCGCGACAACGGCCAGCCTTTTCCTGCGCAACGCGCAGACCGCCTTCGGCGGCAACGACTTCGCCATCGACGACATCTGGCTGGGCACGACATCCATCGTCAATCCGACCGAGCCGACGGACCCCGGCGGACCGACCAACCCGGTTCCCGAACCCGCGGCGCTTGCCCTGTTCGGGCTCGGCCTTGCAGGGCTCGGCATACTGCGCAGGCGCAAAACGGCCTGATTCCAACACTCGGGGTTTCAGGGGGGCGGGGCTTCGGCGCCGCCCTCTTTTTTTGGCACGGACACCAGACAGGGCAAAAGGCGGTTGGTACAGGGATGACCTTGCGGGCCGTTCGCGTCAGTATGCACGCAAGGGAGAAACATATGCGGCATATTCTGACCATCGCCCTGCTGCTCGCGGCGGCACCCGCTTCGGCCGAGACGCTCATCGTCGGCAACAAGGGCGAGAACACGGTGAGTTTCATCGACCTCGCGAGCGGCAAGGAACTGGCACGCTCGGCGAGCGGGGCGAATCCGCATGAGGTGGCGCTTTCGCCGGACGGGACGCGGGCGGCGGTGGTGAATTATGGCGGCAGCGCGATCGACGTCTATGCGGTGCCGGGCGGCGAGCGGCTTGCGACGTGGGACATCAGCCCGAACGCGCGGCCGCATGGGCTGCTCTGGCTTGGCGACGGGCGGCTGGTGGCGACCGCCGAGGGTTCCAAGACGCTGGTGGTGATTGACGGTGCGGACGGGCGCGTGGTGCGGTCGATCCCGACCGGGGCGGAAGGCTCGCACATGGTGGCGGTGCACCCGTCGCGGCCGCGCGCCTACACGGCGAACATGAAAAGCGGCAGCGCGAGCGTCGTCGACCTCGAAAGCGGGCGGACCATCGGCCATCTGGCGGCCGGGCGCGAGGCGGAAGGCATCGCGCTGACGCCGGACGGCAAGCAGCTCTGGATCTCGAGCCGGGGATCGAACGAGGTCCACGTCTACGACACGGAGACGGAAAAGCTCGTGCGGCGCATCGAGGCCGGGCCGTTTCCGCTGCGCATCGCGATCAGCCCGGACGGGAAGGAGGCCGTCACCTCGAATCTCGAGGCAGGCACGCTCGGCGTTTACAGCGTGGCGACAGGCAGGCTGGAACGCACGGTTCCGGTGAGCGGCACCGCCGACGCCATGCAGGTGACGATCCTGTTCCGGCCGGACGGCAAGCGGCTCTATGTCGCCGAGACGGGGCGGAACATGGTGGCGGAACTCGAATGGCCGGGCGGCAAGGTGCTGCGGCGGATTCCGGTGGGCGTGAACGGGGACGGGCTCGGGTGGTCCCCGGTGGGGGCGGAGTAGGGGGACCCGTCGGAATTCCGCCCATGCCGGGCTGCAAACGGCGGCTTTCTGCGCTTCCGGTGCTCACGTACCTTTAGTACGCTCCGCTCCGGTTCTCGAAATCCACCATTTTCGCTCCGGCCTGAACGGAATTCCGATGGGTCCCGGGCGTTAGGGGCGGATTGTGCGGAGGGGTTTTTGCCCTCGCCGCCGCTACCCTCACCGACTTCGCCTGCGGCCTTCGGCCAAGGCTTCGTATCCTCTCCCGCGGGCGGGAGAGGAGGGGCTATGCGTCCTGGGGGCGGAGGGGGCGGTGCAGCTTTGCGAGCCTTGCGTAGTGCTTCGGCCCTTCGCGGTTTCCGGCGATCTCTTCCGGGCTGAGATCGCGCACGTATTTCGCCGGGCGCCCGGCCCACATCTGGCCCGAGGGGATGCGCTTGCCGGGTGTGAGCATCGCGCCCGCCGCCAGCATGGCGTCGCTTTCGATGACGCAGCCGTCCATGACGATGGCGCCGAGGCCGACGAAGGCGTGGTCGTGGAGCGTGCAGCCGTGGACGATCGCGGTGTGGCCGATGAGGCAGTGGCTGCCGATCACGGTGTCGAACGTGCCGCCCGAGACGTGGACGATGGTGCCGTCCTGGATGTTGGTGCCTTCGCCCACGGTGATCGAACCGACGTCGCCGCGCAGCACGCAATTGTACCAGACGCTCGATCCCGCGCCGATCTTCACCTTGCCGATGACGTGCGCGCCGGGGGCGATGAAGACATCGTCGGCGATCTCGGGCGCGGCGCCTTCGAACGTATAGACGGGCATGGATTTTCCTTCGTGCGTCGGAGATCAGTCCCAGCCGCGCGCGCGGGCATAGACGATGATGCGCGCGTCCGCGTGGCCGGTGGTGGCGGAGGTCTCGTGGAAATCGAGCTCGGGATGCCGCCGCATCCGCAAGCGGTCCATCAGCCCCCAGCTGCGCGTGTTCTCCGAGACGGTGAGCGCGACGATGCGCTCGCAGTCGAGGTTGGCGAAGCCCCAGTCGAAGCTGGCGTAGGCGGCTTCCTTGGCGAAGCCCTGACCCCAGCAATCGTGGCGGAAGCGCCAGCCGATCTCGATCTCGTTCTCGACCGGGGTTCCCGCCTTGTCGCAGACGAGGAGGCCGCAGAAGCCGATGAACGAGAAGTCCGCCTTGCGCTCGACCGCCCAGAAGCAGTGGCCGTGCTCGCGCTGGCTGGCGATCATGCGCTCCATCGCGGCGTCGGCATCCGCCGGACTGCGCGGGCCGCCGAGGTGCTCCATCACGCGCGCGTCGGCGCACAGCATCCGGAACGGGAGCCGGTCGGACTCGCGCCACGGGCGGAGCTTGAGGCGGTCGGTGACGATCACGGGAACAGCGGCGCGGCTTCGAGGCCGGTCGTCTCGGGAAGGCCGAACATCAGGTTCATGTTCTGGACCGCCTGACCCGACGAGCCCTTCACGAGGTTGTCGATGGCGGCGATGACGATGGCGCGGCCGGGCACGCGGTCCTCGAAGACATTGAGGACGCAGTGGTTGGAGCCGCGCACCATGCGCGTCGCCGGGGCCTTGCCCTCGGGCAGCAGGTGCACGAACGGCGCGGCGGCGTAGCGGTGGCCGAGCGCGGCGCGGAGGTCCGCGGCGGTCTTGCCGGGCACCAGCTCGACCGTGATGGTCTCGAGCTCGCCGCGGTTCATCGGCACGAGGTGCGGCGTGAAGCTGATCGTGACGGGGCCGTTCGCGCGCTTCGAAAGCTCCTGCTCGATCTCCGGCATGTGGCGGTGGCGGCCGATGCCGTAGGGGTGCACGGCCTCCGCGACCTCGGTGAACAGGTTCGCCTCCTTGAGGCTGCGGCCCGCGCCGGAGACGCCGGAGAGCGCGTTGATGGTGATGCGCTCGTGGCCGATCAGCCCGGCCTCCAGCAGCGGCAGCAGCGCGAGCAGCGCCGCGGTCGGGTAGCAGCCGGGGCAGGCGACGATGCGCGCGGCAGGGAGCATGTCTGCCGCATATTCGGTGAGGCCGTAGACGGCATCGGGCAGCAGCTCCGGCGCCGGGTGCGCGTTGCCGTACCACTCGGCATAGGTCTTCGCGTCGTTCAGCCGGAAATCCGCCGACAGGTCGACGATGCGCACGCCGCCGAGCGTCGAGAGCAGCGCGGCGGAGGCGGCGTGCGGCAGGCAGCCGAACACGGCGTCGATGCCCGCCCAGTCGATCTCCTCGGCGCGGACGAGGCCGGGCAGCGGCACGTGGGCGAAATGCGGCCACACGTCCGCCATCGCCTGCCCCGCCTTGGCGTTGGCGCTGAGCGCGGCGATCTCGATATTCGGATGCGTGAGCGCGAGACGCACGAGATCGGCGCCGGTGTATCCCGACGCTCCCAGCACGGCGATGCGGACTTTCTGCGACATGGAGGGCGCTTAGCGGATATGGGGCGGGGATTCCAGCGCTAGACGAGATCGCGCGGCAGGGCGTCGAGGGCGGCCTCCATCTCGGCGAAGCTGGGGGCGTGGTTGGAGGGCGTGGTGCGGCGGCCGAGCTCGACGGCGACCTGCGGGGCCTGGCCTTGCAGGTGGGCGACGATGACGGTCTTCACGAGGCTGAGGTACTTCGCCTCGGCGTCGATGACCTGCGCGAGGCGCGAGGCGATGGGGCCGACGACCGTGTAGCTGAGGAGGACGCCGAGGAAGGTGCCGACGAGCGCGCCGCCGATCATGGCGCCCAAGACCTCGGTCGGCTGGTCGACCGAGCCCATCGTCTTGATGACGCCGAGCACGGCGGCGACGATGCCGAGCGCGGGGAGGCTGTCGGCGAGCGTCTGGAGCGCGCCCTGCGCCTGATATTCCTCGGCGACGTGGCGGTCGAGATCGGCCTCCATCGCGTCGGCCATCTGGTTCGGGTCCTCGAAGTTCATCGCCATCATGCGCACGTAATCGCAGATGAAGGCGACGAGCGCCGGGTCCGCCGCGATGCGCGGGAAGGCGGCGAACAGGCGCGATTCCTCGGGGTATTCGATATGGCTCTCGATGGCGACGACGCCCCGCGTGCGCAGCGTCTTGATGAGCAGGAACAGGAGGCAGAGGAGGTCGCGGTAGTCGTCCTTGCCCCAGCGCTCGCCCGCGAACGCGCGGCGCACGCCGTCTGCGGCGCGGCGCAGCGTCGCGCTGCTGTTGGCGATGATGAAGGCGCCGGCGGCGGCGCCCGCGATGATCAGCAACTCCTGCGGCAGCGCCCCGGCGATGATGCCGGGCTCGCCGCCCGCGATCAGGAAGCTGCCGAACACGCAGACGAGCACGACGGCCAGCCCGAAAAAGATAATCACGACCCACAGACCCCGCGAGACAGGTACACGTTCTCAGGCGGGCATGGTGGGGCCGGGGTGGTTAAGGGCGCTTTAAGCGAAGTTTCAAGCGTCCGGGTACTTCACCGTGCAGCCGTAGGCGCGCGTGACGGGGCTGGCGACGGCGCGGCCCGCGGAAATATCGCCGAGCGCGGCGGTGACGTAGTTCTTCGCGCCCTTGATGTCGGCGGGGTTCGCGGTCGGCTTGTCGTCGATGGCGCCCGCGTAGCGGAGCACGCCCTTGCCGTCGATCACGTACATGTGCGGCGTCGCGCGCGCGTCGTAGGCCTTGCCGACCTTGCCGTCGTGGTCGAGCAGGTAGGCGGTGGGCTGGAACGTCCAGTCCTTCATCTCCTTCGCGGCGAGCGCGGAATCGACGTGGCCCTGCTTGCCCGGCGCGCTGCTGTTGACGGTGAGCCAGACGACGCCGTTCGCCTTCGCATCGGCCTGCAATTTCTGCATGTTGCCGGACTCGTAGTGCTTCTTGACGAACGGGCAGCCGCTGTTGGTCCATTCGAGGACGACGGTCTTGCCGGCGAAATCCTTGAGGCTGACGGTCTTGCCCGCAGCGGTCTGCGCGGTGAAGGCGGGGGCGGTCTTGCCGACTTCCGGCGCGGCGAGAGCGGCGGTGCCCGCGAAGGCGATGGCAGCGAAGGCGGCGATGGCTGTTCTCATGTCTCGTCTCCTTTTCCGGTGAACGGCGAGGATGCCACAATCAGGCGCGGCGGGCGAGGTCCAGCATCAGGGACTCGCTCAGAAGCTGCGGCAGCACCTCGGCGTCCTTGCCGCGCGCGTAGAAGAGATAGAGCGGAACGCCCGCGCGGCCCCGGCTTTCGAGGAAGCGGGTGATGGCCGGATCGGCGTTCGTCCAGTCGCCGACGAGGGTGCGGATTCCGGCGTCCGCGAAGGCGGCGGTGACGGCGGGCGCGGAAAGCGCGCCGTTCTCGTTCACCTTGCAGGTGATGCACCAGTCGGCGGTGAAATAAACGAACACCGGGCCTTCGGCGCGAAGCGCGGCGAGGCGCGCCTCGGTGAAGGGCTCGATGTCCGGCAGCGCAGCGTTGGCGACGGGCGCCTCCGCGCGCGGCGTGATGAGGAGGACGGCGGCGACGGAGAGCGCCGCGACGGCGAGCGGCACGGCGGCGGGGCGTCCGCCGTGCTGGCGGATGCCGACCCACCAGAGCCCGGCGGCGAGGAACACGGCGGCGGCAAGGCCGAGGCTCATGCCGGAAACGCCCGCCTGACGTCCGAGCACCCACGCCAGCGCGACGGCGGTCGCGAACATCGGCAGCGCCATGATGCGGCGGAACGTCACCATCCACGGCCCCGGCCTCGGCAGGCGGTTGCGGAGCGCGGGGATGAAGCCGATCAGGATGAAGGGCAAGGCGAGGCCGAGCCCGAGTCCCGCGAAGATGAGGAGGCCGAGGGCGGGCGGCAGCAGGATGGCGGCGCCGAGCGCGAGGCCCATGAACGGGCCGGTGCAGGGCGTGGCGACGACGGCGGCGAGCGCGCCGGTCCAGAATGCGCCCTGCGTGCCGCCGCGCGCCGCGAGCGCATCGCCGCCGATCCGGGGCGCGCTGATCTCGAACAGCCCAGCGAGATTGAGCGCGATCGCGGTGACGAGCAGCAGCAGCAGGAAGATGACGCGCGGGTCCTGAAGCTGGAACGCCCAGCCGACCTGCGCGCCCGCGGCGCGGAGCGCGAGGATCGCCGCGCCGAGCGCAACGCAGGTGCCGACGACGCCCGCCGTGTAGGCGAGCGCCTCGCGCCGCGCCGCGGCTTCGGAATGGCCGCCGTTCGCGAGGCTGAGCGCCTTGAGGCCGAGGATGGGGAACACGCAGGGCATGACGTTGAGGATGAAGCCGCCGAGCACGGCGAGCGCGAGCGCGGTGAGCGCGGACGGCAGGCCCGCCTGATGCCGATCGTGCCCGCCGGGCGCGAGCGGGGCGCCCGCCGCCGCGACCTCGCCCGCGTCCGCCTTGAGGCTTGCGCCGAAATGGCTGCCGTCGGCGCGGTCCAGCCGCAGCACGCCCGTGACTTCGCCGGGGTCGGCGTTCGCGCCCGCCGCCGTTTCGATGACGAGCGTGTCGCCGTCCCGGCTCACCGCCTGCGGCGCGTCGTAGTCGAGCACGCCGTCCGCCTCGGGGAAGAAGTAGGCGCGGCTGATGTCGCCCGCGCCCGTGGTGTCGACCGAGAGGCGGAACCTGCCGTCCGCGCGGGCATGACGCGCGGGCCAGTCGACGGGGCGGGGCAGGGCGGCGCGGGCCTTCTCGAAGCGCGGCGCGGCGGCGGGGTCGGCCGCGCCGTCGCCCGCCCGGAGGTCGAGCGCGAGGTCGGCGCTTTCGGGGACGCAAAGCTCGTCGTCGCAGACCAGATAGTCGACGCGGACCTTCACGGGGAGCGGCGTGCCGGGGGCGAGGCCCGGCACGGCGAGGTCGACGAGCAGCGCCGATTCCCCTTCGAACACGTAGTTCATGATGCCCGAGACGGTGAAGGTGGAGGGCACCGGATAGCGGATGGCGGAAGCGGCGACGCCCTCCGGCAGCGTCCACGCCGCCTGCGTTTCCATGCCCGCGCTGCCGGGGTTCTTCCAGTAGGTGTGCCAGCCTTTTTCGGGGGTCATCACGATGGCGAGCGCGGCGGTCTTTCCCGGCGCCGGGGCGGCGCTCTCCGCGATCAGCTCGACGCGGGTGTGCGGGTTCTGGACGGCGTTCGTCGCAAGCGCGGGCGACGCGAAAGCGATCAGCAGCAGGAGAACGGCGCGGAACATGGCGCCAAGGCTTAACGGCCGCGGCGCGAAACGGAAAGGGCCGGCGTTGCCGCCGGCCCGTCCTTGCGCCCTGTGACGAAGCGTCAGATGCGGCGGCGGCGTGCCGCGCCGATGCCGAGCAGGCCGATGCCGAGCAGGCCGACCATCGCCGGTTCCGGAACGTCGCGGTCCGGTATGAACGTCACCTTGATGATGAAGTCGTCGTGGTTGTCGTCGTCGTCCACCTTCTGGTCGTCGAGCGCGATCCACAGCGTGTTCGTGTTGAGGCCGGACGGATCGTTCGCGCCGAGCAGGATGCCGAACTCCTCGACGCCGGGGTAGAACTTCTTGTCGCCGCGGCCGCTCGACGTGAAGTAGCCTTCCCACGCACCCGCGGAGACCGACACCTCGAACATGAATTCGAGGCCGGTGTCGAGGTCGTTGTCCTCGGCGAAGCTGTTCGCGCCGTAGTGGAAGAGGTTGTCGAAGCCGCTTTCGGCGCCGAGGTATTCGAACCTCAGCGTGCCGGAGCGATCGAAGGTGATCGAGGCGCCGGTCGAGGCGTAGACGTCGAGGCCGATCCCGTTCAGGTACGACTGGAAGTTGTTGTTGTCCGGAATCTCGAGCGTCGACGAGAAGTTGACGACCATTCCGGCCTGCGCGCTCGCCGCGAGAGCTACCGAGGCCGCACCCGCGATGAAAAGGGTCTTGAGCATGGCAACATCCTTGCACAACATTTGCGATTGATTGCGGCTACGCAATGATCGTGCCAGTCCGGGAACTGTTACAGAATCGAGACAGTTAGCGATTCGGCGTCCCGCCGGCCGTGCGAGGATCGTAAAATCTGCCGACACTTCACTAAAGAACGGGGCCTAAAGAACGGGCCGCGGCACGGCGTCGTCCGCGTCGCCGTCCTCCTCGTCATCGGGCTCCGGCGTCGGGTCGGGCGCCGTGTACTCGATCGCCGAGGCTTGCGGCAGCATGTCGAAGTCGTCGTCCCCCGCCTGGTCGCTGACGAGGAGCAGGCCGAAGAAGCTGGCGGCGACCAGCTCGGCGGGGATCGACCAGCGACGCCCGCCGGACGCGCGCAGCCGCGGGGCCGCCGCGGGCGGTTCCGCCCATGTCGACGGCGGCCGGGCGGCGGCCTCGATCCGGCGGGCGATCGTGTCGCCGGTGCGCATGGCGAGCGCGATGATGGTGAGCGTCGGGTTCGCCCAGCCCGAGGTGGGGAACAGCGAGCTGCCCGCGACATAGAGATTGGCGAGGCCGTGGACGCGCCCCTCGGCATCGCACACGCCCTCCGCCGGGCTGTCCGCCATGCGCGTGGTGCCGATGTGGTGATAGCCGCCGATCGGATGCGAGCTGATGAGCGGGTCGGTCGTCCAGCGGCGCCCGCTGCCGAGCAGCCACTCCGCCGTCTCGACGCGGCCCATGCCGAGGCGTTCGAGCTCTTGCCCGAAATCGGCGACCAGCACGGCGACGCTTTCGATGTCCAGCTCGGTGAGCCGCCAATCGAGCTTGATGCGCGGGATGCCGAGGGCGTCGGATTCGGTGTCGAGCAGCACGCGGCTATCCGGGTTCGGCGCCTGCTCGGCGCGCACGAGCAGCGCGAGATCGAGCCGCCCGGCCTTGTGGAGCAGCCACGGGCGCAGCGGATCGGCGCGTTCCTGCACGAACGATGCCGCGCGCTTGGTGAGCATCCAGAGGCCGCGCCCGGCGCGCGTCGGCGCCGTCTTGTGCTTGAGGCCGGAATAGGCGCGCATCCCGATGAACTGGCGCGCGTCCGCGGGCTGCCGCCCAGCCACGATCATCGAGCTGTTGAGCACGCGGCGCTCCGCCTGCCGCGCCGCGCTCGGCGTGACGAGGGCGGCGACCTTGCGGCCGCCAACGCGGTGCGGCCGCGCGAAGGCCCCCAGCAGCGCCCACGCGTCGCCCTCCACGACGCGGCCGCCGCGCGCGTGCGGGTGCTCCATGAAGAAGCGGCCGACGAGATCGCGGTCGTTGCCGAGGCGGTTCGCGAGCAGCAGGCGCGGGTTTTCGAGGCCGCCCGCGGCGAGCACGAAATAGCGGGCGTGGATGCGCAGCGTGCGCCCGGTGAGGCTTCGGGCCTCGACGTGCGTGACTGCGCCGGCGTCGCTTGCCGCGATGCCGGTGACGGTGGCGTGGGTGACGATCGTGCAGCGCGGATGCGCGCGGAGGTCCGCGCAGGCATCGAAGGTGAAGCGGTTGAAGCGCTCGTCGAACTGCCACGTGCCGAGCGCGAGCCGGGCCGGGTCGAGGTCCGGCAGCGGCACGCCCGCGGCCTTCATCGCCCCGGCCGTGTCGGGACCCTGCGGGAAGCCGAGCTCGCGCCATGCCTCCCGGTAGTAGGGCTCCAGCGTCTCGCGGGAGACCGGCCAGCCGGAATGGGGCACCCAGTCGCGGCGCTCGAAATCGACGCGGTCGAGCTCGGCGCAGCGGCCGCCCCAGATCGCGGTGGTGCCGCCGAAGAAGCGCAGGCGCGAATCCTCGAGGTCGTAATAGGGCTCGCCGACGTTGCGGCCCGCGCCGAGATCGGCGGTCTTCGCCTCGTAGTCGAGGCCGCCGCTTTCGAGGAGCGTGACGCTGTGCCCGTGCGCCAGCAGGCGGCGCGCGACGCCGATGCCGGCGGCGCCGGCGCCGATGACGCAGACCTCCGTCAACCGGATGGCCGGGATGTCGTCGTGTTCAAGATCGAGGTGCATGGCTGCTCTGCTGTGGCAGGCCATACATGAACCTGCGCTCAATGAGGAGAGGAAGGCGACGGGACGTAAAATAAAAAAGGGCGCCCGAAAGCGCCCTTTTCCACGAAACGCAGGAAAACGCCGATCAGCGCTTCGAGAACTGGAAGCTGCGGCGTGCCTTGGCGCGGCCGTACTTCTTGCGCTCGACGGTGCGGCTGTCGCGGGTGAGGAAACCCGCCTGCTTGACGACGCCGCGCAGCTCCGGCTCGTACTTCGTCAGCGCCTGGCTGATGCCGTGCTTCACCGCGCCGGCCTGGCCCGAGAGGCCGCCGCCCGAAACGGTGGCGATCACGTCGAACTGGCCGCCCCGGCCCGAGACGTCGAAGGGCTGGTTGATGACGAGGCGCAGCGTCGGACGCGCGAAATACACGGTCTGGTCGCGGCCGTTGACGGTGATCTTGCCGGTGCCCGGCTTGATCCAGACGCGCGCGACGGCATCCTTGCGGCGGCCGGTCGCATAGGCGCGGCCCTGCGCGTCGATTTCCTTCTCGCGCAGCGGCGCGGCGGAGACGGCCACGGGCGCGGCGCCCGCGGCGGTTTCGACGGCGAGGTCCTTCAGATCCTCGAGACCCAATTTCTCATCAGCCATGATCAGGCACCCACCTTGTTCTTGCGGTTCATCGACGCGACGTCGACGACCTGCGGATTCTGTGCGACATGCGGATGCTCGGCGCCCGCATAGATGCGAAGGTTGCGCATCTGCGCGCGGCCGAGCGGACCGCGCGGGACCATGCGCTCGACGGCCTTCTCGAGCACGCGCTCCGGGAAGCGGCCCTCGAGGACCTTGCCCGCCGTGATGCCCTTGATGCCGCCCGGATAGCCGGTGTGGCGGTAGTAGGTCTTGTCCTTGAGCTTGTTGCCCGTGAAGCGGACCTTGCCCGCGTTGATGACGATGACGTTGTCGCCGCAATCGACGTGCGGCGTGTAGATCGCCTTGTGCTTGCCGCGCAGGCGGTTGGCGATGATCGAGGCGAGACGGCCCACGACGAGGCCGTCGGCATCAATCAGCAGCCACTTCTTTTCGACTTCGGCGGGCTTCGCCGAGACCGTGGACTTGGTGTGCATGGTTCGATCCCAAAACAAAGGCGGGCCGCATGAAGCCGCCCGCGTGAACGGCGCGGCATATGATGGAGATGCCCGAAAGCGTCAAGCGAAATAGGCGCTTAGGCGTGGGGTATCATGGTGTTCAGCGGAATTCGCCCGTGTTTTCATGGGCTTTTCAGCGCATCCGGTATCCCGGCCGGCCGAGGCCGTGCGCGCAGGCGACCGCCGCCCACACCAGGAGCGCGGCGACGGCCTGATGCGCGACGGCGACGTGGAGGGCGACGCCGGTGAGCAGCGTGGCGATGCCGAGGATGATCTGCGCGGTGAGCAGCAGCAGCACGAAGCGCGGCGCGCCGCCGCCGCTCTCGCGCGACGTGCGGACGGACAGGATGACGAGCATCGCGGCGGCGATCCACGCCCACCAGCGATGCACCCACTGCACGACGACCGGGTTGTCGACGGCGTTGCGCCACATCGGCTCCAGCCACTGGGCGCCCTCGGGGAAGAAGCGCCCGCCCATCAGCGGCCATTCGGCGAAGGCGTGCCCCGCGTTGAGGCCCGCGACGAAGGCGCCGAGCACGATCTGGACCGCCAGCGCCAGCAGCGCGAGCGCGCTGAAGACCGTGAGCCGGGAGCGGCCCTCGCGCCGGTGGTGCGCCATCAGGTCGCGCGCCGTCCAGACGAGGCCGCCGAGGATGACGAGCGCCGTGCCGAGGTGCACGGCGAGCCGGTCGTGCGCGACGTCGGGCCGGTCGACGAGGCCGGAGGCGACCATCCACCAGCCGATCGCGCCTTGCAGCCCGCCGAGCGCGAGGAGGGCGAGCAGGCGCGGCTTGTAGCCCTCCGGGATCATCCGGCGCGCCCAGAACCACGCGAGCGGCAGCGCGAAGGCGAGGCCGATGAAGCGGCCGAGCACGCGGTGCAGATACTCCCAGAAGAAGATGGCCTTGAATTCGTCGAGCGACATGCCCCGGTTCACCTTCCGGTATTCCGGATAGGCCTTGTAGGCTTCGAACTCGGCGTGCCATTCCGCGTCGTTCAAGGGCGGGACGACGCCCGAGATCGGCTCCCACCGCACCATCGACAGGCCGGATTCGGTGAGCCGCGTGATGCCGCCGACGACGACCATCGCGAAGACGAGCGCGGCGACGACATAGAGCCAGAGCGCGACGGCACGGGGGCGGGCAGCGGAAACCATGCGCTGCCGATTAGGCCAAGGTGAGGCGCAGGCCAAGCGGCCATTCGGTCGCGGCGTGTCTACGCCGCCGCTTCCCGCACCACCCAGTCGCGGAAGCGGGCGAGGGCTTCGCTGC